>JAYUWK010000160.1:0-185049 GCA_043753895.1 Actinomycetota bacterium
ACCGGGCAGTTCCATTGGCCATCAGTGGGCAATTCTGATGGCCACCGATGGGCAGTTCCACTGACCGCCTACGGGCAGAAACTATTGGCCATTGACACCCCGGCACAGCCGCGGCCCAATGCTGCGCACGCGTCGCAAACGCGTCGTGTGTCGGACCAGTTCTTTAATGTTTCTTGGGTCAAGCGCCGATGACACAACGTCGATATCAGTGTTGGATGGGCATACGGGCCTTGATGAACTTGGAGTACAACTGATGAAGAAAACGTGGCTCACCGCAGTATCGATTGCCGGCGTACTCGGCACCGGATCAGCAGCCGTGATGGCAGGCGCTGTCATGAATGCTGGTAGCTCGGCAGCCACCGCAGCACCCGTGCCTCAAGCGAATGGTTCATCGGTTGCGCCTCGCACCGTGGTCTATGCAGTGGGCGACGCAGCCCGCGTCACGCTCGCCTCGGCGGGTGGTGTGCTCACGGTGGTCTCCACCGAGGTCGACACCGGATGGTCGGTCGTGTCCACATCCAACGCCGGTCCCACCGTTACCGTGCAACTCTCCGACGCGACGCGTGTGGTCACCTTCACTGCGACCGCGAGCGGCGACGGCGTGAAGGCATCGGTCACCGCAGCCCTGGTAACACCCAGCACCGATGCCGCCCCCGCGTCGACGCCCAAACTGATCGAGCAGACCGTGCCCGCCCCGGTCGTCGCACCACTGGTACATGGAGATGACACCGACGCACCGGCTCCTCTGCCGGCCCAGCCAGGTGCGCGCGCGTCGCACGACGACGAGCCCACCACCGCTGAGCAACTGCAACCCGTTGCCGGCTCCCAGCCAGTGAAGTCACCGCCGCCCGCTGCAACCACCGTGCCCTCGGGTGCGGGAGCAACCTACGGCGACGACTACTCAGGATCCGACGACCACGAATCCAACTCCACTGGATCGGCCGAGCACGATGACGACTGACGCCGACCACGCTGCACGAATCGCGTCGCTTCGAGCCAAGCGCGAGCAGGCACCCGTTTCGCCCGAGGCATTGACCTCCCGCTCAGCACCGACTGCGGCAGCGGCTGCCCCAGCACTCGCCGCTTCGCTGCAGGCCGACCCTGCCTCGATCTGGGCGCCCGGGGCCACGACGACCAACCCGGCGGCGTCATTGGCTGCAGTGTCATCGGCAGCATTCTCCACAGGAGCATTCGCACCACCGAGCGCGACGACGCTGGTGGCTGCGTCGGTCCTGGTGCCCCAACTCGATCCCACGGGTCAGGCGACGACAGCGTCAGCTCACGCAACGAATGCAGCCACTCCCTTTGCGACGCCCAACCGCGTCGCCCGCCGTGCACGCACCAAGCGGCCGCACGTGGCCGCTGGAGGTCGCATCGCGGCCACCGGCCTCGCCGCCTCGGCGGTGCTGGGCCTGACCGGTGTCATCGCGTACGCGCATCGGCCTACAACCAGCGCACTGCCGCCGCCGGTAGCCACTACCGACACCACGCCGGCAGTCTCGGTGGACACCCTTCCCACTGTGGCGGGTTCTGCCGTGCCGGCACCGACCGAGACGGTGAGTCTGGCCATTCCGCCAGCCACCGAACCCGGCATCATCGTCGCACCTGCCGCACCGGCAGCAGCGCCACTTCCAGCCGCAACACCCACAGCGGGTGCCGCAAAGCCAGCAACGGGAACAGTCGCGCAGCAGCCCACCGCCGCTGCACCCGCCCCCGCTGCCGCGCCCGTCCCGGTCACAGCTGCGACGCCAACGCCGGTGGCGGCACCTGCGCCGGCACCCGCTCCGGCCCCAACGCCAGCGCCGGCACCCGTGGTAACGCCCGCACCGGCGCCACCACCAACGACGGCAGCACCGGCACCTCCGCCCCCGCCACCGCCCACGACCACCAAACCAAGTACGCCCTAGGCGATGTCGG
This sequence comes from Actinomycetota bacterium, assembly GCA_043753895.1. Lineage (GTDB taxonomy): Bacteria > Actinomycetota > Acidimicrobiia > Acidimicrobiales > Ilumatobacteraceae > WLMZ01. Next base: position 1,918 of record JAYUWK010000160.1, read on the forward strand.
CGGGAATCCAGACATCGGTCCAGCGCAGCTTCCGGGTGATGGGGTGCGAATCGCACATCATCGTCACGGGTGGTACAGACCTGATGCTCGACACGGCAGAGACGAGGTTGCGCGAACTCGAGTCGTTGTGGAGCCGCTTCATCCCCGAGAGCGACATCACGCGTGCCAATCTGGCGGCGGGTCAGCCCGTGCGCGTTCACGAGGACACGCTTGCCGTGGTGCTGCGCTCCATCGAGGCATGGAAGCAGACAAAGGGTTTGTTCGACATCACCGTGTTGCCAGCGCTCGTCCATCACGGCTATACGCACAGCGCGACGACATCAGCAGTTGCACCACGCGTGAGCCAGCAGATCATCGGCGTCAGTGGATCCGTACAGGTTGATGTTGCACATGCAACTATCTCCGTGCCGGCCGGCGGGGCCATCGATCTCGGCGGGATCGGCAAAGGCTTCGCTGCTGACATCGTCGCCGAAGAACTGATCGAAGCGGGGGCTCGTGGAGCGCTCGTCAACGTGGGAGGCGACATCTGCGTGCTCGGCGAACCCTACGACGGCAATGAGTCGTGGGTCATCGGCATCGAAGACCCGGCAGCCGCACCTGATCATGTCGCTCGTCTCGCCCTGTCGCAGGGAGGCATCGCAACATCAGGGACAACGATCCGCCGTTGGACATCTCCTTCCGGCGAGAGCGCGCACCACCTGATCGATCCCACGACCGCGCTACCCGCCGCAACGACACTGCTCACCGCAACGGTTATTGCAGGAGACACCGCCACAGCCGAAGCGTTTGCCACAGCAGCGATGATGAGCGACGGCCCGACTGCGGTCGCGATACTCGAGCACGTCGGTCTCGCCGGCCTTATGGTTGCGACAGATCTCGTCGTGTTTCGAACATCGAATCTGGAGGCATTCCGCGCATGAACCCACAGACCTGGTGGTACCTGTCGCGGGGCAGCGGCATCGTCGCGTGGGTGATGCTCGCAGCGACAAACCTGTGGGGCATCCTGCTCGTCACACGCATGATGAAGGCAGTGTATCGGCCGGCGTGGCTGCTCGACCTCCACCGGTGGCTCGGCGCGCTCGCGATCATCACGACGGGTATCCACCTCGGCGGTCTGGTTGCTGACAACTATGCCCACTTCGGGTGGAAGGAAATCCTCGTCCCCAACGGATGTACGGGAAGTTGTTGGCCACACGCCTCGAAGACCGCAGCGGTCACGTGGGGGGTGATCGCGATGTACATCGTGATCGTTGTGGAGTTGTCATCATTAATGATGCGCAAGCTGCCTCGCAAAGTTTGGCACGGCATTCACCTATTCTCCTACGTGGCCTTCTTCATGGCCACCGTCCACGGTGCACTCGCCGGCACCGATCGCGGCAACACCGCCTACATCGCTGCAGTCGGTGCGGTGACAGGAGGCGTGATCCTGGCTCTGACGGCGCGCATCTTGCATCTGCGCGGCAAGTCGAGAGTTCGTGCCGAAAGGGCCACCACCCCAACCACGCGCTGACGAGCCGACAGCCCGAGCGCTCAGATCAGCCCAGCGTGGCGTGTCGACGGCTTCCGAACGTGAAGCAACACCAAGCTTGCGATAGATCGCCTTCACATTCGTCTTGACGGTGTTCACCGAAACGAACAACCGTTCACCGATCTCGGCGTAGGCCAGATGCGTTGGCAGCAACTCGAGGATGGATTGTTCGCGCAACGACATGTGCGGCGCCATGCGCGATGTATCTGCACCACCCCGGGTCAGCCGACGAGCCAGTGCAACCGCAAGCTCGGGGTGCAGCTGATCGAGCGGAAGTCGCGCCAGCAACATGCCCACAACATCACCGTATCCGAGAAACGGTGACACCCAACCCGTCGTCGCGCCGACCCGGAGCGCGTCAACCAGCAACTGATCCGCGAACGGTGAGACACAGGCTGCAGCGCGTAACACATCGGCCACGAGCTGGTCGTGGCGGCTCCATGCTGAGGTGTCCCCCACGACTTCCTCGACGGCACCCAAGCTCTTCGATGCCAACGCAAGGTAGCCAGCGAGAAGCCGACGACGGGGTGTATCGGGGAGGCGCTCGATCAGTGATCGGGCCGCCTCCGCTCTACCGACTCCGATCAAGGCCATGGCTTCTGCCGCGTTGACTGCATCAGCGACAGGGCCGATGGCGATCGGTTCGAACTCGAGCTGCAAACGCAGGTCGCCCAGTACCCGCAGTGCTGCCTGCGGGCCCGCCGAGAGCCGCTGCACCTCGACTACGAGCAGACCACTGCGCAAGTGATTCCAGGGGAGACCGAGGACCTCGGCATCGACCGCGGCTTCGTCGCTGAAATGCGCCGCAAAGACAAGATCGCCAGCGGCCAGTCGACACCACCCGGTAACGACCAACGCGTCGAAGGCACCGTGGTGGGGGCGCATGCCGAATTCGTCGGCCTGATCACACGCACATTCCGCCATCTCGCGCGCAGGGCCGACGCGGTCGCGCTCCAGCGAGAGCCACGCGACCAGAGCGGGAACGGTGACCCGTGAGATCACATCGGGTTGGGCTATCTCTCTCGCACGTCGAACCCAGACCTCGGCCTCGTCGAGGCGATGCAACGACAACATCACCCGCGCCGCGGTTGTCGAAAAACGGCCCTCGAGCGGCCCCATTTCACGGTGATCAGCAAGGCGTTCGTAGTCGGCAACGTGCACAGTCGCCGCGTCGATATCACCGAGAAGGAGCGAGATCATCCCGCGGAGTGTGCAGAGCCGTAGTTGCATCGTTGCATCATCGGGTGCGACCAGATGCTCGCCACGATCGCACCACTGCTTGCTTTCGTCGAGGTTTCCGGCGAAGAGCCACGCTGCCCCAACGTCGAACGCAAGTGCCGGGTCGTCGACGGTGATCAACAACTGCAACGAACGCATCATCGCGGCAAGGCCGCGCCAATCGCCCCGGTCGACAAACTGGAGCACGGGCTGAACCGCCAACTCGGCTGCCTTCTGCAGGTCGCCTGCGCGGGTGAGATGACGATGTGCGCCGATCAGATCACCACGGTTCTGGCTGAGCATCGCTGCGCTGCGGTGCAGCAATGACCAGCGATCAGGATTGCTCCAAGGCAGTTCGTTCTCGAGCATCTCGCGCAACAACGGCATGAAGCGCAGAGTGCCGCCACGACGACCGGCCGTGGACAAGAACACGTGCCCGCGCTGCAGCTCGCGCGCCACGGGCACTGCATGGTTGCCGAGCAGATCACGACACAGGTCGATGTCGAATGTGTCGAGTACGGAGAGCGAGAGTGCCACGTCGCGTTCGGCCGGGCGTAGCCGCTGCAGCACCTCTGACTCGAAGTAGTCGGCAAACAGCGGATCGGCACCATCGATCTGACCCGCTGCACCAGAGGAGTCGGCGCGACCCTGCAACGACAGCAACGTGAGCATGACCCCCGTGACCCATCCCTCGGCTCGACGATTCACTGCGAGGATCACTTCATGGCCGACGTTGATGTCATGTACGAGCGTGCCAACAGCCACAGCCTCGTCATCGGTGAACGGCAATTCGTCATCTCCGATCTCGGTGAGCCAGCCAGCGGCGCGCCACCGCCCGATGGGCAGGTCGGGGGCGCGCCTCCCGAGGAGGACGAACGGCACGATGTGACTCACACGGTCGATGAGAAGCGCAAGTCCTTCGAGAATCGCCCCATGGCTCACACGCGGCACGCGATCGAGCACCACGACCGCGGGGACACCACCCTGTTCCAGCTGGGCGATGAGCAGTGCGAGGAAGCTGCGATCTGCAGCGCCGTGTTGCACGGAGAAGGTGAACGACCGAGCCGCACCGCCAAGATCACCACCATCGGCAACAGTGCAGCGACGGCACCGTTGACGCTGATCAGCGCTGTCAACGCCGCAACGAGCACCATCATCATCACCATGAGACGTGACCCACCACCGCCATCATCGCCACCGGATCTGAGCATCAACTGCTGGCCGGCCCACGCGGTGGTGCCCGTTGCGGCGAGGCCTTGGCTGACCACGAACAGCGAGGCAATGAGAATGACGGTTGGTTCACCGAAGCCGGCCAGACTCTGGCTGAGCTGCAGGACTCCCGTCGCATACAGGGCCAGTGCGGCACCGACCGCGACGAGTTCGACGGGGATCTTGTTCCACACGAACAGCACGACGACAGCAGCCAGAATCGTGAACGTGATGTTGATGTCGCTCATAGGCCTCTTCCCGACGCAACGCTATTGCGGTGTCCAAACGACGACAAGGGCGATGCCTCACCCGAGTCGGGTGAACTTCATCGCAGGAGTTCTCGTCGGAGACTCGGCGGGGCCAACGATTATTCCTCGGCACACCAACGGCGATCGGCCTTGCGTGCGGATGTGTGCTTCTTGGCCGTGATTCGACGCTCGACGGCGCCGCGCCCTGGGCGCGTTGCGCGGCGGGCGCGCGGTACATGTGCCGCTGCGTCGATCATCGCCCCGAGCCGGGTGAGGGCCTCGGAACGATTCCGCCGCTGCGAACGATCGGTCGAGGCCGACACCCGAACCTGTTCGCCCAGTTTCGCAATGACACGCTCGGCAACTGCCGCAGGCAAACCCGCCTGGGCGAGATCGCAGGTGAGCTCAGCTTTGGAGTCGGTGGTGTTGACGTGTTGGCCACCAGGGCCCGACGATCGGGAAAAGCGCCATGACAACGAGGCAGGGTTGACACGCCAACCAGCGGGAGTCACGGGAGCGCTCTCGTCCACGATCAGCTTCCGCAATCGTTCCATCGGGTGATCGCGGGGCCGTCGCGCAGGTCTTCGATCTCGCTCACCGAGCCGGTGTCGAGGGCAAGATGGCGCCCAAGCGAACCGGGTTGATCGAGTGCCCTGGCGGCGAGGATGCGCAGCAGGTGGCCGTGTGCGAACACGACTGTCAGGCGCACGTCGCGCGAGCGTGCATCTCGGACAAACGCATCGACGCGCGCAATCACGTGATGCATCGACTCGCCCCCGGGGCAACCGTCCCACAGCGTCCACGAGGGTGCCCGCTGCTTGATCTCCGGGGTTGTGAGGCCTTCATAGATGCCGTAGTCGAACTCGCGAAGTCGGTCATCGAGCCCGAAGGTACCGTGGCCCGCGATCAGGCTGGCCGTCTCCTGCGCACGCGTGAGCGGACTGGACCACAGCGAGGCCGTGGTGAGATCGCCGATGATGCTGAGCACCCGCGGCCGCGCCGCTTCAGCTTGCGCGCGGCCCTCGGCCACAAGCGGGAGATCGGTCCGGCCAGTGTGCTGACCCGACAGACTCCACTGGGTTGCGCCATGACGGACCAGCACGAACTTCACGCTGTCAAGGTAGCCGCACGTGCTAAGCCTTTTCGGATGGCCGCCGAGATTGAAGCCATCGTGCGCCGGGTTCCCGCATGGGCACGGACGGATGTCACGATCCGCCCGCTCACCGGCGGTATCACGAACCGCAACTACGTCGTGACCGCCGAGGGTACGGAGTTCGTGGTGCGCGTGCCCGGCGAACGCACCGAACTGCTCGGCATCGATCGACGTTGCGAAGCCGAAGCGTCGCGGCGGGCAGCGGAGTTGGGCATCGGCCCACCGGTGCTCTGCGAGCTACCTGGCATCGGCACGCAGGTAACCCAACTCGTACCGGGACACCACCTCGAGAACGAAGCATTCATCGAACAGCTCGACACCGTCGTGAAACTCTTGAAGATCCTGCACACGAGTGGGCCCCTTACCGGCACCTTTCCGATTCATCGTGTGGTCGAATGGCACGCCCGCGATGCGAGCAGCCATGGGGTCATGCCGCCCGCCGCATACGAGCGGCTGCATCAACAGAGCCGCCACATCGAGACCGCATTCGCCGCGACCCCAACGGCCCCCGTGCCGTGTCACAACGACCTGCTGCCCGGCAACGTACTGTTCGCCGACGATCGTGTGTGGCTGCTCGACTACGAGTACGCCGGGATGAACGATGCCTTCTTCGATCTCGCCAACTTGAGCGTTAACTGCGGCCTCACGCCGCAGGCCGACGAGAGACTGCTCACCTTGTACTTCGGGGGGGTCACATCGTCGCGCTGGGCGCGCTTGCAGCTGATGAAGGTGATGAGCGAGTTCCGCGAAGGCATGTGGGCCGTAGTACAGCAAGCCATCAGCACACTCGACACCGACTTCGTCACCTATGCCCACGAGCGACTCACGAACTGCGAGCGACTGGCCGCGTCGGCCAACTTCGGCAGTTGGTTGGCCGATGCCAGAGGTCATCCGCGCGTCTAGATTCCAGCTATGCGATCTCACGCGCGGGCGGTCATCATCGGCGGAGGTGTCGGCGGAGCGAGCATCGCCTATCACCTCACGCTCCTCGGATGGAACGACATCGTGTTGGTGGATCGCGACCAGCTCACCAGCGGTTCGACATTTCACTCTGCCGGTCTCGTCGGTCAGCTGCGCGGCAGCGTCACGCTCACGAAGATGATGATGTACGGAGCCGAGTTGTACCGCCGCCTGGGCGACGAGACGGGGCGCGATGTTGGTTGGCACGAAGTCGGTTCGCTGCGACTCGCCTCCACCCCCGAACGTCTCGAGGAACTCCGCCGTCAGGCCGGGTGGGCCAAGACCTTCGGTCTACCGCTCGATCTCATCAGCACTACCGAAGCGCTCGAACGCTTTCACGGATTGTTCGATCCCACCGATGTGTTAGGTGCGGTGTGGCTGCCTACCGATGGGTGGTTGAACCCGAGTGATCTCACGATGGCACTGGCGGCCGGGGCGCGCAGTCGCGGCGCCGAAATCGCCACGATGACTCGTGTGTTGTCCATCGGCGTCGCCGAGTACGACGGTCGCAAGCGGGTCACGCACGTAGAGACCGACAAAGGCACCATCACCTGCGATGTCGTCGTCAACGCCGGCGGTATGTACGCGCACGAGATCGGACGCATGGTGGGCGTGAACGTGCCCATCGTGTCGATGGCGCACCAGTACGCAATCACCCGACCCAAGATCACGATTCCTTCCGATCTCCCGACGATGCGCGACCCAGATCGACTGGTCTATTTTCGCGAGGAGGTCGGTGGGATGATCATGGGCGGCTACGAGCGCGACCCCGATCCGTGGTGCCGCGACGGCAACATCCCACCCACGTTCAACAACACATTGCTCACCCCGGATTGGGATCGTTTCCTGCCTCTCACCGAGGCAGCACAGACGTTGGTGCCGTGTATGGAGGATGCCGACGTGCATCAACTCATCAATGGGCCGGAGGCCTTCACCCCTGACGGCGAGTTCATCCTCGGCGAGAGCGAGGTGGGGGGTTTCTACGTCGCCGCCGGCTTCTGCGCGCACGGTATTGCTGGTGCCGGTGGCAACGGCAAGGTGATGGCCGAATGGATCGTCGGCGGCGAGCCACCGATGGATCTCTGGAAGATGGACATCCGCCGCTTCGGCAATCAGTATCGATCGCGCAATTTCAGTGTGACGCGCACGTACGAGGTATACAGCACGTACTACGACATCGTCTATCCGAACCACGAGCGTCAGGCGGGCCGGCCACTGCGCGTGCCTCCTGCCTACGCTCGTCATGTCGCACTCGATGCCGCATTCGGGGAAAAGAGCGGCTGGGAGCGCGTCAACTGGTACACCTCCAACGAAGACCCTGCGCACGAACACCTCCGGCCCCGCGGGTGGGCGGGTCAGCACTGGTCGACAGCGATCGTCACCGAGCATCTCGCCACACGCACAACCGCTGGGCTGTTCGACGAGTCGTCGTTTGCAAAGATCGAGGTCACGGGTTCTGGCGCCGCTGCGTTCTTACAGCGCATGTGCACGAACAACATCGACAAGCGCCCTGGCTCGATCACGTATACGCAGATGCTCAACTCCAAGGCCGGCATCGAGTGCGACTTCACCGTCACCCGACTCGAGGCCGAGCGATTTTTCATCGTCACTGGTACGGCGTTCGGCCGCCACGATCTGTCATGGATCACATCACATGCACCAACCGATGGCTCGGTCGCGGTGCGCGATGTCACGCCGGCGATGGCGTGCTTCGGTCTCTGGGGTCCGAGGGCGCGAGACATCCTCACGTCGGTCAGTGCCGACGACGTGTCGTTTCCGTACATGCAGGCGCGATACATCACCGTGGGCGACGTGCCGTGTTGGGCGCTGCGCGTCACCTACGTGGGTGAGACGGGTTGGGAGCTGTACCCAACCGCAGAGTTCGGTCTGCGTTTGTGGGACACGCTCATCGCTGCGGGCGCACCCCACGGCCTGGTGCCCGGTGGATACCGTGCAATCGACTCGATGCGTCTGGAGAAGGGCTACCGCGCCTGGGGCAGCGACATCACCAGTGAGACCGACCCGTACTCGGCAGGACTCGGCTTCGCCGTGCGCACCGACAAGTCCTTTGCCGGACGCGACAAGCTTCCGGCTGCCGAGGGTGGATCGCACCGGTTGCGCTGTCTGGTGCTTTCCGACTCACGTTCGGTCGCACTCGGCAACGAGCCGGTGTCGCTGGCCAACGGCGACATCGTCGGACGCGTCACCAGCGGCGGACTCGGCTATTCGCTTGGGGTGTCCATCGCGTATGCATGGTTGCCCGCTGCATCGGCCGTACCCGGCACCGAGGTATCGGTAGAGGTGTTCGGCATCAGCGTGTCGGCAGAGGTACGTGCCGAGCCGCTCTACGACCCTCAGGGTGCTCGATTGCGCGGTTGAGATGCCGTCCGCGGAGGCGTGATCAGCCAGCCCAGGGGCCAGCACCAGTGACGCGCTCGACATCAATGTGGATGACTCGGCCAGGGGGTGGATTGTCCATAGGTGGGAACTTCACACCCTCGCCGACAAAGCTCGACGCGAGCGCCTGCAACAACTCCGGCGCGCCGCCCTCTGTGATGGTCGCGCTGCCGTGCAAGACGGCGTAGTGGTCAAGGCCGATGGCGGTTTTGCCAGCAACCTCGAAACTCACCGCAACGCGCGGGTCGCGCTCGATGTTGCGCATCTTCTGCCCGGTGCCAAGGTGCGCAACGAGCACCTGATCGCCATCGCGTCCGAGCCAGATCATGGAGACCTGCGCACGACCATCGGCACCGAGTGTGATGAGATGGCCGTGCACGCCGGCGTCGATTGCGGCCTTCAGATCAGGATGCAGTTCCATGCGTGCAGCATATTCGCAAACGCAAACGGCCGGCCCCGAAGAGCCGGCCGTTCAGCGACAGTGTCGCTCAGTCGACGATGAAGTACCCGGAGAGATCGACGACGAGATGCGTGCCGCTCTGAGAGAAGAGACTCAACGTGTTGCCCGAACCGACGCCCAGGATCGCCGCGTTCGGAATCGTCTGGCCGACATGTTCCACGTTGAGACTCGACACCGCCGGCATTCCCGCGCCCGCCGGCCATGCCGTCACAAAGCCTGCATTCGCTGCCTCCGTGGCGGTCACGTTGATCACCACTGCCGACGCCGGGGAGCCGGGGAGCACGTCAAACGAGGTGACCCCACCGGGGGGCAGTTTGTGGTCCGGTCGGGCATCGAGCACGCGCTGGGGAGTCAGCGGTACGAAGATGCCCAAATACGACGCCGGCGCTGTGTCATCGGTGTAGTAGCCGGTGATGTCCACGATGAGGTGCGTGCCCGATTGTGAGAACAGCGAGATCTTCCCGCCGACTCCCACGGGCACGATGGCCAGGTTCGCAATAGTCTGACCGGCGCCATTCACGTTGAGGTTCGACGCGACCGGCCTTGGGTTGCCAGCGGGCCACGCAGTGACGAAACCCGGCCCAAACGATTCCGTTGCGGTGATGTTGACTACGACGGCTGCGGCATTGGATGGAACGCCTGCGGCGTTGAGCACGGTGAGGTCACGCGAGCCGCCAACCCCCAACGGGGTCGTGGTCAAGCGGGTATCCATCATTCGGTTCGGCGTGACCGGGATGAAGCGGCCTTCGGTACCGTCGCTCATCGGGGTGTAGAAGCCGGCGATATCGACGACGAGGTGTGTGCCCGCCTGAGTGAACAGCGAAACCATCCCGCCGATGCCCACCGGCACCGTGACGAGATTCGGGATGGTCTGGCCCGCGTATTCGAGGTTGAGGCTGGACACGGTCGGCTGCGGGCGGCATGTTGGATAGACGGTGACGAAGCCCGCCGCGGTTGCCTCTGTCGCAGTGACGTTGAGCACGACCGCTGTGGCACCGATCGCTGCGGTGATCGGCAGTAACGCGCCGGGTCCGGCAACTTGCACGAGCGTCGTCGACCCCGGGCCTGGCTTGGTGCCACTCTTCCTGGTGTCGAGCAGTCGGGTCGGGTTGACCGCAACATACTGGGACGGCGTTTGGCCATCGACGTCGAGATCAACCTCGACGGTGTGGCAGACCAAGGCCACACACACTTGGTAGCCAAAAGCATCGGGGCCGACCTAACCGAGTTCAGAGACGTAGGAGATGTGGGTACCGACGAAGACGGCGGTGCCGTGGCTGGGTCCGATGAAGATCGACAACGATCCGCCGTGCATCGGCGAGGTCACCGTGAAAGCATCGGCTCCGGGGTCATCGGTGAACACGTCGATGTCGCTGGTCCGCAGGGTATCGACGAGGGCCGTATCACTGGCTGCAATGACGGTGCGTTCGTACGCGCCAACGTCGCATATCTGACTCGGAGTCGGCCGGGGCACACCACGCTGATCGAACTCACCGCTTCCGCAGGTGTCGAGGTTCACGGCCGGGCTGTCGAACTTCAATGCGAGCGTCTTTGTGAAACCGCCGTTGTCGGCGAGCGGGTTCAAACCCGGATCAGCGTTGTTGAGGGTGAGCAGGTTGAATGTGCTTGTTCCGCACGAGTTGTCGCTGACCACGTTGGCACCCGTCTTGTTGTACGTCGCGTCGCTGCACTGGCGACCGGTGTTGCTGACAACCATCGTGTCCACCAGCGCCATCGCCCCATTGCCGACTGTTGCGACAGCACCACCGCTTGCTGCGGTGTTGAGTGCGATGGTGTCATGGTCGAGAGTCCACAGGTTTGCGCCCAAGCCGCCGCCCTCGTTCCACAGTGCCGATTGCGCGACGGCGGAGTTGGCGGTGATGGTCGTGTTGTAGATGACCAACGGAAGTCCGCTACCGATCACTGCCCCACCGTTACCGATGGCGTTGTTGCCGTTGATCGTGGAGCTGTCGATCAGCGCCAACCCACCGCTACTCGCGAAGTAGATCGCGCCGCCGCCCTTACCTGCGCCGGTGGACTTGTTCTCCGAGAGCGTGGAGTTGGTGATCGAGAATGCGCCGTTGGTCGAGATCGCGCCGCCGTTGACACTGGTATTGCCGCCGGTGATGGTGAGGTTGGTGAGGGTGAGCTTGCCCGCGTTGAGTACCTCGAATGCCCGCTCGCCGATGCTGGTCGCATCGATGATGGTCACGCCAGCACCCGCGCCGTTGATGGTGAGCGGTTGCGTCACGTCGAGGTCGCCGGAGACGTTTGCGTTTTCGAGCGCGGCGGCAAGGGTCAGTTTGTAGGTGCCTTGCACCAGGGTGATCACATCCGCCGCAGCGTCGGCATTCGCAGTGGTGATCGCGGCTCGCAGCGACGATGGCGATCCATCGGTGAGGGTGGTCACCGTTTGGGGGGTCGTGGCACCCACGACGCTCACCGTAGAGACCGCAACCGTGGTGGCAACGAGGGAGCCCAGCGCGAGCGCGCGGAGCAGGGGTACGAACTTCTTTGTTTGCATTCCACGACTCTGTGCGAGATCGACGGCGTTGTCGTGAGTAAGTCGTTGCTCAAACAACCGCGCCGGGATCTAAACCAACTCTGAGTAATCGCACCGTTGTCGCGCAAACGGCCGGCCCCGAGGGGCCGGCCGTTCAGCAACACAGTGACCGGGTCGCGTTACAGCGCGCCGTGCTCGAGCGCATCGAGTTCTTGCTCGATGGCACGAAGCTCTTCTGGAGTACCCATCACCTTGGGACCGGTGAACCACTTCCGACCCGACAGTGCCCAGTAGAGAGCAAACACGATGAAGGCGCCGATGATCAAAGGTCCGGTGAAATTCACGTTGTTCTGCCGGAAGAAGCCCGACTCGGTCCCATCGGCATTGAGAATCGCGTTGCCGCTTCCCCAGAAAGGCCAGAAGGGCCAGAACAGCGGCGCAAAGAAAAGGATCGTGATGAACCCGATCCAGATCAACGACGTCCACCCGACGACCTTGTGCCAGCCCTTCAGATGCCACGGACCGGTCTTGAAATCGGGGTTGGTGATACGAAGGTAAATGGGGATCGCGTAGGAGATGTACAAACCAATCACACAGATCCCGGTCATCGCGAAGAACGCCGTGGAGTACCCACCCTTCTGGTACAGCGACAGCGCGCCCACGATTGCCGCCAGTGTCACGCCGAGCCAGATCGAGTTCGTTGGTGTGCGGGTCTTGGGGTTGATCTTGTGCCAGAACTTCGAGCCGGGCAGGGCGCCGTCACGACTGAAGGCGTAGATCATTCGGCTGTTGGCGGTGACCGAGGCCATGCCGCAGAAGTACTGGGCCACGATCGAGATCAGAACCAAGAGCTTGGCCGTAGCATCGCCGACTGCGCTGGACAGCAAGCGCGGCGCAGCATTCACCAAGAAGGTGTCACCACCGCCGCCGAATGCAATCGCGGTGTAAGCATCGTTGTCCTTGGGCAGCACCTTTGTCATCGCGAGGTTCAGCAAGAACCCGGCGATCGCCGAGATGTAGATGGCCCGCACGATGGCCTTCGGCGCCTCGGTGCGTGCACCGACGGTCTCTTCGCTCACGTGGGCCGATGCATCGAAACCGGTGATGGTGTACTGCGCGAGGAGCAACCCGAGGGCGAACAGGTAAATGGTGACGAAGGTGCCACCGGTCCAGCCGGAGAGGCCTGGAGGCGCGGAGTCGAAGAGGTGGGTGAGACCGCGCTGACCGGGCTTGCTCGTGAACATGAGGACGCAGAAGATGATCGCCACGCCGAACACATGCCACCACACGCTCACGTCGCCGAGGATGCGCACCAGCTTCACACCAAAGATGTTGAGCACGGCATGCGAGACCAACACGCACAGATAGATCGCGAACACCGTCCAGGCGGTGAGCTTGAACGAGTCGTTGAACATGCGGATGAAGTACCCGATGAAAATCGCGAGCGCATAGTCGACGCTGGCGATCACGCCGATCTGACCGGTGAGGTTGAACCAACCGGTGAACCACGCCCAACGGGGTCCGTTCTTGCGGGCCAACTTCGCCGACCAGTAGTACAGCCCGCCAGCAGTTGGGTACGCAGAGCAGATCTCGCCCATTGCCATACCCACGAGCAACGCAAAGAAACCCACCACGATCCAACCGACCATGATCACGCGGGGCCCGCCAGTGACCATACCCAGCCAGTAACTGGTCATGCCTCCGGCGAGGATCGAGATAATCGAAAAGCTGATTGCAAAGTTGCTGAAGCCACCAAGACCACGTCTCAGCTCCTGGGCGTAGCCCAGATGGTGCAGATGGTCCCTGTCGTGATCTACATGTTCCGTCATTGGCGTGTTCCTCCCGCGGTGCTACTCCCCCGAGTAGCTGACTCGGCATGGTTTAGCACGTATCAAGATGGCTGTTTCACAAACGCACACGATCATCATCTGCCCACCACACAGTGGCCGCACAAGCTGCAATCAGCTACCGACGACGGACTCCAGATACCAGTCGACGATACGTTCGGCATTCGCTCGGCTGAGCAACACGTTGCGCGATGTCTCCGCACGCATCGCATCAGTCGACGAACCTCGTGCGTGCAATTCGGCTGCGCCACCGCCGCCGCTGGACCAGCGCGTGATCATCGTCTCGTTGGCTTCGGGGTGGAACTGTGTCGCAAAGGTGCGGCCGATCCGGAACGCTTGCGGCGCAAGGGGCGAACGGGCGAGCTCGGTCGCGCCGGATGGCAGCGTGACGACGTCGTAGTGCCATTGCAGCCAAGGACCAGCCGGGATGACGTCAGGAATGTCGCTGACGATGTTGTCGTACCAACCGATCTCTGGCTCGGTGCCGCGCTGCACCGTTCCACCGAGCGCGTGCGCGATCGATTGTGCTCCGTAGCAGATGCCATAGATGGGCAGGTTGTGCGCATGTGCCTGTCGGATGAGCGCCAGTTCGGCGGCAACCTCGTCGGCAAGATGGGGCCAGTACACCGACCACTCCGAGCCCATCAGCAGAACGAGGTCGATGACGTCGAGCGACGGCCATTCACTCGGTCGTTCGCGATGACACTCGTTGAACGAAAAGCCGTGACTTCGGAATCGCTCGCCCACGAAACCGGCATCACAATCGTCGGCGTTGGCAATGAGCAGTGCACGCACGTTTGTACCGTAGCCACGATGGTGGACCGGTGCTCCATGTGGGGCTCACGTGGGGCTCACGTGGGGCTCACGTCGCTCCGCCGCGACTGCCCATCGCCAAGACTGTCCGCCCCCGTTTCCTTGGGGGTTTGGTGAAATAGCCACGTGCGGTGTGGTTTTCCCAACACACCTCCAGCCATTCTTCCCATCGCGACGGCCCGCAAGCACACAGTCCCGCGTGCATGCACTTCTCGATCCACTTCTGCGCACACAACACGGGGTCGTCACACGACAGCAGTGTCGCGAGGTCGGCCTCACGAACCGTCAAGTCGACACGCTCCTGGGCAATGGGTTGCTTGTCCCCGTGTTCAGAGCTGTCTTTCGTGACCCTGCGTCGCCGATCACGGTCGAACAGCGTGCGCTCGCCAGCGCGCGCGCCGGAGGTGACGGTGCCGTCGCATCACATCGCCTCGCACTCGCTCTCTGGGGAATGCGTAACTATCGATGCGATCTGTGCGAGATCACAGCTCCGCGCAAGGTGGTCCATCCAGGGCTGATCGCCCACCGTTCGAGGATTCGGATCATTCCCAAGATCGTGCGTGGTGTTCCGGTCACAACTCCCGCTCGGACGCTGTTGGACTGCGCAAGCGTCATCAGTGCACCGCTCGTCGCTCGTTTCGCCGAGACGTGGCTCTCCACGGGTGTCGTGACCCTCAAGCAACTCGATAGAGAGCTTTCCGTCTCGAACGGGCACCACGGGGCGGGCGTCCTTGGGTCTGCGCTGTCGAACAGGACGCTCGGTCGTGACGAGGCTGATTCGCCGGCCGAGGCAACGCTCGGCAAGTTACTGATGAGGCATCTTCTTCCGCGACCAACATCCCATCATCTTGTGACCGTCTCATCCGGTTCCACCTTCGAGCTTGACTGGAGCTACCCCGATCGACAACTTGCGTTCGAAATGGACGGCTACGGAGTGCACCTCCGGTCGCTCGACGCCTTTGAGCACGACCACTTTCGGCGCAATGAGCTCGAGATCGACGGTTGGACGGTGCTCAATTTCAGCCGACGGCACGTCGAACGGTCTCCGGCGAAGGTGATCGATCAAGTCCGGCGACTTCTTGGGCGCAGGGTGAGGTGACTTTGGCACAGGTGACGTGGCGCATTGACCAAACACGGCGAATCGTCAACGCAAGATGCGGCAGAATGGCGGGTGTGAGCGCACCGATCATCATCATCGTCGGCCGACAGAGCGAAAAGGCCATCGGCGTTCGTGCCGAGGCCTACGCATCGGGTCAGCGTTATTACAAAGCCATCGAGCGTGCCGGCGGCGTGCCGGTGATGCTGCCGCCGATGCCAGAACTCCTCGATGGCCGCCTGATCGACCTCATTGGTCGCGTCGACGGCGTGCTCTTCCATGGCGGCGGCGACATCGATCCGCGCCGCTACGGAGACGCCGCAACGGCTGAGCAGGTCTATGGCATCGTACACGAACACGACGAAGTCGAACTGGCAGTGATGCACGCCGCGATCAACCATGATCTGCCAGTGCTCGGCTTGTGTCGCGGACTGCAGATCCTCAATGTGGCGCTCGGCGGCACGCTCGTGCAGGACATCGGCAGCGAGAGCCACTGGATGCAGTACCACCCCGTGTCACTCGAGCCAGGCTGTCGGCTCGCGGAAGCCTTTGGCACTGTGCGCCCGGCGCGTTGCCACAGCGTGCATCATCAGATCATCGATCAGCTGGGCGACGGACTGAGCGTTGTCGGACGCGCCGATGACGGAATGCTCGAAGCCGTCGAACTCAAGGCAGCGACCTGGGTGGTGGCAACGCAATGGCATCCTGAGGACACCGCACACGAGGACCCCGAGCAGCAGGGCGTGTTTGACGAACTCGTGCGTCGGGCCGCTGCGTTTCGCGCCCACGACTGATTTCGACGCTGTTGCTTGCGATCTGTGAGGGCTGCTGTAATCAGCCGCCAGCGATCGGAACAGCGACCGCAACGATCTTGTCGCTCGCCTCGATGAGCCAATCGGGGTTGACGCCGACGTAGATCGTGAATCCGACGCACAGCGCAATCGCAATACCGGTGGAGATGGGCACGTGCAGCGCTTCTCGTTTGTCGTCGCCCACCTCGGTGTCGGCCAGCCACACGCTGATGAGAATCCGCAGATAGAGGTACGCACCAATGACTGCGGAGACCATCGCGATGATGGCCAGCGCGTAGCTGTGCTCGTCGACGGCGGATTCGATGACACCGAACTTGGCAATGAAACCCGACGTCAAGGGCACGCCAGCCTGAGCGAGCAAGAACACCGTGAGCGCCATCGCGAGCCACGGCCTCTGACGCGAGAGGCCACGGAACGAGCCAAGATCGGTGGCTGCGTCACCCGTTCGACCAACAACGGTGACCACCGCGAACGTGCCGATCACGAGCACACTGTAGATCATCAGGTACATCATCGAACTGGGCATGCCACGCCGTGTGGAGGCACCAGAGTGACCGGCTGCCTCCAGACCGATGAGGATGAATCCGGCATGGCTGATGGACGAATAGGCGAGCATGCGCTTCACGTTGGTCTGCACGACCGCCGAGATCGAACCGACGAGCAATGTGAGCACCGCGAGTACCCACACCACAGGGCGCCAGTCGTCTTTCCAGTTCGGCAGCGCGATGACCAGAACCCGGAACAACGCTGCGAACGCGGCGGCCTTGCCGATGCTGGCCATGAACGCGGTAACCGGGGTCGGTGCACCCTGATACACGTCGGGCGCCCAGAAGTGGAACGGCGCGGCCGACACCTTGAAACCGAGGCCGACGAGCAGAAGTGCAACACCCACCAGCACCAACGAATCCTTGCGCTGCAGTGGAACGGAGTCGAACGCCGTGAGGATCTTGTTGAAGTTGGTGGATCCGGTACCGCCGTAGATCAGCGCAATGCCGTACAAGAAGAACGCCGACGAGAAGCCACCGAGCACGAAGTACTTGATGCCGGCTTCTTGGCTCTCTGCCCGACGACGATTGCTGGCAGCGAGCACGTACAAGGAAATCGATAGTGTTTCGAGTCCGAGGAACAACACGATGAGGTCGTTCGACATCACCATCACGATGCCGCCAACGGCAGCCATCAAGTACAACCCATAGACCTCAGGCCCATCCATGCCCTCGCGACGCAAGAAGTCGTCGGTCACCATCGCCGACAGGCACAGACCGATGCAGATCGTGATGATGCCGAAGATCGAGAAGTGGTCGTAGGACACCGCATTACCCACGAGCATCTTGGGTCCATCGCGGCTGATGTCATGCCACTGCACGAACGAAACCACCATCGCGGCAAGCCCGATGGCAACCGTGGCGTATGCATAGAGATGCTTGGGCCACTGCGGAGTGAGAGCGGCCGTGACCAGCACCACGAGACCGCCGATGAGCGGCACGAGCAGCGGAGCGAGCGCGAACCAATCGATGGAAGGCGCGACGAAAGTTCCTGCGGCGACGATCACGGCTGTGCCTCCCCCGGCTTGCCGACGGGCTGAGGATCAACGAAACCGGTCTTTTCGCTCACGTGCGAGATCAGCGCCTTCACGCTCGGTTGGATGCGGTCGAGCATCGGCTTGGGATACACGCCGGCGAACACGATGACGGCGATGAACGGCAGCAGCACCATGCCCTCTTTCCAGTGCAACTCCGCGAAGCTCTTGTTGTCGTCGTCGGGCTCACCGTGGAACACACGCTGATATGCCCACAGCAGATACAGCGAAGCAAGGATCACACCACTCGCAGCGACCACGGTCCACCAACGTGCCGTGAGGAACGAGCCGATGAGCACGAGGAATTCGCCGACGAAACCGTTGAGTCCGGGTACACCGATGGACGACAGCATGACGATGGTGAACACCGCAGCGAACACGGGGGCCACCTTCTGGAGGCCCTTCAGCGCGGAGATTTCACGCGTATGTCTGCGCTCGTAGATCATGCCCACGAGCAAGAACAGTGCTCCGGTGGAGACACCGTGGTTGATCATCTGCAACACGCCACCGGTGATGGATTGCGAGGTCATCGCGAAGATACCGAGCACGATGAAACCCAGGTGTGCGATCGAGGAGTACGCGACCAGACGTTTCAAATCTTTCTGCATCGTGGCGGCGATGGCGCCATACAGAATGCCAATGACCGCAAGCGTGAGGAAGATGGCCCGGCTGTTGCGAGCCGCCTGTGGGAACAAATACAGACCGAAGCGCAAGAACCCGTACGTGCCGAGCTTGAGCATCACGCCAGCGAGCACCACCGAGCCAGCGGTGGGCGCTTGAGTATGCGCGTCTGGCAGCCACGTGTGCAGCGGGAACATGGGCACCTTCACGGCGAACGCAATCGCGAAAGCAAAGAAGAGCCATCGTCCCGTGGAGGCTGCGAAGTTTGACTTTGTTGCAAGTTCAACAAGGTCGAAGGTGACGTATCCGACCGCACCACGAGCGAGGAACACCGTGGCGATGATGCCCACGAGCATGAAGGCCGAGCCGATCATCGTGTAGAGGAAGAACTTGGTGGCCGCATAGATGCGCTTGTCGTATCCCCACCCGCCGATGAGGAAGTACATCGGCACGAGCACGATCTCGAAGAACACGAAGAACAGGAACAGATCGAGGCTGAGGAAGCTGCCCATCACGCCGGCTTCGAGCAGCAGCAGCCATGCGAGGTACGGCTTCTCGTCGTGATGCGGGTCGGAGCCGAGGATGGCGAGCGGGAACAGCACAGCCGTGAGCACCACGAGAAACAGCGAAATGCCATCGACACCGAGATGCCAACTGATGCCCCAGGCACGAATCCATTCGTGCTTGCTCACCATCTGAAAATCAGACGATCCGGTCTTGAACGACGCAAGCATCCAGATGCTGATCGCACCGACGAAGACGCTGAAGAGAATGGCGATGAGCTTGACCCACTCGGGCCGGCGCTTGCTCATCGTGGCGATGATGAGGGCACCGAGTGCGGGCACCAGCACCAGCGCGGTGAGGATGGGGAACCGGCTCGTGGCCACTTCGGCTTGGCCCAGCACCGCCGACCCCCCCACCGAAGAGACGATGGCAATCATTGCGCCACCCCCCGGAATACGAACCATGCGATCACGAGTACGGCGCCGAGGCCGATGAGCGCGGCGTAGGTACGCACCAGACCGCTCTGGCCCTTCCGCACCACACCGGCGGCACCCTGCACCAGCCGACCCGCGCCGTTGACAGCTCCGTCGATGATGTGTTGATCGAACCAGGCGATGAACTCGAAGCTCTGGCGGCCGGGACCGCCCATGAAGTCAGACACCGTCTTGTCGAAGTACCAAGCGTTGGCAAGCACGGCCGGCTCGACAGCCTTCACCTTCTTCTTCGAATAGACCATGTAGGCCCCGGCGATACCGGCCAGACCGATGAGTACAGCGATACCGGCCAGGACCCATTTGATGTCCTCGGACCCGGTCTTGAGCGGGCGCTCAGATGCGGCGATCACCGGCTCGAGCCACGACTCGAGCCGCTTGGTGGTGGCGCTGAACGGCAACTGAATGGCACCACCCACCACGGACAGCCCGGCGAGCACCACGAGCGGGGTGACCATTGTCCACGGGCTCTCGTGCGGGTGCGTGTCACCGTGCGCACCGTGGTCGGCGGCGTGGTCTTCCCAACGCGCCTTGCCGTAGAACACCATGATCACCTGGCGGGTCATGTAGTACGCAGTGAGCAGCGCCGTCACCAGCCCAACCGCCCACAAGATGGGGCTCTTGTTCCACGCGAACAGCAGGATCTCGTCCTTCGACCAAAATCCGGCAAACGGTGGTACACCCGCAATGGCCAACCAACCAATGATGAACGTGAAGCCGGTGATGGGCATGAGCTTGCGCAGTGCTCCCATCTTGCGCATGTCCTGCTCGTTGTTCATGCCGTGAATGACCGAGCCCGAGCCGAGGAACAACAGCGCCTTGAAGAACGCGTGCGTGACCATGTGGAAGATGGCAGCCACGTAGGCGCCGGAGCCGACAGCCAGGAACATGTAGCCCAATTGGCTGACAGTTGAATATGCAAGAACCTTCTTGATGTCGTTCTGCGCGACCGCGACGGTGGCCGCAAAGAGCGCGGTGGCGGCACCGATACCGGCGACAATCCACGGCGCCCAGTGCCACGCGGCGATGGCGAGCACCGGTGACGTGCGCACCATCAGGTACACGCCAGCGGTAACCATCGTGGCCGCGTGAATGAGGGCCGACACCGGGGTGGGGCCTTCCATTGCGTCGGGGAGCCAGAGGTACAGCGGCAGTTGGGCGCTCTTGCCGACGGCTCCGACGAACAGCATGAGCGCGATCACCGTGGCAGTCGACTGGGCGATGCCACCGCTGCGCGCGGCCTCGTTCAGCGGTGCGTAGCTGAGGCTACCCACGGCCTGAAACGTGAAAAACATTGCGACCATGAAGCCCCAGTCGCCGACGCGGTTGGTGACAAAGGCCTTCTTGCCGGCCGTTGCTGCCGACTCCCGCGTGTGCCAGAAGCTGATGAGCAGATACGAACAGGTGCCCACGCCCTCCCAGCCGAGGAACGTGACGAGCATGTTCTCGCCGAGTACCAGCATCAGCATGCTGAAGACGAACAGGTTCAGATAAAGAAAGAACTTGCTGAACTTGGGATCTCCATGCATGTATCCGATGGAGTACAGATGGATCAGCGAGCCGATGCCGGTGACGAACAACGCCATCGTGATGCTCAGCGGATCGGCGAGAAACGCAAGATCGACTTTCAGGTTGCCCACCGGCAGCCACGTGAAGATGGTCCTCACGTGCGAGCGCTCTTCGGTGGTCTTGGACAGCAAGTCGATGAACACACCGACCGTGACCACGAATGCAGCGCCGGTCATGAGGGTGGCGAGGTAACCCGCCCGTGGCTCGCCGAGACGGCGGCCGAGCACGAGGATGACAAGGAAACCGGCAAGCGGTAGCGCAGGGATCAACCAGACGAGGTCGAGCATGTCGATCTAACCCTTCAACTCGGCGATGTCGTCGGCCGTGGCCGAGGGGCGACGCCGCAGGATCGACACAATGATGCCAAGGCCAACCACGACCTCGGCGGCCGCAACGACCATCACGAAGAACACCGTGGTTTGCCCACCGATGTCGCCGAGCCTCTTGGCCATCGCCACGAACGTGAGGTTCACCGCGTTGAGCATCAGTTCGATACACATGAACATGACCAAGGGGTTGCGACGTACGAGCACGCCGACCACGCCGATAGAGAACAGCATTGCTGCCAGCAACAGGTACCAGGTGGTCGTTGGGGTTGCGACCGCGACGAGCGTCACTTCGTGCCCGAGTTCTGTGTGGTCGCGACGTTGCCATCGGTGGCACCGCTGCTGCGCGGGCGACGCGCCAGTAACACGGTTCCGACGACCGCGATGACGAGCAGCACGGACGTGATTTCGAATGCGAAGACATGGTTGCTGAAGAGGTCGGTGGCGAGCTGGCGGATGTTCGAATCACGACCTGCACCGCTGCTTGCCGTGTCGATGCCGGGTCCACGCTGCGCGAGCGTGGAACGACCCTGCACGATTGCGGCGCCGATCAGACCCATCAGCCCCACGCCGACGATGACGGCGAGCGGACGCTGCACCTTGATCGGATCGATGCGCAGCGAGTCGGCTTTGTCGACACCGAGCAGCATGATGACGAAGAGGAACAGCACGACGATCGCACCGGCGTAGACGATGACCTGCACGGCAGCGAGGAAGTGGGCGTCCTGCGCGACGAACATCACGGCCACGCCAAAGAGCGTGAGGATGAGGCTGAGCGCAGAGTGCACGGGGTGCGATCGCACGATCACACCGACCGCACCACCGAGGATCATCGCGGCCGCACAGATGAAGACGAAGAGTTGCATGCGTTACTGGTCCCTCGTGCCCTGCACCGGCTCAGGCCCGCGCACGCCGTAGCCCAGTTCGCCACTCCAGCCGTTGATTCCTTCGAAATCGGCGTCTCCGCTCGGGGCAGTGGCACGCATCCAACCGCTGGTGTGTTCGTCCTCACCAGCGCGCCAGTCCTCCCAGGGCATGTGCTGTGGTTGGCCATCGTCGCCGACAAGCAGTTCGTCCTTGGTGTAGATGGCGTCTTGACGATTGGTGAAACTGAACTCGAACAACTTGGTCTCGGTGATGGCCTCGGTGGGGCAGGCCTCCACGCAGAGATCGCAGTGGATGCAGCGCAGGTAGTTGATCTCGTACACGAACCCGAACCGCTCGCCAGGCGACGTGGGGTTGTCGGGATCATTGTCGGCACCGCGCACGTAGATGCACTTGGCAGGGCACACACCGGCGCAGAGTTCGCACCCGATGCACTTCTCCATGCCATCTTCGTACCTGTTGAGTACGTGGCGGCCGTGGAGTCGCTCGGGCTTGGGGGCCTTCTCGTCGCCGATCAGGCCCTTCTCCACACTCTTGGCATTGACGCGGCCACCGGAATACTGCTTGGTGATGCGTTTGCCACCAAACAGGCGGTGCTGCTTGATGGTCACGAGAAATCCATCGAGGTAACCCATTAGAACATCGCCCCCTCTCGTTCGCGATTCTTCGCGCTCACCCGGGTGGCCGCCATCAGCAACAGACCGCAGACGACCAACACGCCAATGGAGATGACGCTGACCGCCCACTTGTTCCAGTTGTTGTCGGTGGCGACTCGCTGCGCGGCGAGGAGCATGAACCACCCGAGCGATGCTGGGATCAGCACCTTCCAGCCGAGGTTCATCAGTTGGTCGTATCGAAGCCGGGGCAGCGTTGCCCGGAACCAGACGTAGATGTAGAGGAACACGAGCACCTTGGCGATGAACCAGACGGTGCCGTTGAGGAAGCCGAGGTGCAGATTGCCGTTGAAGTGCAGGCTGCCGAGATCGAACTTGAGCGGCTGTGGGCCACCGAAGAAGAGGGTGACGATGACTCCGCTCATGGTGACGGTGTTCATGAACTCAGCAAGAAAGAACAGGGCGAAACGCAGCGACGAATACTCGGTGTTGAAGCCGCCGACGAGTTCCTGCTCGGCTTCGACGAGGTCGAACGGCGGCCGGTTCAATTCCGCCGTTGCAGCCATGAGGAAAATCACGAACGGCACCACGCCGGTAGCGATGACATGCCACTTGCTGAGGCTGCTCTGCACCGCAACGATGCCGTTGGTGCTCAATGTGCCGGCCACGAGCAGCACGGCAGCAATACTGAGCCCGAGTGCTGCCTCGTACGACACCATTTGTGCCGATGCACGCACCGAGCCGAGCAGCGGGTACTTCGAGCCCGATGACCAGCCGGCGAGCATGATGCCGTAGACCGCAATACTGCTGAGCGCGAGCAGGAGCAACACGCCGATCGGCGGGTCGGCCAGCTGCACGAGCGTGTAGCGGCCGAAGATCTTGATGGCGCCGGCCTTGCCGTTGGTGAAGTCGCCGCCGAGGGGAATGATTGACCACACCAGAAATGCAGGCACAAACGCCAAGAACGGCGCCAGGCGAAACACGAAACGGTCGGCACGATCGGGCAGCAGGTCTTCCTTGAAGAACAGCTTGATGCCGTCGGCGAGGGTTTGGAGCAGACCGAACGGACCTGCCTTGTTGGGGCCGATGCGGTTCTGCATTCCCGAGATGACCTTGCGCTCGAACCACACCATGAACATCGTGACCACGAGGCCGACAACGAATACGAGGACGACCTTGAGCAGCACGATGAGCACTGCAGTGAGATCGAGCTTGTCGAGGAGCACGTCGATGGCCAACATCAGAGGCTCTCGATCCGTACGTCGGTGACGACTGCCGCCGCATCGATCAGTTCACCCGGGCTCGCGCCACTCTGATTGAACGGCACCCACGCCGTGCCACGCCGCACGGAGTCGTCAACGGCGAGAGGCAAGACGATGGTGGCTTTGGGAGTGGAGATCTTGACGGACGTACCGATGGCCGATCCCACGCGGGCAACATCGAGCGGATGCACGAACACAGCACCGCCCGGTGCGAGCGGCGCCAACGATGGGGACTTGGCAGTGCCGATGGCCTGATCGTAGAGCTTGCGGCTGACCACCAAGCGGAAGTCGTACGAGTTGCGCTCGGCCAGCACGATCGCGGGCGTGGGGACAGCGTCGTTGGCCACGACCGAGGTGAGCACGCCGTTGGGTGCCGCGGCGAGCGCGTGTGGCGTGACGGCCTCGAAGCCATCCACGGTTGCCGCGATCGCGGCGGTGATATCGTCACTGGAAGCAAAACCGAGATCGGTGCCGAGGCGCAGTGCGAGATCGCTGGCCACCATCCAGTCGGGCCGAGAGGTGCCAGTCACGGTGACATTCTGGGCGAGGGTGGTGACGCGGCCTTCGATGTTGGTGGTGGTGCCCGACTTCTCGGCATATGCGGCTGCGGGGAACACCACATCGGCAAGCGCCGACGAGGGGGTGATGAATGTGTCGACCGCAATGATGCGTCGCGCGCCGGCCAAGGCCCGACGAGCGAGATCGGCATCGGGGACATCGGCCAGTGGATCCGAGCCGACCAAGATGAGGCACTCGATCTTGCCGTCGGCGGCAGCGTTGAGGACCCCCCGGCTGTCGAGGCCACCCTTGCCCGGACGCATGCCCACGCCGATGGCTCCCATCACGTTGCCGCGACGCAAGGCCGGCAGCACCTTGGCGTCAGGAAGCGCGGCAACGAGCGCGTGAAGCGCAGCAACGGTAGGAGCCGACGATTCTGCAAGATTGGCGCGGCCGACGACGATGACGACGTTGCCCTGTGCCATCTGCGCGGCGATATCGTCGCTGGCGAGTGCGGCCTGCACCGCGTCGGTCTGGGTGCCGGGTTCGTAGAACACCGTGCGCCACGCATAGCGCGTGAGGCCACTTGCCTTCGGTGCGAACTCGATCACACGACTGCGGTGCTTCACCGCTGCGTCGCGCAGGCGCAGATACAACACCGGCAGCTCTTCTTTGAGGTCGGGGGCCAACAAGATGATCGTGGAGGCGCAGGCAGCTTCGTCGATGGTGGCGCGGTTCAGACCGAGCACACCCACGGGCAAGCCGTCGGCCAACTGAGCAGACACATTCGGTGTTCCGATCACATCGTGGGCGAGACGGGCCCACGCAAAGGCATCTTCGTTGCTGCCCCGCGCGCCACCGAGCACCGCGACGCTGCCAGCACCGCCTGCTGCGACGGCATCGGTGATGAGTTGCACGGCAGCGGCAGCGGCGGCGTTCCACGATGTGGGCTCGTGACCATGCGCAGTACGCACCAACGGAGTGGTGAGTCGATCGTCGTTCTTCGTGCCCTCGAAGCCAAAACGGCCCTTGTCACAGAGCCAACCCCAGTTGACAGGGTCGGAGTCGACACCCTGATACCGCAGCAGCTCATCACGGCTCGATTGCACCGCAGTGCGGCAGCCAACGGCGCAGGTGGTACACGTACTCTCAGCTTCCTGCAGATCCCACGGGCGGGCCTTAAAACGATAGGGCTTGGCGGTGAGCGCACCCACCGGGCAGATCTGCACGGTGTTACCGCTGAAGTAGCTCGAGAACGGCTCGTCGGGAAAAGTGTTCACCTGGGTGGTGTTGCCACGACTGGTGAAGTGGATCAGCGCGTCGCCGGCAACCTCGTCGGCAAAGCGTGTGCAACGATCGC
This sequence comes from Actinomycetota bacterium, assembly GCA_043753895.1. Taxonomy (GTDB): domain Bacteria; phylum Actinomycetota; class Acidimicrobiia; order Acidimicrobiales; family Ilumatobacteraceae; genus WLMZ01. The sequence continues at coordinate 27,871 of JAYUWK010000160.1, forward strand.
ACAGGATGCAGCGTTCACGATCGAGGAACACGAGCTCGCTGATCGGGATCGGCTTTGCGAAGTGACGCTTCTCTTCGATGTAGCGGCTCTCGCCAGCACCATGGGTGAACGACTGGTCCTGCAGCGGACATTCGCCACCCTTGTCGCAGACCGGACAGTCGAGGGGATGGTTGGCGAGGAGGAGCTCGATCACACCTTCTTGAGCTGCTTTCGAGATAGCCGACTCGGTGTCGACCACCATGCCCGGCGCCACCGGGAACATGCACGATGGGATAAGCGCCGGACCACGTCCGGTATCCACCTCGACGAGGCACATGCGACACATGCCCACCGAGCTCATCCGCTCGTGATAGCAAAAGCGCGGGATGTAGGCACCTGCGTCCTCGGCGGCCTTGATGATGAGGTCGCCCTTGCGAGCCGTGAACTGCTTGCCGTTGATCGTGACGCTCACGGCATTGGGATCGGCAATAACCTCGGGTGCAGCGTCGCTTGCCACGTCGTTCGATTCTGTGGTCGTCACTGAGCAACCGCCGTCGCTGGAATGCCCGTCGCTGGAACGCCCGTCACTGGAACGCCCGTCACTGGAATAAAGGTTCGCTTCACGAGTTTGGCCTCGAATTCATCGCGAAAGAGCGTGAGCGCCGAGTGGACCGGCGTGTAGGCCGACGGGCCCACGAAACAGATCGTGGTCATCTTGTAGGGGAACGGCACGGCCGAGATACCGAGGCGCTCGCTGGACGCGTGCGGAAAGTCGCCGGGGCAGATGGTGGCACCCACTTCGAGCAGTTGGTCGAGGTCGCGGTCGGTGCCTTGGCCGGCAACGACTCGGTCGAGGATGCGCATCAGCCACGTACCACCTTCGCGGCAGGGTGTGCACTTGCCACACGACTCGTGTGCGTAGAACCGTGTGAGCGTGAGCGCAGCCATCGGGATGTCGGTGGTGTGGTCCATCACCATCACCGCGCCCGACCCCGCCATGGACCCCGCAGCACCGATGACGCGCCCCTCGAATGGAAGGTCGAGTTGATCGGGCAGGAACCACGGGGCAGAGCCGCCACCGGGCACGAAGGCCTTGAGTTCGTTGTCATCGCGGATGCCGCCAGAGAACGCGTCGCCGTACAGCAGGTCGCGAAAGGTTGTAGTTCCGTTGATGATCTCGTACACGCCCGGGCGCTTGACATGGCCAGACACCGCAACCATGCGGGTGCCCGGTGATGTGGCCGAACCAATGGCGGTGTAAGCCGCGGCACCGTTACGCATGAGCCACGGCAGGTTCGCGAGCGTCTCGACGTTGTTCACGATGGTTGGCTTGCCGTAGAGGCCGATCGCTGCGGGGAAAAACGGGGGCTTGAGCCGAGGCATACCACGTTTGCCTTCGAGGCTCTCGATCAGCGCCGTTTCCTCGCCCACCACGTACGCACCGGCTCCCCAGTGCAACACGATGTCGACCGAGAACTCGGAGCCGAGAATGTTCTTGCCGACGTAGCCCGCGGCGTACGCCTCGTTCAGCGCAGCGGCCACACGCTCTTGTGCCAGCGCCATCTCGCCGCGGATGTAGAGGAAGCATTGTGAGAGTCCGGCGGCGTAACACGCAATGAGGCAGCCCTCGATGAGTTGATGCGGATCGCGCTCCATGAGCAGACGGTCCTTGTAAGTGCCGGGCTCACTCTCGTCGCCATTGACCACGAGATAGCGCGGCCACACGGCCTGCGGGGTGAGGCCCCACTTGGTGCCAGCGGGGAAGCCCGCACCGCCGCGGCCGAGCACCGTTGCGGTCTTGACCTCGTCGTGCACGTCGGTGGCCGAACGACCCAACGCGACGCGCAGGCCTGCGTAACCATCGGTGGCGAGCGCACGTTCGAGCGTGAACGAATCGTCGTATTCGAATCGTGACGTGACGATTCGGGGACGGTCGCCGGCGACGAAACCGGGTGCGTGAGCGTAGGTGGTGCCGGTCATGTTGCAGCCTCGGGTGCCGGCATCCAGGTGGGTGCGGTGGTGACGTCTTCGGGGGGTACTACACCAACGCCGCGCTCGGCGGGAATGCGCTGGCGGACGCGGGCCACCGTGCCATGTGGCGGGATCTCACTGTCGAGTCGGCCCGTGCGCAAGTCGTCGATGAGGGCATCGAAGGTGTCGGGCGTGACACGGAACCGGTAGCGGTAGTTCACCTGCAGCGTGGGAGCCTCGGTGCAGGCGGCTTGACACTCGGCGTGCTCGAGCGTGAACAAGCCATCGGGAGTCGTGCTGCCGGCCTTGATACCGAGCGTGTGCTCGGCGTGGTGCATCAGTTCGTCGGCACCCAAGAGCGCACATGACATCGTGCGGCAGATGTTCACGAGGTACTTGCCAACGGGTTCGAACTTGAACATCTCGTAGAACGTGGCCGTGCCGAGCACCTCGGCCGACGTGGCCCCCACGAGTTCGCCGATGTGGCGGATGGCCTCGTTGGTGACGTAGCCGTCCTGCTGTTGGGCGAGGTGCAGCAGCGGGATGATGGCCGAGCGTGCGCGCGGGTAACGACCGATGGTCTCTTGCGCGATACGCACGTTGTCTTCGGTGAGACGGCTCATCGGTCCACCTCTCCGAGCACCGGGTCGACACTCGAGATGATGGCCACAGCATCGGCGACCAGACAGTTGCGCATCATGTGCGGCAGGGTCTGAATGTTCACGAACGAGGGGGCGCGAACATGCATGCGGTATGGCTTGGCTGAACCATCACTGGCGATGTAGCAACCGATCTCACCGCGTGGGCTTTCGATGGCCACGTAGACCTCACCCTCGGGCACCTTGAAGCCCTCGGTGAAAATCTTGAAGTGATGAATGAGTGCTTCCATCGATTCGTCGATACGAGCACGCGGCGGCGGCGTGACCTTCTTGTTCTGGATGCGATAGTCGCCCGACGGCATACGATCGAGAATCTGACGAACGATCTTCATCGACTCACGAATCTCGTTGAGGCGAATCGCAAAACGATCGAAGCAATCGCCGTACTGGCCGACGATGACGTCGAACTCCATCTCGTCGTAGTGCAGGTACGGCAGGTCTCGCCGCAGGTCCCAGGCCAGACCCGTGCTCCGCAGGATCGGCCCGGTGGCGCCGAGCGCCATGGCTTCTTGCGGCGTGATGACGCCAACACCCTGCAGTCGGTCGCGCCATATCGGCTGACCAGTCATGAGGATGTCGTACTCGGCTAGGCGCTCCGGCAACATGTCGAGGATCGCGAGCACATCGTCGCGCCAACCCGCTGGTAGATCGGCAGCAAGGCCTCCGGGGCGGATGAAGTTGTGGTTCATCCGTAAGCCGGTGACCTTTTGGAAAAAGCGCAAGACCTCTTCGCGCTCGCGCCAGCCGTACAGCATCATGCTCACGGCACCGAGGTCCATACCGTTGGTCGCCATGAACAACAGGTGGCTACTCATTCGATTGAGTTCGCTGAGCAACATGCGCATCCAGACCGCGCGGTCGGGGATGTCGCCGTCGATGCCGAGCAACTTCTCGACCGCGAGCGAGAACACCAATTCGTTGTTGAGCGGACTCACATAATCCATGCGCGTCACGTTGGTGCCGCCCTGCATGTAGGTGAGGGTTTCACCTGTCTTTTCCATGCCGGTATGCAGGTAGCCAATGATGGGCTTGCTGCGCAGCACGGTCTCGCCCTGCAGCTCGAGCATGAGCCGCAAGACCCCATGCGTGCTCGGGTGCTGCGGGCCCATATTGATGATCATCGTCTGATCGTCGTGGTACTCGTACGCGCCAACTGGTGCGTCGGCGGCCAGCCGAGCCGCATCTGCTTCGCTGAGTCGCAGCACGGAGCCGACCTCGCGCATGAGTTCCTTGGCGGTCATCTCGCTTCGCGGGCGAAGTTCCTGGCCGCCCTCACTGGTGAGGTGCAGGAGCGCTGCATGGGTGTTCTGCACCTCGGCCATTTGGGCCTCGGTCTGATCGGCTGGCTTATGGTCGGTCACTGCCACGACGTCACCTCGGCGGTGTCGGCCGGACGAGCCGCGTCTCGAACGTAGTCCGCGCTGAACTGCACGGGAATCGCGCCGACGCCGTAGTCCTTACGCAACGGATGACCTTCCCAGTCTTCTGGCATGAGGATGCGCGTGAGGTCGGGGTGGTTGCCAAAGGCGATACCGAACATGTCGTAGGCCTCGCGCTCCATGGCCTCGGTACCGGGGTGCAGATCGAAGAGCGACGGACACGAGGCGTCCTCGGCCGGCACCTGCACGCGCACCCGCAGGCGCCGACGGTGTTCGACGTCGAGCAAGTTGACCACGACCTCGAAACGCTCGGCCACAACGCCATCGGGCAGGGAGCGCCCGGGGTGAGTGAGGTAATCCACGCCGCACAGGTCGACGGCCATCACGAAACCATCGGCAACGAGCTTCTTGATCGTGGCGAGGTAATCGCTTCGCGGCACGTGCACCACGGCTTGGCCGTGACTATCGGTCAGTGGGAAACCATGCAACGCGGGAGCGGGCTCAGGGGTGGGCACAAGGCCAGCGGGCGCCTCGGGGGCAGAGGGATTGCTCATGATTCACCGATGTCCCAGCAGTACCGGCGTCGGCTCGGTAGAGGCGGGGATCTCGGTGATGTGCACGTTGGCCCCGGCACCGGTGGCGGCGCGACGCTTCATGATCTCGCCGTCCTCGATGAGTTGGTGCAGCGTCTCGATCGCGTGGATGAGCGTCTCGGGTGTGGGCGGGCATCCTGGCGCATACACGTCGACGGGCACGATCTGATCGACACCCTGCACGATCGCGTAATTGTTGAACATGCCGCCGCTGCTCGCACAGACGCCCATGCTGATGACCCACTTGGGCTCCATCATCTGGTCGTACACCTGACGCAGTACCGGCGCCATCTTCTGGCTCACCCGGCCGGCGACGATCATGATGTCGGCTTGGCGCGGGCTGGCGCGGAAGACTTCCATCCCGAAGCGACTGATGTCGTAGTGCGACCCGCCGGTACCCATCATTTCGATGGCGCAACACGCGAGCCCGAACGTGGCGCCCCAACTACTGCGGCTACGCGCCCACTTGACGAGATCCTCGATGCGTCCGGTGAGGGCATTGTGCTGGATTCCACCGAGCCCATCGTCGAGTACATCCTGTACGGCACCCATGATCAGGCTGCTTTCTCGTCGAGTCGGCCTTCGGTGCCCACCCGCCGGATGGTACTCGTGAGCGTACGCTCGGCAGAGACGGCACTGTCAAGGCGTCGGTACTTCTGTAGCGGACCCCAATCGAGAGCGCCACGAGCAACCACATAGACGAATGCTGCAAAGAACACTGCGGAGAATGCGATCATTTCCCAGAACCCGAATGATCCGAGATCCTGACGCGACACCGCATACGGATAGATGAAGATGATCTCGATGTCGAACATCACAAACAGCATCGCAACGATGTAGAAGCTGACCGGGAAGCGCTCGGGAAGTTCACGCCCGGGAACGATGCCGCATTCGTATGGGGCCTGCTTGGCTGCTGACGGCCGTCGCGGGGCGAGCAACCGGGAGGCGATGAAACTGACGACACCGAACAAGGTGGCCAGAATCGTCAGGCAGACGATGGGCAGGTACTGGCCCATGGGTTACGCCTGTGCCGGTACCGCAAGGCCGGCCGAACGGTTGCCATTGACCCAGCGGTCGCGAATGTGCAGCAGGTAGACGCAGGCGAAGAACACGATGGCCGAACCAAATGCGATCAGCGCAGCGGGCACACGTTTGTTGCCGAGATCGCGAACCATGTACACGTAGCGGTGTGGCTGGGTCACATCGATCTCGGCGCGGGCAGGCGCCCTGCCTGGTTCGACACGCTGGGGCAGCAATGGCGCGACTTCGACCATGATCCAGTGCGGCTTGTGGATGAACGCGAGGAAATCGAGGGATTCACTGATCTTCGGATAGCGCTCGCCACCCTTGTCGAACACGTTGGCGACTTTGTACTGACCGGCTTTGAGCGTGCCATCTTTTTCGATGACCACCCCCGCCGCCGATGCCGACTGGCCGAAGCTCGAGTCCGACTCACTGAGTTGGCGCCAACCGTTGTCGGTGAGGCTCTGGCGGATTGCTGCCGCCTGATCCGGGTACGCAGCGTCGGCGGCCACATCGATGGGTCCACTCACGACCCCTGCCGAGTAGACGGCCGCTGGATCGAGCAGGATCGACGTATTCGGTACAGGTTTCCAGGTGGGCTCAGCGCCCTTCAGGCCGATACCAAACGTCCACCACATCAGCGCCATCATCATCATCCAGCCAGCGAGACCAGCAAGCGCAAGCAGAAAGCCGAGCCGGGCGCCGATGTTGGTGCCAAGGATGAGAAACGTGGATCCGCACAGCACGGTGCCGGCGATGATGATGATGAGGATGCCACGAATCTGCGGCTCCCAGTTGATGGCGAGAAGGGCGTTCATCAGAGGCTTCGCACGTATTCGATGATGGCTTTGATCTGCGCATCAGTGAGCAGGTTGCCGAAGGCTGGCATTCGCCCGCTGCCCTGTCCCTGCAGCCCGAACTTCTTGCCGAGTTCAGAACCCTTCTTAATGAAGTCGATCTGATCCTGCTGGCTCGGAAAGTGCGAGGCGGTAGCGCCGGCAGTGAGGTTCGGACCCATCGCGCCTTGAGCGGTTTGCCCAGGATTGCCATAGCTCCAACCCTGAGTATGGCACCGTGCGCACGAATAGGCGCCGCTGCCAACATCGAGGTTGAACAACGCCTCACCGTAGGACTTGTAGGTGCCGTCCTTGACCGACGCCATGGCCGCATCGGTGATCTCTTGTTGCTTGGCGGGATCGAGGGTGCCCGTGGCGCATACGCGGTTGTCGGGCTCGTTTGCCGCGCATCCGCTGCGGGGCAACTGAATCGACTTGAGGTAGGCGATGAGGTTCTCGATCTGCTGGGCGTTCATCGGCCCGCCACCGACGAGTCCCCACGGCGACATCGGCGAGAACGGCCGGCCGTAGTTGAGGATGAAGACCACTTCGTCGACGCTGAAGCGATAGAAGATCGTGTTGATCGCCGGAGCTTTCCAACTAACGGCTTTCACCTCGCCGGTGTTGGGATTGGTGATCGCGTAGGCCGCCACGCCGCCGGTCCCGGTCATACCGCCGTGGCAACCCGCACAGTTGAACCCGCCCTTGGCAGTGGGCGCAAAGAGCTCGGCGCCCCACTCGGTGGCTCGCTCGACGGAGTATTCCTTGGCGCCGACCTGGCGGGCGGGTTCGAGAATCCAGTACAGCGGCAGACCGATGACGCTGACCACGAGAAACAACAAACCAATGAACTGCACCCGCTCGAGACGACGACCTTCGAGGATCTCGTCGTCGTAATAGAGCTTGCGGTTGGCCGCCAGTTCGATCTCGGAACCGAGTTCTGGTCGTGCTTTTTTACGATTGCCCATCGCATACAGAATCCAGCCGATCAGAATGACAAACAGGATGATGTAGGCAACATTGGTGGTGGTACTAGCCAACATGACGTGTAATCACTCTCCGCCCGAGATGCAGTGTGGGCCTTCAGCTTCTTGACCGGTTGTGTTCGTGCCGATCGACGGACCTGGCAGAGCCGCGCCGCCGAGCGTGTCGATGGTGACGTCGCCGGTGCCACTGACGGACACGAGGAAACGATCCATGCCACGAGGTGCGGGGCCGGCCTTCTTCTCGCCGACTCGGTTGTACTGGCTGCCGTGGCAGGGACACTCGAACCACTGCGAGCTCTTGCACTCGGGCACGCGGCAACCGAGGTGCGGGCATTTCTGGTACAGAGCAACGAGGCCGGCTTCCATGCCGGGCACCAGTAATGGGCTGTAGATCTTCTTCGCCTTTGGCACGGCATCGGGCGGATATGCGGTGATCCACGTGCGCGCCTCTGGAAGGTAAAAGAAACCATTGTTGAGACGGATGTTCAACAAGATGTCGTCGAGCTTGCCCGCACCGACTTTGCCACCGAATCCGCCGCCCTTGCTCGACGGCCACAGGAACGCAACGAAGCTCGCCGCCGCGAAGCCACCGAGGCCCAGGCCCATGAGCGCAAGATAGGCACGGTTGAAGAACTTGCGCCGCGACAGCCCAATGGCATCGGGGTCGGGTGCAATCCACGGGGCGGGGCTCAGCTCGTCGGCCCTGACGACGCTGGTACCCGCACGACGCTTGGCAGCTGCGGCGTTCTCGACCTCTCGTCCAGTTGGCGCGTCGGGCAGTGAGACCTCGGTTGCCTGATCGCGGCGTCGGGTCTCGCGTGACAGTGCTCCGGCGCCACGCACGTCGGTGCGACGCGCAGCGGTGAGGAACACGACGGCCGCAAGGATCACGACAACCGCAACAATAATTCCAATGACTGCTCCTGAGCTCATGTCATGACCTCACAATTCGAAGAAGATGCCGTCACGCCACGGGAGCGTGAAGTTGAAACCGGGACCCCGGAAGAACGAGCCGATGATGACGAGCACCGCCCAGAACATGAGGAATATCGTCATCAGCGAGGTGGCAAACTTGCGATCCTCCGGCTTGTTCGAGGGGTTCTTGTCGACGTAGGGCGACAGGATCAGCAGGATCAGGCCGACGCCTGGAATGGTCACGCCGGCAATCATCGGATGGAACATCGTGAGCAGTTCCTGCAAACCGAGGAAGTACCACGGGGCCTTCGACGGGTTGGGCGTCTTGTTGATGTTTGCGTACTGCAGCAACGGCGCGTTCACGAAGATACTGAAGACGAACACAAACGCAGTGCACGCCAACGCGGCCACGAATTCGGCCGCGAGCAGGTGCGGCCAGGTGTGCACCTTGTCAACTGGGGCGGCTTTGACTTCTTGGATCGAGCCGCTCTTGACGACGGTGAGTAGGCGTTGCGTGTGCCCGCCAGGGCCGGCACCGACGGGGATGCCCCCACCGGCGACCGGAGCAGCGACCACGGCTGCGACCTTCTCGGCAACGGCAAGGCCACCACCACCACCGGCGACGGTGGGCTCGGTGCCGCCTTCGGTCTTGGCTTTGGCCGCGCGGCTGCGCTCGAGCAGATGCGCGGGGATACGTGGATCGGCCGCTGGAGCATCGGCGGCAGTTGCCGGCTCGGCGGGTGCGGCCTCGGCCGCGGCCTTGTCGCGAGCGGCCTGCGCCCGCTTCAGGAGGTGTTCTGGAATTTCAGTCATGAGTCATCACCCTTCGATCACAACGGCCGATCACAACGGGCCCGAAATGCCACCGTCTTTACGGACCCGCCAGAAGTGGATGGCCATAAAGATGACGATGATGAACGGGAAGAACAGCACGTGCAAGACGTACCAGCGCAAGAGGGTCTCAGGGCCAATCTCGGCACCACCGAGCAAGACGAATCTGACCTGCGATCCCAACACGGGCGTGTACCCCATCATGTTGGTACCCACGGTCACTGCCCAGAGTGCGAGCTGATCCCAAGGGAGCAGGTAACCGGTGAACGACAGCAAGAGGGTGAGCGTGAGCAGGATCATGCCAATCACCCAGTTGAACTCACGCGGGGTCTTATATGCGCCGTGATAGAAGACGCGTGCCATGTGCAGGAACACTGCGAGCACCATCAGGTGGGCGCCCCATCGGTGCATGTTGCGTACGAGCAGTCCGAACGCCACCGAGGTCTGCAGGTTGTTGATGTCGTTCCACGCCTGGGTTGCCTCTGGGCGGTAGAAGAACATCAAGAAGATGCCCGTCACGGTGAGCAGGATGAACAGGAAAAAGCTGAGACCACCGAGGCACAGCGTGTAGCTCACCTTGACGGCGTGCCGCTTCACCTTCACGGGATGCAGGTGATACAGCACCGAGTTCATGATGACGTAACTACGGTTACGCGGGCTGTCGGTGTAGCCCTTGCGAAAGATGCTGCCGGGGCGGAAAATGCTGTTCCACACCTGACTGCCCTGCACCGAGCCGTTGACCTTGGTGACGCGATCCTTCACCGTCGGTCGTGGGTTCTCATCGAGGATCTTGGCCATGATTCTTGGTCTCCTCTACAGCCGCAAGCCGTAGGCGTAGCCGTGGTTATTCGTACGAGTATGGACGTCGCCGGTTGCGCCGGCGGTACCGACCTTGCCCAGGATGATGACGCCCGTTGGGCAGCGGTCGACGCAGAGCGCGCAGCGGGTGCACACGTCGTCGTCGATGATGAACAGCACGTTGTCGGCGGGGTCGTTCCCCGGCTGCTCGGTGCCGGTTGCCTCGGCGATGGCCTCGGGGGCCACCATGTGGATGCACTTCCACGGGCAGATATCGACGCAGCCCTCGCACATGATGCACTCGGTCTGGTCGATGTGGATGAACTGCTTGGGCTTCACCGCCTTCGAGAGATAGTCCGCGTCAACTTCGACGAGTTGATATTCGGTGGACCACTCCGGCATTGGAGGATTGGCGTCGGTACGTGCCATGTCGTCAGGCCTTCTTCACCAGAGGACGGCCATAGGTGCTCGTGGCCACTTCGGTGCTCGCGACTTTCTTGTTGCGTGTCTGCCACCAGTGCCACACCCAGATCTGCAGCCCGAAGAAGACGACGTGGATCAGCACGACGATGATGTCGCGCAATTCCTGATACGAGACGGTGAATGGAAAGTGGCCACCTTGGGCCTTTGCCTGGAAGATGTCGAACGGCCCGTAGAGCAGCTTCTGCTTGGTCCAATGGAGGTTCTTGTCGGCGTGCTGGACCCAGCGGTCGGGCACGATGCCATAGGCGATGAACATTGTCGCGAAGGCATACACAGAGCCGAGCATGGCCTCACCCCAGGTGAAGGGTGTGCCGATAGGACGCCGCTTGCCATATGGCACGGCAGCAAACGTGAGACCCAACGCCAGCGCAAACGAAACAAGAAACGCTTGGTTGACGCCAGGCCATGTGGAGATGTCGATTGCGAGGAGCAACGTGACGTCGCCTTTCCGTGTTTGGGCGTGTTGAAATCGAACGCGAACTCGTAGTTGTGAAACTACGCACGAACTGTAGTCGCGCGCACCCTGACTACTGCCAGTTTGACGAAGAACTGGCTCGGCGTCGGGAACTGCTTGATCACAGGTTTACCACGCGAATACCCGACCACCACATCGTTGTGCGATCGTGCACGCGTGTGACGTGTGCGACCCCCGAGAACACATGCGTGGGCAATTCACGTTTCGCGCGTACCGCGCTCTACAGTGGCGGGTCGTAGTAAACCTTTGAGTCGTACGTGTCCCGCACAGACGCTGCGAAAGGAATCCAGTGACTGAAATTCCCGAGCACCTGCTGAAGCGCTCCAAGGAGCGCCGTTCTGCTCTTGGCGATTCCGCAGGCGAAGACACCGCCGCTGCATCCACCCCTGCCACCGTCAATGCCGCAGCCGCGCCCGCTGTCGCCGCGAAGGCCGCTGCGCCCGCCAAGGCCGCGCCGGCGGCGCCACCGCCACCCAAGCCCGATCCGCCGTTCATCACGGCTGCAAAGACTCGTAAGAAGATCCCGTTCTGGGCCATGGCCACACTCAGTCTGTTGCCCATCTGGGCGTTCATGTACGTGCAGGGTCTCAAGCCGCAAGCCGTAAAAGTCACCGGCCCCATCGCCGATGGCACCGTCGTGTACTCGGGTTGCGCCTCGTGCCACGGCGCGGCCGGCGGCGGCGGTGTTGGTCGAGTCCTTTCCGGCGGCGCGGTGTTGAAGACCTTCCCGCACATCGAAGATCAGTTGAACTTGGTGTACACCGGCAGTGAGGCCTACAAGACTTCCGGCGTCGGGGCCTACGGCGACGCCTCGCTCGGGCACCTCAGCTACAACGGCAACTACATGCCGTACAAGGGAGCCAAAGCTGGCGGTGAATTGACTGAGGCGCAGATCCTCGCCGTCGTGTGTCACGAGCGTTACGACCTCGGCGGAGCCGACAAGACGAGCACGCAGTGGGCCGCAGAGTACGCGTTGTGGTGCAGCCCCGAGTCGAAGATCTACGCGGCGCTCAAAGGCGGCTCGGCGAACTTCGATAATCTCGACACCGCGTTCAAAGCCGACAAGGTTCTGCTGGTCGGCACCAAGCCACGCCCCGGCCTTCCAGCCGGCAAGTAACACCCATGGCCGCGTCGCTGTGACCGGGCCGACATGACTGTTTCATCGCGCTCGTGCGAGGTGCTCGTCGTCGGTGGCGGCCCTGCGGGTGCAGCAGCGGCGTACTGGTTGGCGCAGCACGATCACTCGGTGACCATCGTGGAGAAGCGCACCTACCCGCGTGACAAGACATGCGGTGACGCGCTCACGCCTCGCGCCGTCAAGGAACTTGCCGACATGGGTCTCGCCGAACCGTTGTCGGCATTCCACCGCCACGATGGCCTCCGCCTCACCGGCGCTGGACGCGAGCTGCAGATTCCTTGGCCGTCACATTCGGTCTTCCCGCAGCACGGTTACGTCGTGCGTCGAACCGAACTCGATGCACTCGTTGCGCTGAACGCCGCTGCAGCGGGGGCCACCCTCCTGCAGGGCCACGAGGCCCTGCGCCCGGTGGTGGAGCGCGGCTTCGTGCGCGGAGCCGTGGTGCAAACCGAGTCGGGCGAGCCCTACGAGTTGAAGGCCAAGTATGTGATCGTTGCCGACGGAGCGAACAGTCGGTTCGGGCGTTCGCTCGGCACGTTCCGCACACGTGGGTGGCCCTACGCCACAGCCATTCGCACGTACTGGGAGTCGCCGCGCCACGATGAGCCGTGGATCGAATCTGCACTCGACGTCAAGGACCGCAACGGCAATCCCGTCCCGGGCTACGGATGGGTTTTCCCCGTCGGCGACGGCACGGTGAACGTGGGCGTCGGTCTGCTCAGTACGTTTCGCGATTTCAAGAGCGTGAACACCTCGCATTTGCTCGACTCATACGCACAGCAGATCTCCGACAGCTGGGCAATTGACCCCACACGGCCCACGATGCCAGCGACCTCTGGCCGCATTCCGATGGGCGGCTCCGTTGGCCCGAAGGCCGGGCCTACATACCTCGTGGTCGGTGATGCGGCAGGCAGCGTAAACCCGTTCAACGGCGATGGCATCGACTACGCATACGAGACCGGCCGCATGGCCGCGACGGTCTTGCACGAGGCGCTTGTCTCCCACGATGCATCCGTCTTGCAGCAATACCCTCGCCTGCTCGATGACGAATACGCGCAGTACTTCAAGGTGGGTCGGCTCTTCGCAGGCATCATCGGCCGACCCGCGCTCATGCGCGAACTCACGCGTGTCGTGATGCACAACCGCACGCTGATGGAGTGGGTCGTGCGCATCACCACGAACCTGCTGCGCCCCGATGAACTCGGACCAGCGGAGTTGGCCTACAAGGCTGCTTCGCAGATCGTGCGCCTGGCCCCGAACGCCTGACCGCAACGGCCTTTCCACGCGTGGGTATCCTTGCTCGATGGTTGAGTTGCGGCCGATGCAGGTCGACGACGCCGGACGCCGACTTCGCCACGGTCCCCGCGCGGTGGCGATCCTGCTCGGCTGGCTCGATCGGCAGCGCATCACCGAAGCCCGCTGTGGTCGCCCCACCATCGACCGCTGGCGTGTGGCCGATGGCCGCTGCATCCGTCGCTCCGTCTTCGTCGGTGTCAAAGTTGGATTCGAGGCTGACCGACCGATGAGTTTCGAGCCGGTCGGCGAGCGCGACTTCGACGGAGACAGTTGCTTGGTCATGCGCCTCGGGCGAACAGCACCCACCTGATCACCGCGACTCCCAAACAATGGCCTTCAGTCGGGTGGTTGGCCGTAGTACTCAGCTACGTCAATGTGGTGGCGGCGCGCGATCGGCGCGCTCACAGCCGAGTCGATCAGCGTATTCAAATCGCGAACTTGGAAGTTGTAGTAGCGGCGAGCAGCGGCGAGACGATCTTCGGTGGTGACGAGCTCACGTTGCAGCGCGAGAAATGACGAACTCATGCGCAGCGTCGGTACACCTTCGGCCATCGCGAACACCTGCGGGAGCAGCGCACTCATCGTCGCATCGGCCTGTGCGATTGCCGCCTGGTCGCCGGTGGCGCGCTCACCCGAAACGCGGGAAGCGACGAGTTGCTCGATGAGCGTGCGCTCGTGCGCGGCGGAAGCCTGCACCGTGGTGACCAGTTCGGGGATGAGGTCGTGACGTCGCTGCAGCTCGGCGTCGATGGTGGCGTAGGCCGTGATCACCTGATTGGCAGCTGAACGAAGTCGGTTGAACAACAGCGCGTAGGTGAGCGCGGCAAGTACCACGGCACCCGTGGCCAGTGCCACGAACGAGCCTGCTCCCGTCATGGTTGCGCCGGGTAGAGCGATTGGAGCACCGTGGGCATGCGCGCAACGACCAACTCGGCGTAGGCCAGCAGATTGGGCAGCACCTCCGGCGAGCGCTTGTGATCAACCGCCAGCATCCACGAGCCGCGCAGGTACAGGTCGAGGTTGCAGGGCACCTCGAGCAACCACCCCATCATTGAAGGATCCATCAGAGCTGTCGCGAATCGTTCGTCACCGCTGTTGACGCGATAGCGGTCGTTGAACGTGGGGCTCTCGAACTCGATGTCGCGCAGGCCCACGATGTTGAGCAGGTGCCCGCCAAATCCCTCGGGATGAATTCGGGTGGCAGGCGCCGTGCAGGCGAGCCCAACCAGGACACATGTGTTGGTGTGGGCCTGGCTGTTCTTGCCGGAGCCGGTGACATAGCGATACTGGAACACACGGTTCTGGTGGCCGGTGGTGCGCCACATCATGAAGCTCGCCCGCTGACTGTGGCCCCTGTCGAACAGTTCGAAGCCGAGCGCCGTTACGTTCGACGGATCGCCCGGATCGAAGTCGAGGCCATGTGCGGCGGCGATCGCGCGGTACTGCTCGATGCGTCGCTTGTTCGCAGCGTTGGCCCCCACAGCAGCGAGTACCGCGGCAGCGATGGCCAGCGTGATGTAGAAGATGGGAGCCGCTGCCACGGGGCAGAGAGTAGCTGGCTACATCAACGAGTCGAGGAGGGCCTGCGGCGCCGCGCGCAATGCCTCGGTGGCGGTGCTCGAAGGCAACGAGGCGCAGGCATCGACGGCCTCGGCAACGTAGGTCGCCGCGGCCGCGAGAGCCTGCTGCACACCCGCACCCGCACGCACGATGGACAGCGCCTTGTCGCACACCACAGCATCGAGGGGCGAGCCCAGCAGGTCGCGCAATTCATCAGCGGGAACGCCAGGCGCGGCCAGGGTGCGCAACACGGGAAGGGTGTACACGCCCTCGACCATGTCGTGGCCGGCGGGCTTACCCAACTGCTCGTCGGTAGCAGTGATGTCGAGCACGTCATCGACGAGCTGGAACACCATGCCGTAGGCAAGGCCATAACGCGTGAGCGCGTCGATGACATCGCGGTCGAGGCCGGCAACGATGCCGCCGATACGCGCCGCCGTGGCGAACAGCGAGGCGGTCTTGCCCTCGATCGAGGAGAAGTACGACGACTCGGGACGGGTGACATCGTAGGTGTGGCGCAGTTGTTCGATCTCGCCCTCACACAGCCGGGCAATGGTGTGACCGAGCAGGCCGGCCACTTCGGCGCCGAGCGAAGCGGCGATTTCCGACGCCCGGGCGAGCAGGAAGTCGCCGGCGAGAATGGCCTGTAGGTTGCCCCACTTCGCGTTCACCGTCTCGACACCGCGCCGCGTTTCGGACTCGTCGATGACATCGTCGTGATACAGCGAACCGGTCTGTACGAGTTCACAGGCGATACCGCCCTGCACCGCGTCTTGCAACGACGGGCCACCATTCACCTGTGCCGCAACGAGAGTGAGCACCGGCCGCAGCCGTTTGCCGCCGGCCACGATGAGGTGACGCGCGAGCTCGTTGAGATAGGCGTCTTTGGTCTGCACAGCAGCGATGAGTGCATCCTCAATTCGCTGGCGGTCGCCGGTCATGCCCGGGAGCGAAAACAAAGGCGTGCTGGCCACACGCCAAGGCTAGGCCACGTTGGCGAAAAGAGGCGAACAGTGAGGTGGATCAGACCCGTGAGCGACCGGTCATACGACACGCCAGATAGTGCGCCCCCAACACAACACTGTGGCACCCCACCGATACACTCAGATCCAATTATCCACCGTCTCTGAAAGGGCGGGCATGTTCGAACGCTTTACAGATAGGGCTCGTCGAGTCGTCGTGCTGGCGCAAGAAGAAGCGCGGCTGCTCAACCACAGCTACATCGGAACCGAGCACATCTTGCTCGGGCTCATCCACGAGGGCGAGGGTGTGGCCGCCAAGGCCATGGAATCGCTGGGCATCTCGTTAGAGGCTGTCCGTAGCCAGGTTGAGGAAATCATCGGCCAGGGCGGTTCGTCGCCATCGGGTCACATCCCCTTCACTCCGCGTGCCAAAAAGGTGCTCGAACTGTCGCTGCGCGAAGCGCTGCAGTTGGGTCACAACTACATCGGAACCGAGCACATCTTGCTCGGCCTCATTCGTGAGGGCGAAGGTGTCGCCGCACAGGTGCTCGTGAAGCTCGGCGCCGATCTCAGTCGTGTGCGCCAGCAGGTCATCCAGTTGCTCTCTGGCTATCAGGGTGGCCAGGGCAAGCCGGGCGAGGCGCAGACCTCGGCCGCCGGTCCTGGTGCTGCTGGAAAAGAGGAAGCAGCCGACAAGGGCAATAGCCAGATTCTCGATCAGTTCGGTCGCAACCTCACCCAGCTCGCACGCGAGAAGAAGCTCGACCCCGTCATCGGCCGCTCGCGCGAGCTCGAGCGAGTCATGCAGATCCTCAGCCGTCGCACCAAGAACAACCCGGTGCTCATCGGCGAGCCCGGTGTCGGCAAGACCGCGATCGTCGAGGGCCTCGCCCAGAAGATCGTGTCGAACGACATCCCCGACACATTGCGCAACAAGCAGCTGTACACACTCGATCTCGGCGCACTCGTGGCTGGCAGCCGTTACCGCGGCGATTTCGAGGAGCGCCTCAAGAAGGTGCTCAAGGAAATCAAGACACGTGGTGACATCGTGCTCTTCATCGACGAGATCCACACCCTCGTCGGTGCGGGCGCCGCCGAAGGCGCCATCGATGCGGCGTCCATCCTCAAGCCCATGCTGGCCCGTGGCGAGCTGCAGACCATCGGTGCCACCACCACCGACGAATACCGCAAGCACCTCGAAAAGGATGCAGCGCTCGAGCGGCGCTTCCAGCCGGTAAAGGTGGAAGAGCCAACCGTGGCCCACACCATCGAAATCCTCAAGGGCATCCGCGACAAGTACGAGGCCCATCACCGGGTCACCATCACCGATCAGGCACTCGTCGCCGCGGCCAACCTGGCCGACCGCTACATCAGCGACCGCCACCTGCCCGACAAGGCCATCGACCTCATCGACGAAGCCGGTAGCCGCCTGCGCATCAAGCGTATGGGCACGCCTCCGGATCTGAAAGAACTCGAGACCCGCCTCGGCGAGGTGCAGGAGTCCAAGAAGAAGGCCGTCGAGGAACAGCGTTTTGAAGAGGCAGGCCGGCTGCGCGACCAGGAAAAGACCCTGCTCGAGGAGAAGTCCACCAAAGAGGCCGAGGTCAAGGCCAGCGGTGTCGACCTGTTCGACGAGGTCGACGAAGAAGCCGTTGCCGAGGTGCTCAGCATCTGGACCGGCATCCCGGTGTACAAGCTCACCGAAGAAGAAACCGCCAAGCTGCTCAACATGGAAGCCGAGTTGCACAAGCGAATCATCGGCCAAGAGAATGCCATCAAGGCGGTCAGCCAGAGCATTCGCCGCACCCGTGCGGGTCTCAAGGATCCCAAGCGCCCGAGCGGTTCGTTCATCTTCCTCGGCCCAACCGGCGTGGGTAAGACCGAGCTCGCCAAGACGCTCACCGAGTTCCTGTTCGGCGACGACAGCGCATTGATCTCGCTCGACATGAGCGAGTACATGGAGAAGCACACCGTCAGCCGTCTCGTCGGTGCGCCCCCCGGATACGTCGGATACGAAGAGGGTGGCCAGCTCACCGAAGCCGTTCGGCGTAAGCCGTTCAGCGTGGTGTTGTTCGACGAGATCGAAAAGGCTCACCCTGACGTGTTCAACACGCTGCTTCAGATTCTGGAAGAGGGTCGTCTCACCGACAGCCAAGGTCGCACGGTCGATTTCCGTAACACCGTGCTCATCATGACCAGCAACCTGGGTACCGCAGACTTGCGCAAGGCCAACGTCGGTTTCACCAAGAACGACGAAGCCGTGAGCTACGAGCGCATGAAGGACAAGGTCATGGAGGCGCTCAAGTCGCACTTCCGTCCCGAGTTCTTGAACCGCATCGACGACGTGATCGTGTTCCACGAACTCGCCCAGCAAGAAGTGTTGCAGATGGTCGACCTGATGACCAAGCGTCTCATGGGCCAGCTCGAATCACAGGGTCTCGGCATCGAACTCACCCAGAGCGCCAAGGAACTGTTGTCCCGAAAGGGGTATGACCCGCAGTTGGGTGCACGTCCATTGCGTCGTGCCATTCAGCGCATGGTCGAGGATCCGCTCTCGGAGAAGATCCTGTACAAAGAGTTTCGCGCAGGCGAGATCATCGTCGTCGACACCGAGGAAGACCCCGACAAGCCGGGCGAGGAGCGCATCTGCTTCCGCGCGGTCGAGGGCTTCCTGCCCCCGCCCGCCATCGAGCTCGCTGGGGCTGGCGACGGCGGACCTGTAGCCGGCGGCACCGAGTAAGTCGCCGCCGAGGCATTGACGTCCTAACGAATGTTGACGGTGGTCTCCCACTGCACCTTGTCGAACTGGCGATAGATCGCGCTGATCTGCAGTTGCCAGTCGGCTGCGTACGGGACAGCGCATCGTTGGTGGTGTGGTGGCCGGCACCGGCGCGGGCGACCGCAATGTTGATCGGATCCACGGCGCGGCTGGGATCGCTGATGCGCACCGCTACCGAATCCGAGACGTCGAGGCTGCTGCCGGGGCTGGAGATGTAGATGTGCAGAACATTGGAACCAACTCGACCCGGTGACACCACGACCGATGCCAAGTAGTCATTGCTGACCAGGGTCGCCGAGAACGGGTTCGGGCCGTCGGTGCGGGTGGGGTTGGCGGCCATCAACAGCGAGGTCACCGCGAGAATGGCCACGGCCAGCAATGCCTCGATGATCACCGCCCGGCGCAGCCGTGGCCGATCAACTGGTGCCATGTCACCATCGATCCGGCCGATCAGCTTGCCGAGTGTTGCATGACGGCTGACCGAGGCAACCACCACCACGGCCACGACGCCAACGGTCTTCCAAATAAGCAGCGTTCCGTAGGTGGTATGGGTGAGCGCACCGAAGGACCCAACTTGGCGGAACGCCTGGACCGCGCCGCTGAAGGCCACAACGGCGACGGAGCCGAGCGCCAACGATGAGAACCGCCGCACCGACGTGTCATTGAGTTCGCGCAGCGATAACAGGACCACTACGAGGCCACCGAGCCACAAGGCGACAGCGCCGAGGTGTAACACTGTGGCGACCACGCCGACTGACTGCCATCTGCCGGTGGCCCCATGCCCGCCGAAGGCAGACGAAAGTCCGACACCCAACAATGCAGTACCCAGCGCCAGTCGCCGTTTGCCGACGCGCCGCGGTGAACGTGAGCCCGACGCCGAACACCACGATGATCGCGGCCCTCACGGCCCAGGCGATGCCCACACGCGAATCGAGTACCGCGCTCCAGGCGGCACCATCGAAGATCACGCTCAGGGATCGACCTGTGGCGTAGGCCACCTCGAACGGCAGGGCCAGCGCACCGGCGATGGCGCCGACGGCGGAACTGACGAAGAGGACTGCGCGAAGGCGACGACTGAACGCAACGATGCCGAGCGCGATGGTCGCGAGCCCACCGAACACGATCGCAATGCTGCCGGCGACGAGCGCGCGGCTGATCGCCAATCCGATGCCGGCGGGACGGCTGTTGCGGTTGCGGCCGATGATTTGATCGAGCAGTCCTGAGGTGAGCGTGGAATGAGGCCCCACCTGAAAGGTGTATGCGGCGTGCACCGGATGCGAATCGGCCGAGACGACCTGCCAGTCGACCACATACGAACCATTGGCAAGCTTGGGCAGATCGACAGAGACCTGATCTAGGTGACCGTTCGGGTGATGAGCAACGCCGGTGTTGACGGTCGAACCGGTGCCATCGAACACCCGCACGGCACCGAGGCTGATCTCAATGGTCTCGCTGAAGGAAAATGTGATGTTCTTGGGAGACTCGGTGAGCACGGCACCAGCGGCGGGGCTGCTCGACACGAGTTCAGCATGGGCGAACGCAGCGGGCACACCAATGAGCAACCAGCCGACGAGGGCGAGGAGTAGCGCTACGGGCAACCTGCGAAGCGGGTGGAAGCTCACGGGTTCACTGAACGGAAGTTATCGGTGCTCGTGGAACTTTTCTGGTCGACGAGGCGACAATAGAACCATGCACAACAAACGTCTCACCCTCTTCGCGTTCGCTGTTCTCGGATCGTGCACGGCAGCCACGCTGATGATGACGAGCATCTCCTACGCACACATCGAGACGGATCCGATTGCGGTCGAGGCAGGCAAGAGTGCAACGGTGTCGTTCTCGCCGGCACACGGTTGTGATGGTTCGCCCACGATCAGCCTCGCCTTCTTGATGCCGGAGAACCTCACCGATGCAGCGCCCGTGCAGCAGAGCGGTTGGACCGCCGAGAAGAAGGACCGCACCATTACCTTCTCCGGCGGTTCGCTGCCCGCCACCGACAAGAGCGGCATGTTCGAGATCACCTTTACGGCGCCGAGCGAGACGGGAACCCTGTACTTCCCAGGGGTGCAGAAGTGCGAGAAGGGTCAGAACAATTGGATCGACCCTCCGAATGCCGATGGTACGGAAGCCGAGTTTGCGGCGCCATCGATACGCGTCACCGCTGGGCCTCCAACCTCAGGCGAGCTGACACCACCCGAGGAAGTTCCCGAAGGCACCGCTGCACCCGGCGACGTGGTTCCTGACAGCGAGGTGACGAGCACTGCGGTCGGCAGTTCCGAGCCGCTGATGATCGCGACCTCGCCCGAAGCGGACGACATCGACCTCGACGCCGACACCTCGAACGATGCGAGCATCATCATCGCCATCGTTGCGGGCGTCATCGCTCTTGGTGGCGTGGCTGTGTACGTGATTCGCCGTCGCAACTCCGACCACACCGAGGACTGACCCGTCAACCTCCGGGCGCGGCGCGGCGTCGATTGCCGACCGTCAGCTGCCAGACTGATTGCGATGGCACGCGCAGCTCGATGGATTCTCAGCCTGCTCGCTCTCGCTGTGTTGTGTGCCTCGTGCCGCGTGGATGTGAACGTGAACGTGGCCATGCAACTCGACGGTTCGGGCGTGGTCACCATCACCGCGGTGGCCGATGCTGATGTAGTGAAACAGGCTCCGAGCCTGTCCACCGATCTGCGTTTCGACGATGTGAAAACTGCCGGTTGGACCGTGACTGGTCCCACACCAGCTGCCAACGGCGGCCTCATGGTGGTGCTCACCAAGACGTTCCAAACGCCCGCTCAGGCAACGGAAATCCTCGCCAACGTGAGCGGGCCGAACGGCCCGTTGGTCGGCCTAGCCCTCGCACGTGATCACACCGGGGCCCTGACCACGTTCCATCTCAGCGGAACGTTGCAGGTCACCGGTCGGATGGCGGCATTCAGCGATGAGACGCTGCTCTCGGCTGTCGGCGCCACGCCATATGCGCGCGAACTCGCCGCCGCACGCGTACAACCCGCGGATGCCGTGGGCATCACGTTCACTGCTTCGTTGCCGGGCGTCGCGAAGAGCAGCACAGGAGCCGCGAGCGCCGGCATGTTGTCGTGGACCGTGCCTAGTGATGGATCCGCTGTCGACGTGGCCACGATCACCCAGGACAAAGCGGCCACGAACTCGTGGGCCGGGCCCCTCGCCAAGGGAGCATTGATCGCGCTGGCCGTGTGGCTGTTCCTCTCGGCGGGTGTGATCGTGTACGTGATCGCGATTCACCGGCGACGAACGACTGCACGGTGAGCTCGTTGCGCCGTCATCACATGATGGCTGTCACACCGCTCGCGTAGGGTTGCCCCCATGGCCAAACTGCGGCTCGTTCATCGTTGCACCGAATGTGGTGCCAGCCAATCGAAGTGGGCGGGGCGCTGTCCCGCCTGCGGCGCGTGGAACAGCCTCGTCGAGGAAATGGACACGCCCGACGACATCTCCACGTTGGCCGCTGGCATGGCGTTGTTCCCCGCCGGAGTAGCCATGCCTATCTGCGAGGTGGACACCACGATTTCAGGCCCACGCCCCACCGGTATCAGCGAGCTCGACAGGGTGCTCGGCGGCGGATTCGTTCCCGGGTCGGTCACATTGCTCGGCGGCGAGCCGGGTATTGGCAAGAGCACACTGTTGCTGCAGTTGCTCGCCGGTTGGCCGGGCCGCACGCTGTATGTCTCGGCCGAGGAGAGCGCTCAACAGGTACGCCTGCGCGCCGGTCGACTCGATGCCGTGCGACCCAACCTGTGGTTGCTTGCCGAAACGTCGCTCCCGAACATCGTGGCCGCGATCGAGCAGATCAAGCCCGAGTTGGTCATCGTCGACAGTATCCAGACCGTGGCCGATCCTGACCTGTCGTCAGCGCCAGGCTCGGTGGTGCAGGTGCGCAGTTGTGCACACCGCTTGGTGCAAGAGGCCAAGCACCGCGACGTCACGATGGTGCTGGTGGGTCATGTCACCAAAGAAGGTGGTCTGGCCGGGCCACGCGTGCTCGAGCATCTCGTCGACACCGTGTTGTCGTTCGAGGGAGAACGCCATCACGCGCTGCGCCTGCTGCGTGCGTCGAAACACCGCTTCGGGCCCACGAACGAACTGGGCCTGTTCGAGATGGCCGACGCCGGACTCATCCCCGTGCCCGACCCCAGCCAGTTGTTCCTCGCCGATCGTCGCACGGGCGTGCCCGGCTCTGCGGTGGTACCCACCATCGAGGGGCAGCGCCCACTGTTGGTCGAGGTACAGGCCCTCACCAATCCCGTGCACGGGGGAGCGCCGCCACGCCGTTCGGCTCAGGGGGTCGATCCCAACCGCCTCGCCATGTTGTTGGCCGTCATCGAACGGCGCGCCCGGTTACCCGTGGGCACGCACGAGGTCTATGCGTCGGTGGTGGGCGGCGTGAAACTCACCGAGCCGGGGGTCGATCTCAGTCTGTGCCTTGCCATCGTGTCCGCGATGACCAACCGGCCACTGCCGGCCGATCTGGTGGTGTGCGGCGAGATCGGCTTGGCCGGCGAGTTGCGCCAGGTGGCTCAGACGCAGCGTCGCCTCAGCGAGGCGGCACGGCTCGGCTTCGCCCGGGCCATCGTGCCAGCCTCCGCGCCCGACCCGGGCAGCGGCATCCGCATCACCCGTGTGTCCACCCTTACCGAAGCCCTGCGCGCTGCCGGGCTCATTGGCGAGGGCGGGCCGTAAACTAGGGCGATGTCTCCCGAGCCCCGCCCGCCCGACGCGCTTCTCGATGCGCTCGCGCGGGTCGCTCCGGGCACACCGCTGCGCGACGGTCTCGACCGCATCGTGCGCGCCAAGATGGGTGCGCTGTTGGTGCTGTCGGACAGCCTCGACGTGTTGGCCATCTGCTCGGGCGGCTTCCTGCTCGATGCACCGTTCTCGCCGCAGCGACTCAGCGAGCTCGCCAAGATGGACGGAGCCATCATTCTCGCCGCCGACGCCAGCCGCATCGCCCGAGCCAACGTGCATCTAGTCCCCGACAGCAACGTGTCGACGGTCGAGACGGGTACTCGCCACCGCACCGCCGAGCGTGTGGCACGCAGCCTCGATGCGCCCGTCGTCAGCGTAAGCGAAGAGATGAGCGTCATCAACGTGTACGTGGGTGATCAGAAACATCAATTGCAAGAGGTCGGTCGCCTGCTCGATCGAGCGAATCAGGCGCTGCAAACCCTCGAGCGCTACAAAGTGCGTCTCGATGACGCAATGGCCAATCTCACCGCGCTCGAAGTCGAAGACGTGGTCACCCTGCGCGACGTCGCTGCAGTGGTGCAGCGCGGCGAGATGGTGCACCGCATCGCAAACGAGATCGAAACCATGATCGTTGAGCTCGGTGTCGATGCGCGATTGTTGCGTTTGCAACTCGACGAGTTGTATACCGAGATCGACGTCGAAATCGACCTCGTCATCGGCGACTACCTGCCTGTTGACTGCACCACAGCCGACACGCACCGGCTCATGTCGGCACTCAGCAGCGACGAAGTACTCGATCTCCGGAAGAGCGCGTTGGCGCTGGCTCCGTGTGGCGCCGAACCCGACGACCTCGATCAGGCGCTTGCTCCGCGCGGTATGCGGCTGCTGGCACGCGTACCCCGGCTCACACCCGAAGCCGTGAAGGCGATCACCAAACACTTCGGCGAGCTCACCAAACTGCAACGCGCCACGCTCGCCGACCTGCTCGACGTTCCCGATGTCACGCGTGCTCAGGCCCAAGCCATCAAGGACACCCTGGCTCGCGTCGTCGAGAGCACGATCATGGATCAGTACAACTAAGTGGACCTCCCCCTGGGCCTCTAAGCCGACTGCAGCAGTGACAACGAGAGCAGTTCGCGACGCAGAGCGACGAGCTTTGGCGCTGGGTCCCCAGAGCTCCACGGATCTGCGATCAGCGCTCGTTCGTACGACTCCCACTCCTGACGAACACCGGCCAAGTCTCCCCGATTGGCATGGGCACGCATCCGCAACGCAATCAGTTCCTCATGTCCAGCGAGCACCTTCAGCCCCTGTCCCGTCGCCCAGAACACCCCTTCGATGTCGCCGAGCGCGAGGTAGTGCTCCGCGAGCAGTGTTGCGCTCGAGGTGACCAGCAGCGTGAGCTGGGAAGTAATGCCCTCTGCATCGGGCCAGAGGTACGAGGTACCGAAGAACGCCAAGTCACGCACCAGTGCAACGCCCGGGCGCAGCGTCTCGATCGCGTCGGGTGCCGACTGGTTGCGGGCATGTGCCAGGCGAAGGCGAAGCAGCTCCGCGTCGGTGGTGACGACAGGGTGCAGCGGCAGGTGCTCGGTGAGTGTACGCGAGATCCATTCGTCGCCTTCTCGCACCGGCACCAGACGAGCAAGCGCCCGCCGACTGTCGCTCACCACATTGGAAAAAGTTGCATCGCGCACGTTCAGTTCCCAGAGCGCGGTTCGCGCCGCGGTTCGCGTGGATCGATCGCGGTGCTGGCTCAGCCAGACCACGAGTTCGAGCGCCTTCGACCGTTCGAACTCAGCGACCCGACCCGTGGGTTCGCAGACCTCCACCGGACCGAGCAGACGAACCATCATCGACCAGTCGGGCTCCTGCCACGTTCCTTCGCCACACGCGTCGCCGTCATCATCGGCGTGAGGTGCGGCCGCATCGTCGAAGCGAAGAAGTGGCTGCGCTGCCTCATCCAGAAGGGACTGTACGTGATCGATCTCATCCACGCTCAGACCGACTGGCTGAAATTCCAGACCCAGCGGCTGCAGCATCCACCGTTGCTGCTGCTGCTCGATCACCCACTGTGCCCCGTCGACCCGTCGATCCACCACCACTGCCAGGCCGCGACCGCCCATCGCAGTGATGGCCAGCAGTTCGGAGTCTGCATCGGCACGATCGGCATCGGTTCCCGCATCGGTTCCCGCAGCGGTCGCGCCATGCGAGGCCGCGACGATGATGGCCGGCTCCCACGCTTCGCCACCCGGATTGCGGGCTCGCAGAGTGAACGTGGTCAACCCCGCCCCAGTGGTCGCAACGGTGGTGCCGATGGCGGCCATCGCGAGATCGAGCGCAGCGTCGAGCGTGGGAGCAGCAGCCGTGAAGGGACGGCCGAGGTGGGTCTCGCCCAGTCGGCATGTGACGAGGTGAGCTACCTCTGACAACACCGAGACGGCCACCCCGGCAGCGATCGCCCGCGCCACGGCGGCCGCTGCAACGGGAGCTGCGTCGATGGTCAGGAGCCCGACCGCCTCCAGATCGACGAACAGCTCAGCATGGTCCACCACTGACGAACCCGGAACAGAGCCGAGATGGGCCAGTGCGGGGCACGGTTGGTTTGCACGACGGGCAGCATCACTGAGTTCGGTGAGATCGACCTCGGCCGGAAGCCGCCAACGTGTCTCAGAAGCCGTCACCCACGGTCGAGCGGCGCCAGCGACCGGACCGGTAAGCATCAACTCGAGGGCACCATCGTCGAACAGCAACGCGCCCAAGATCCCCACACCGGGAGCCCGTTCGACCAGTTCGGCAGCCGCGGCGCGTAGTGCAACATCAAGCCGCGCAACGCTCGCGCCGCGATCGACACGGCGCATCAGGGCCTCGACGGCAATGAGGTTGTGCGCCGGCTCGGGCAATCGAGCGTTGGCTCCGGCTGCACACAACTGCTGGCGACGCCTGACGCCAAGACCAACCACGACCCCACTCGCCAGCAGCGCTGCACCCCCAAGACCAACAGGGCTCGGGAACTCATTCCGGTTGTGTTCGCCAGCGGTTGGCGTGACAATTGCCGGGGATTTGCCACGCTCATCGGATCGTGACGGAGCCCGCTCGACCGGCGTCGACCCGCCAGCACGACGCGGGGTCGAGGGAATCGGCGTGATCACCTCAGGCACTGCGTTCGCCTCAGGCACTGCGTTTGCCTCGGGCACTGCGTTCGCCGCTGGCACCGCGATCACCTCGGGAAGTGCGATCACCTTGGGCACCGCGATCACCTCGGGAAGCGCGATCACCTCGGGCACCGCGATCACCTCGGGAAGTGCGATCACGTCTGGCACCGCGATCACCTCGGGAAGTGCGATCACCTCTGGCACTGCGATTACTTCAGGATTGATGGTCTCGGGCACCGGTGCGGCCGCAGGCACGTCCGAGCCGAGAATGCCGGGCACGACGAGTTCCCAGCCGATGAGGATGAGGTTGGGGTCGTCGAAGGTGCGGCTCCCGAAGTGACGGTCGCGATTCGCATCCCAGAGCTGGGGCCAGTTCTGTGCGCCGCCCAGCTCGTGCTTGGCGATCGCACTCAGCGTGTCACCGGCTTGCACGACCACCGTGTGGGTGGAGACCCCCGGGTCCGGCGCAGGCGCGACTCTGTCGGTTCGGTCCGTCACCAGCAGCGCTGAGGGGATCGGTGTGGGCACGTGACTCGCCGCAGCGGCTGCCGCCGAACGAGGCATCGAGGAGCCCAACAGCACGATTGCAGCAACCAGCGCACCTGCCCATTGTTGAGATGAGCCGAGCACACCGATACGGGAAATCGAGCGGCCTGACGCGCACACGATCACTTCGAGAATCACGCTCACCGCGAGACGCGCCCAGGCAATCCAGAGCAGCACTGCGAGGACCTTGACAACCGCACCATCGCTGATGTCACCGCGTCGAATGGACTGCACCACGGTGTCAAGACCGGGGAATGGACGCGGCCACGGTCGGCCGACGAAGTGGACGAGAGCCAGAGGCACACCAGCAACGAGAACGACGAGCGCCATCAGGGCGACAATGCCGCGTGCGATTCGAGACATGACTCTGCCCTTCATTTCGAAATCGGATCGGAGACTCGGGTGGCCCGCACGGTCTTCGACGAAACGCCGACGAGACGTAACAGGGTGGTGCTCACAGTCGATTGCACTGTGACGGTGACCCGATTGGCCGACACCGTTACGGTGCCAGCAAGGCCGTGGGCCGCGAGATACGCAGACGCGCTGTTCGTTGCACGTTGCGGGTCGATCGCCCGGCGGCCGTCGCGCAAGGCGACAATCTGCTGGGCCCCGACTCGGGCTGCGTTCTCGGCATGATCGGCGGCGGAGACCTTGGCACCAACGACGCGAGCGCCGTCAATGACGAGTCCCGCACACGCAACGACCGCGAGTGTGATGCCCACGACGAATGCCGTGATCGATCCACGGTCACGCGTTGCGGCGCACCTGGTACGTCGCAGATCGTCCGACCCCATCATCCCGCCCGATACCGATCGATCACTTCGGTGGAACTCGCTGTGATGGTTCGCGCCGTCGCGCCGAGTAACTCGGTGCCCTGCTGGTTCACACTGCAAGAGACCGTCACCGTGACCGACGGTGCCGAGGAAGCTGTGTCCAGCGAGACCACGGTCGACGTGGACGCGCAGTTGAAGCCATTGGTTGCAAGATCGGCAGTGGCAACCAGTTGCGCCACGCCGTGCATTCGCGCACGCGACACAAGCGAGGCGGCTCTGGCCGCCTCGTCGGCAGCGTGGCGTACCTGTTCGTACGCTCCACCGGCGCGACCCAACGTGACGATGAAGAGCATCAACACGATCAGGACCGGGGTGAGCAGCACCATCTCGACGCTGACGCTCCCCGCATCGCTGCGGGCTTCCAAGCGCTGCGTCACACTCGTGGTCGACTGCTCCAACATCGCAGATCATTCCTTTCTGATTTTGTCATGCCGGGGAAGGTGCTCATGGCTGCCTGAGTGCTCGTGCTGGGTCGTCATGGAAGGTCAGCGGTTCGATTCCGGTACGAATCGTTCCCTCGGCTCGAGCACGCGTCGCGTCACCGTCGACGGAAAGAACGGGATGATTCGAGGCACGTCGACCTCGACCGACACCACCACGTAGTCCCCGGCTTCGGTGACCACTGGCAAGCTCGCCGCGTGCGCGCCGAGGTCGGCAACCGTGCGTTGCGCTGCCTCGATGGCATCGCCAGTACCGGCGCTGATGGGCGACACTGCCGCTGCCCCCTGTGAGGCTGCGGCGGTGGCGACGTTCGCCGCATGGAAATAGATCGCTGCCTGCACACCGAGGAATAGCAACAGGATCAGGATCGGGGTGACGATCACCATCTGGGTGGTGGCCTCACCCCGATCCCTGCGGCCAGGGCGCGCGAGCAACGCTCTCGCTGCCACCGTGTCGTTCGACTGAAGACTGACCACTGACATGGTGGACAGCTCAACCGAGGTTGATCGTGTTCGCCTTGTTCTTCACGCGTGTGGTGATGATCACGCCGACGGCGATGGCCAGCGCAATCAATGCCGCGGCCAACACCACAGTGGTTGCACTGACCTCGCCACGATCGTGGTCGAGCTCAGCCGAGGCCCGGAAGCGAACCATGAAGTAGGTCCAGATGGGTGCAAAGTCTGACATGGGAATTCTCCTTGCAGTGTCGTGGAGTGATCGCGTTGAGCGATCGTGTTGTGCTGTGAAAGGTGCATCGGCCGGCTCACAGCGCCCGGACGATCTGCTGCATGGCCGGATAGCCCAGCAACACCATGAAGCCCAGGAACATCAGCACCGTGGGAAGACCCATCCGCTCCGTCGCTGCCTGAGCATCGGCTTCGATGCGTGCCATCTGATGGGCGCGCAATGCGGCGGCCTTTGCCGATAGAGATGCCTTAATTCGGGCACCCTGCTCACCGGCGAGGCGTACGCTGGCAGCGATCTCGGCGAGTTCACCAACGTCGATCCTCTGGCCGAGGTCGGTGAAACAGGTCCACGGCGACTGGCGCAGGGTGCGTGAGCGCATGAGGGCGTGTCGAATCTGGACAAAGGCCCAACCATCACCGGCCTGTGCAGCCGCTTCGAGCGAGGTCTCGATTCCCGCTCCGCCTGCGAGCAGCACGTTGACGAGATCGAGATAGCTCGACAACGCATGGCGGAACGCGGCGCGGCGAGCGCTGGCCTGCGTGCGTAACGTGAGGTCGGGTACCACGAATCCGATGCCGAGTGCGGCAGCCGTCAGCCCAACCACAAGCCAGGCGGCGAGCGGCGAGCCGACCATCTGAAGGGTGACCGCGAGCATCACGACGATGCCTGCGAGCGTCAGCGCTGTGACGAGCTTCGAGACCACGAACTGTTCGACGGGGCGTTCCATCACCGCGAGGTTCCGTTCGACGCGGTTGCCCAAGCGTGCACTCAATTGCCGTATGACGCGGCCGCCGAGCGAGCCATGTCCGGGAACGTTGGCCGAGCGCCGCTGGTCGGCGACGGAGGTCCCATTGCGTTCGAGCCGATGCACCGAAACGGCCAACGGGACCGGCGCGCCGATGATCGCGTGCGCCACCAAGAACAGCCCCGCACCAATACCGGCGCCAATGAGCAGGATCGGGTTCACAGCGGTGTCCCAGCACCGACACGGCGAGCCACGAAACGTTGCGGCATGGCGATGCGCCCCATCCTCGACATCATCACGAATGAGGCGGCGAAGGTCGCGAGAATCATCAGCAGCACCACTTGTCCGGCAGCGGAATCGTACGGCTGGAGGTAGACCCGATTGAACAGCAAGAGCCCGACGACGAAGGTCACGACTACCGCCACGATGATGCGGACAGCGCTGCGACTCCTGGCCCGGCCGACCCACACGCGGGTGCGCATACGCGCCTCATCGCGCGCGCTCTCGGCCAAGTGGCCGAGTAGTGCACCGAGGTCGCGGGCCTCCTTCTCGGCGGCGATGACCAGAGCTGCCACCACGAAGTCGGCCATAGGGTGGTTGACATCGTCGGCGAATCGACGCAACGCATCAGGAAGCGGCTCGTAATCAACCCGCGCAGCGAGGCGCTCCACCGCGCCGGCGATCGGTGCTGGTGCCAACGTCGCCGTGGCGCCGAGTGCATGCTCGAGACCGTTCGCAGCGGCGAGCGTGTCGCGAATTTGTTCCGTCCACGCTGCTATCGCCTCGACGAGCGCTAGTTCGGTTTCGTGACTTCCCCGACTCCGCTGCCACGTCGGCGAGTACCAACCCACGCCTGCTGCGATGGCGGCGAGCAGCGGCCAACCGCTGAGCATCATCGCTGCGAGTGCGCCGCCAAGCGCGAGCGCGACGCGCAACGCAACGCTGTCGATGCTGCGCACAAGAGCGCCCCCCGCAGCGGCCGATCTGGCGAGGACCACGTTGCCGCGCGCTCCAGCGATGACAAGACAGAGACCCAGCCCGACGCAGCCTCCGAGCATTCCGACGACCAGCGCGTTCACCAGCTCCACCACCCATCAGGCTTGTCGAGATACGACGGATCGAACCCGTGCGCCTCGAGCAGCGACAAGGTGACGTCTCGTAGCGGATACCCCGGTACTGCGCGCCCATCGAGACCTGGCTTGAACACTTCGTTCGACACGATGCGCGCGCCGTCAGCGTCGACCACCTCACGGACGCTGACTACGCGCCGAACACCGGCGATCGTCTGGATGTGGATCACGAAGTGCACTGCCGTGGCCAGCAAGAGATTGACCGTGTCGACCGGCAAGCCTGTCTCGGCCATCGACACGTACGCGGCAAGCTTCGGGAAGACTGAGCGCGTTGAATCGGCATGCATCGTGCACATCGAACCGTTGTTGCCCTGGCTCATCGCCATCAACATGGGAAAGGCTTCGCCGCCGCGAACCTCGCCCACCAACACACGATCGGGATCCATCCGCAGCGCCATGCGGGTGAGATCGACCATTGAGATCTCCCCCCGCCCCTCGATGTTTGCCGGTCTGCTCTGCAGCATGTCGTAGTCGGGATGCAAGTCCTCGAAGCGGTCGAGGGGATAGGAGATAGAGGGGGGGTGCGTGTCGCCCAGTGGTATCGATGGGAGCGGAGGTTGGGAAGACTCGACTATCGCACCGAATTTGTGCCCTGCAATTCCGGCGCCAACCGAATCGCTGATGTTCAGCCGAGTCGTTGGCGGAGAGCCTGGGCGATTGCGACTGCAAAGGCAGACGCCTTTGTGCGCCCATCAGGTTGGAGCGCCAACTCAATCAGTGTCCTGCCTAGTAAGTCCTCCGGAAACCCCGAGCCAACGACCATGTCCACGGCGGTGTCTAGGTCGATTTCGGAAGGGATGAGTGTTCGTTGTCGTATGTCTTCGACTACGGGCCTCGGTCCGTCCGATTTCCTTCCCCGTGATGGCTTTTTCGTTGGTGGGGCAGGGGCAACCGGGTCAAAGAGATGCTCCTGGGAGGCTGCTGAGCCTTGGTGCACTACAGGCGATGTCGTTGCGGTAGTTGGCCTAAGAGCTCCCATCGGTAGCGGCCGCACAGGGTCTCTGCGCTTCACGAGCACGCTCTGGCCGTAGGGCAACGTGCACCATTGCCAACCTTCTGTCGCTTTCGACCTCGAGTTAAAATACCCGCTCGTCGGCATCAATTCGCCGAGCCCTGCAATGGAGAGCGCGCCAGCGAATTCGCCTACAAGGTCGATCGGGCTCCTCACCGCTGGCCACTTAAGTAGGTCCGGGTACAAGAAGCACGTTCGCGCATGGCCCTGTGCGACAGCGCTCAAACGGTGGGCTTCGCGGCGTAGATACTCGGCGTCCTGCAACTGGTCAGGCGGTGGTTCAAACCCCTGTGCCCCTATGAGCGCACCAGCGAGCGTCGCAATCGTGTCTGTGTCGGTGCCGAGGGAATTGACGGCGCGAAGCATCGCACCACGCGCATCGGTCTGGCACAGCCAAGCGAGTGCCCCGGCCATCACCGCTGAAACTGTCCCTGTCCCCCGTGTCGCCGCTTCGTCGGCTCCAAGTGCCGAAACTAGACTCGCCCATGGGTCGCCGGTGCCCAACGAAAAGGCAGCTGCTTCCTGCAGATCTCGAAGTTCGAGCAGTACTTGCTCGACAGCAGTCTTGAGGGGAGTCGAGGAGCGCCGCTCCCACTCAGGTCGCCAGAGGGTGGCCAGCTCCTCATCCGCTTCGACGACCGAAGGAATCTCAGCCACTGCGTCCAAGGCCTCTGCCCACGCTACCGGCGCGAGCGATGCTCCCTCCATGGCTTGCCAAAGCATTTGAGCGTGAAGGCAAGCACCGGCAATGGCCCGTATATGGCCGTGCGTTGTCACTGCATTTCGAATCACAGCAGCGCTCCAGGTCCTGCGCCCGGGCGGCGCGGACCATACGTGCGGCTGAATGCGCATGGCCGCACCGTTGCCGCCACCGTCGACATATCGGCCCTGTTTGTTGTCGAAGAAGTTCGTGCACCACGCCACGCCACCGCGGGACAAGTTCGCAGCGGCTGTCTTTGTCCCTCGACCAGCACCGAGTGCGTAATTCAGAAACACAGGCACTTCGATACGAGCGAATGCTTCGACATCGAATTCGCCGTCGTGCCTGATGGCCCGCGATGTGGACAGCCTCAGCTGCGTGTCATCCGAGTAACACCCTGAGGGGAGTTCAATCACTGCTCCGAATTGCCCGCCAATTGTTCGCCGCCAGGGGACCGTTGTAACCACCGTTGGAGAACCCGTCCGCCAAGTCACCGCAGCGGTATCAGCGAGTTCGGTCATGAAACCCATCGCGTCGGCCCAGGCCGCCCACAGGACTGACCGCGCAACACGCTCCTTGTGGGTCGTCACGTTGGCCAGCCTCGCGCGAGTAGTAGCGGGTCGACAACTATTTCAATGTCGGGATGATCTACGGCACCGATCTGCGATTCCACGACAGCGGCCTGTCGGTCGTCCGTGACGTAGATGCGTTGTATAAACGAGGAAGGAACTTCTCTGGGGTACAGGGCCTCAGCCTGCACGCAAGTGGTCCAGCTGGCTGGCGTGTCGGCGGTTCGTCTCTGGGGAGCACTGTAGCGAGCCGGGACGGTGGAGGCGAAGAGAGCAGATAGGCCTTTGATGCCTGTGCCCCTCCTCGTTGCCGGGTAGATGTTGTTTGTGGTCGAGAAGTAGACCCCCGGGTGCGCAAGAACTTCCGGACGAAGCGAAATAACGCACCACCAAAGGTCGTCGTCTCTGTGCCAATTTCCCGACGCTCGGAAGAAGTCGGTGTTGATTCTCGTGATCGAGAGATTGACTCGATCAAGCCACTCTGTGTCAGTGCGGTACCTCGCGTTCATCGTCACGATGTTCTCCAAGTACTCGTCCGCTGCAAGCAACGTTCGCGATTTCAGGTATCGACTGGCCAAGACCCCCAAGAGACCGCGATTCGTGGTGAAGTGAAGGACGTTCTCTATGTGGCAATCGGAAACGAATTCAACTACCTCTGGATCACAAGTAGGCGATGCTGCGTCTGTCACACGTTGATCCGATCATAGGTAGAGGGGTCAAGTAACGTTGTCAATACGCTGGCTTCACCCTCCTTGTAGCTGATCATCACGGTTTTCGCGGCCCGACCGATTGCCATCGCCAAGAGCCTCTGATAGGTCTCCAACAGTGAGTCGCCGGCTTCCGCGCCGTGCGGAGTGACCTCAGCGTTTAAGCCGACGATGTATACATGATCGAATTCGAGGCCTTTGGCCGAATGCATTGTTGAGAGCGCGACTGAAACAGGGCCTCGCGGCCAATCCTCTTTTTGAGAGATGGTGACGTGCTCGATGGAGGCGGCCGTCAACTGACGTCGAATCTCATCGAACCAATGTCCACCCTTTGAATGGAGGATTCCGACGCTGTCAGTGCAGGCAGATCCTCGGGAGACGATGTCCGCAACCACCCAGGCTGCTTGCGCTCGAAATTTGCCGGAGACAACCTTTGGTCGGGCACCGGTCTTGTCACATCGCGTGAAATCCGGAATCGTGCCATCATCACCGTGGTCCATGTTCGCTACAAGTGGCATGGCAAAGGCAGCTATCTCGGCGGTGTTGCGGAAGTTTCGCTCGAGGCGGAATGACGTTGCGATACTCACGCCAGCTTCGCGCCAAGTGAAGCGCCTGGGGTAGATCTGCTGGGCGGCATCGAGTATGAATGTCTCGGAGTACTCCGGCGCGAGTTGCACTTGGATGGCACGCACTTGATTCGCCGAGAA
The DNA here is from genome assembly GCA_043753895.1 of Actinomycetota bacterium. Classification (GTDB taxonomy): domain Bacteria; phylum Actinomycetota; class Acidimicrobiia; order Acidimicrobiales; family Ilumatobacteraceae; genus WLMZ01. Next base: position 62,485 of record JAYUWK010000160.1, read on the forward strand.
GTCCTGCGCTTCGTCGACGATCACAACGTGATAAGGATTGGCCATCTGTTTGCTCGCGTGAAGATTCGCGACATCATTATGGTCGAGGAGCTTCTGCGAGGCTTTCCACCGACTAAACGGGACAATCACCTCAGCGAGTATCCGTTGCCGCATAGGAATCTCCACTCGCGGTGACGCGCCTCGTCCGATTCGTCGAAATCCAGGAGTTGCGTAGTCCGACAGATTCGCGAGTGGCAATCTGCCCAGCACGTAGTCAACTTCCTCCAAGAGAAAGGCGCGCGACAACTGAAGTGGCAGCCCGAAGTTGGCAATGACGTTTTCGATATCCTCAAGCTGCGCTAGTTGCGGCCGCCCAGTGGCTTGCCACGCCCATTTAGCAAATGTGCTCACCTCGACTTGTACGTCGCCTTCGACTTGGTCTTGGACCAAGGCCTCGATGTACCCGCGGAGCGTTCTGTTGTAGGTCAAGACGAGGATCCTTGGGGGACCGTCAATGTGACCGTCGCGTCGGCGTCGATTCCAGAACCGACTCTCCTGCTTGAGTCGCAATAGTGCGGTGGTGGTCTTCCCGCTGCCAGCGGCCCCCCTGATAAGGGTTGTCCCAAGCTTGTGATCGTTGATCACTGTCAACTGTTCTGACGTTGGCTTTCGGGGCCCCAAAACCTTCATGCTCGTATACGCTCCCTGCCGCAGGATGCTAGCACTGGCGTCTATGCGGCAATCTCGAAAGACGAGGAGCACTCGTCGAAGGCGCTGATGGACCTACCATCAGGGGCGGCGGTGACGGTGGAGTTCGGTCAGTCGCCCTTTGAGCGGCACCATCGCTGTTAATAGTCGTCCCTCCGGGAACTCGTTTATGGGGCACGGTGGAGCACGTGGAGATGGGCAGACCACCGTGTCACTTTCCCGCATCCGCATCCGCATCCGCATCTTGCTCGGGCAGGGAGGCCTCGGCACGAGTGTTTGGCCCGCAAGGCGCAACTCAGCGTAGGGCTGGCAGGAATTTCAGTAAGTGGGGGTGGCCTGAGCGCAGGGTTATTGGCGTTGTTCGGTCGCGAATGTTGGACCGTCTTCGTAAATGACATCGGTGCCGGTGGACCAGATGAGGTCGACGAGATCTTGCGATGGTCGCTTTGGGAGGAGCACTGCGCGTGTGGCATCGGGTTCGTGGCGACCGTAGTCGGCGAGTTGCCCGATGGCCATGCGTACGTCATCGCGGTTTGCTGAGGCTTTGGCCTCGATGAGCAGGTCCGTGGTTTCGTCGTAGATGTCGCATTCGGTTGTTTCGGATCCGATGACGTAACGATGTCGGCTGGTGATTCGACCGAGAGCGGCCAGGTGTTTGACGAATCGTTCCACCAGATTTGCCTCGATCCGGTTGGCGATGGTGGCTTGATCGGTGGATCGGACAGAGTATGTCTCAACGGAGGCTTGTTGCACGCGAAGCCTGGTGACGATGACAATCGCAGGGATGGAGGTTGTGGCGTTTAGGCGGCCGAGCCTGACAGCGGTTTGGCCAGCGAAGTCCATTGGCTCTCCTTCGCGACGTCCGCGGGCGTAGATCAGGTTCGCTTCGATGTGGCCGTCGTAGAGTCGGGTGAAGCTGTCGAGTCGTAACCAGAAATCGACGAGCAGATCGGGTGTCGTCGAGTAGTAGGCGGGTATGCCCGAGGTGGGGGTGGGGTAGTTGCGGTCCTCGATTTGTGTGAGTCGAGCTTGAAACTGCCCTTCGGGTGCTCCGATGTACAGGTAGGTGGGTTCGCCAGCAGCGATCTGGTCTTGTAGCAACTGGAGGTTGGCGGGAGACAGCGCTGACTTGTCGCCTTGGCGGAACTTGCCCCACCAAACAAACCCAACGGAGTCAACGACGTCTTGGTGGAGCTGCAGCGTCGATTCACCGAGGCGTTTGATCAGACTGCGGTCCAGGTCTTTGCTGAGACTGACCACGAGGTGAGTTGTCGTCATTGGGTTCTCCTGAGCGTTCGCTCACGGTGAGCCATAATGGGTACCGTGACTCCTGCGGATCTTACGGACCTCAGAATCGCCCTCGCGCGTTTCGCCGATGAGCGCGACTGGGCGGGCTTTCACACACCGAAGAACCTGATGCTCGCGTTGGTGGGCGAGGTGGGTGAGCTGGCGAGCGAACTTCAATGGAAGACCGAACAACAGATTGCAGAAGTTGCCGGAGACGAGCGGGTTCGCCTCGGGGACGAACTCGCAGACGTTCTGTTCTACGTAATCCGTCTGGCGGACGTGCTGAACGTGGACCTGGTTGTTGCCGCCGAACGCAAGTTGGCGGACAACACGAGGCGTTATCCAGCGAGTGAGGTTTTCGGGTCGGCGAAGAAGATGCCGCACTGATTGCCCGTTAGCGACACCCTCGATCAGCCGAAAGCAGTAGCCGGGTTGGTCCGTCGAAGGGTCGGTCGGGATAGCGGACATGGGCGTTTCGTTAGTGTCCCGGGTATGAACGAGGCCGAATTCGCGAAGCGGGCGAGGGCGCAGAATCGTCGGCTGCTTCGTGATGTCGCTGCGTTGAAGTCGTACGTCGATGACGGTTGGCCTGTGTGGCGGATTGCTGAGCGTCATGTTTTGAAACCTGCCGAGGTGCGTCGTGCCCTTGCATCGGCTGGGATTGGTGTGCCCTCCGAATAGTCGTTTCTGAGCGGGCTTATTCATTGGTGAGTTTCGGCATTCTGTCCGGGTGTCTCGGTTTCAAATCTCTGAGCAGGTGGTTTGCGTTTCGGCCCGACCTTCATTGAGACGCAAATATTGGAATAGGGCGCTGCGGTTGGGGGTGTTGCGTTTCGCGTTGGTTTGCTGGCGTGCGTGTTGGGTGGCGTGTTCGGTGAGTTTCTGACGGTCGTGGGGGCGTGGGATGCATGTGTTGGCGAGGGCGCGTTGCACGGTGCGCAGGTTCACCCCGGTGGACGTCGCGACGTCTTGGCTCCGCAGTGTGCGCAGGGTTGGGGTGATCAGGTGGTGCCAGTCGTCGTTGTCGATTGTGTATTCGGTGACCACGTCGGTGGGATCGCTGATTCCGTTGGCGCGGTTGTCGAGGTCGTGGGCTTCTTTGCCGATGTAGGTGACGGGTTGGATGGCGTGGACGGGGCGTCTTTGGAGGAGCCCGATGGTCTCGCCGCGCACGGGCTCTCCGTCTGGTCCGAGTGCCTTGGTTTCGGGGTGGGTGAGGTAGGTGGCGAGGATGTCGCGGAGGGTGAGCGCACGGACGGTACCGGGGCGTTCGTTGCCGTCAAGTGCTCGGGTGGTGATGGTGACGGGCTGCGAGGTGTACCGATCAATCCACGCGAGCCGCGTCCATGCCTCGGGGTTCGGGACGTACGCAGTGACCGGTTGGGACGGTGCCGGGTTGAGTGGGTCGGGGTGGGCGATGAGGACAAAGTTGGCGGGTTTGATCTGATCGGCGTAGGGCTTGCCGTGGTTGATGTGTTTGAACCAGGCGAGGGCGTCAGGGCTGGCGACGGTGATCTTGGAGACCGCGGGTAGGTCGAGCCATGCCGGTTGGCAGGTGTCGGGGTGGCGGAGATGTTGCCAGGCCTCGCTGATCCAATCACCTTGACCGATCGGGTTGAGGAGATGCCCGAGCCCATGTTCGGACCGCTTCACGGACCGACCGTCGGCCGTCGTGAGTTGGTAGCGCTTCGCGGAGATCGCGTAGCACCGCAGCTCTCGTTGACGTCGCGTGTTCGGGTGGTAGTTCTCGTCCTCGATGCGCAGGATCGAGCCGGGGACGACGGCAGGGTCATATGGGTTGAGTTGGCTGAAAGTGTCGATAATGGTTTGCACTTGTTTCCATGACAGGGCCAGCACGGCGGGAGTGCCGTTGTTGTCATGCGTTCCGCCCGGGCAGTTGATGAGTGACGGTTTGCGGGTGGCGACGATGGCCATGGAGTCGGTGTCGCAGAATGCGTAGGTGCCGCCCGCGGCGGTGACTTCGTGTTCGAGCAGGGCGAGCATCAGTCGTGCTGCTCCGGTGAGGAAGGCAGCGATGGGCGGGGCGCAGTAGTCGCCGGGGTCTTCGGGTGTGATTGTGGTGACGGTGAATGGTTCGCGGTCCGCGTGTACGACGATGGGGACCGGGTCGGGTGCGTGTTTGCGGTCGTATTGGGCGAGGATCCCGAACCCGGTCGCGTTGGCGAGTGTTTTGAGGAACTGGGTGGAGCGGGTGTCGTTGTCGTGTCGGGCACGGTGGCGTTCCTCGACCACGGCGGCGAAGAAGTCGTCACGTTTCGGGTTGATCTCAACGCGTCCATGTAGCCGTGCTGTTTTCAAGCTGGTGGCGGGTTTGTTGGCGGTGAGTTGGTAGGCGCGTTTGATGATCGGGGTGGGTCCGCCGAGCAATTGGGCCGCAATGATGTCGGCGAGCGGGTACCAACATGTCCGCTCGGATCGGTAGGGGTTGACACCGATACCCCATGTCGGGCTTGCGGGGTCGTATCGGGCGCGCACTGGCAGGATCGCCCCGTTCGGGTCGACCTCCACGAGGGTGTGCAACATCGGCCATAGCGCTTTGTCGAAGCAGCGGTCGCGCAGATCGGGCGAGTCGACGAGTGCGCGGACCTCTGCGGTGTTGTCGGTGGCGATGAGTTGGTCGCTGGTGATCATCGGCCAGGTGCGCATCAGGGTGTTGCAGGTCATGTACATCGAGGTGAAGTCGCAGTAGACGACGGGGACGTCGAGGCGACGGATGCGGCATTCGGAGCGACCTCCGTAGAACGCGGCTATGCCGTAGCCGGCCATTTCATGCGAGAGCCATCCGTCGCGTTCGTGGAACGGCTCGATGCCGAACGCCGCCCAGTACGCCTTACCAATCGTCGCGGCGGAGAACGCTTGGCGTGCTGGGAGTGCGACGGGGTGGCGCATGTGTTCGATGTGTAGAGCCCGGTACAGGTGTGCTGTCGCGGTGACGTCTTCACGGCAGTAGGTGATGTAGTCGGTGGTGATGGTGCCGTGGGTGACGTCACGTTTCGTGTACGGGGTGCCGAACAGGTCGCAGGCGCGTTCGAGGGTGAGGCCGCGTTGATCGGTGTGCGCGAACGCGAGGGTGCGTAAGTCCAAGAATTTGCCTCGGAAGTGTTGAACGGTGTCGGAGGTGGAGCTGAATTGGATCAGGGTGCGGTGCGCGTCGATGGTGCGTAACACGATCCGTGCCCGGTACTGGTTGTCGCCACCGTTGCGTTCCCATAACCGCAACGAGATCCCTCCACGGTTCCGGCCGCGCGCGGGGGCGGCGTGCGTGGCGAGGCGGGACAAGTCGAACGGCAGGTTGTAACCAACAATGGTGGCTTGTTGGCGGTACCCCCATTTCCACAGCACCTTCTCGACGAACTCGGTGCGTGACAACAACGGGAGCTGCGTGCGGTAACCGCGGGTGACGTCCGAGCGATGTTCGGCAACGTACGCGTTCAAGGTTTGGAACGCGTCCGGGTTGGTGGTGGGGAGGTCATCGGCGTAGAAGATGCCTTCTTCATGACAGACGGTTCCGGGTTGGGCGTCTTGGGCGTCGACGTAGAGCCGCCACACCCCGAACAACAATCGTTGTGTTGCATCGGTGCTGGTTTCACAGTCGATCACCAACGTTCGTTGCGGTAACTCGCGCATCGTTGGTGGCCGCCACTTCTTGACGTTCGGGTCTCGTTCGAGATGTGATTGGCGTACCGGGTGCACCCGGATCGCGACCGGTAAGAAGTCGAACTCGGGGCTGGTCATGTCAGGCCGCCATCAATGTCGCCGTGAAGGTTGAGATCGATGTAGGCGATCTCGTCAGCGCAGCCTTGCAACACTGCGGCAAGTAACGCCCAAACCGGGTTGTCGGCGTAGGTGGCGTGACGGGCAAGGAACGTCGCGATCCGACGCAACACATGCTCGATTCGGGCGGTCACAGTCCACACACCTGCGGGCGCGACGTCGATGTGTTGGGCGCGTAGATCGTTGTGGGTCAGGACGTGGTGTTGGTGGCATAGCTCGACAGTGAGTTCGTCGTGGAGGTAACTGTGGTCCGGTGCACGTCCGGTGATGTGATGGGCGTTGCGTGCCGGTTTGCCACAAAACGCGCAGGAACCTGTGGGGGCGTCCATCAGGCCACCATCCGATAGATCGACTCGAAATCGAACCGGCGACGCCGCGCGAGTTCATCGATCACATCAGGGTCGGTTTCCAGTTCGACACCGCCAACGCGTTGCCCGGTGAAACGCGCCAGGCGGGAATCGTCACCGGTCATCAGGTAGTGACGGATCGCGGAGTGGTAACGCCCAATGTTCGACGCGGTGTGTGAACCGCGGACATCCACCGACACGGCTTGCCCGGCCGAGTAGACGTACATCGGTCGGAACAACCGGTCCGCGACGGTGGCGTGCCAACCACCTCTCTTGTTCGCGATCGCGTCACCCGCCCACCAAGACACCACATTCAACGCGACCCCCTCGCTGCGGGCCGCATCCGCAATCGGGATGCCTTCGCGTCGCGCCAGGGCAACAACGTTCAACGCGTCAGAACGCGCTTGCTGCGCCCCTGGCGGCAGAGCGGCCCAATCGGCCCGGTTACTCACCGTGTGACTGGTGCGGCGTTGCTCGCTATACGACGCGAAACCGCGTTCACGGGCGAGGGCGTTGCGGCGCACCATGTTCGACGCCGCCATCAGAGGCCACCCTTACCCGAGTCGGTGGTCGTGATCGACTGCCGTTGTCGAGCGAGACGTTCAACGTCGACACGTTCGAAGAGACGACCTAGCGGTGTGATTGTCGAGGGCAGCTGCCCGCTGGAGGCGAGTTGACGGACCCTTTCAGCGGACAAGCCGAGGAGTCGGGCGGATTGGGAAACGGTGAGTTGCTCAGTGTTCATGCACCCAGAGTGGAACCACCACACTGCATCCGCAAGACACAAACTGATGTAAGATGGGATATGACCGAGACCGATGGGTGGACGAACAAGGACCTGATCGAAGGCGCTCTGAAACGCGGATATATCCTGACAGAACGCAAGATTGTCGACTGGACCGCACACGGGCTGCTGGACCGACCAAAGGTTCGCGGTACAGGTCGTGGTTCACAACTATCTGTAAGACCGGATCATCAAGCAGAACTGTTATGGGTGTTGCTCAAACAGCAAACGGCAGCAACCAAAATCGCTGCGCTGGCCAACATCCCTGTCTATGCGTGGTTGGGATGGGGTGAGCGGTACATCTCGATCGGACAGGTACGCAAAGCAATGCGCACCTTCGCCGACGACGAAGGACACTCCCCAGCTACACGTGCACGCCAAACCGCACGCGACCACCTGAACACCCTCAACCTCGACCTCCCCCCTTCCCAACGCAGAGAGTTGGAGAACGTCATCATCGACGCCACCGCCACCGACCTTCCAAACCTGGACCACTTCGCGCAACGATTCGCCCCCGCGCTACAAGGCGTCACAAGTGCGGACGGCACAACAATCGATCGAGCAACGATCGACAACACTGTCTGGGTCATCGATTGTCGACTGCGCGCCGCACACGCATTCCGAACCGGGGCCGACGCAACACTGTTCCCCGATCAGACGCTGCGAAGCATCCAAGCCTTCCACCAACAAACAGCGTCCGAGTACGCCAGCAAACAACAACTCAACATTCGCGACCTCCACCAAGAACTCGCCAACCGCGCCTGCGTCACACTCCTACTCCACCTCGGCCGACAACTCAGCCCTGTCCCACCAACCGGAACCTAAACAGCAACCATGAACGCCACCCACACCTACCCCGACATCGCCACCAACACTGGCGTTCTCGTCGTTGACGGCTACGGCATCCGCATCGCAATCGAACGAGGACACCTCATCATCTCCGACGGTTCCGGACGCGAACGACGCGAACGACGCATCCCCAAAGTCGGACACCAACTCCGACGACTCATCGTCCTCGGACACTCCGGCAGCGTCACCTTCGAAGCGTTGCGTTGGATGAACCGAGTCGGGATCCACTTCACCCAACTCGACACCGACGGAACCCTCCTCACCGCAAGCGCTGATCCAACCATCGATGACTCACGGTTACGACGAGCCCAAGCACTCGCCCACAACACCGACATCGGCCACAGGATCAACAGCACACTCATCGACCGCAAACTCGCCGGGCAAGCCCGCAACACCCGCACCTATCTCAACAACGACGAATGTGCTCAACAAATCGAGACACGACGCGCCCGCCTCGACACCGCCACCAAGGAGAGCGAGATTCGCGATATCGAAGCCAAAGCCGCAAACGACTACTTCAACGCATGGGAATCAGTTTCCTTCACGTGGGCCAACAAAGACCGAAGCCGCATCCCACCACACTGGACCAACTTCACCACCCGCGGATCATTGATCTCCCGGTTCGGCATGCACGCCACCGACCCCATCAACGCAACCCTCAACTACCTCTACGCCCTCGGCGAAATCGAATGCCGATACGCCTGCCTCATCCTTGGACTCGACCCCGGACTCGGCTTCCTGCACCGCGACACACCCAACCGCGACTCACTCGCCCTCGACCTCCTCGAAACCATCCGCCCCGACATCGACGCCTACGTCCTCAACCTCGCCACCACCCACATCTTCCAAGCCCGCGACTTCACCGAAACCGACAACGGACGATGCCGCATCCTGCCCCCACTCACCCACCAACTCGCCACGACCATGTCCCAATGGGCTGACGCCGTCGCACCCTGGGCTGAACACGTCGCCGACGTCCTCGCCGACGCCAGCCCGTACAGCGTCCGCAAACGTAAGACCCTCACCCGCGCCAACAACGCGCGACTCGCCCCAAGCCCCCAGCCAATCGCAACACAAAGGCGAGCAGAACCGAAGGCTCTTGGTCAGCGCTGCGTCGACTGCGGTGAGAGCGTGCACTCTGAACGCACCTACTGCAATTCGTGTTGGCGTCCTCGTTTCGGTGCCGCTCGCCAGAATGGCATTGCGAACTCAGCAGCAGCGCTACACAATCCAGAGGTTCGCAGCGCTCGCGGGCGCGCGACCAGAGATGGTAAGAGAGCCGCACTCGATCGGACAGCACGTCAATTCGGACATTCCATCGAAACTTGGGAAAGAATTCTGCCGGATCTCGCCAGCCTGACCCTCTCTCAGATCATGGACGCATCGGATCTTTCCAACGGAACCGCGTCGAGGATCCGTTCGGGGAAGCAGGTGCCTCATCCGAAGCACTGGGCAGCGCTCCTGAGCGCGGTGAATGCAGCTCCGCGACACTGACGAAAGCTACCAACGGACATCCAGCGTCCTCATCGACTAAGAGAGCAATGTCGGGGAGTCCTTACTCACCGTAGGGGGGAACCCTCGCGTCGATATTTGAGCGGTAGCTTGCTGGCCCCCCAAGTCGGCGGTTCAGCGCTAGGGCTTAAGGGAGGCCTGCTCGTCGCTGCTCAGGCCCAGCCAGTCGTTCTTCACCATGAAGACACGGTCCTCACCGAAACCACGCACCTTCACCCTCTCGACGTGGAGAGTCTCATTCAGCAGCTCGGCCTCGGGAAATTTCCGGGGCATACCCCGCGTGCTCACAGCAAAGCTCAGAGGTCCCAGCTTCTGCAGCCGCGCCGCCTGATTGATGCATGGGCCAACGAAATCATCGTTCTGCAGCACCGCAACCTCTCTGCCCCTCGCGGCACCACATCGAAGTCGCTGTGGTACAAACGAAAACATCTCATCGATCTCCGCAAAGAAGGTCGGGTAGGAGCGCACGATGTCGAGAATCACCGACAGTATGTTCATGAGGTCACCGTCCACCTCAGCCTTCGCCACCTTGTGCGTCAGCCCCCCGCCGTCGACTACGAGTTGCGGATCCGCTTGCCACAGCATCATGTAGCCATCCCCCATGAACTTAGAGAAGAACGGCAAAGGGGTCTCGAGGAGAGCCGTGGTCTCCGTCAGACCGTTCTTCGAGAGCGTGAAATCAACGAGGCTGGCGAACAGCCACTCGGAGAACCGCTCGACGAAATCGGGCACGACGATGTGAGCGTCCGGTTGAGCGCAGAAGGCGGTGAAACCTTCGAGATCAAAGACCACGGCGAACGCGTCGAGCGCCGGATGGTCAAACGCGTCAGCATGGGAAAGCGGCGCGCGGAAGACCGAACGAAACTCTTCCAGCACGTCACGACTCACCGTTAGGTCTAAGAAAGGGTCATCGGGGATCACTATGGAGCGTGTCGTCGGGACACAATGGAGCACCGAAAGCTACTTGCTGTTTCGTGTCTTCTTGGTCTCGATTGGCCACGGCTTGAATGGCCTCGGCCGCCGCCTGGTGATCTTCGTCATATTTCCTTCCCTCTCTGAGTCAAGGAGCATAGTCAACAATCACGGGCTCATAGGTATATCGGTCTTTTCCTGCCTTCGCTTGACACCCTCGGCCTCGCACGGCTGCTCTTACCGTTCCCCAGCGCTTCTGAACAGGCAGTAAGCCACTTGCGCCCAATGACTATGCGACATCTGCCACACCCCTATCTCCTATCCCTCGAAGCGGTCGAGGCCGAGCTCGTAGGCATCCTCGATCGTGATGATCCGCTCGTCACGGGGGACCTCATTGAGTAGAGCGCGCAGGAGCGTCGTCTTGCCGCTGCCCGTGCCTCCAGCGATCACCATGTTGCGTTTCGCGCGAACCGCAGCGGCGAGGAACTCACTGAGTCCTTCGTCAATGAGGCCACACTCTTCGAGTTCCACCAGGGAGCTCAGTTCGAAGCGATGCCGCCGGATGATCACGCTCGGCCGTGCCGAGACCTCCATCGTCGCAAACAGACGTGAGCCGTCGGGCAGCTGAAGATTGAGCTCGGGATTGGCGGCGTCGAAGCGACGCTCGCTACGCCCACCACGCGCCGCAATCAGGCGGACGAGCTCAATGAGTTCGTCGTCGCTATCCACCACCGGCGACGACGAAACTCGACGGCCATCGGTCAGTTTTAGGATCGTCGACACCGACCCCCGAATGTGGATGTCGCTCACGTCGCTGCGATCGAGCAGAGGTTGAATGCGGCCGAGGCCGAGGACCCGCGCGAGCACTGCCTCGACGAGCTCGACCTCCTGGTCGTGAGACAGCGTGTCGAGCCCGCCAGCGAGGTGACGCGCAGCGAGCCCATCGAGATGTCGCGCCACGATGGAGCGCGCGAAGTCACGTTCGTCGTTCAGACTCAGCGCCGGTCGCCCCGATGCGCTGAGCCGAATACGGTCGTCGGCCAGCGCCTCGCTGACCACCTGGGCGATCGCAACGACAACCTGCTGGTCGGGACCGCTCATGCCCGCGCCCCGAGCGTTTGGTTGACGCGACGATTCATCACGACCATCGGCGCCGAGCAGGCCGTCAGCAGTGCACCGCGATGCGACAACGACACCACCGCCTCGACGGAGTTGGCGGACACGATGATGGTTCGGTCGGCAGCGAGCGCGGCACCCAGGGCGGGCGAGCCGGGACGCAGACGACCCACATCAACGATCACCGTCACATCGGCCTCGGTGGCCAGATGACGGAGGGCGTTGGCGATGTGTTGGCCCGCCGCGCGTAGTGCCGCATGCGTCTGCTCGGCCGCTGGGTGTGCCACGACCACCGCGACACCGAAGTCGGTGGGCTGAGCGTAGCTCCACACATCGTCGAATTCGATGCCCACACGCGCCGCACCTGCGAGCTCGGTGAGTCCCGGCTTGATGGCCAGGTCGAGGCGAGCTGCAAGCGTGCCACCATCGGGATCGAACTCGAGCAGCAGCGTCTCACCGCCGCAACGGCGAGCAAGGTCGAGTGCGAGCGTGGTCGCGCCCGGCGAGCCGTGCACCGAGCCGACGGCGATCAACGCCACCTCAACGACCCTCGACCCGCGCGAGTTGCACCTTGGCGGCAGCGGCCACAGCACTTGACAACGAGATTGGTCCACGGACGGTCACGATGGTGTTCATGCCGTCATGCGCATCGGTCACCGACCATACCGTTGCTGCATCGTCGAGTAGCTGGGTAGTCACGACACCGGCCGCATCGGGGACGGCGGTGACCACAATGCGAACGTGATCGTTCGGAGCAAGATCGGGTGGTAGTTGGCCGGGGGCCAACGCCATACTCGTGAGCGCCTCGTTCGCAGCGAGCGGCAGTGACGCGGTGAGCACCGATCGCATCAGCGGGGCAGATGCCTCGATGTCGACGAGGGCGACCTGACCGATCAGCACGCGGGCATCTGCACCGCCGACCATCACCGACGTCGCCCCTGACATCTCCGCGCCACGGAGATCCTCGGCGTTGAGAGCAGTACCGCGTGCAATGGGCCGAGCGGCGACCACGATGGTTGACGTTGCCGTATTGCTCTGATTCCACAGCACCGCTGCGAGAGCACAACCGGCAACCAACAGCACACCGAGCATCACCTCGGGAACCCGAACGGGTCGACGAGGCGTTGCACCAGAAGCGCTTCGATCAACCCGACCTGGCGCCGCGTGCAACGACGAGCCACCCGCTCGACTTCGCCGCAATGGCATCGCTGCAACGTGCTCGGCCATGCGAGCGTCCCCCAATCGTTCCCCAACGGGTTTCCCCGCACTCCGCATTCTGAATTGCTGAGTGCCTCACCGTTCTAGGAAGGGAAAACCGCGCCGCGTGATAGGCCATTCGACTCAGTCCGGTGCCTGAGCCTCAAGATCGGGACAATGTGAATGGATAGATCGCGCGATCCGTACCGGCTTGGCGAGCATGCGGAATCGGCTTCAGACTGGTGGGGTGCGTTCGTATGCGTCGGGCATTGGCCCCGGAGGCCGTAGCATTTCGTGTATGTCGATCACGGCCCCGCCGCAGGTGCTCCCCCAAGCAAACGACGCATGCTGGTGCGGCAGTGGGCGTAAGTATAAGCGGTGCCACAAGCCGCTCGAGGGTCGCATCGTGCAGGGTGAGATCAGCCCATACCGTCCGGTTCCCGCGCACATCGCCCGGCCCAGTTATGCCGACACGGGCACGATCATCCGCTGGAGCGAGTCACGGGTGAAGACCCCCGAGATCATCGAGCGCATGCGTCACGCGGGCACGCTGGCCGCCGAGATCCTGCGGCGCGCCGGCGAAATGGTTCGTCCCGGCATCACCACCGACGAGATCGATGCGTTCGTGCATCAGATCACCATCGATGCAGGCGCGTACCCAAGCCCGCTGAACTACGGCGGCTACCGCAAGAGCGTGTGCACCAGCGTGAACGAAGTCATCTGCCACGGCATCCCCGACTCTCGTGCGCTCATCGAGGGTGACATCATCAACCTCGATGTCACCTGCTTCATCGGGGGCGTGCATGGCGACACGAATGCAACCTTCGTGGTCAGCGAGGTCGATGACGCAAGCCGCGATCTCGTGCGTGTCACCGAGGAATGCTTGTGGAAGGGCATCGAAGCTGTACGTCCGGGCCAGCCGGTCAGCGACATCGGCAAGGCCATCGAGTCGCATGCCAAGCCGCACCGCTACGGCGTGGTCAAGGCATTCATCGGTCACGGCATCGGTGAGCAGTTCCACACCGACATCCAGATCCTGCACTACTACGACGCCAGAGCAAACACCATCATGCGGCCGGGGATGACCTTCACGATCGAGCCGATGATCACCCTCGGTACGTGGCAGCACAAGATGTGGGACGACGACTGGACAGCGGTCACCGCCGATGGCAAGCGCACCGCACAGTTCGAGCACACCCTCCTGGTCACCGACGACGGCGTCGATGTGCTCACCGGGGGCGAGGGCGCCGTGTCGCCCACTGCTCCCTGGAACCGTTGACCGCTGGCGTGACGACCGCTCCGTGAATGCCCAGCGCACGTCTACGGTGCGTTCGGCATTCACGAACGTCGCGGGAAGCCGTTGATCTCGGCAATACGGCCGAGTAGAAACCGGTGCTCGCCCTCGTTGTGCGGGCAGAGTAACGCCGCCTCGTAGGCCGATGTTGCATTTGCAACATGTCCGAGGCGGCGCAGCATATCGGCACGCGCCGAGTGGTAGAGGTGCCACTCCTCTGCGCCTGCGATGCCATCGAGCAGTTCGAGCGCCACGGACGGCCCATCCAATTCACCCACAGCTGCGGCGCGATTCACCTGCACCGCCACTGACGGCTGCATCGTCTGAAGGACGCCGTAGAGCTGCACGATCTGGGCCCAATCGGTAGACGCAGCATCGGGGGCCGCGCTGTGCAGACAGGAGATTGCGGCCTGCAGTTGAAAGGGACCGGCCTGACCGCGTCGCAGGGCGCGCTCCAGCGTCTTGATGGCCGTAGCGATGGCGTCGTGGTCCCACGTGGATCGGTCGGCGTCGGCGAGGAGAACCATCGAGCCGTCATCGGCCACGCGAGTGGAGCGGCGCGCGTGCGTGGCCTCCAGCAAGGCGACCAGACCGAGACACTCGGGATCGTCGGGCATCAGGTCGGCCAACAGGTGCGCCAGACGGATGGCCTCCTCGGCAAGCTCGACGCGCATCAGAGCCACCCCGGCAGGCGCGTGATGGCCGGCGGTGAACACGAGCGAGATCACGGCCAGCACCGCTGATACGCGAGCCGGGAGCTCGGCACCTGGCGGCACACGGTACGGAATGCGATTGGCGCTGATCTTGGCCTTGGCGCGTGTGATGCGCTTGCCCATCGTCTGCTCGGGTACCAGAAATGCCTGCGCGATCTCGGCTGTCGTGAGCCCGCACAAGACACGCAGCGCAAGCGCGACCCGGGACTCTATGGCCAACGCCGGATGGCAGCACGTGAAGATCAAACGCAACTGATCGTCGCGGATGGTGTTGTACGACAGTGGTTCGTCGCGCTCGAGCAAAGTCATTGCCGCCGCTTCGCGATCACCACGACTGCTCTCGCGACGCAAGGCATCGATTGCCTTCCGTCGCGCAACCGTGGTGAGCCACGCGCCGGGCCGTTCGGGAAGGCCGTCGATGGGCCAACGGCGCAGCGCCTCGACCACGGCCTCGGCATATGCGTCCTCGGCCTGATCGACGCTGCCGGTGAGCCGACAGAGAGTGGCCACGACCTGGCCGCTCTCCTGACGGAGCATCTCCTCGAGCGAAGTGAACATCAGCCCCTACAACGGCTCTACATCGACATCGCCGGGCGCACCTCGACGCGCCCACCGTCTCGCCATGCCGCCGGGATCTGCGCGGCGAGCGCGATGGCAGCATCGAGGTCGACGCATTCGAGGATGTAGAAGCCGCCGAGGAACTCCTTGGTTTCGGCATACGGCCCGTCGGTGAGCACGACCTCGCCGTGCCTGCCGCCGCGGACCTCGATGGTGGTGGCCGTGGACGGACCCATCAACGCAGCACCGCCACGGGACGCATCACCGACGGTTGCAGTGAACTCGGCGTAACCGCGGATGTACTCCATGAAGTTGGGAGCTGACGGATCTCGCGGAGCATCTTGGGGCTCGAAGATGAGGGCGACGAAGTTGGGCATAGGGCGAATCCTCTCGTGATGCGTCGGCACTCATCGTGTCACGACATTCAATCGACGGTCGACGAGGCTCGAATCGGACAATTCCGACCCCGGCGACTGCTAACAACTTGGACGGCGCGGTGCCACCAGTCGAACAACTCATCATCGTGCACGCCATAGGCGGCGTCCACGGCACGACCGCAGCCCACGATGTCGCCAGCGCGCAGCGCGGCGACCGCGTCATCGAGATCACCCGTCGGCCAGGCCAGCGCGCCAAGCGTGCGCTGGCTCACCCGAACCGTCGCGGCGGACAGTCCGCTGCCCACCGACTGCCCGGCGATCAGAGCAGAGGCAACCGGCGATGTGAACACGGCTGAAAACTGCCACACCGCGCTTGGCGCGTTGGGTACAACACGGATCACGGGCACGGCGGGCAGCCACGAACCGGTTGCATCGGCCACTGCTTCGAGCACCCGCGTCTGTGTGGCGACGAGCACCTTGGGCACTAGGCAGCGATCGGCCCAACGTTGCATGAAGGGCGCCAGTCGCGAGCGATCGACGCGGGGAGCTTCGAAGCGTTGCTTGGCGAAGCGGGTTGGGCGCGAGCCCCAATGGCACATCGCAACGTCGATGAGGCCGGTGGTGATGAGCGGTGGTCCATCGGCAAGGTCGCTCACCGCGCCGACGAGTCCGTAGTACTGGTCGCGAAAGTTGGCCGTGACGAGTGCACGATCCGCGATCGATCCCGATGCAGTGAGGGGTGGTACGGACGGCATGCCCAGCGAATCGGCGATCAGCGCGCCCCAATGGTGGTTCGTCGTGATCAGAGCGTGATGGTCGAGCGAGTCGATCTCGTGCGCGTCGAGACCCTCGCAACGCAGCACCGTGCCATTCGATGCCTCCGCTATGTGGCGCTCGAAGCCGACTGCACACGTGCGCACCATTGCATCGAACACGTGCTCATGCGTCGACCAGAACCAACGCATCGACGCGACGCGTAGCACCTCGGCGCGAATCGGGCCAGCGTCACGTGCCGTCAGCAGCGACATGGGCAACACCAGCCCGACGCGTCCGCCGCCGGGCTGGGCCAATCGCACGGCCAAGGCAAGGAAGTCGGCCGCAGCGTCGGCGTATGGCCCACCTCCGAACGCCGAGCGCCCGACCCGCGCTGTGGCGCTTGCCATCTGCGACAAAAAGGGCGGGTTACCCACGACCACATCGAAGCAACGTGAACCCCAGTCATACGTGAGCGCGTCGGCTTCGATGGCTTCGACCCGTTCGTTGCCGCCGCCCGAACAGAGTCCGCCGAGATCGATGTCGACACCGGTGAGTTCGGGCACGCCCCCTGCGGCACGAATGACCCGGGCGGCCTCGAACAGGAATCGGCCATCACCACATGCGGGATCGAGCACACGCACTACCGACGATCTGGACCGCCAGTCTGACGGCAGTGAGTGCAGCGTCTGTGCGACCACATGGGCCACGAGTTCGGGTGGGGTGTACCACGCACCGGTGCGCTTGCGTTCCTCGAGTGGCAACAGCGCGTCGTACGCGGAGGCAACGCGCTGAGAGGGTACGGCCGTGCGATCGATGCCGTCAGGCTACGAGCATCGGGGAATTCTGTGCGGCATGACGCAGCATCTATCGTTTCGCCCGTGGCATTGGGAACCGAGTCGGGCCGTTATCTCACCTTCAATCGCGACGAGTGGGCCATGCTTCGCGCGGCGACACCGCTGACGTTACGTCAAGCCGATCTCGACGAGTTGCGCGGCATCAACGAGCGCATCGACCTCGATGAGGTCGCAACGGTGTACCTGTCTCTGACCAGACTGCTAAACCTTTACGTCAGCGCCACGCAGAACCTGCAGAAGGTGAGCTCCACCTTTCTGGGCACGATGAGCTCGAAGGTTCCCTACGTGATCGGAGTCGCCGGCAGCGTGGCGGTGGGCAAGAGCACCTTCGCGCGCATCCTGCAGGCGCTGCTCGCGCGTTGGCCCGACCACCCGCGCGTCGGGCTGATCACCACCGACGGGTTCCTGTATCCGAACCGCGTCCTCGAAGAGCGCAACATCATGAACCGCAAGGGGTTCCCCGAGAGCTACGACACCAAGCGCCTGCTGCAGTTCCTGCGCGAACTCAAAAGCGGCGCCCCGATGGTGACCGCACCCGTGTACAGCCACGTGGTCTACGACATCGTCGAGGGTGACGAAGCCGTGATCTCACAGCCCGACATCCTCATCCTCGAGGGCCTCAACGTGTTGCAGGTGGGCACCGAGTCGAACGAATTCGTCAGCGACTACTTTGATTTCAGTATCTACATCGACGCGGTAGAGAGCGACATCGAGGAGTGGTACGTGCAACGGTTCCTCACCTTGCGCGAGACGGTATTCCAGGATCCCGGCAGCTTCTTTCGGCACTACGCCGATCTCACCCACGAGCAGGCCGTCGACACGGCCCGATTCATCTGGCGCGAGATCAACGGCCGTAACCTGCGCGAGAACATCATGCCGACTCGAGATCGAGCGTCGCTGGTGTTACGCAAAGGTCCTGACCATCGCGTGCAAGAGGTGCAGCTTCGACGGCTCTGAGAGCTGCGATACTGCGCACATGAAACGTCTCTTGGTAGCCACCGGCCTGCTTGGGTTGCTGATGACCGCCTGCAGCAGTTCCAGCGGAACCACCGCTGCCACGAGCACCACCGTGGGCCTGTCGACAACGACCATCGCCACCACCGTGGCGCCGACCACCGTCGTGACGGTGAAACCGATGCCGCCCACCACCACCGTCCGCTTGGCAGCGATAACCACGGTGGCCCCGACGACCGTGAAGCCCAACCGACCCGTCGTGAACTACGCACCGGCAGCGAGCCCGAAACTCCCGGGCACGACGCACGCCGTGAACGCAGACAACACCCATCCTGATGGCATCTATTACGGCACCATCGGCGTCGGCGGCGATCCGCCGCCGCCCGTTGGCTCGGTTGTGTTCGAACTGGTGCAGTTGTTTACCGGCGCCGAGTGCCTCGCCCATTTCGGCACCGCCGACGAGGATGCGTGCGTCAATGATTACGGCGTCGAGACCAACCCGACCTCATATGTTGTCGTGCCGCTCACGGACCCATACATCAGCGTCGTCGACAGCGCGACGCAGAAGAGCTATCAGGTCAGCGGTGCCGAGTTGTACCAACTGATACAGGGTCAACCTCCCGCGGCAGCAGCGCCGGCTGGGTATTCCTACACGGGCTTCAGCTACTTCGTCACCTACAAGGGTGGCAAGGTCACACGTCTCGAGCAGTGGTGGACGCCGTGAGCCAGGCCGGGAGCTGAGCCAACGTCTCGAGCTCAGCGAACGTGTGCCCGTGATCGTGCGGGGCGTGCTCGAGATCCCACAACAGTGGATAGGGAACGTGTACAGCCCCGCCGCCGAGCGAGAGTACGGGCAGGATGTCGCTGCGCACCGAGTTACCGACCATACAGAACCGGTGCGGCAACACACCGAGCGTCTCGAGGAGGCGCGCATACACCTCAGCATCTTTTTCCATCACGATCTCGACGTGCTCGAAGTGATGTGCGAGACCGCTTGTCTGTAGTTTCGCCGTCTGATGGATGAGGTCACCTTTGGTGATGAGCACCAACCGATGCGTGAGCCCCACCTGCTCGAGTACCGATGCCACGCTGGGCAGCAGACGCACGGGTTCGAGGAGCATCTGCTTGACGATGTCACCGAGTTGGGTGATCACCTGCATGGGAAGTCGTTCACCCGCGATCCCTGCCGCGGTTTCCAACATCGAGAGCCCGAACGCCTTCACGCCGTATCCGGTGATGTGCAGGTTGCGACGCTCGGTCGCCGTGAGCGCAGCCTTCACGTCGATGCCGTCGTCCACATAGGGCGTGACCAGATCCACGAAGGTCTGCTCGGCCGCGAAGAAGCTGTCTTCGCTGTGCCAGAGGGTGTCGTCGGCGTCGAACGCGATGACATCGAACTGAGTCTGCATGCGCGCCCGACCGGAACGGGTAAGACCGAAGAGAACCTCCTCGATCAGGCGTCCGTCACGGGCGCGGTACGAATCGTAGAGCCGCCCCTCGCGGCGAAAGCCGGTGCGATCGAACAAGCGCAGACTCGGTGCGTTCGCCGCAGCGACGTAGGCGATGATCTTGTGCACAGAATCGCCACCGAACAGCGCATCGACGATCGATCGCAACGCCTCGGACCCGAACCCCTGACCGTGATACTCGGTCGCAATCGTGATGCCCAGCTCAACAGTATGTGCCACATCCTTCACGGGACTTGCGTGCATGTCACCGATGAGGGTGCCATCGAGCAGGCGCATCGCGAGCTGGCCGCCCGCCTGGAGCTGATCGCCGACCGTCGCAGTGACGAGCCGACTCGCGTGCATCTCACTGAATGGCACTGCCCATACTTGATGCCGCGCAACCTCGGGATCGTTCTTGTAGTGGAGGAGCCGATCGACATCGCGTGGGGTCAATCGATCGAGGATCAGCCGCTCCGTACGAATCGATGTGAACACGAGATCACCCATCAACTTGAACTGCCGCTACTAACGATGAATGGCGTTGAGGTAGTTGTACACGGTGATTCGCGATACTCCCATCGAGTCACTGACATCTTCGACCGCGCGACGCAGTGTGAAGGCTCCCCGCTCGTCAAGGATGCGAACGGCCCTCTGTTTGTCCTCGCGGCTCAGCTCGGCCAACCGGCTACCGAACTCGCGCTCCACCGAATCGATGAGGCGATCGAGCGCGCCGTGCAGCGGTGCCGGTCGCACGACGGCGATGGCCACGCCCTCCCACATGAGCGGGATATCACTGGGCTCACGTTCGCTCATCGGGAGCATCGTGGCGCCGAGCGCCTCGGCGATGGGTCGAACCGCGAGCACCAGTGGATGACGGGGCAGACTCACGCTGCTCCCTGCGCGACATGCATGGTCACATGCGTCGCGCCGTTTGAGAACGCGGCACGCACCAACTCGGCGATGACCTGCGGCATGGAATCGGCCGGGGCCGTGCACGTGGAACCGAATGGCCCGAACTCGACATTCGCGCCAACGGCCTCTGCGGCCGTGACGGCGGCCGTGACGTGGGGGCCGGGAATGCCCTCGACAAACGGCTCGACGGTGAACTCAAGTTGCAGCACGCACCGAATCTACGCCGTATTCAGGGCAATCGAAATCAACGTGCGCCCATCACGCGCTGGAGATCCTGCGAACGAAGCACGCAATCCTGCCCAGCCGCGTCGAAAGCCTGATTCAAGCGGTTCAGCGCCGTGCGGAAGGTGGAGTTCCAATCCGCCTCGAACTGATCACGTGCTGGGCCCACCCAAGTGGTACCGCCGAGCACCGACGTCACCGTGGTCATCAGTGAGTTGATTGTCTCGATCTGATGCTTCAACGTGGTGCCCAGGCGGGCAAGTTGCTCGGGATTTGCGCCATACATACTCATGTGGATCTCCATTTCGCCGGCACGCGTCGTGTGCCGTCCTTCGGCCGCACTGGGTGCCGGCAGAGCCGCCTTGTGGAAACCGTGGTCAGGCTTACTCGGCCAGATCGATGATGCCACTCGCCAGCAACAGCGCGACGCTGTCGCTCATCACGTCGTGCGTCTGCAACAGCTCGTCGAGCTCTGCGCGATTCACCCAACGCGCTGCGATCACCTCGCCATCGGCAAACTCGAACGGCCCATCGGCGACGACTCGATAGCACCGGCCGATGAGCACGAATGACTCGTCACCGAACGTACCGCCGCCGACCGGCAGGGGCGCGACGCCCACAACCCCGATCTCTTCGGCGAGTTCGCGCACGGCAGCGTCGTCGTAGTGCTCGCCGGACGCAACGACACCGCCGACGGCGATGTCCCAGGCTCCGGGCCGCACGTCCTTGTCGTAGCTGCGCTGATGTACGAGCAGGCGTCCGTCGCTGTGCTGCACGGCGATGTAGACGGCACGATGACGCAACCGATGGGCGCGCATTTCTCGACGGGTGACGACACGCACGACGTGATCGTGTTCGTCGACGATGTCGACGAGTTCCTCGTTCGTTTCGATCGCGGTTTTAGGATCCACGTGACACGGCGCGGTTCAGCTCGACAGTTGTTCGCCGCGGGCGCGCAACTCAAACTTGAGCACCTTGCCGCTGGCGTTCATCGGCAACGCATCGACAATCTGAATATGACGGGGGACCTTGTAGTTGGCCATGTTGGCGCGGCACCATGCGATGACGTCATCGGCGACAAGAGCGGCGCCGGCCTTGGGGATGATGAACGCCATGCCCACCTCGCCCATACGCCGGTCGGGCACGCCCACGACCGCGACCTGACTGACACCTGGGTACCCCATGAGCGCGTTCTCGATCTCGGCCGGATAGGCATTGAAGCCACCCATGATGAACATGTCCTTCTTGCGGTCGGTGATACGAACGTTGCCCTGCGGGTCCTGCACGGCGACATCGCCCGTGGCGAGCCAACCGTCGGAGTTGATGGTCTCGGCTGTGGCCGCTGCGTCACCGAAGTAGCCGACCATCACGTTGTAGCCGCGCACCCAAATCTCGCCGGGCTCACCCGGGGCCACATCGTCTCCGAACGCATCGACGAGACGAACCTCGACGTCGGGAATAGCCCGACCAGCGGTGGTGGCAATGGTTTCGATGGGATCGTCATGACGACACATCGTGACGATGCCTGTGGTCTCGGTGAGGCCATAGCCGGTGACCACGGTCTCGAACAGCAGGTCCTCACGCATGCGTCGGATGAGTTCGACTGGCACGGTCGCCGCACCCGTAACCGCGAGACGCAGCGACGAGAGATCGAACGAATCAAGTTGCGGGTGATCGAGAATGGTCTGATAAATGCTCGGCGGTCCGGGCAGCATGGTGATGTGCTCGTCGACGATGCGACGCATCACCTGTGGAACATCGAACACCGGCTGCGGGACGATGGTGGCGCCTTTGACGAGCGATGCAACAATGCCGGCCTTCAAGCCGAAGGCGTGAAAGAACGGATTGACGATGAGGTACCGGTCGCCGTGGCGCAGACCCACCACGGTGGCCCATGCGTTGAACGCCTTCACCGTGGCTCCGTGACGCAACATCGCACCCTTGGGGCGGCCGGTGGTGCCGCTGGTGAACATGATGTCGCTGATGTCGTCAGGGCGCACTGCGGCACTGCGCGCAAGCACCTCTGCGCGCGGCACCGTCTCGCCTGTGGCGATGAAGTCGTTCCACGACACGCAGTCGGCGGACACCTCGCCAGAGAGCACCACGACCGAGTCGACGCATGCCACGGCATCATCGCCGCTGAGCAGCGAGGGGTAATCGGTGTCGAGGAAGTCGGTGACCGTGAACAACATGCGCACGCCGGCGGTGCGCAGTACATATGCGGCCTCGGGTCCCTTGAAACGCGTGTTCAATGGCACCAGCGAAGCGCCCGCACGGTAGGCACCGAGCGCGGCAAGCATCCAGCGCAGACCGTTGGGGGCCCATACGCAGACGCGATCGCCGGGCTGGATGCCCGCAGCGATGAAGCCCTGCGCGGTCTGGTCCACCCGCTCCGCGAGTTCTGCGAAGGTCAGGCGCACATCACCGTCGACCACGCCCTCGGAACTGCCATACAGCGACACCGCTCGGTCGATCACACCGGGGATCGTGGCCGCAAAGACCACATCGGCAGGACCGGTGACGGACCCGTCGTTGAACACGTCGTCGAACACTTCGTCGTAGGTACCCACAGACGGTGGACTATAACTGGCGCAACCACTGGCGGACCGGAGAGAAGGGGCCACGTGACCGCGCTGTATCTACACGAGACTATCGACATCGTCGGTCAGGGCGCGTGGCCCTACATGCGCCACACGCTGCAGGCCAGCGGTAACGAGACAAACCGCTTTGTACTCCAAGGTACGTGGTACGTGATGGGCATCACTGGTCGCTGGCCGCAGGTGATCAACATCTGGGACGTGCCCGGCGGGTGGCAGGGTTGGGCCGACTCGGTGGACCGGCTCAACCTGAAGCGCATTCAGAACAGCGAACTCGCCACATGGTGGGACGTGGCCTACGAGTCGCGCACCGGCGGGTTCGATCGACTGCTGGCCGGCGCGCCGCAGAGTCCCACCACCGACGAACTGGTGACGGCCGGGCTCCGCGGCTCGTTGTTCATGCACGAGATCGCCACCGTGCGCCCCGGCACCGCACCCGCACATCTTGCAGCGGTGGCCGAGACGCAGGTGCCTTTGATGGCTGAATACGGATTCATCGCGACCGGCCTGTACGAAACGCTGATGACCGACACCGAAGTGATCACCGTGTGGGCCGGCGACGTGGCGGCACACACCAATGTGTTGCGCGCCGAATACGGTGCTCGGCATGGTCCTGCGGGAGGCGATGCACGCCTCGCAGCATGGAGGCGCACGGCCCGCGAGTTTGTCACCACATGGCGCGCTGAATTGATGACACCGTGCCCCGGAATACGAATCGGCCCACCCAATCAGCAAGAATCTGACGTGTCGTCAGAAACTGATTCGTAGGCTGGAGAGCAGATATTCCAAGGGCAGACTGTTGCATGCGGACAGTCGACAGAAAGCACTCGACAGGGAGACACTGATGACGGGGTCGTTGACGAAAGGGATCCTCTCGTGGGGTACGCATCTGCCGTACCGTCGCCTCGATCGCTCCACCATTGCTGCCGTCGCGGGCACCGGCGGCGGCAAGGGACATCGCACGGTTGCGTCGTTCGACGAGGACGCCACCACCATGGGCGTTGAGGCTGCTCGTGCCGCGCTTGCTGCAGCAGGCCCAACAGCTCCTGGCACGCTCGTTCCGGGCACGGTGTGGTTCGCCACGGTCGCTGTGCCGTATCTCGACAAAACCAACGCCACTACCATCCACGCCGCGCTGCGTCTCGGCCCCGACGTTGCGGCGTACGACGCGCTCGGTTCCGTGAAGTCATCGGTGGGTGCCTTACGCGCGGGCCTGTCCAGCGACACGCCCACACTCGTGGTGTCCAGCGATCTGCGCTCGGGGCTGCCCGGCTCGGGCGACGAGGCAACGGGTGGCGATGCCGCCGCTGCGCTGTTGTTGGGTTCGTCCAACGACGGGCAGTTGCTCGCGGAGTTCATCGGCCGCGGCGTCGCCACCGAGGAGTTCCTCGATCGCTGGCGCGTCCCCGGCGAGAATCGCTCGAAGTTGTGGGAGGAACGTTTCGGCGAGACCCGCTATGCGGCACTCGCACCTGTGGCGTGGGCCGCAGCTCTCGGAAGGGCCGGGCTACAGGCGAGCGACGTCGATAAACTCGTGGTCGCCGGCACGCACGACCGCGCGAACACCAGTGTGGCCCGTGCACTCGGGGTGCGCACCGACGCCCTCGTGGACTCGCTTGCCGCCAGTGTCGGCAACACCGGAGCGGCGCACCCCACACTGCTGCTCGCATCGGCGCTCGAACACGCCAAACCGCAGCAGGTCATCGCCGTCGTCGTGCTCGCCGATGGCGTGGAAGTGCTGTTGTTCCGCACTACCGACGCCTTGGCCACATTCACTCCGCTCCGCACGGTCGGGGCGCAGATAGATGCAAGCGGAACAATCACCTACGGTCGATATCTGGCCTGGCGCGGCCTGCTCACGGTTGAACCACCTCGTCGGCCCGAGCCAGCGCGGCCGTCGGCAACTGCATCGGGTCGCTCGCGTGAATGGAAATTCGGTTTCGTCGGTTCGGTCGATGACCAAGGAGAAGTCCACCTGCCACCCTCCAGACTCGACGGCGAGCGACGGGCCATGGCTGGGGCTCACGGCAGCATCGTCACCTACACCGTCGACAAGCTGTCGTACTCGCTGAACCCCCCCGTGGTCTTCGCCGTCGTCGACTTCGACGGAGGCGGGCGCCTGCCCATCGAGCTCACCGACGTGGACCCTGCCGAGGTTGCGATTGGTGGCCGCGTGGAGATGACCTTCCGCAAACTCTTCACCGCAGACGGGATTCACAACTACTTCTGGAAGGCTCGCCCGATTCGTGGCGAGCACGCTGACAAGGAAGCGAGCTGATATGGCATCGCACGGCATCAAGAACCGCGTCGCGATCATCGGCATGGGTTGCACGCGCTTCACCGAACACTGGGACAAGGGCCTCGACGATCTGCTCATCGACGCCAGCGATCAGGCATTCCGCTCCGCAGGTGTAACCAAGCAGGACATCGACGCTTACTGGTTCGGCACCGCCCAGTCAGCGATGAGCGGCATCGCGTTGGCCCGACCGCTTGGGCTCGAGGGCAAGCCCGTGACGCGTGTGGAGAACTACTGCGCAACGGGCTCCGACGCGTTGCGCCAGGCGTGCTACGCCGTTGCCAGCGGCGCCTACGACAGCGCCATGGCCATCGGCGCCGAGAAGGTGAAAGACAGCGGTATGCAGGGACTCAACGCATTTCCCGTGCCCAACGACGGCACCGCCCGCACGCTTACTGCCGCGGCGATGTTCTCGATGGTCGCTCCGGCGTATGCGCAGAAGTACGGCGTGGATCGTGGCGACCTCAAGCGAGTCCTCGCGCGTATCGCGTCGAAGAACCACGCCAACGGTGCCAAGAACCCGCTCGCTCAGTTCCGCAAGGAGATGAGTGTCGATCAGCTGTGCGCAATGCCCTCCGTCGCCGGCGACCTGTCGGTCTTCGACTGTGCAGGCGTGGCCGATGGTTCGGCCGCCGCCATCGTGGTGCGCGCCGAGGACGCCCATCGCTACACCGACAAGCCGCTCTACGTGAAGGCGCTGAGCATGGTCGCCGGCAACGGCAGTGGGCTGATGGATCCCACGTACGACTACACCACCTTCCCCGAGATCGTGATGTGCGCCCAGGACGCATACGCGCAGGCCGGCATCACCGACCCGCGTACCGAGTTGGCCATGGCCGAGGTACACGACTGTTTCACGCCGACCGAATTGGTCCTGATGGAAGACCTCGGCTTCTGCGCGCGGGGTACGGCGTGGAGCGAGATCAACGCCGGCTCGTTTGATCTCGACGGAGACCTGCCGGTGAACCCCGATGGCGGCCTGAAGAGCTTCGGTCACCCCACCGGCGCCAGCGGCCTGCGGATGATGTACGAGGCCTGGCTACAACTGCGCGGCGAGGCGCCGATCGAGCGCAGGATCAGCACCTTCGGCAAGCGACATCTCGCGCTCACCCACAACTTGGGCGGCTACCCCGGAGAAATGGTGAGCTTCATCAGTATTCTCGGTACGGAACTGGACTGACGTGCACAACCCGGCCCGGGTTGCACTTCCTCCAAAGGTATTGCGATGACCTACGCCGATACCGACATTGCCCTGGTCCCTGCTGATGTCGATGTCGAATCGCTCGAGGCCGCGCCCACGGTGGCGGCACCGCGCGGCGTGAGGCCTACGTTGCGCCAGTCGATGTTCAGGCGACCGAACCTCGGTGGCCTGCTGCTCGCCCTGCTGTTCTGGTGGGAGTCGTTGTCGCCCACCCTGCTTGCGCGCACGGCGATCTTTCAGGGCATGGTCAGCACCGTGTGCATCGGTGTTGCCTACATGGTCGGCACCCTGATCGGCTACTGGGGCCACCGGCTGTTGGCACGGATGGATCGCTCGCCCAACACATCGGCGCGCCAGATCGCGTGGAGGGCGTTCGGCGTGTTCGCCATCGTGGTCGCGATCCTCGGCATCATCGTGTGGCCTCGCTGGCAGAACGAGCAACGCGACCTTCTGACACTTGCGCACATCTCGCGCTTCGAGATGATTCCCGTGTTGCTCGTGACCGCGATCGTCGTGGTGATCCTCGGCCGGATCGGTCGTCTGGTCTGGCGTGGCGTCACCGCCGTGGACCGGCTGCTGACGCGCCTGCTTCCCGGAACCGCCGCAGCCGTACTCACCACCGTGGCGGTGCTGGTGTTCGCGAACGTTCTGGCGACGCGCATCATCGCGCCGCGTTTGCACGACTGGGCCAACTCCACATTCGGAGTACTCGAAGACGACACCGATGAAGGCACCGTTCAGCCGACGAGTTCTTCGGTGACGGGCGGACCCGGCTCGCTGATTCCGTGGGCCGACCTCGGCCGCGAGGGTCGCAACTTGAAGGCCCGCGCCACCACCAAGGCCCAACTCGAAGGCTTCTTCGGTACGGGCAAGGTCACGGCCGAACCCGTGCGCGTGTATGTGGGCCTGCGCTCGGGTGACACGGCCCAACAGCGCGCAGCGCTTGCAGTGCGCGAGCTCGACCGCACGCGTGCCTGGGACCAAAAGGCTCTCGTGGTCACGACGGTCACCGGCACCGGTTGGGTGGATCCCGATGCAGCCACCGCGATCGAACAGCTCTACGCCGGCGACACGGCCATGGTGGGTATGCAGTATTCGTTCCTGCCGAGTTGGATCTCCACCCTGGTCGACGGTCAGGCCGCGAAGGACGCAGGCGCAGCATTGTTCGCGGCGGTCCGTGCGCGTTGGCTGCAGCTCCCCGAGGCGTCGCGACCCAAGTTGTTGATGTTCGGCCAGAGCCTGGGGTCCTACGGCGGCGAGGCTGCGTTCACAGGTCACGACGCACGCACGTCGGTCGACAATTTCGTGCGGCTCACCGATGGCGCATTGCTCACCGGACCCACCAACAACAATGCCATCTGGAGCCAAATTACTGCCGCCCGCTCGCCCGGTTCGCCGGCGTGGCGGCCCGTGTACGACGACGGTGTGTCGGTGCGCTTCGCGAACAGGCCATCGGAGATTCGCGAGCCCGATCCCACTTGGATGGCGCCACGCCTCCTCTACATCCAGCATCCGTCGGATCCCGTCACGTTCTGGAGCATGGACACAATGTGGTCCAAGCCTGAGTGGATCGACAGCCCCACGGGGTACGACGTGGCGGACCGCGCCTCGTGGTTCCCGTTTGTCACCTGGGCACAGGGCGTTGCTGATCTGTCTGCCGGGCTTCAGCGCCAAGCCGGGTTTCGGGCACGACTACCGCAATACGTTCGTCGCCGGTTGGGCAGCGGTGCTGTCTCCCAGCGGATGGACCTCGGCTGATACCACCCGACTCGAGGCGTATCTCGGGCGCAACTGATGACGTCTGCGGGTGAGCCCGTGGGCAACACGGTCGGTCGGCGGCGCACGGTGGGAATGCTGATCTTGACCATCGCCGTGCTCGCGGGCGGCGACATCGTCCGCAGCGTGTGGATTCACGGCGATGCGGACATCGTCTTCAATATCGCGCTTGCGATCGCCATCGTCGCGATTACCGTCGCGTCGGGAATCTCGGCTGGCGAACTCGGCCTGCGCCGCGTCGACGCTGGTTCGGGTCTGATCTGGGGTGGCGCAGTCTTTGCTGCGGTCGGCACAGTGATCGTGGTGGCAGCGCTCGTTGCCCCAGATGCATCGTTGTTCGCCGACGACCGCGCCAACGTGGGCGTGGGCGCGTTGCTCGTGAAGGTGCTCGTCGTGATCCCGTTGGCGACAGTGGTCTTCGAGGAGGTTGCATTCCGTGGTCTTCTCCTCGCGCTCTTCCGGCGCATTACTTCCACGCGATGGGCCGTGGTCGCCGTGAGCGCGCTGTTCGGCGTGTGGCACATCCCTGGCGCGTGGAGTTCGTCGCCGGCCGCTCTTGCCGGAACCGTGATCGTCACAACCGTCGCCGGCGTCGTGTTTTGCTGGCTCCGATTACGATCGCACAGCCTCATTGCGCCGGCGCTTGCGCATCTGGCCACGAACTCGGTCGCGTTCACCGTGGCTTGGTTTGTGGCCCGTTAGGGTCTGGCCATGGACCGAATCGCAGAGCTTCATGGCGCAGCTGTGACCGTGCAGCAGAACGCACACGCGCCGTATTCGCACTACAAGGTCGGCGCTGCGATTCTCACCAGCACCGGGCGGATCTTCGCTGGCTGCAACGTAGAGAACGCCGCATATCCCCAGGGCGCGTGCGCCGAGGCCAACGCGATCGGCGCAATGGTGTCAGCAGGCGAACTGAAGATCGTTGCGGTACTCACCGTGTGCGACGGCGATGTGCTCGGTACGTGCTGCGGCGGCTGCCGTCAGCGCATCCGCGAGTTTGCCGAACTCAGCGTGCCGATCTACGCATCCGACCGCAACGGCGTGCGCGCTACGTTCACCCTCGACGAACTCCTGCCCCATTCCTTCGGACCTGATCACCTGCACTGACACGTCGCCGTTGCTCTACGCTTGAACCGATGTCTGACCGCGTGCCCTACCTGACGTCGAAGCTGCAGGGTTTCGGCACCACCATCTTCGGAGAGATGTCAGCGCTCGCGCTGGCCACCAACTCGGTGAACCTCGGCCAGGGGTTCCCCGACACCGATGGACCGCGCGAAGTACTCGACGCGGCGATCGCCGCGATCAACGGCGGTCAGAACCAATACCCTCCGGCCATCGGTGTAGCGAGCCTGCGCGACGCCATTGCCGAACATCAGCAGCGGTTCTATGGGCTCAGCTTCGATCCCGCCACCGAGGTGCTCGTCACCGCGGGGGCGAGTGAGGGTCTGGCCAGCGCGCTGCTCGCACTGCTCGACACTGGCGACGAGGTGATCACGTTCGAGCCGATGTTCGATATTTATCAGGCGTGCATCGCGATGGCCGGCGGTCAGGTGCGCGCCATCACGCTGCACCCACCTGCGTACGGCGTCGACCTCGACGAAGTGCGCGCCGCGGTCACGCCCCGCACCAAGCTGATCCTGCTCAACTCCCCGCACAACCCCACTGGCAAGGTGTTCAACCGCGCGGAACTCCAGGGCATCGCCGACATCGCCATCGAACACGACCTCATCCTGGTCACCGACGAGGTCTACGAACACCTCACGTTCGACGGTATCGAGCACATCCCACTATCGACCTTGCCGGGGATGCGCGAGCGCACGCTCACGTCCTCGTCTGGTGGCAAGACCTTCAACACCACGGGTTGGAAGGTCGGTTGGCTCACCGGCCCAGCGGCGCTGGTGGCCGCGGCGCGAACGGCAAAGCAGTACCTCACCTATGTGAGCAGTGGACCATTCCAGCCTGCCATTGCCGTGGGTCTGCGTCTGCCCGACAGCTACTTCACCGACATCGCGCTCGACCTGCAGTCCAAGCGCGATCGTTTGTGCGATGGCCTCGTCGAGGCTGGCTTCGATGTCTTCCGGCCGCAGGGTACGTACTTCGTGACGGTCGACATCCGCCGCCTGCGCGCCGATGGCGACGGTATGGCCTTTTGCCGCGAGTTACCGGCGATGTGCAGTGTGGTGGCCATCCCGAATCAGGTCTTCTACACCGATCCCCGACGCGGTCGACACCTGGTGCGGTTCGCGTTCAGTAAGCGCCTCGATGTACTCGACGAAGCAGTGTCGCGGCTGAAGGGCCTTGCGCGATGAGTGCAAGTGCCGTGCGCGTGGCCGCGATCCAACACGACATCGTGTGGGGCGACCGTGACGCCAACTTCGAGCACCTTGCTCCGCTGGTGCGCGCCGCTGCCGGTTCGGGCGCCCGGCTTGCGCTGCTCACCGAGACCTTCAGCACCGGGTTCGTGACCGACCGGCCGATCGGCGAACCCGAGGGTGGGCCGTCATCGCAGTTCATCATCGAACAAGCTCGGTCGAACGGGCTCTGGGTCGGCGGCACGTGCCCCGAGATTCCGGCCGATGCGCCAGCCGATGATCAGCGTCCGTTCAACAGCTTCGTGATCGCCAGCCCCGACGGCGTCGTGCACCGCTATCGCAAGATCCATCCCTTCACGTACGGCGGCGAGCATAAGCACTTCCGCGCCGGCGACACATTGTTCACCATCGACATCGAAGGACTTCGCGTGAGTCCGCTGGTGTGTTACGACCTGCGCTTCGCCGACGAGTTCTGGCAACTCGCCACACAGACCGACCTCTATCTGGTGCCGGCCAACTGGCCAGAGGCCCGCCGGTTGCACTGGCAGTCGTTGCTGCAGGCCCGCGCCATCGAGAACCAGGCATATGTGATCGGTTGCAACCGCGTCGGCGAGGGCGGCGGGCTGAACTACAGCGGCGATAGTCGTATCATCGACCCGCTCGGCGAACTGTTGGCGACGGCCGCGCGCACCGAGTCGATCCTGCTCTCCGACGTCAGTGCCGCTCATGTCGCTGACACCCGCGAGCGCTTTCAATTCCTGCGCGACCGCCGCACCCATTAGGCCTCGGCTCACCGCCGTTCCGGGGAACAAACACACAAGAATCAGCGCAGGGCGAGACCACCAAGGCCGTCCCCGACAAGTTTCACGCCGAAGAACAACATGATGAGCATGATGATCACCACGTTGTAATCGAGCATGAACCACTTCACCCGGTCGATCATGAGCGCGGCGCTGTCACCGCCGACGAGGTGCGCGATCAACGCGCCGAGAACCGCAACAGAACCGAGCAGCACGAACACCACCGCGGCCACGGCAACTTGGTAGCCAACGAGGCCGACCTCGGCAATCGACGATGTGCCCGCTGCGGTGAACGCGATGTTCTTCGGATTCGCGCCGCTCATCAACGCGCCGAGGAGCAGCGCCCGCGGTGCGGTGACCGTTTCGATCGTGGTCATCCAACCCGGAAGCTCGCTGGTGTCGCCAGGGGCGCGGACGACCACGCCACTTCTTGGCAGCCCACGAAATCAGAGCGAGACCAACTGCGATGCGCTCCCAGTCCATGATGCCCGCGCTGGTGCTCTCGATCTCGTCGACGCCCTGAGCGAGCAACAGCACTGCTGCCGTGATTGCACCGAGTCCACCAACTCATCCGAGGGCGAAAGCAGTACCAGTACGACGGGCCCGCTCGGTGCCGAGGATCAACACGATCGCAATGATGGGAAACGGATTCAGCGCCACAACGAGCGCGGCCGGCAACGTCGCACCGATGGCTCTCAGCAACACGACTGCACCCCAAGAAAGATTCCGGTCGCAAAGGCGACGGCGTCAATCGACATGGGTGCGGAGGTCCTTCGCGAGCATGCTCACGAGAATGCCGTAGTTGGTCTCCTGTTGGCCGACCTCGACAAAGCCGATGCGGTCGTGGAAGCGCAGGGACCCGTCGTTACGCGGGCGCAGGTTCACCTCGCACAGCAACCACGGCGTTCCGGCAATGTGGGTTTCGACCGCCGCATACAACGCCGCGCCGATACCCAGGTTGCGAGCCACCTCGGCAACGGCGATGCGGTCGAGATACACGAACTCGTCGTAACGCTCGCAAAACCACTGGTAGTTCACGCTGGAGTAGGACGCACCCGGGCCGAAGTTGATACAGAAACCCACCACGTCGCCCTCGTTTTCAGCCACGAGCGACAGGTGCGACTGCTCGACGAGCATCTGCATTCTGTCCAGATCGGCCTCGCTGACCGCGGGCACCGCATCGTTGTTGAGCCGCACGACAATGGGCAGATCGTCAAGGCGTAGCGGGCGAATATTCATGATCGCCAAGGTTAGGTGCCAGATAGTGTCGAAGAGCCATGTCCACAGATGCGAGCTTCGATACAACGAGAACGCCCTCGATCCACGGACCCTTGATCCACGCCGAGGGTCTCGTGAAGCGGTTCGGCGCGTTCACTGCGGTCGATGGCATCGACTTCGATGTGCAACCCGGCGAGGCCTTTGGCTTCCTCGGCCCCAACGGCGCCGGCAAGTCGAGCACGATGCGCATGATTGGCTCGACGTCGCCTGTCAGCGGCGGCACATTGCGCTTGTTCGGGCTCGATCCGGCCACGCACGGCCGCGAGATCCGAAAGCGCCTTGGCGTGGTGCCGCAGCTCGACTCGCTCGACTCCGAGCTCACGGTCGAGGAGAACCTCATCATCTACGGTCGCTATTTCGACCTCAGTCGCGCCGAGGCACGCCGACGCGCAGGCGAACTCCTCGAGTTCGTGCAGCTCAGCGATCGCGCTAAGAGTCGGGTCGAACCGCTCAGCGGCGGTATGAAGCGGCGCGTCACCATCGCCCGGTCGCTGATCAACCAACCCGATCTCTTGTTGCTCGACGAGCCGACCACAGGCCTCGATCCCCAGGCGCGCCACATCCTGTGGGACCGGCTGTATCGCTTGAAGCAACAGGGCGTGACACTGGTGCTCACCACCCATTACATGGACGAGGCCGAACAACTTTGCGATCGTTTGGTCGTCATGGATGCCGGGCGCATCGTGGCCGAGGGTTCGCCACGTCAGTTGATCGAACAGCACGCCACGCGCGAAGTGCTCGAGCTGCGATTCCCTGCCGGAGCAAACGCCGACAACGAGCACTTTGCGGTAGGCCTCGGCGAGCGCCATGAGCTACTGCCCGATCGCATTCTCGTCTACGCCAACGATGGCGATCAGGCACTGGCCAGTGTCATCGCCGCAGGTGCGAAACCCGAGAGCGCGCTCGTGCGCCGCAGCACGCTCGAAGACGTGTTCTTGCACCTCACCGGACGCACGCTGGTCGAGTAAGGGCGACGCCGATGAGTACTCCTGCCCCACTGCGCGTCTTCGAATGGAAGTTGCTCGTGTACCGACGCGTGTGGCGTTCGAACATCGTCACGTCGTTCCTGCAGCCGATGCTGTATCTGCTGGCGATGGGTCTGGGCGTCGGGTCGCTCATCAACAACAACGCCGGCAGCAGCCAGACGTTGGGCAACCTGCCCTATGTGGCATTCGTCGCGCCGGGGCTCCTGGCCACCACGGCGATGATGGTGGGCTCGATCGAGAGCATGTGGCCAGTGATCGACGCGCTGATGTGGGGGCGTCAGTACGAAGCGATGTCGGCCACGCCCATCGAGGCCATCGACATCGTCGCGTCCCACGCATTGTGGATCCTGTTCCGCAGCGGCATCGCTGCAATCACCGTCGCCGCGGCAATGGCACTGTTTCCTGATGTGCGCTCCTGGGGTCTCATCGCGGCGGTGCCGGCGGCGATGTTGAGTGGTCTGGCCTTTGGCATGCCTTTGGCTGCGTGGAGCGTGACCCGCACACGCGAGATGAGTTTCCCGGTGATCCAGCGCTTCATCATCACGCCGCTGTTTCTCTTCGGTGGTGCATTCTTCCCGCTTTCTCAGCTGCCGCTGGTCATCCGGTGGATCGGCTATTCCACGCCGCTGTGGCACGGCGTGCAACTCTGCCGGGCCTGGGCAACCGGCTCCTCGCTCGGCGTGCCGGCTGCGCTCGGACACATTGCATATCTGCTTCTGTGGGCCGTCGCGGGCACGCTCCTGATGCGCAAGTTCGCGCACCGCAGGTTGTTCGCATGAGCAACGTGGCAACAACCGCTGTTCCGCCAACCGCTGGCGCCACCCGACGCACAATGCCCCTGCTGCGCATCGTGCCACCTGTGGTGCGCGCGGCGCGCCGACCACAGCGGATGATGGAACGCCAGGTCATGTGTTACCGCAACACATGGCCGATCCTGCTCTCAGGTTTCTTCGAACCGCTCTTTTACCTGCTGTCGATCCGGGTCGGTCTTGGCAAGCTCGTCGGCGATGTCACGGTGGGCAATTCCGTACTCACCTACGCCGAGTTCGTGGCACCGGCAATGATGGCGTCGAGCGCGATGAACGGTGCCGTGTACGACAGCACGATGAACGTGTTCCACAAGCTGAAGTACGCGCGCACCTACGACGCCGTGCTCGCCACGCCGATGGGTATCGGCGACGTAGCGCTCGGGGAAATCGGTTGGGCCCTCGCGCGTGGGCTGCTCTACGCAGCAGCGTTCTTGCTGACGATGGCGGTGCTCGGACTCACCAGTTCGTGGTGGGTACTGATGTCGCTACCTGTATGCGTGCTGATTGGTTTCGCATTCGCAGCAGTCGGCATGGCGTCCACCACCTACATGCGCGCGTGGACCGACTTCGAGTTCGTGCCAACCGTGACGATGCCGCTGTTCTTGTTCTCGGCCACCTTCTATCCGGTGAGTTCGTACGGCAGTTGGGCCTGGGTCGTGCAGTTCTCACCGCTGTATCACGGCGTCGCGCTGATCCGCGCTGCGAATGCGGGCTCGGCATCGTGGGGAATTGTCGGACACGTGCTCTTTCTCCTTACCATGGCTTTCGCGGGTCTGTGGGTCGTCTCCCGGCGGCTGCAGTACCTGCTCCTGAAATGACCGAACACGCACCCGACAACCCTGCAACTGAGCTCGACACCGAGACCGTTCTTGACACCGAGACCGATTTCAATACGGTCATCTTCGACCTCGACGGCACGTTGTCGGACTCGGCACCGGGCATCTTGGCCTCACTCGATCACGCCTTTGCCGAAACCGGCTTCCAGCCCCCCGATCATCTCATTCGGTTCATTGGGCCGCCGCTGCAAACCGCATTCCTCGCCGAGGGCTTCACACTCGAACAGATCGACGTGCTGATGACGTCGTACCGGGCGCACTACTGGGAAGTCGGCGCGTTCGCGAACGTGGTGTACGCCGGTATCGAGCAGGTGCTCGACTCGTTGGCGGCGCATCGCTATCGCTTGGCCATTGCAACCTCGAAGCCCGAGCTCACGGCGCGTCGAATCCTGGAGTATTTCGGCTACACCGAGCGTTTCGAGGTCATTGGCGGGGCCACGTTCGACATGAGCCGTGCCTCCAAGACAGCCGTGCTCGGATACGTGCTCGAACAACTCGGGCCTACCCGCGCCGTCATGGTGGGCGACCGCCACCACGATGTCGAAGGTGCGGCAGAGCACGGCTTGGTGTGCGTTGGGGTCACGTGGGGCTACGCGGAGCCCGGCGAGTTGCAGCGCGCGGGGGCGCGCTGGATCGTGGACGAACCCGACGAGATCGTCGCCGTCGTTCGTGACGCCCGCTGAACCAGCGCGCCGTCGCGGCGATAGCGTTGGGCGACCGGAGATCATGTGAGCAACCTACGAGCAGCAGACGAAGCAAAACGGCGCCGTACGTTTGCCATTATCAGCCATCCCGACGCCGGTAAGACCACCCTCACCGAGAAGTTTCTGCTGTACGCAGGCGCCGTGGTCGAGGCTGGTTCGGTGAAGGCCAAGGGTGCGAGCCGCAGTGCCACCAGCGACTGGATGGAGCTGGAGCAAAAGCGTGGCATCTCCATCACCTCGGCCGTGATGCAGTTCGAATACCGCGACTGCATGATCAACCTGCTCGACACGCCGGGTCACCGCGATTTCAGCGAAGACACCTACCGCGTGCTCGCTGCGGTCGATGCCGTGGTGATGGTGCTCGACTCGGCCAAGGGCATCGAGGCGCAGACGCTGAAGCTCTTCGAAGTCTGTCGTGCCCGCAAGCTGCCCGTGCTCACGTTCCTCAACAAGTTCGATCGGCCCGGTCTCGATCCGCTCGAACTCCTCGATGAGATCGAGACAAAGATCAATCTGCGACCAACGCCGATCACGTGGCCGGTGGGTGACGCCGGCGACTTCCGCGGTGTGATCGATCGCCGTCGACGCGTGTTCACCCGCTTCACGCGTGTGGCCCGCGGCAGCAAGATCGCACCCGAAGAAGAAATGTCGTTCGAGCAGGCAGCGGCCGAAGAGGGCGTGCTCTGGCAGCGAGCCATCGACGGCTGCGGGTTGCTCGATGCCGTGGGTGCCGATCTGGATCTGCCCTCGTTCCTAGCCGGCGAGTCCACACCGCTGTTCGTGGGTTCGGCACTCACTGATTTCGGTGTGCGCGCCCTGCTCGATGCCGTAGTGGAGCTCGTACCCGCACCTCCCGCCCGACCCGACGTAGATGGCGATTCGCGACCCGTCGATGCACCCTGTTCGGCATTCGTGTTCAAGGTGCAGGCAAACATGGACCGCTCGCACCGTGACCGCATTGCGTTCGTGCGCATCTGCAGCGGCCGCTTCGATCGCGGCATGACGATGACGGTGTCACGCACGGGTAAGCCCTTCGCCACGAAGTACGCCTCCACCGTCTTCGGCGCCGAGCGCAGCACCGTGGACGAGGCCTATCCGGGTGATGTCGTGGGTCTCGTGAACGCGAACGGATTGCAGCTCGGCGACACGCTGTACCAGGACGACCCGGTCACGTTCCCCGGTATCCCCCGCTTCGCACCGGAGTTGTTCACCAATGCCAGGCCCAAAGACACCAGCCGGGTCAAGCAGTTCCGTCGCGGTATCGAGGTTCTCGAGGAAGAGGGCGTGGTACAGGTTCTACGCGACCCCGATATGGGCGATGCCGCGCTCGTGCTCGCCGCGGTCGGCCAACTGCAGTTCGAGGTGTTCGCGCATCGACTCGAGAGCGAGTTCAATGCACCCGTCGAGCTCACCGGTTCGCCGTATCAGGCCATCCGCGGCACCGACGAGGCCAGCGCCGATCGGTTACGTCAGATCGGTGGCATCCGCATATTGCAGCGTGCCGATGGATCGATGGTGGCACTGTTCGAGAACATCTACCGTTTGCAACGACTGCTTGCAGATGAGCCCGAGCTCACCCTGAAGTCACTCACCATCGACTGACCCGGGCGCCGGCCATTACCGAGCTCAACTGACCGCGGCGTCAATGAAGCCATCAGTGGTAGTCACCACGCCATCGAGGTCGATCGCGATGGCTTCGTAGCCCACGAATTGGGTGAGCCACTCGAGGCCCGTGCGACCCATCACGAATGCCGCCGTGGCGAAGGCATCGGCCCACGTGAGGCTGGGGCCGACCACGGTGAATGACAACAGCTCGTAGCTCGCGACGGGCGCAGTACGGATGTGGTTGCCACGTTCGCTGGTGCCCGACGTCGCCACCGCGCCGTCCGCGATCTCCACCGAGCGCACGACCTCGCCACGTTCGCGCGGATCTGCGATCGCAACATGCCAGCGTTGCCCCGGGGCCGGCTCACCGGAAACCAGAAGGTCGCCACCCACCGACAACATGAAGTTGGCGAGGCCGCGGGCGGCAAGTCGCGCCGCAGCACGCTCGGCTGCCCAACCCTTCACGAATCCGGCGGGGTCCAACATTCCGTCGTTGCGACGCATCGAGAACGCACCATTGCTGGCGTGCTCGAGCCACGTGCACGCATCGACGACCTCGATCACCTCGGCTGGGGCATCGAGCAGGTTCAGCTCGCCACGATTGATGCGGCTGATCGCGCTCGTTGGTCGGAAGGTACTGAACATTTGCTCGAGGCGTTCGAGTTCAGCAAGCGCATCATCGATCGCGGCATCGATAAGTGCGTGGTCGAGTCGGTCGTGCACATGAAAGCTGGCCATCGTGCCCATCACCGCTGCGTTGCGGCGCACGGGCCGACGCCCAGGGTCAGGATCAGAATCAGGATCAGGATCAGGCATGGTCGAGGATGTACTGCAGCGACGCGATGTATCCGCGAGATGTAATCGTGGCACCCGATACCGCGTTGAACTGCGCGCTGCCCGCCGCGACTGCCCGCCTGTGCAGGATCGGCTTGGCGTATGCGTTGATCTGCACGGATCGGTTGTGGCTGTCGGGTGTCTGCAGGGCAACGGTGTTACAGACGACCCTGTCTGGCGTCAGCTGGGCTTGCACCTGTACGGGTCCCCAGCGGGTCTGAACCACAGGGCCGGTGATGGGCTGGCCGGTGCAGGCTCCACCAGCCGGCGCCGCTGCTGCTGCGACGACCGGGCTGGGTGCGGGGGCCTTGGGCACCGACACGGGAATCAGCGGGATGGTCGTTGCGGGCACGGGGCCGACGGGACCAACGGCTGCCACCAATGTGGTTGGTGTGCCCGAGTCCTGCGAACCGGTGAGTGACACCGTGTCGGCAACAAACTGCGTGGGGTGGTCGAGCGCGGAGATGAACGCGACAGATGCGCCGGCGACAGCGACGGCCGGCCAGACGCGACGAGCCAGTGAAGCGGGAGGTTGTTGACTCATGACTTACCACCAAACCATTTCGAAGTGGACGTTCTCTGTTGGAACGCCCGCGTCTTTGAGGCCCTTGCGGGCCGCGTGCACCAGCGAGTCGGGACCGCACACGAACACGGTGCGCTGAGCGATATCGGGCACCGCGCGGCGCAGCGACGGCCCGCTGAATGGGTCCTTCACCGCGAGAGAAACCGACGGACCAACGAGCGTGAGCACCTCGCCGTCGACGCGCTTGGCGATGTCTTGCATCTCGTCGAGGTGCACCAGGTCGGCCTTTGAGCGCGCCCGGTAGAGAACGATCGGCTGCTGATCGGGCGTGAGCAGTTCGAGCATCGCCCGCGCAGGCGCCACGCCGACACCACCCACGATGCAGAGCACCTTGGAGCCCACGGCAGCGTCAGGGGTCGCAACACCGTAGGGACCCTCGACAGCGACGCGGGTGCCGATGCGCAACTTGTTGATCATGGCGCTGGCGTCGCCGCGGTCTTTGATGGTGAAGCGCAGACCGAAGGTGGTGGGTGCGGCCGACAGCGAGAACGGATGACTCTGCCACCACAGACCGGGGCGCAGGACGCGCAGCATGCAGAACTGGCCTCCGTGGGCCTCGATGCGGTGGATGGCCGGACCGCCCAGGAGGATGGTGCCGATGCCGTCACCGAGCGGCGCCACCTGCACGACCCGCAGCGGCCGGATGATCGACATGATCGCTCGCCCCCATCGGCCCGAGAGCACACCGACGAGTACCAACGCGTGGACACCCACCCAGAACCACCGACCGAGTGCATCGTTGGACAAGTCGGTTCCGAGCACGATCTCATGGCCGAACGACAGGGCAAGTCCGGCGTAGGCGGTGAGATGAACGAAGTACCACGTCTCGTACGACATCTGCCGGCGGATCGACTTCAGCGACGTGATGGTCACGAGCAGCACGAGCAGTCCGCCCGACGTGGCGATGGCCATATACGGCTGGCGACCGGTGTAGTTACGAATGACCGACCACAGCCCAGTGCCGTCGGCGGTACCGGCGATCACGGCCGACACGATGTGCATGCTCAACAGCACTGCCATGCCCTCGCCGAGGTACCGGTGCCACACGAACATCTTGTCGAGACCAAGATTTCGCTCGAGAGTGCGCGGTCGCGCGATCAGCACGACACCGATCAGTCCACAGGCCGAGGCCAACAGGCCGGTGATGCCGGAGATCGAGAGCCAGCCGTCGAGCCAGCTCCTGGTCAGATCGGTGACACCGCCATGGCGGACCCAGAGCCCCACGACACACAGCAGGAACGCCCACATGAGGATCCACATGTCGGTGCCGAACAGGGCCGATGGACGCGGTCGGCGCAGCGGGCGAACCGGCCCACGGTTGCTACGCGACTCACGCGTCATCGATTGCATGGATTTCATTCAACGATTCGCGTGTAAGAGTCAGGTGAGAGCGCGTGAAACGCTGATCCAAATTTGGGCGTGTCCTGCGATTGGCGCGCCCAGATACAGGATCAGACTCAGTCCTGCGCACCGACACCGAGATGGCGCATCGCCACTGCGCTGTACAACGCCATCCCGGACACCATTGCATCCTCGTCGAACGTGACGCGGTTGCTGTGATTCGGGGGTGCCGTTGCCGGATTGCGATCGGCATGTGTGCCGCCGAGGAACATCATCGACCCGGGTACCGCCTCGAGCACATAACTGAAGTCCTCGGCACCCATCACCGGGTGCGGCATCTGGAAGACCTTCTCAGCGCCGAGCACCTCACCTGCGACTCCCGACGCGAAGTCGGCAAAACCGCTGTTGTTCTTCGTCACGGGATAGCCGAGCTGGATCTCCACCGTGACTGCTGCGTCGTGGGCAGCCGCAATGCCTTCGGCCACTCGCGTGATGCCAGCGTGCACCTTGGTACGGGTGCGTTCGCTGACGGCGCGAATGGTGCCTTCGATCTCGGCTGTTTCGGGGATCACGTTGTTCGTGGTGCCCGCCGTGATGCGACCAACAGTGACGATGGTGGGATCGAACACGTCGATACGACGGGTGACCATCATCTGCATCGCCTGCACGATCTCACATGCAATCGGGATGGGGTCGAGCGCCCGATACGGTTCGCTCGCGTGCCCACCACGGCCGTGCACG
This sequence comes from Actinomycetota bacterium, assembly GCA_043753895.1. Classification (GTDB taxonomy): domain Bacteria; phylum Actinomycetota; class Acidimicrobiia; order Acidimicrobiales; family Ilumatobacteraceae; genus WLMZ01. Next base: position 103,761 of record JAYUWK010000160.1, read on the forward strand.
GTGATGAGTAGACGATCGCTCGATGCCATCAACGCACCGCCACGGGTGCTTACCATGCCCACTGGTAACGCTGAGGAGATGTGGAGAGCGAACGCTCCGGTGACTGGCGACGTCGTGCCGTCGGCGAGGGGTGCCACGTCGAGCAGACCCTCTTGCAACATGTACTTCGCTCCGGCATGACCCTCCTCTCCCGGCTGGAACATGAACAGCACGCGACCCGCCAGTTCGCTTCGCCGCGCCGCCAGCATCTTGGCCGCGCCGACAAGCATGGCTGTATGGGTGTCGTGACCGCACGCATGCATACAGCCATCGACCTTCGAGGTGAAATCGAGATCGGTGTCCTCGGGCATCGACAGAGCGTCCATGTCGCCCCGCAACAAAATAGTGGGGCCGGGCTTGGAGCCGGTGAGCATTGCGCCGATTCCCGACGTGGACGTGTGCAGATTCAGCTCGAGTGGCAATCCCTCGAGCGCACCGAGCACGGCCTCGCGCGTGATGGGCAGATGATTGCCGATCTCGGGCCACTGATGCAGCTGCCGACGCAACGCAACTGCGTCACTGAGATAGTCGTGGGCTTCGTCGCGCAGTGTAGAGATGGCCATGACCGCATGTTAGTGAGCGCCGCTGTGACGCCCAGATCAGCGGCCCAGATCAGCGGCCCAGTGCCTCGGCTTCTGCACCCACGGTTGTGCTGTCGCCGTGGCCGGTGTGCACGATGGTGCTCGCCGGCAGAGTGAACAACCGATTGCGGATCGAGGCCACGATGGTGTCGTAATCACTGAAGCTGCGACCCGTTGCGCCCGGCCCGCCGCAGAACAACGTGTCGCCGCTGAACACCGCATCGCTGCCGTCGGCCTGGCCACCGAGGATGTGGAAGCAGCATCCACCCGGTGAATGGCCGGGCGTGTGCAGTACACCGAGTTCGGTAAAGCCGGCACGCAGCAGTCCACCATCACTCAGTGATCCGTCAGGATCGCGGTGGGGGTAGATCACGTGCCACAGCATGAGGTCATCGGGATGCAACAGGATCGGCGCATCGACAGCATCCTGCAGAGCAATCGCTGCGTTAATGTGATCGTTGTGGCCGTGCGTGAGAGCGATCGCAGCAACTCGTCGACCGTTCACTGCCTGCACGATGGGCGCCGCATCGTGCGCGGCATCGATGATAATGACCTCGGTGTCGTTACCGACCAGCCAGATGTTGTTGGTGACCTCCCACTCGCCGCCGTCGAGCGCAAAGGTGCCCGACGTGTTGACGAGTTCGATCACAGCAGCACCACGCTACGCAGCACCTCGCCGCGCTCCATGCGATGGAACGCCTCTTCGACATCGCCGAGGCCAATGGTCTCGGAGACGAAGTCCTCGAGCGGCAGCCGACCCTGCAAGTGCAGATCCACGAGCAGTGGGAAGTCGCGGCTGGGCAGGCAATCGCCGTACCAGCTCGGCTTCATCGCGCCGCCGCGACCGAAGAAATCGATCATCGGAATATCCGGCATGATCATCTCGGGCGTGGGCACACCCACCTGCACCACGGTGCCGGCGAGATCACGCGCGTAAAACGCCTGACGAAGGACTTCCGGATGGCCAACAGCCTCGATGCACACATCGGCACCATTGCCGTTGGTGGCGGCCTGGATCGCAGCGATGGGCTCGGTGGTCTTCGCGTTCACCGTGTGGGTGGCGCCAAACTGAATGGCCCATTCGAGCTTGCGGTCATCGAGATCGACCGCGATGATCGTGGTGGCACCCGATAAACGCGCCCCGGCGATTGCTGCGTTGCCGACACCACCGCATCCGAAGACCGCCACGCTGTACCCACGCTGCACCTCGCCGGTGAGCATCGAGGCGCCGATACCGGCCATCACACCGCAACCGAGCAGTCCGGCCACGGCGGGTGACGCGGCGGGATTCACCGGCGTGCACTGACCGGCCGCGACGAGTGTCTTTTCAGCAAATGCGCCAATGCCGAGCGCCGGAGACAGCGGGGTGCCGTCGACCAAGGTCATCTTCTGCGTTGCGTTGAAGGTGTTGAAACACAGCTGGGGTTTGCCGCGCAAACACGAGCGGCAATTACCGCACACCGCGCGCCAGTTGAGCACCACGAAGTCGCCCGGCTTCACATTGGTCACGTTGGGTCCAACTGCTTCCACGATGCCGGCTGCCTCGTGGCCGAGCAGGAACGGGAAGTCGTTGTTGATACCGCCCTCGCGGTAGTGCAGATCGGTGTGGCAGACACCGCAGGCCTGCACCTGCACCAGAGCCTCGCCCGGGCCGGGATCGGGGACGACAATGCTGGTGAGTTCGACGGGCTGACCCTCGCCGCGTGCAATCACGCCCTGAACTATGTGTGCCATGAGACGGTCCTTGTCTGTCGATGACCTCTACGGTCGGTTTCTGTGGCCGGTTTCTACGGCCGATGACTACGGTGCTGACGAATCAGCGCACGACAGATGATAGTGCCGCGGCGTGCTGCGGGTCATGTGTCGAAATCGACAACGCGCTGCACGAACCGCTCGGGATGCACCCGATGTCCGTAGTGACCGAGGCCGGGCCAGTTCTCGAGCACGGCATGGGGCAACATCGCCTGTAACCAGAAGGCGTAGTGCGGATTGGCATCGACGAACTCGAGCGACAGATACGGGGCAGTGATCGTCGAGGCCACGTCGGCCATACGGGCATCGAGTTCCGCGACCTCGGAGTCGAGTACCTCGCTCCACACGCCGAGCACCACGTCCTGGCGCGGGCGTCGGAGCGCAGCGATGTCTACCCGGATCTCGTGCGACAAGACATCTCCATCCATGGACCCGAAGATCGCCGCCAGGACGTCGGGAAAAGACGCCGGGTCGCGCAGCAGCGGTTCCACGTTGCGAAGGCCCTCCTGGAATGCACTGAGCTGCAGGGTCTGATCGACATTGATGACGCCGCGCACGGGGCCGACCGCGGAATACGCCGTGGCAACGATGCCGCCGAGGGAGTGCCCGATCACGAGCGGGGTCTTGATCGCCGCCGAAATTACGACGGCGCTCACGTCGCGCGCCATGCCGACGGCCCGGTAATCATCGGCATCACCTGAGCGGCCGTGGCCGCGTAGGTCGAGCGTGGTCACCCGGTAGCGAGCCGCGAGCATTTCGGCCACCGGCCCCCACGTGGCCGAGCAGTCGGTGAGGCCATGGGTCAGAACGACATCGGCACCTTGGCCACTCGTGCTGAAGTGAATGGTCACGCCGTCGCTGGTGGTTGCTGAATGGCTGGTGCGGACACGCGAATCCTCCGGGATGGGGCGACCCGCGAACCGTACTTCTTCGTCACCTCCGACACGCACGGGGGCGATGTTCAGGCATGCTGCTTGCAACATGAACCCGCTCGATCAGGTGCCACCACCATCCCAACGCAGACTTGCCGTGCGCGTCACAAAGGACGCGATTCGCCAGATCCATGGCGGGCACCCGTGGATCTTCGACCGTTCGATCGTGTCGATGAACCACGACGGCAACCCCGGAGACCTCGCGGTGATCTTCGACGCCGATCGCGAGTTCGTGGCCATCGGGCTGTATGACCCGACCTCACCCATTCGAATCCGGGTCCTGCATCACGGCCGACCGATCAACATCGACGATGCCTTCTGGGCGCAACGGCTCGACACTGCGATCGAACGACGTCAGCTCGTGATCGCCCGCGGCGACACCACCGGCTACCGCGTGATCCACGGTGAAAACGATGGCATGCCCGGTCTGGTGATCGACCGTTACGCGAAGACGCTCGTCGTGAAGATCTACACCACTGCCTGGCTGCCATACCTGGCCGCGATCGTGCCGCTTCTACACCAACGCTTCACGCCCGACGCCGTGGTGCTGCGCTTCAGCCGCGACGTCGCCAGCCCAACCGGTGCCAGCCAAACCGGTGCCAGCCAAACCGGTGCCAGCCCAAATCTCTACGGCCTGCGCGAAGGCACCGCACTCGTGGGCGCACTGCCCACCGCACCCGTGTTGTTCCGCGAGAACGGCCTGGTCTTCGAAGCCGATGTGGTGAACGGCCAAAAGACCGGACACTTCCTCGATCAGCGTGACAATCGCGCCAAAGTTCGAGGGCTAGCACGCGATGCCAAGGTGCTCGACGTGTTTGCATGCACCGGCGGCTTCTCGGTCTATGCCGCGGCCGGCGGCGCACGTTCGGTGCACAGCGTCGACCTGAACGGTACTGCACTGGAAACCGCCGTTCGCAACATACAACACAACATCGGCATCCCGAACGTGGCCAAGTGCGAGCACACCACGCAAACCGGTGATGCCTTCGAGGTGATGCAGGCCCTCGCCAAGCAGCACCGGCGCTTCGACATCGTCATCGTTGATCCTCCATCCTTCGCTCGGAAACCAAGCGATCTCGAGCGTGCCGTGCACGCATATAAACGCTTGACCCGCCTTGCTCTCGATCTCACCGAGGCGGGCGGACTCCTGGTGCAGTCGTCATGCTCCAGCCGGATTCACGCTGACGAGTTCTTTTCGGCCGTGCACCTTGGCGCCGACTCCAGCCGCCACCGCATCAGCGAGATCCTGCGCAGCACCCACGCGCCCGATCACCCCATTGGTTTCCCCGAGGGTGCGTACCTGAAGACCATTTTCGCACGCGCCAACAAGCGTGCCGAGTTCGGCAAACGCTGAAGTGTTTCGCTGATCCCGGTCGTCAGCCGTCTGGCCTGTGGCGACGAGCTCAGGCTGCCCGCTGGGATGCGGGTGGTCCGGTGGTTCGGACGCTGCCGTCGGGATATGTGATGGTGAGTGAACGATCAGGGTGCATCACGAGTTGCCAGCCGCCTTCGTGTACGGCGTGATGATGTCGTGAGCACAACGGCAACAAATTCGAAAGATCGGTCGGCCCGTGATGTTCCCACCAGCACAGGTGATGGGGCTGACAATGCCGTGAACGCAGCACACATTCCGGGATCGCACACGTGGCATACATCGCCCGGATCGCACGCCGCTGGTTCAGGTTCGCCAATCTCGCTGCACGCCCCTGATCGAGCACCACCCCGGCACTGTCGAGCACGACCGGGATGATCGCGGCTTGGCATGCCAGACGTCGATACGACTCGACCGGTAATACGGCACCCGCGCCGTTATCGATGATCGAGTGTTCATGCAAACCGTTCAGCAGTGTTTCGAGATCAATGATCACCGACACCTCGACCCGGTCACCCGCGGTCGCGAACGTTTCACCCTCAGCACCGCCAACGTTTTGCAGTAACGCCGCTAACGCCAACGCACACAAATAGTCCTGTTTGGCGTCCCCCTCGGGGCAATCATCGGGCAGACCGGCATGAAACATCGCGTCGACGGTGTTTTCCAACCGGCCCTGCATCACTAACCCGGTCTCCGGATCGAACTGGCCACGCAAACACCACATCCCCGTGACCGGGTCCAACCACCACCGCAACCCGATATTGCGACGCTGACGCACCAACCGTTCATCACCAGCACGCGCATCCAAACGTGCCACCTCGACCGCCAAGAACCTAGCGAACTGTTCCGGAGTCGAGTTCTCTGCCACTGCGATCAACCGGGCCGAATCAGCCGCCAACGCGTCACGATGCTCAGGTTTCACACCCTTCAACGCGTTCGTCAACACATCAACATGCTCACCCGACACATCACCGTGCGCCAGTGACGATTCCATTTCCGGGACCGCGTCTAGCGTGCCCGCCCGTTTCACCGCACGATCCCCACCACGGCGACCCGAACGCGACCCGGCCGCAACATCAGCCTCCGGGCACACACCCGGCGACACCACCGCGATCTCTTTCAACCGGCGCGCCAACCCGACCTGTGTCGCGTCGACCCAACCCCGCACCCGTGCCAACGACCCCAACGCAACCGCGATCTCGTCACGATCCAACACCGTTGGATCCAACACCTCCAACGCGGCAACCAACTCCACAACCGACACGAAACACCCCCACGAACAAGAACTCGAACAACAACGAGCTACAGGACGGACCAACCGTCGAATCATCCGGGGAAGTCGGACACACACCACTTTACCGAACACATGTTCGATACACAACCACACATCCACAAAACTTCAGAATGCTCGATTACTCTCGCACCGGGGTACGACAACCATGAAAGCGGGTGCTGCCAACCACCGCCAAAACGCCATTCACCGAGCCAAGCAGCGGTGCCGCTTCACCCAACAACCGGGGCACGAAACTCGATGACGCTGTCGGAGATGGCTCGGCGGCCATCCTGTTGCAGCACGTCGAAACCCAATGTGCACCCATCGACGGTGAGTAAACAGATCTCGATGGTGGATGCGAGCGGCACCATTGCGCCGAATCGACACGCGATCCTGCGCACGTCGGCCAGCGGCACCCCGCCAAGTCGACGACCCCTGAGACCGCTCGCGCAAGCATCGCCGTGCCGTGCAAGATCGGCGCAGTAAGTCCTGCTGCACGCGCCGCCACCACATCCGTGTGGATCGGGTCCCAGATGCGCGCGCACTCGGAATCGACGTGCGCATCGACCATGCAGACTTCCGACGCGCATGTCGCGATGGCCGCGACACCACGCGACGAATCACGCGGTACTGATGAGCCAGTCGAGGCGCCCGCCAACGAACCTTCGTACTCCACGCCGAGGAACAGCGAGGAGAAGTGGGTCTCCCATACGACCTCCCCTGCCGTATCCACCGCAGCGAACGTGGTCTCCTGCGCGGCGCCGGCGCTGCGACGCCCGACAGCGGTGATGGACGCGTGGAGCGTGACCAACTCACCCACCAGGATCGAACGGCGCAAGGTGACATCGTGGCCCACGTGTATCCCACGCTTTGCCTCGAGCACCGTCATACCGTCGGGCAGCGAGCGATTCGCGATGAGCAGCGCCCACTCCGGCGCGACGGCAAACATAGGGTGCACGACCAGCGCGCCGTCGGTCGCGTAAAACTTTGGCCGATCGTCGGGGATGCCCGCCGCGGACGCCATGACCCATCGCAAGTCGAACGTTGCGGTGATCGGTTCGAACTGATGGCCGATGGCCGATGGCCGTTTCACGCAGCGGCATGGCAGTCGGCGGCGATGTAGGTGAGATCGCGACCATCGTCCCTGATCATCGCGACCGAGCAGGCCACTGCACCCAGTAAGAGTCGACCACCATGCAACACGTCGACCAGAACGGCGTCGCGAGGTCCTCCGCTGAATCCTTGGTCTGATGCTGGGGTGATCGCCATGAGAATACCCACGTCGTTTCTCGAGAGCGTCGATCGGTCAGACGTAGTACGACCCATCGCAATCCGCTGACCGCACGGTCCGGCCGCTGCCCATCGCCGCTGCCCGTCAGACCCGTTTGTCAAGAAGCATCGTTCACAAACGGTGCGCCGCTGTGGCGATCGAGTTGGCGAAGCGGAACGCTCCCGAGGAATAGACCGGGCAGTCAACCGTTTGCGTCGGAGGCCCGGGGCAGAAATGGACACCATCGTCGTTGCGCACCACGTTGGTTCCGTCTGAGCCACACTCCTGCTCGCCGGGCACGCAGGGCAGGCCGAGGGCAAAGGTTCCGTCGGGGTTTTCGACACTTGCTCCCGCGTCAACGAACGCCACGTGCGACGAATGCGCCAACTCTGCATACATCCGATTGATCGCCGTCACAAGGTCGTTGGCCGGATCAGTTGCGGCGCGTGCGGGTTGGCCCACCAGCAAGGTCCGCGCACCGGCCGTGTGCGCAATCGCGATGAGCGCTGTGACGTCAGCGCGGTACTTGGCCACGAGCGCGTCGCCCTGAAGAAAGCCACCAGCGTCGTCAGCCATGCACGCAAATGCAGAGTTGCCCGTAAACGAAATAACGACCACGCTTCCTGCGCTGATCTGGAGGTCCGCCTCGAGCGCGTTACACGGTGACGTGCCACCAAATGACTTGTCGATGAGCATGAGCGAGCCGAGAAGAGGGCCGAGGTACGGACGCGCCTGAACGGCCAACGAATCCCCGACGAGTACAACATTGGTTGTTGCCGCGGGGGCGCGTACCGACGAACAGGCCGTCAAGGCGCTCGGAGCAGCGAGCGCCACGGCAAGACCCGCAACGACGGCGAACCACCTCGGGTGGCGACGTGCGACGGGCGAAAACAGCGACCGGGACACGCCTCTTCGTACCCGACGGGCAGAACAACCAAACGTCGACGTGACGAGTCGGTAGCGGTTACCTCGTCGCCAAGTCGGCCACGTGATCCCACAGCCGCAGTCGACGATCGGGCGTGTCGGACTTGCGGGTCGACGGCAGTATATGCAGACCGCGACGCCGACGATCGAGCCAAAAACCACCGTTCGAGGCCAACGGCGCGTCATCCTCCGCAGCCAACCACACCAGCGTGTCGGCGCCGCCGAGCGGCGTACGCAGCAGTGGGCCGACGATGCGCCGGAACGTGGGTAGCGACTCCTGCACACCGGGCGTATCGGCCCAACCCGGATGCATCGAGTGGAAGTGCACGCCATCGGTGTCGGCCTGCTGCGCCCACATCTCATTCAGGGTGACCTGCGCCCGCTTGGCGCGCGCGTAGGCTGCCGAGCCCTTGTAGTCCTGCTCGCTCATTTCGAGATTCGACACGCAGAGCGGCTGGCTGTACATCCCGCCAGAGGCCATCGTGATCACGCGACTGGGTGCACTCTCGCCCAACCGATCGAGCAACAGTTGCGTGAGCAGAAATGGTCCAACCACTTGGCTCGCCACCGTCATCTCGATGCCCTGCGCGCTGACCTGACGCGTGTCGGACAGTGCGCCCGCATTATGGATGAGCACGTCGATCCGTGGCAGTCGCTGCAACAGGTCGGCGGCGAGCAAACGCACCTGGGCGAGATCGCCCATGTCGGCCAGCGCAACCGACACGTTGTCGTTGCCCGTGGCCGCGACCAGGTCGTTGCGCACCCGCTCGGTCTTGTCGGCATTGCGTCCAACGACCACCAACGTTGCATGGAGTCTGGCGAACTGCTCGGCGGCAGCAAGTCCGAGACCCGAAGTAGCGCCGGTGATCACGATCACGCGACCGGTGAGATCGTAGGAGTCGAGCGCCTTCCAGTGATCGAGACGACTGCGAACAGCGGGCCCGATACGCGTGTAGCTCGTGACCACGGGAAACTCGATGACGGTGTCGACGATGTCGGCGACACGATGCGACGAAGTACTCATACGCATACGGTAGGCAGCGATCGGTGAACGCGCCATCCCGAGGCCAGATGTCACCCCCGCGCATGGCAGCATGGTCACGTGAATGAGACATCCCCACGCACACCCGCACGCCGCGAACGTCTTCTCGGCGGCAAGGTGGTACGCACGATCTTGAGTTTGTGGGCGTGGCTCGTGATCGGTCTGTGCGTGGTGATCTGGCTACCGATGATGGCCATCGTGCGAGTCGTCACGATGCCCTTCGACAAGGGCCGCTACTGGACCGGGTACCTGTTCCGCAAACTCCCCGTGGTGTCGGGCAAGCTGAACCCACTGTGGAACTTCCGCGTCAGCGGCACCATCCCCAACGATCCGCGACGCCCCTACATCGTGGTGTCCAACCACGAGTCTTTCGTCGACATCTTGCTCATCAGTCACCTTCCGTTCGAGATGAAGTGGCTGAGCAAGGTCGAGAACTTCAAGATCCCGGTGATGGGTTGGGAGATGTCGTTGGCCGGCGATGTCCGCCTCACTCGCGGCGAGGTCAGCAGCGCCGCCGACGCGATGCGCCAGTGCGCCGATCGGTTGGAGAAGAAGGTCAGCGTGATGTTCTTCCCCGAGGGAACGCGCAGCACCAGCGGCGAACTCGGCAAGTTCAAGAACGGCGCGTTCCGTCTCGCCATCGAAACGGGCACTCCGATCCTGCCGCTCGCCGTCAGCGGCTGCCATACAGCACTGCGCCCGCACGACTGGCGGCTCGGTGTGAGCACCGCCGAAGTGCGCGTGCTCGAACCAATCGAGGTCACCGGGATGACGGCGAAGGACATCTACGCGTTGCGCGACATGGCGCGCGATGCCATCGCCGCCGAACTCGAAGTGTTGCGCGCCGAACTTGCCCGATGAGGCGGCTGGCACTGTTGACTCTGCTGTTGTGCGGCGCGGCCGCGTGCACGAGCCAGTCATCGACCACGGCTCTCAACACCAGGGCGAGCACCGTTGCGCCGACCATGCTGTCGCCGACGTCGGTCGCACCGACGACCGTCGAACCCACTCCTGCGGCACCCATCACAACCGTGGCGACCGTACCCGTCTACGTCTTCCCGTTCGTCGGTAAGCGAGTCAGTTACGGCACCACGCATCACGACTACCCCGCCATCGACGTGTTCGGCTGCGCGGCCGGTGTCGTGGCGCCCACATCAGGCAACGTGACCGAGATCCGTATCACCGACCCGTGGGATCCCAAGGTGAACGATCCCGCCACTCGCGGCGGCAAGTACGTGACGATGATCGGCGACGACGGCGTGCGCTACTACTTCGCCCACCTTGCCTCGGTGGCCACATCGGTCGGCGCGCGAGTTGCACCTGGCGACGCGTTAGGCGTCATGGGCCAGACCGGCGATGCGCGTAACTCGGCGTGTCACACGCACGTCGGCATCTCGTGGCCGTGCCCAACCACCGAGTGGCAGGTTCGGCGTGGCGAGATCTGGCCGCCGAAGTACCTCGACGCCTGGCGCAAAGGCGAGCAGCTCTCGCCAGCTCCTGAGGTGCAGGCAACGAGAGTCGCCCGACCAACGGCGTGCGCCGACGCCGCTGCGGCGCGCAGTGCGGCCACCGCCTGAGCGGTTCCACGCCACGACATTGCGATGACAGCGCGACGGCTTGTCCGCTCTGAACTAGCCTCCGATGGGGTTCAGGCCTGCGATGGGGTTCAGGAGGGTTCGGTTCGGATGGCAATGCTCGATGTACACGATGTGTCGGTGCGGTTCGGGGGAATCGTGGCCCTGGATGGTCTGTCGTTCACCATCGACGAGGGCCAGATCTGCGGTCTCATCGGTCCCAACGGCGCCGGTAAGACCACCATGTTCAACGTGATCAGCCGCATCTATCAGGCCACTTCGGGCCGTGTGAGTTTCCGCGACACCGATCTCTTGCAGGTGCCTGCGCACGGCATCGCCAATCTGGGCATCGCGCGCACGTTCCAGAACCTCGCCCTGTTTCCCACCATGACCCTGCTCGAGAACGTGATGGTGGGCGCGCACAGCACAGGCAGTGCGGGCTTCATCCGCTCCACGTTCCGCATCGGTACCGCCAAAACCGAGCGCGCTGTTCGCGACGAGGCCGGCGACCTGTTGCGCAGCCTCCATCTGGATCACCTTGCATTCCATCCTGCCGCAGGCCTGCCGTTCGGTACGCTGAAGCGACTCGAAATCGCGCGAGCGCTCGCCGCACGGCCCACCTTCTTACTGATGGACGAACCCGCCTCGGGCCTCACGCATAGCGAGGTCGACGAACTCAGCGAGACGATCATGCGTATCCGCGATGAATTCAAGCTCGCGGTGCTGTTGGTCGAACACCACATGGCGATGGTGATGGGCATCTCCGACAAGGTGGTGGCCATGGAGTTCGGGCGCAAGATCGCCGAAGGCGCACCCGCCGACGTGCAGAGCGACGAACGTGTCATTGCGGCGTATCTGGGGACCACGACATGAGCGCGACCACGAGCTCCGAAACTCAGCCACCCGAACCAACACATGCCAACGACGTCGCGCCACTGCTCGACGTGCGCGGCCTCACTGCCGGCTACGGCCAGGTGCAGGTGTTGCAGGGACTCAACCTGCAGGTTGCGCAGGGAGAGGTCGCCGTGATCCTCGGTGCCAACGGTGCGGGCAAGACCACCACGATGCGCGCCATCTCGGGCATGATCGCGCGCAAGGGAGCAATCACGTTCCTCGGCGATCCCATCGCCAAGCGATCGCCCGATGAGATCGTGCGCATCGGCATCGCCCAGGTGCCTCAGGGCCGCGGCACATTCACCGATCTCACCGTCGAAGACAACATGCGCGCAGGGGCATTCGTGCGCACCGGTTCCGATATCGACGACGACATTCAAGAGTGGTTCGACGTGTTTCCGCGCCTACGCGAACGCAGCGAACAAAAAGCTGGCAGTCTCTCCGGCGGCGAGCAGCAGATGCTCGCGATCGCACGTGCGTTGATGAGCCGACCGAAGCTGCTGTTGTGCGATGAACCGAGCCTGGGCCTCGCGCCCATCATCACCCAGGAACTGTTTGCCGTACTGCAACGCCTCAATGCCGAGCGCGGCCTGTCGATTCTCATCGTGGAGCAGAACGCCAACCTCGCGCTGGGCATTGCCCATAGTGTCTTCGTGCTCGAGACCGGCGCGATCGTTGCGTCGGGCACTTCCGAGGAGATCTCCAACAACGACACCGTCCGCAAGGCCTACCTGGGGTACTGAGAGGAACGCATGGGACATCTGTTGCAATACGTCCTCAACGGACTGGCCCGCGGGTCCATCTACTCGCTGATCGCGCTCGGGCTCGTGGTGATCTACCGCGGCACGGGACACCTCAACTTCGCGCAAGGTGAGATGGCCCTGTTCGCCACGTTCGGTGCTTGGTGGATCAACGACCACGGCGTGCCGTTGTGGCTCGCGATCATGATCGCAGCTGGCGGCGCCTTCGTGGTCGGTGGGGTCATCGAGTTCGGGCTCATCCGACCAGCCGGCAAAAAATCGCCGTTCGCCGTGGTGGTCATCACGATCGGACTGTTCCAGGCCTTCAACTCGCTCTCGGGTCTGTTGTTCAAAGGTGCCGCCACCGGCCTTCCCTTCGGGACGCTGTTCCCCAACAAACCCACCGACTTCTTCCGACTGCCCGGCGGTGCGATCTGGCGTTACGAATACGTAGGCGTGCTCGTGACCGTGCTCGTGATCACCGCACTGTTGTTCCTGCTCTTCCAAAAGACCAAGGTCGGCCTCGCCATGCGCATGGTTGCGAACAACCCCGATTCTGCGAAACTCGCCGGCGTACCCACCAACAAAATCCTCATGCTGTCATGGGCGTTGTCTGCATCGATCGGCGCCATCGGCGGATGTCTGGTCGCGGGCATCAACGCAAACGTGAACCTCGGCACGATGTTCGGCGTGTTCCTGCTTGCATCCGCGGCAGCGACCCTCGGTGGTCTCGACAGTCCACTCGGTGCTGTGGTCGGTGGCCTGTCGCTCGGCGTCATCGAGAGCCTGGTCACCAACTACCCGAAGAGTTGGTGGGGCAGCACCTACATCGGTGCCGACACCGCAATCGCAGTCGCGTTCTTGATCATTCTCGTGGTGCTCCTCGTGCGACCCTCGGGCCTGTTCGGCAGCACCCGCGTGGAACGGGTATAGCGATGCCGTTCAGGATCAGGGAATCCGGCCCGCTGCATTGGGTGCTGCGCGTCATCAGCGTGTCTGCCCTCGCCGCCGTCGCCGTGTTCATCGCTGCCGATTCCGCGCCATCGACACTGGGCAAGATCACCCAAGCCTGCACGCTCGCGATCGCCGCTGTGTCGCTGAACCTCCTGCTCGGGTTCAACGGCCAGATCTCGCTGGGTCACTCCACTTTCGTCGGCCTCGCCGCGTTCACTGCCGGATACTCGGTGAACGCATGGCACTGGAATCCGTGGGTGTCGTTGGCAGTGGCATGCGTGCTGTGCTTCATGCTCGGTCTCATGTTGGGCTTGCCGGCACTCCGACTGAAGGGACCGTATCTCGCACTCGTCACCCTCGCGGTCGCGTTCGTATGGCCCACAGTTGCGCGCAAGTTCTTGGACCAGACGGTGAAGGCGTCCACCCTGAAGGGAATGCGCCTGCGACCACCCACGTGGACCGGACTCTCGAACAACCGCCCCGATCGTGCGTTGTTCCTGTTCTGGCTCGCCATCGCACTCTTGCTGGTCACCTACGTCATCGTGCGCAACATCCGCAAGAGCCGCATCGGACGTTCGCTGGTCGCCGTGCGCGACAACGAAACGGCCGCAGCCGTGATGGGCGTGAATCTTGCGCTCACCAAGACCGTTACGTTCGGCATCTCTGCCGCGCTCGCCGGAGTTGCCGGATGGCTCGCCGCTGCGCAACTCGCCACGCTCGACGAGAACTCCTTCACCATCTTGAGTTCGATCAAGTACCTGCTCGCCCTATTCCTCGGCGGTGCCGCCACACTCGCCGGACCCATCGTCGGCGCGTTCAGCTACTTCTTCGCCGACGATCTGCTCAAGACGAACGCCATCAAATGGGACTTCCTTCCCGGCCCGCTCAGCAAAGGACCCGTTGCCTCGTTCCTGTTGGGCGTGCTGGTGATCGTGTTCGTGTTCATCGCGCCCTACGGTTTGGTGGGGTTCATCAAGCTGCAGGCACGTAGGATTGCGGTAGTGATTCCCCGTCCGCTGCGCGCCGCGCGGCCCACCACGGAATCAACCGAGCACATCTCGCCGGCCGTCGCTGGAGAGACCTAGTCACCAGCGAAGGGAAGACTCACATGATTCTTCGAACCAAACACCTCGCCGCTCTCGCCACAACAGCCACGTTGCTGTTCGCGGCGTGCAGCAGTAGTGCAAAGACCACCAGCACCACGCCGACCGGCGGCACATCGGCCAGAGGTGCCACCACACCAGGCACCGTCACGGATGCAAGCACCGCACCATCGGACACCGCGGGTGCCGCTGCTTGGAAGGCGCCGGTCGACAACTGCGCCGACCCGGAGGCCGCCGCAGCACCGATCACCGGTGACCTCACCATCGGCTCCGTGATGCCATTGTCGGGTAGCCCCGCTATTGCGTTCGCTCCCGTGAAGGATGGCTTCGAGCTGTATCTGAAGTACGCGAACGACAACAAGTTGCTCACCGGCATCAACCTCAAGAGCGACATCCGCGACGACCAGTACGACGCCACACAGACACCCGGCGTCGTCTCGTCGCTGATCGACGCCAAGGTGAACATCTTCTCCAGCATCATCGGCACACCCAACAACCTGGCCGTGCGCGACACCCTCAACGAAGAGTGCATCCCTCAGTTGCAGGCACTCACCGGCAACCCCGCGTGGGGCTCAGAGGTCGCCAAGTACGCGTGGCTCACCGGAGCACTCGTGCCGTACAACCTGGAAGCTCAGATGTACGCCACCAAGCTGAAGGAACTCATCGGCGATGGTGGCACGGTTGGGCTGTTTTACATCAACACCGAGTTCGGCAAGATCTACGCCGATGCGTTCAAGCCGGCAGCTGCGAAGCTGGGCCTGAAAGTGGTCGACGAGCAGACCGTCGAGGGCACCGATGAGAACCCGCCCACCAACCAGGTGGGCAGTATTGCCGCCAAGAAGCCAATGGCAATACTTGCGATCCCGTTGGGACTGCAGTGCCCGGCATTCCTGAAGGAACTCGCCAACGCGAAAGCAGCCACTGCCGGTTGGGATCCCAAGGTGTTCGTCACCAACACCTGTGCATCGAAGTTGTTCGTCGACACCCTCGCCGGTCCTGCAGGTGACGGCGTGTACACCTCGGGCAACCTGCTCGACGGCGCCGACCCCAAGAACGCCGATAACCCCGCGATCAAGACGTTCCTCGACGCTTACAAAGCAGCAGGTCTCGCAGGCGACATTGGTACCACCGAAACCGGTTGGACCACTGCCGAAGTGACCGTGGCGATCATGAAGCAAGCGCAGGCCACCGGCACACTCAGCCGCCAGTCGATCATCGAGGCAGCGCGCAGCATGACCTTCACGCCATCGATGGCGCGCCCGGATATCAGCTACAGAATGAACGGTGAGAAGGACGGCTTCCCGTTCCAGTCGCTCACGATCTTGCAGTGGAATCACACCAGTACCACCTTCACGGAGATCGGCGACACCATCACGTCGTTCGAGAACTGAACACGCTCGACACGCTGCAGATGCCGGTTCGTCTCTTGGATGAGCCGGCATCTGCGCGTGAAGGTCTCCGTTAGGCTCCACTCGATGGCCCAGCGCGACGATGTAGATTCCACCGACGCTTGGATTGCAGCGGGCCTCTACGATCCGTTGTCGCCCACAGCCCACCAGCGTTTCGATTTGCTCACCTGGCTTGCATCGTTGGGCATCTCCGTCGACCAAATGCTCGCGGCCAAAGCCGACAGCCAGTTGCGTGCTCTCGCCGGCGACATCGCCCTACGGCCCGGGCCGCGCACGAGCCTGCGTCAGATCGCCGAAGAAATCGGCACCACAGTGGAATCGATCAACGACGTGCGCCGCGCCAGTGGTTTCCCGCCCAACGATCCGGGTGCGGCCGACTTCACCGCAGGCGATGCCGAGATGTTCCGCTCATTCAATGCGGCATCAACGATCTTCAGCCTTGACGAACTCCTCCATTTCACGCGGGTCGTGGGCACGTCGATGCGCCGTATCGCTGATGCCGCCAGCGAGATGTTTCTGCTCGACATCGAGGCGCCGCTGGTGTCCAGTGCCGACAGCGACGAACTCGCCCTAGCCCGTTCGATCTACGACGCGACGCTGATGACAGGCAGTGCCGTTGCCATCTTCGAGCCGATGTTTCGCGCCCACCTCGAGCAGTCCCTGATCGCGACCCGCCTGGCCCGCGGCGCCTCCACCGACTACAACACGTTGCCGCTCGCCGTTGGCTTCGTGGACCTCACCGAGTTCACCGCGCTGTCGTCGCAGTTGTCGGCACCCGCGCTGTTGGATCTGGTGCTCACGTTCGAGGCCAACGCCTGCGATCTCGTTGCCGATCATGGCGGGCGAGTTGTGAAACTCATCGGTGACGAGGTCATGTTCACTGCGGTCGATGCCGAAGCAGCATGCGCGATCGCTCTCGGGCTGTTGGCCATCGTCGGTTCTGCCGACGCTCCGAACCCACGTGGCGGCCTGGCCTACGGACCGGTCATCGCGCATGGTGGCGATCTTTATGGCCAGACCGTCAACCGTGCGGCACGAATGGCTGACATCGCGATCCCCGGTGAGGTGCTCGTCGACACGGGCGTCACCGTGCGTGCCCCGCAAATGCACTTCGCGCAGGCTGGCCGGCGACAACTCAAGGGTTTTCGCGAACCGGTGGACCTCTGGTCGCTCAACGCAGGTGGGCAGAACGGCGCAGACCAGTGATCAAGATCATCCTCAACGACAAGACTGTGATGCTGCGTTGGGCCACGCCGATGGACGGCGAGCTGCTCGCTCACGGCTTCCAGCGACTCAGTGCCGAATCGCGGCGGATGCGCTTCTTCAGCGCGATGCCGCGCATGCCCGAATCAGTGATGAAGTCGCTGCTGTCGCTCGATCCACCCCGCCATTTTGCAGTCATCGCGCTCGACGCCGATCTACTCGACACCACGGCCGACTCGTGGTTCGAGGCCGCCATCGGAGTGGCTCGGCTGATCGCCATCCCCACCTCGCCCGGCACCTCGGAATTCGCGATGACGGTGCTCGACAACTTCCAGCATCATGGCCTGGGACACCTGCTGTTCGAGGTGCTCCTCGTGACGGGCGCGCACGTTGGTGTGCGCACCATCGAAGCCGACGTGCTCACCGAGAACGCGGCAATGACCACGCTCTTGCATCACTACCGGTCGAAGAGTTCGCATCCCACCAACGACTACACCACCACGCACATGCGGGTGTCGGTCGCCGAGAACCTCGAGCACGTCGATCCCGAACGTCGGGCGATGCTCGAAGAACTGATCCGCCACGATCCGCGGTTGGTACCGCCTGAACCAGGCTGACTCAGAGCACGGCTGAGAACAGCGGCTCGCCGAGCATCGCGCGATCCACGTCGATGCCGAGACCGGGGCCCGTTGGGGCCGTGCCGAAGCCATTGACGCTGCGCGGTTGGTAGCCGGCCACGTGCTCGTTGGTCCAGTCGTTCATGAACGACACCGTGAGCAGCGCATCGACGCGTGTGCTCGCCGCGAGATGCGCCGAGGTGACCGACACCAAGTCGCCACCCCATGTGTCCTCGATGGTCACCTGAATACCGAGATCCTGAGCGAGGTCGCGCATCAGCTTGGCCTTGGTGAGTCCACCCACCTTCGACACCTTCAGGTTGAAGGCCCCGGCGCCACCCTCGCGCACGGCCCGCAACATCGTGGGCACGTCGTGCACGACCTCGTCGTAGACCATCGGCAAGGTGGTGTGCTTGCGCACCTCGATGCACTCCTCCATCGTCGGGCAGGGCTGCTCGAAGTACAGGCGCGGCAGGTCTTCCATCAGTCGCGCTGCGATGATGGCATCATTCAGCCGCCAACCGCAGTTGGCATCGGCCACCACGAGATCGTCGGGCCCGGTGGCCTCGATCACCTGACGCGCACGCAGACCATCGACGCGTGGGTCACCCCCCACCTTGAGCTGGAACCGGTGGATACCCTCAGCGCTGCGCGCCAGCACGTACTCGGCCATCGAATCGGGCGACCCCAGCGGTACCGCCATGTACAGCGGGAAGTCGGTCTGGCGAAGGCCACCGAGCAACGTGGTGACGCTGGCACCGAGGGCCCTTCCCATGATGTCCCAGCAGGCGATGTCGAGCGGGCTTTTCGCGTACTCGTGACCCATCAGGGCCGCATCCATCCCGTCGTTCACGGCGGCGAGATTGGTGGGATCGAGACCCAGCAACGCGGGTGTAAGCAGGTGCAGCGCGGCGCGGGCACCGCCTGCATGTGACGGCAGGTAGGTGGTACCGAGCGGGCAGACCTCGCCCCAACCCTGCACGCCCTCGTCGGTGGAGACGCACACCACAGTGGACGGCAGCGAGTCGATGACACGACCGCCGGACATCACGTACTGGCCGTGTACGTAGGTGAGATCGAAGTTGTACACGTCGACGCGGGTGATGCGCATGATGTCCTCTCGTTGCAGGCACAGGGAACCCGCAAACCGCCCTGAGCTTACGCGCCGCGAAACAGACTCACCGGAGTGGTCACGACACCACTGTGCCGAACAACTTGCCGATGCCGTAGGTGACCGCGGCGGCCGCAACCACAATCAGCAACTGGCGCATCGCGCCGCGGCCGATCGGGCGTGCGGCTGTGCGACTGATGTAAGCGCCAACCACAACGCTGGCGATCGCTGTTGCAACCACCGAAGCAATCACCGCAGACGTGCCGATGGTGAAGAACCATGGCACCAGCGGCACCGCAGCCCCCACTGCAAACAGGGCGAGCGAACTGATTGCTGCTGTGGTGGGCGAGCCAAGTTGATCAGGGTCCAGGCCGAAGATGGTGCGCGCCGAGAAGTTGACGAAGCGTTGCTCGTCCAACGGCAGTTCGGTGGCAGCGCGCTGAGCTGTGTCCTCGGCAAAACCCGCGTCGACCAACTTTTTGGTGAGCTCGTTCAGCACCAGCTTCGGATTGCGTCGCACCAGATCGTGCAGTTCACCCAGGATGCCTTCGTACAACTCCACCTGACTGCGCAGGCTCACCCACTCGCCGGCAGCCATCGAGAACGCACCCGCGACGAGACTGGCAATGCCAGCGATGCGCACGCTGCCGGAGCTTGCGCTCGCTCCGGCAAGGGCAAGGATCAGGCAGACGTTGGTGACCAACCCATCGTTGACTCCGAGCACCGCCGCGCGCGCTGCTCCGCGCGAAACCGCTCTGACGCGCGCGTGCAACTCGGCCGCGTCGCGATCCGCATCAACGACGCGCGGCTCGATCGGTTTGACGAACGGTGAGCCGTCGCTCACTCGGCACCGCCCGGCGCTGAAGTTTGCAGCACGCGGATATCAGCGAGCACGACGGCAGCGTGCTCCGCCACATCGACCACGTCGTAGCTCCGCCGAATCACGCCCTCAGGATTGATGAGGTAGCTGTACCGACGGGGATACTGCGCGTATTGCTCGCGCGCCGATCGGGTGACTTCGTAGGCCGTACCAACCACGCGATCGGTGTCGCTCATTAGTCGGAACGGGAACTGCTGCGCATCGGAGAACGCACGGTTCTCTGCTTGCGTGTCGAACGATGCGCCAAGGATGACAGCACCCAATTCATCGAACTCGTGGGCGCTGTCACGCAGGCCCTGGCCCTGCACAGTTCAACCGGGTGTGGCCGCTTTCGGATACCACCACAACAGCACCCACGACCCGCGCAGGTCAGCGAGGCGGACCATGTCGCCGTACTGATCCGTCAACGAAAAATCGGGAGCTCGCGTACCAGGCGTCAACATAGTGACGAGTCTCGCACGGCGCGCCGCTGCGCGACCCAGCCTTGGTCCATCTCCGCAGTTCCGGCGAGACGAAATCAGACCAGCTCAGTCGCTAGATCTGTTCAGCGCGCTCGAAGGGACTCGAACCCCCAACCTTCTGATCCGTAGTCAGATGCTCTATCCATTGAGCTACGAGCGCGTATGTCGCAGCAGTCTACGTTGCGGGCTCCGCAATCGAAACTGTTTCGTGGCGGTCTTTACCCGCCCCAGGGACCCCAGCCGCCGTTGCGCAAGTACAAGAAGTAGGCCGCTCCGGCGTTGACTCTCGGATCGAGCAGCGCTTCAGCAGAGCTGATTCCAACCGCGGTCAGCCACGACTTGTGCACGTTCCAGTAGATCTGAAATAAGCCTATGCAGCAGTAGTTGCGCGCCGTTGGCTGCAGATTGCTCTCGCGCTTGGCGATGGCAACGGCCTTATCCTCGAGATTGTCGGGCCAGACGTCGCGAATGATCTGCTCGACCTCCGCAGCCGAGTAGCTCCGGTTTGGCGGCAGAGTTGGCGCCGGACTTGGCGCCGGAGTTGGCGGGGGTGGCGCAGCCGTGGTGGGTGTCGGCTTGGCGGCCGCAGGCGCGACTTTCGCAGGCGCCGGAGCTGGCTTTGCCGCTGTTGGTGTCGTCTTTGCAGCGACAGGTGCCGATGCATTTGCCGGCAGGCACACCGACCTGCCCGCGTACAGTGCCGTTTTGGTAGTGGCATTGTTGGCGGCCAATAGCGACGCGAGCGAGACGTTGGTCTTCTTGGCGATGAGGATCCAGTAATCCTGAACGACAACCCTGTAGGTCTTTGCGCAGACGGACTTGGTCGACGCTGACGACGACACGGAGCGATTCTGGGGAGTGGTCGCGCCGTTGACGCGAGTACCGGCCGACTTCACTGCAGGCAACACCTGCGGCGCGGCCGCCGTCGTGACCGGCACTTCCGTAGCACCGACTGTGCCCGTTGCCTCGACCGGGGCTGTGCCATCGACTGTGCCATCAACAGCGTCGGCAACCGTGCCAACAGCGGTGTCGTCGGGTGCAGCGATCGCAACAGCGTCACCCGACGGGGGTGCGCTCAATGCCGCGACCCGAGCCAGCGGACCCCGGCTCCCCACAGCGAGCGCAATCGCAATCGCAAGCACTGCGACGAGGCCAAGCGCACCGAGGCGCTTCCAGAGCAGATGGCGCGGTGCATGCCGGTCGGGACGCTGCGTGGCTGCGGACAGCGAGCTGGTCGGCGTCGCTGCGTCAGTGGAGCGGGTACGTACGATGCGGTGCGGACGTGTGATCGGCCCGGTCATCGAGGTGCTGCGATGCTCGTCCCAAAATCCGTAATCGTCTTCGAGTTCGTCGTTCAACAGCTTGCCCTTTCTCGTCCGTATGACGACCTCGCTGGGCCGTCAACTGGCGATGGAGGAGCGTGTGTCTGGGCGCCCCACCGCGACATGTCGCTTGGTTGATGACGAAATGTCTACACCCGTCGTCATCAAATTGCAACATTTAAGGGCAGGGCCTCAGTGGGTGATAACGGCCTGGATCTCGTTCACGACCATCGGTTGGGCCGTTGAAGTGGTGTAGTTACCGAGCCCGCCGCCGGCCGCAACGTTCGATCGCCAACTCACCGACCACACGATCGACAACGTGGCTGCGAACACGTCGGTATTGGTGATCTCCGAGGAGTGCTGGTACGTGTACATGCAATCGGATGCAATCTCGTCGCCAAATTGAGGTAGCCACTGCCGACCCGGGCCCTGGCACACGGTTGCCGACGAGCCCGGCTCCCCTGAGGCGAACACCAAACGCGTCGGAGTGGCCGTCGTGGTGGCCCACGCGATGCCGGTGGTGGTCGGCACCCAGGCCGTGATGGACACCGGCTGATACAGCGCCGGATCCGTCCACAGCCACATGCCCACCTTGACGATGCCCTTGTTCGCTGGCGGCGCCGAACCGAGGGTCGGCTTGGCAAGACGCTGCTTGATTTGATCGGCTGCGCTGAGGCCGAGGGTTCGTGTGGGCACTTGCGGAACCCACACCCCGCGCCCCGATGTTGGACATGATCGATAGAACAGCACGTACTTCACGCCGTTCACGATCTTCTCCGTCACCGTCAAGCCATCGAAGGTCTGGGCTTCCCCGGCAGGCGTCCATGTGCAACCCGACAAATCCGAGCGACCCTTCGACGACGGCGGCGTGCCGTACTGCACGCCCGCCATGATCGCCCCACCCGACGATCCCCCCGACCCCGTCCCGCCGGGAATTCCATCGATCGCAAAGACGCACATCGAATCAGCTGTCGGCGCCGCCATCAATGCGAGCACAGCTGCCACTTTCAGAAACCGCACAGATCACCACCGGACAGTTCCTGGATTGGCACGCCGTCCCAAATCAACCAACGATTGTTTTGGCGTTCCAGCGTCCAAGTAGTTCGAGCCGACCCAGCGGAGTCATTGAAGACAATGTCATCATCTGGATTACCCGGGTCACCAACGTCGAAGATCACTATGTTGTCGTAGCCGCACGCCACAAGCGAAGCCTTCTGGTCTAAAGACTGAATCTCCTCAACCCGCAGCTTGAGGTCCCCGTGGCCGGCGACGGCACTGAGGTTGTTCTCAATCCGAAACTTCATTAGGTCTCTGGTCACCCTCTCCATAGGAGACGAGGGGATGGCGAGAGCGGCATAGTCGCAGTTGGCGGGGTCAAGTCCGCATTGGCGGCGGACGGCCATGGCAGCAAGGAAGTCGGCTTTGACTTGTTCTTCTTCGGAGGGCAGCGTCGTTGAGGTCGTTGACCCGACGGTCGTCGTCGTCGCAGGCGCATCGCTGGTGGTGACAGCCGCCGTGCTGGTCGTCGGAGCACTGGTCGATGCGGGGGAGGTACCGAGGTTCAGCGCACTGCCCTTGGCATCGCTGCATGCCGCCAGCACGCTCGCCCCGGCAAACATCACGACCAACAGGCGGTTCGTCCGCAACATCCCCACCTCCCAGTTGTGAGTTCTCGTAGTTCTCGTATCAGGTGCTTCGAATGTCGTTCGCCGGAAAACGCAACGTCGGGGCGAGCCACTCCAGATGAACGCCCGTGCCACCTGGTTACGCAACTGACCGCGATTCTTGCCCAAACTCAATCGCCAGATCAAGGGGACGTTCGTCACGAAGCCAGCCCTACCGGTAACCACAGGAAACTACCCACGGTCGAGGTTCGACGTCTTTGCGCCGTCAATTGCTTGAGAAGGACTACACCTGACGAGGGGTTGACGGGTTTGCCACGTTGACGGTGGCAAAGTGACCAAACCGGGTGGACATTTCAGCGAAAGCGGTCGCCGTATACAGCGCTCAGAGACTACGACCACTGCGCAGATTGAGAAGGTCGCTGACTGAGTTGCAACGAGCCCGAAAACGAGCAAACCCCGCCGGGTGGGGCGGGGTCGTCGTGAAACTGGCGGAGAGGGTGGGATTTGAACCCACGGATGACCGAAGCCATCAACACCTTAGCAGGGTGCCCCATTCGGCCGCTCTGGCACCTCTCCGTCCGTAAGCCTAACGGGTGTTGGCGGCAACCTCCATCGGCAATTTTCACCGAATCCAACAGGCAAACCGGCGTGACCTCAGGCGGGAATGATCTCGAAGTGCGCCTCGGTGGGGGCCTGGCTGTTGATCAGCAAGATGTCCTGTGGGCACGACGACATCACCACGACGCAGTCGAGTTCGGCACGAAGCAACACGTAGTCGCCGGGCTTGCTGAGCGCAGGGTCGAAGGAGAGCCCGCCCTCTTCGGTCCACGGGATGTTCATGAACAAGTTCAGCGAGGCCGGCGTGCACGAAACCTGCATGCCCAATTCCGCCAAGGCGGCATGCATGTTGTCGCGGCAGTTGTCGTGGTAGTCGGTGCAACCGAGCAGTCCGTAGCGCTCGTTGTCGCACGGTGCCATCAGCGTGTCGTGACGACCGGGCGAGGTGTCTTCTTCGAGCACGAGCAGTGGCCGGCGGCGGTTCGTGTACAGCGCCGTGCCGGTGCGCGGAAACAGATGAGTCCACGTGGCTCGGCTCTGCTCCATGCCGACGTACTCGGTTTGCAGGCCGGCAACGAAAGCCCAAAAGTCGACGACCTGTGTGCCGTGGGTGTTGATGATCTTGATCGCGTCGCCGGCGGCCAAGCGGGTTGCCTTGCCGCGGCGGGCGGGAATTGTCTGGAGCATGAGGGGTCCTTTGCCGTCAACCGTTGTAGACCGTCAACGCTAGCCTGTCGGGCGGAACGATGGCAGAGTGGCCAAATGCATCCGCCTTGAAAGCGGAAGCCTCGCAAGGGGCCGGGGGTTCAAATCCCTCTCGTTCCGCTGCTGTTCAGAGCGTGTTTCTGAGCCAAAATCGAGCCCGTCGACGAAGGTCCTCAAACGGAGTTGCCCGCGCCTTGTCCGCCCAGCACTTTGTCCACAGCCTTTCGGGCTATACCGCGGCGGCTTGCATCAGCCCATCGAGGCGGTCCGCGACGGCTTCTGCCTGACCTGGCATGAGATGGTTGCGGTCGGGTGTCATCGCGGCAGACGCGTGGCCGAGCATGCGGTGGATGACCTTCACGTCGACTCCAGCCCTGATCGGTGGTCAGCGCGTACGAGAACGGTCGACGCGAACCTGGGCTGGCGATGTTGTCGAAGCTGATCGAGGCCTCAGGTCACGCCGTGTCGATCACGGTGGTGCCGGGACCGGTCGAGTTGCGCGACCAACCGGACACCCGATCGGCCGGCGATCGCGTCGGCGCCGCCGCGCGATCCTCGACGCTGCCCGACGGCGGGGCGCGACGAATGTGCGCGTGTTCGGCAGCGTCGCCCGTGGTGAGGACACTCTGTCGAGCGATGTCGACATCATCGTCGATCTTGCTGAGGGCGTCGGTGTAGTCGGTCTGGTCGGTCTCGAGCGCGAGCTGAGCACAATCCTCAAGCGACCGGTGGACGTCGTTCCTGCGACGGGGCTCAAGCCGACCGTTGCCAAGCGCGTCGCGAATGAAGCGATTGCCTTGTGAGGAACGATGCGCAACGACTCGCCGACGTGCTCGCTGCCGCGGAAGCGATCGCTGACCACTTGGAGCGCGGCAGCCTCATCGACGGGCTCGTGTTCGATGCCGTCAGGGTGCGATTGATCGAGGTCGGTGAAGCGGTCAAGGCGATCGATCCGGCAGTGCTCGCCGAAGAGCACGATGTGCCGTGGCAGGACATCGCCGGCATGCGGAACCATCTCGCGCACCGATACTTCGACACCAACCACGCGAACGGCGGCTGTGCGCAGATCAGTGCCTCACGACGCAGTAGATCCGCGCATCGGTTGCATCACCTGTTGCACGAACCGCAGCACCGGTTCTGTGGACTTCGGGTGGCCGAAGTCCAACACGAAATGGCGCACGCCGAGACCCACCAGATGCTCGAGACGTTCCCGAAACTCGGCTGATTCTGCGTCGGTTTCGGGCAGCGCACGTTCCACCGTGAGGCTGATCTCAATATCGCCGGGATGGCGACCAGCGCGCTCGGCGGCGGTGCGAACGATGTCGCGTTTGCGCACCCAATCCGCCTCCTTGCGCATTCCGCCATTCCACATGTCGGCCAGGCGGCCCACCATCGGGAGTCCGATCTGCTCGCCCGAAGCGCCGATACAAATCGGAGGGATCGGGTGCGGTAACGGTGGCGCCGAGGCTTCGACGATCTCGAAGTACTTGCCGCTGAACGAGGGGAGGTCCTGCGTCCACATCGCCCGACAGATGTGAATCACCTCTTCCAACTGCGCGAATCGGACCGACGCTTTGGGGAACTCGTAGCCGTACGCGGCGTACTCGTCCTCACGCCAGCCAGCCCCGATGCCAAGGATGAAACGTCCGCCCGAGAGCGTCTGCAGTGTGGCGGCCATCTTCGCAGTGAGCGAGGGATGGCGATAACCGTGCCCCAACACGTGGTGACACAACAACACGTCCGGGAACTTCGCCGCCAGCCACGTGAGCGTGGTCCAGGCCTCCATGAACGGATCGGTCTTTGCGTCGAAGCCGTAGAAGTGATCGGCGATCCACAACGAATCGAAGTGTGGAAGTGCCGTCGGCAGGATGTGGCGCTCCTGATACATCACGATCGGTTGGTGATCGCTCCACCGATTACCGATGACCGGTGAGAGCCACCCGAACTTCACTGCATGGTTCATGCTGATCGACACTACAGAACCACGCCCACCACGACCTTTACCAAACTTTGACTCTCGGGTCGCCCTGTTCGTCGCCGCACCCTCCATACTGGCTCAGGGCGTTGAAGCATTGGAAATGAACCATGCACATCTATCTGCAACGAACTCGTGCGTTCAGAACCGTTCTTGCCGGCTGTTTACTGGCCGGTGGTGTCACGGTGACGACGCAGTTGTGGTCACCGATCCGCGCCCAAGCGGCCTCGGCGACAGCGGCAACGTTCGTGCCCGTCGCTCCGTGCCGACTCGCCGACACGCGCCCCGGTTCCACCGGGGGTTACTCCCGCGTCGATGCGCTCACCATCTCGATCGCAACATCACAGCGATGCGGAATCCCCTCCGGCGCAACGTCGTTGACGCTCACGCTCACTGTTGTTCAGCCTCAGGCAGCCGGATTCCTCACGGCGTGGCCAGCCAATCAAGCTCGCCCGACGGTGTCGAACCTCAACTTCCAGGGTGGTCAAATACGCGCCAACGGTTCGATCACCAAAATCGATGCGACCGGTTCGTTACGAGTCTTCACCTCGGCGCCGGCCTACGTGATCGTTGATGTCGTCGGCGCCTTTGTGCCAAACGCAGCACGCACAGCCGGCCGATTTGTGCCGCGCTCGTCGAGCCGAATCTACGACTCGCGACCCAATCAACTGCTCGGCCCCGGTGGGTCTGTGACCATTCCGCTGCCGGCCGGTGTTCCGTCTGACGCTGTCGCCCTTGCGCTCAACGTCACGGTCACTGAATCGTTGTTCCCCGGCTTCGTGACGGCGTTCCCAGCCGGAACGCAACGCCCCTTCGCCTCGATCCTGAACGTGGATGCCTCGCAGCAAACCCGCGCTGCCGGCGGCATCTTTCCCGTCTCATCGGCTGGCGTCACCTTGTTCCTCTCCGGCGGTGGCCATGTGGTCGTCGACTATTCCGGCTACTTCACCGGGCCGTCCGCTGCAGCGGGAAACGACGGCCTCTTCACGGCGTCTGACCCCACTCGTCTGATGGACACGCGCCTGAGCAGTCCCCTTGGTGTAAACGTCCCGATCTACCCACTCAGTGGCGTGGAAATGCCCGCAACGCAAGCCGGGGCGATGGCCTACAACGTCACCTCCGTCGAGGGCAACCTCGGCTACATCCGAGCGTTCCCGGCCGGCACCAGCCAGCCAACGACGTCGACGCTGAACACCATGGGACAAGGCGACGTCGTTGCCAACTTCGCGATCACCCAATCGTCGACGCGTGGGTTCGACTTCTGGAGCCAACCCCAGACACATTTGGTCGTGGATCTGCAGGGTTGGTTCTCGGGTTCATCGGTGAACGCCACGTTGCCCCCGCCGAGCAACACGCCACCACCTCCTCCGCCACCGACCAACGGAGTGACGTATTCGGCGTGCAGCCACGATGGCCTCGACCGGATCAACGCCGAGCGCGCCAGATACGGCGTCTCACAGCTGTACGTGAACCCGGCGGCCGAGGCGTTTGCATGTATGTGGGCGCTGCAGCTGGCTCAGGTCGGCAGCGGGCTCGTCCACTC
This sequence comes from Actinomycetota bacterium, assembly GCA_043753895.1. Taxonomy (GTDB): domain Bacteria; phylum Actinomycetota; class Acidimicrobiia; order Acidimicrobiales; family Ilumatobacteraceae; genus WLMZ01. The sequence goes on from JAYUWK010000160.1 coordinate 131,620, forward strand.
TGACACCGCCACCCGAGACGCCGCAGTGGGGTGCCAGACCGGTGAGAACATCGCCTTCGCCAGCGGCACATCCACGTCGGTGCTGATGGATCTGTGGTTCGCCTCGGCGCCGCATCACACCAACATCGTGTACTCGCTGTACAGCGGGGTGGGACTCGGTTACATCACGAGGTTCGACCCGGTCAACGGCACCCGCACGTACGGCGTCACCGATTTCGCGCTCTGCTAGAGAATTCCGCGAGACTGCGTCCATGCTGCGAGACTGCGTCCATGCTGCGCAGGACTCAGGCCGCGAGAGCAGTGATGGCGGCCCTTGCTGTGGCCGTGGCAGTGGGCGTCGCGACCGGGCAGGGAGCTGGTGCGCCCACGCTGGTCAGCGGCACGTCACGCCGCGCCATTGCGAGCAACGGGATCACACAGATCGAGAGCGCGGTCCTTGCCGATGGCCCCGCCGCCCGTGGCGCACGCGAACAGATCAGCCCCTTTCCGCCCGCGCCGCCGGTCGCCAACGCCACGCTCGCAGGGTGCGACTCGGGGGTGCTGCAGGCCCTCGTGACAACGAATCGCACTGCCCGCCAATGGATCATCGTGCTGACCCCATCGGTTCAGTCCACCAGCGCCACCCTGCAGATTGCGACGTTGGGTACCGACGATGTCTGGCACTGCTCGCTCGCCGCCACCGATGCTGAGATCGGCCGCGGTGGTATCCGCCCACTGGTAGATCGGCGAAGCGGCGACGGCACCACACCCGCCGGGATCTTCCCGCTCGGTTCGGTGAATACGCCCCAAGGCCCGGTGTCATTCTTCGGCAACAGCGACGATCCAGGGGTGCTCGGTGCATATCGGCTCGTACAACCCGACGACTGCTACGGTGCCAATCCCAACACCGTCGGCTACGGGCATTGGCGCAGCGACATCGCTGGATGCGTCGGCGACGACGAGTTACTCGCGAGCAGCGGCGCCGCGTACGAACATGCCGTACTCATCGGAGCCAACACGGAACCAAATGTGAGCGGTGATGCTCCCGGCGAGGCTCCCTACGCGTCGGCCATCTTCTTGCACCGACTGTCATACACGTCGTCCGGCGTGTTGAAGCCGACCTCCGGTTGCGTCTCCATCGGTCACGCCGCGCTGCTGACAGCAGTGCGCACCATCGACCCCAGACTCGCCACGCACTTCGCGATCGGAACCAGGGCGTCGTTCACCGGCTGACTCACGCCTTCTTCGGTGGGCGCGGTACGAACGGGCTGGTGCGTGCCACGTATTCGGTGTAGCCCTCGCGACGTTTCACCAACGACTTCTCGAGCAGCGTCACGCCCGAGACCCGCCTCAACAACACGGTCATCGTCAGAGACCCGATGAGGCCCCACGCGCCACTCCCGGTCTCGGCCGCGACGATGCCGATACCCCACCAGACGCAGGCGTCACCGAAGTAGTTGGGATGACGTGTGTAGCGCCACAGGCCGGTGTTCATCACCTTGCCGGCGCTCGCAGGGTCGGCCTTGAATCTGACCAATTGGGCGTCGCCGACCACCTCGAAGAACAGACCCACCGACCACAGCGCAACACCGATGTAGGCAATCACGCCGACGTCGGGGGTGGCATCAGCCTGACCGAGTTGCACCGGCAGCGATACCACGAACATCAGCACTCCCTGCAGACCGAACACCGTCACTAAACTGATGATCGGAAACCGCTCGCCGTAGTGGCGGCGCATCGCCCGATAGCGGAAGTCCTCGCCCTTGCCGTGGTTGCGCCAGAACAGGTGACCGCCCAACCGCAGACCCCACACCGACACCATCGCCACGAGCAACCATTGCCGCGCGTTGTTGCCGTCGACGCTGAGACGGACCACCCACGCCACCATCACGAAGCCGAGGCCCCACACGATGTCGACGATGGATGCATTCTTGAGGACGACGCTCAGCACCCACGTGCTCAGCATCAGGACAAGAATGGCGATGGCCGAAACCAACATGGCATGAGCCATCAGTGCTTCCTTTCGTTGCGTGCCGCAAGCGCGACCCCGACTTCAGAATCCATCTGCAACCATTGATCGTCGAGCCAAGTGGAGAACGCGTCGCCCGCTGGAACGTCGTTTCTGCTGACGCCTCGTGCCACAAATCGAATGGGCCTGAACGGCCGGTTCAATGCCTTCAAGATGCCACCAAAGGTGTCGAGTCCCTCGAAGCCCACATGCCAAGCCAACACGACATCGGCCGTGGGGGCGCCACGCATCATCGCACTTGCGCCACTCGGCCGGGGCGGCAGCAGATGTTGTAGTGCACCGAGTTTCGCTGCCCGAGCGGTATCGCGCTCGCCGATCTTGGCCAGCGCAGCAGCACGTTTGCGCGGATTCGCACGCGTGCCCTCCGGGAAGATGATGCCGACGTCCGCCGCACCGAGACCGCTGGCCAGCCGTTCGACCGCAGCAAGCTCGGGCGCTGAGTCGTTGACGCCACGATCGAGGAAGTAGTTCGGGACACGCTGACCGACAACATCGAGACATGGGTCCATCAGGAGCTCACGCTTCAGCACATAGTGCGGGCGCATGCGCGCGAGCGTGGTGATGACGTACGCCGACACCAGCGAGTCGGCCAGGCTCGCGTGTCGCACGAACAACACCGTGGGACCAGGCTCGAACACATCGGCCTGCTCGGTTGCGATGCTGATACCGCACGTGGCGCTCAGCGAGGCGAGCAGGTTCTTCGCCCACCACCGTTGCAGCGCGTAGTGCAACGACTGATTTCGGCCCTGCCCGGTGGTCCACAGACCGAACGCAGCGAGCACGCCGATCGTTTCGAGCCACGACCAGCACACACCGAACGCGAGGAGCCGTGCGATGGGAAAGCGCCAGCGCAGACGCACGGCATCGGCGGCGAGGGCGAGCGGTAACCATAACGGAATGAGAACCGTGAGCACGACCATCGCAGTGATGAGCGCTGGAATGGTGACCAGTCGTCGCTGCAGGGTGTTCTGCGAAAGACTCACGGTCCACGTTGTAGCGCATTTTCGCGCTGCCCTGCGTCGGCGAACGCAAAGGCTTGCCCAGTGCAGGGTGCGGGGTACCTACGACAGGTCGAGTCCGAACGCATCGCGGAACGCCGCGTAATAGTCGTCATCGTCTTCGTGGTAACCCATCGCAACCCAGTCGGCGTCGCTCAACCGGGCCCGGCCCTCGATGAGCGCAGCACCACCCCAACTGCACGGGTAACGGAGTTGCGGTGCGTCGGTGGTGATCGCGTGGTGAATGAGCGCGCCCACCTCGAACGGATCGGTGGCGTTGGCCATACCGGTTGCGTAGAACTGGAACAGCCGTCGGTACTGCGGGTCGTACGCCCCGCTCTGATTCGGGGCATCGATGTTCTTCGCGAAGATGGCCGACTTCGTCACGCCAGGCTCGATGATCGCGACGCGGATTCCGAACGGTGCGACCTCTTGGGCCAGACCCTCGGACAATCCCTCGAGCGCCCACTTCGAGGCAACATATGGTGACTGCGCGAGTGCAGCCATGCGGCCTGCAATCGAGGTGATGTTGACAATGCAACCACTTCGCCGCTCGCGCATCTTCGGTAGCACTGCCTGAATGCATCGCACCGCCCCCACGAGATTCGTGTTCATCACGTCGAGGTACATCGCAGGCGGGCACTCCTCGGCCACTGCGTTGCCACCGACCCCCGCGTTGTTGACGAGTACGTCGACCCAGCCGGCGGTGTCGAGTATCTGCGCGATGCCATCGCGCACGGATTCGTCGGAACCAATGTCGAGTTCGACCAGTTGCAACTCGGCGCTGTGATCCTGGGCCATTGCCAACAGCTTGGTTGCCTTGGTGACACTGCGCACCGTGGCGAAAACATTGTAGCCATGCGTGGCCAGGTGGATGGCGGTGGCTCGACCAATACCGGAGTTTGCCCCGGTGACGACAGCGACAGGTTGGGTCATGGCGCCAAGGGTACGCGTTGGCGCCTATCGAGAACGCGTCGAAAACGAAACGGGACCCGTGGCGCTGGGAGACGCACCACGGGCCCCGGTTCTTGGGGGGATTCTGTTGGGGGATTCCGATCGAGCGATCAGCCGTTCGTGGCTGTGCTCGACGGTGTTGCGGCCGGATCAACCGGAGCGGCCGGTTTCACACCATTCACCATGTCGGTGATGTGCGTGGTGGCATCGGCGACCAATGCATCGATCACCTTCTGCACATCGACACCCTTGGCGGTGGCGACTTCGGCAACCGTCTTGCCAGCCTGCAGTTCGGTGCGCAGCTCAGCGCCAGTCATGCCGAGAGCGGTTGCCGCCGTGTCGAGGTTTGCGCCGCCACGACCGCCACGACCCATGCCGGGGCCGCCGGGGCCACGGCCGGCGTGGTCGCCGTCGCCGTCACCCATACGGGGTCCACCGGTGGGGCGGTTGGCATCGACAGCTGCAGTGATCGCGTCGGCCTGGGCCTGAGTGATGGTGCCGCTCGCGACCAAGGTGGCGAGCGAATCCTTGAGGAACTGCCCAGGACCGTGGCTGTCGGTGCCAGTGTCGGTGGCGGTGCCCGAATCGTTGGTCGAGCCGGTGCTGGCTGCTGGGTCCGTCGGCGTGGTGGCCGCAGCAACGACGTTGCTACTCGCACCGGCGCTGCCGGGAAGGTTCAGAACCACACCGGTACCTGCGCCGAGCAGCAGTGCACCAGTCATTCCTGCAATTGCCAGTCTCTTCTGTTTCATGTCGTGTTCTCCTTGTTGATCGTGCGGCATCGGCGGGGGGTTTCCGATGTCGTTGTTCCGATGTATGTATCTTGCGGGTCGAACGTATGAGCCAATTCTCAATGAGGTGAGAGTCAGGTGAGAGGCTCCGCACCCGTGACGGGAAGGGTGAAGCCCACGATTGCCCCGCCATCGGGGGCGTTCTCGGCGAACGTGGTGCCACCGTGGGCCACAGCGACTTCGGTGACGATAGACAGGCCCAAACCCGAGCCTGGTTGAGAACGAGCGGCGATGGCTCGATAGAAGCGGTCGAAGACGTGCTCAAGATCGTCGGCGGCGATGCCGGGCCCATGATCACGGACCGCGACCCTGCCGCCAGCGACCGTGATCGCGATGGGTTCGCCGCTCTGGTCGAACTTTGCGGCGTTGTCCAACAGATTGGTGACAGCCCGTTCGAGTAACGCGCGTTGCGCCGTGACCACAGACGCGTCGGCGGTGATGTCGGTGGTGCGCCCCGTGCGTCGACCAACGCGTCCTGCGGCTGATTCGACCACATCGGACAGCTGAACACGCGTGACCGACTCGTCTGCGTTGCGCCCGGATCCAACGGCAACAACTTCCTCGACCAGCGCCGAGAGCTCGGCGACCTCGATGTCGAGATCGTCGAGGACTTTGGCCCTCATCTCGGCCGGTAGATCACGGTGTCGACGAAGCACGTCGACGTTGGTGCGCAGACTTGTGAGCGGCGTGCGCAACTCGTGCCCTGCATCTTGCACGAGGCGACGCTGTTCCTCGCGCGATCGATTGAGCGCGGCGAGCATCGTCGAGAACGCAGTTCCCAAACGGCCGACTTCATCACGACCCGACGCGTCGACATCGATATCGAGCCGACCGGTGGTCGACACCTCACCGGCCGCCAACGTGAGCGCGCTGAGCGACTTGGTGAGACCACGTGCGGCGAGCCATCCGGCGAACGCGGCGAGCACGACGGCGATGGCACCGACCAGCAAGATTCGAGAGCGGAGATCGTGCAGCACGCGGTTCATCTCGGTGAGGTCGCGGCCGAACTGACGCGCGCCGCCGGCGATCGGCTGCGTACTGACGCGGAACTCGCGGCCATCAGAACCGGTGACTGAACGCAGCACGCTGCCCCGGCCGTTGACGGCGACAGCCAACTCGGCGTCGTTGATGGGCAAGGTCACACCATTGGTGGCCACGAAGATCGCGCCGCTAGAATCGAGCAATTGGATGACTTCGAGCCCGCCGAGGGGAATACGGCCGGGTCGGTTACCGGCCGGAGGATTGTCTACCGGGCCGCCGGCCAGCGTGTCGCCGTCGCCGTCGTTGCGGGCGCGCCCCGAGTTGGCGAGCGTGCGATCGATCTCGGCAAGCATGCGCGTGCTCGTGGCGTCGTAGCTGAGCAGGCCCACACCCACCGCAGCCATTGCGGCGAGGGCGGCCAGAACCAGAGCGAGCTTGGCGCGCAGTGTCATCGCGAACGCACGGTATAACCCACGCCACGCACGGTGTGGATCAGCGGTTGACGGCCCTCTGTATCGATCTTGCGGCGGAGGTAACCGATGTAGACAGCGAGGTTCTTCGAGTCGGGCCCGAAGTCGTAGCCCCAGATGCGTTCGTAGATCGTGGTCTGATCCAACACGATGCCGGAGTTGCGCACGAGGAGTTCGAGCAGGTCGAACTCGGTCTTGGACAGTTCGATCTCGACATCGCTCACCCAGACGCGCCGAGCAGCAGAGTCGACGCGCAGATCACCCACACTGAACGACGACGCATCAGCAGTGCCATCGGGCTGGGCGCGGCGCAACAGGGCGCGCAGGCGCGCGAGCAGTTCGGCAAGCGCAAACGGCTTGGGGAGATAGTCATCGGCTCCGGCATCGAGACCAGCTACACGATCGGAGGTATCGGTACGGGCGGTGAGCAACAGAATCGGCACTCGATTCTTCTCGCTGCGTAACACGCGGCACGCAGTGAGGCCATCGACGATGGGCATCATGACATCGAGCACCACCACGTCAGCGGGCTCGGCACGCAACACCTCCAGGGCCTGCGCGCCGTCGGAAACAGCAGTGACGTCGTAGCCCTCGAGCGTAAGAGCCCGCGCGAGCGACTCACGCACGGCCCGCTCGTCTTCGGCTATGACTACTCGGATCGCTGCGGCCACAACCACATGTGTACTGGATCAGCGTAAGAAACAGGTGAGAGTGCGACCCGAAACGCTGGTCGCGGCATCAGCTTGGGTTGATGTCGGCGCGTAGCGACTCGACCCAGTCGTCGGCTTCACGCCAACGGGCGTCGGCGTGTTCGCGAGCGCTGTGTGCGTGTTCGCCAGCTGCGGGATACGAACCGAGGAACTTTACAGCACCTTGTTTCGAATGCAACGATCGCATCGCATCGGCGAGTAGCTCGTCGGCGACATGACCATCGGCGTAAACGATGAAGCAGTAGTCGCCGAGACCGCCGCGCTTGGTGGGTCGGCTGAGCAGGTTCGACAGGTTGATTCGCCGCGCCGCGAACTCCTGCAGGATGCTGATCAGACTGCCGGGTTGGTCGGCACGCTGATACACAACGAGCGCAGTGCGGTCGTTGCCGGTGGGCGGCGGGATGTGCTTCTTACCGACCAACACGAAACGGGTCTGGTTCGAGCCGTGATCCGCGATACCGGCCGCAAGGATGTCGAGCCCGTAGAGCGTGGCAGCGTTGCGTGGTGCAATGGCAGCGATGCCGGGCGATGGTTGCTCGGCGATGGTGCGCGCCGCCTCGGCGGTACTGGTGGCCGCATGAATCTCGGCGTCGGGGAGGTGCGTACGGAGGTAGTGGTGACACTGCGCCGTGGCCACCGGGATGGACAGCACAACCTTCACCTCCTCGAGTGCGGTGCCCCGCGAAGCAAGCAGGCAATGCTCGATGTCGAGTACGACCTCACGCTGGATGAGCAGTTCATGATCGAATGCCAACGCGTCTTGCGTGAAGTTGACAGTGCCTTCGATGGAGTTCTCGATCGGCACGAAGCCCAGGTCCACCATGCCCGTATCAACAGCATCGAGCACATCGGGCACGGTGCGAAACGGAATGAGCTCGCCGTCGGCGAGATCGGCCTGCGTGAGCAGCGCCTGTTCCGTGAACGTGCCAAAGGGCCCGAAGAACCCCACCCGAAGCTTGTTGCTCATGTCCTCAGGTTACGCCACGGCAACTTTTCTCACGTCGATGTAGTCCCATTCGCGCAGCCTCGTGGCAGCATGAATGCCGTGAACGAGGCCGATATCCGTCAGTTGTTGACCGATGTTCGCACCGGCGCGCTCAGCGCCGACGACGCAGTGGCCACGCTTCGGCGGCTGCCCTTTGCCGACATCGGCGATGCGCTGGTCGATCACCATCGCGCACTGCGTCAGGGTATTCCCGAGGCGGTGTATGGGCCCGGCAAGACGCCCGACCAGGTCACCCGAATCGTCGGTGAGTTGCTCGCCCATAGCACCGACCCGGTGCTGCTGAGCCGGGCCACGCCCGAACAGGTTGCCCATGCCGAGGCCGCGCACGGACCGGCAGTGCAATCGGGTGGATCAGCGCTCTGGCGCAAGCCGCAGCCATGGCGAATCGCCCGCGTGGCTGTCGTCTCGGCCGGCACGGCTGATCAGCCGGTGGTCGACGAGTGTGTGATCACCCTGTCGGCCTATGGGTTTGCGCCAACCACGCTCACCGATGTCGGCGTGGCCGGCCTGCATCGCTTGCTCGCCCACCTCGACGAGATCACCGCCGCCGATGCGATCGTGGTGGTGGCCGGCATGGAGGGCGCACTCGCCAGCGTGGTCGGCGGACTGAGCGGCGCTCCCATTGTCGCCGTGCCCACCAGCGTGGGTTACGGCGCAGGCCTCAGCGGCGTGACGGCATTGTTGGCCATGCATGCATCGTGCGCGAGCGGTGTCACCGTGGTGGGCATCGACAATGGTTTCGGCGCAGCAAGTGCCATCGCCCGGATGATGACGAACCCCCGATGACCACGGAGGACGATGCTGCGATGACCACTGCCTGGTTCCACTGCTTCGCAGGCACCGCCGGCGATATGACCCTTGGCGCGCTTATCGATGCGGGTGCCGATCCCATTGCCGTGGCCGAGATCGTCGGCCGCCTCGGGCTGGGCGACTATGCGCTCACCTTCGAGCCGGTACTGCGCTGCGGGGTCGCAGCCACGCATGCGATCGTCGTGGTGAACACCCGCGACCACGACGATCACAACGACCACGATCACGAACACCAGCACGACCACGAGCATGGCCATCGCCCCTACCGAGCGATCCGCGAGTTGCTGCTCGCCGCTGACCTGCCGTTGCGCGTTCGTGATCGCGCCCTGGCCACCTTCGACGCGCTGGCCGAGATCGAGGGCGCCATGCACCGTATGCCGGCCCTCGATGTTGAGTTCCACGAGGTTGGTGCTGTCGATGCCATCGTCGACATCGTCGGCACTTGCGCCGCGCTCGAGGTGCTGGGTATCGACCGCATCGTGTGCAGTCCCATCGCAGTCGGGCGAGGCACGGTGCACGCGGCGCACGGCGAACTCCCCAATCCGGCGCCGGCAGTCACGGGGCTGCTTGCGCGCGTGGGGGCGCCGGCATTCGGTATCGACACCGGCAAGGAAATCGCCACCCCAACGGGTGTTGCCCTGATGACCACCTTGGCCGATTCCTTCCAGCCGCTCCCTGCCATGCGCGTGGGCTCCGTCGGATACGGCGCCGGCACCGCCGATACGGCCGCACGTCCGAACGTGGTGCAGGTCGTGATCGGGGTCGAGCCCACCGCATCAACCACGCCCGGTGCAGGTCAACCCGTGCGACTGCTCGAAGTGAACCTCGACGATGCCACCGGCGAGGTGATCGCGCACACAATCGCGGCCCTCCTGAACGCCGGTGCGCATGATGCGTGGGCGACACCGATCGTGATGAAGAAGGGGCGGCCGGCGCATACCGTGCATGCGCTGTGCGATCCTGCCGTGAGCCAGACGGTTGCCACGGTGCTCGTCGCCGAGAGTGGCTCACTCGGGGTGCGCGGCACCACGCTCGAACGGTGGCCGCAGCAGCGCGCCGAGGCAAGCGTGGTCGTCGAGGGGCATGTCATCCGCGTCAAGTTGTCAGCGGGCCGCGTGAAGGTGGAACACGACGATGCCGCAGTTGCGGCGCGCAGCCTCGGCTGGCCACTACGCGCCGTATTGTCTGCTGCCGAAGCCCTTGGTTGGGCACAGGAAGGATCACCCGAATGACCACGATGGCACCGATTGTTTCCGTCGATGAACTTGCTGATTTTCCGGACGCGGTATTGGCCGATGTGCGCTGGTACCTCGACGGACGCGACGCCCGCGCCGAATACGATAGCGGCCACCTGCCCGGCGCGATCTTCGTCGATCTTGAGACGCAATTGGCGGCGCACGACCTGGCCAGCACCGAGGGTCGCCATCCGTTTCCGTCGCCCGACGCTTTTGCCACCTCGATGGGCAGCCTGGGTATCGGCGACGACACAACGGTCATCGCGTATGACGACACCGGCGGTATGACTGCGGGTCGCCTCGTCGTGATGCTGCGCATGATTGGCCGTAACGCTGCCTTGCTCGACGGTGGCATCGCCGCGTTCCACGGAGAACTGATGACCGGCGCAGGCAACGTACGCGAGCCCGTGTCCTTCACCTCCTGCGAGTGGCCGGTCGATCGCCTCGCGACAGCCGACGACACTGCAGCCCTCGCGCTGAGCGGCAATGGTGTCGTGCTCGACGCACGCTCGTTCGAGCGATACACCGGCGAGGTCGCGCTCATCGACCCCCGTACCGGCCATGTTCCCGGTGCCGCAAGTGCACCGTTCGCTGCGACGCTCGATCCGAGTAGCAAGCGGTTTCATTCAGCAACCGAGCTGCGCGCGCACTTCAATGACCTCGGCGTCAGCGAGAGCGACACCGTCATCACCTATTGCGGCAGCGGCGTGTCTGCGTGCGTGAACATCCTCGCCATGGAACACGCCGGGCTCGCTCCTGCCCGGCTGTACGTGGCGAGTTGGAGCGGCTGGTCGGCCGACCCGGCGCGCGATGTGGAACTGGGTGCCGACCGCTAGCGTCGACGCGGCATGCACACCGTCACCGAACACGATGCCCTCGGCGACCTCCGCCGGGCTCGCCGCAAGAATCGCCTTGCCGAACTCGACTGGTTCGAGGCGGCATACCGCGTGTATCTCGTTGCGTTCGCATTCGGTGGCAGTGCACTGTGGTTGTCCGGATTCGTGAAGGACGCCAAGGTCTCCGAGGCCACCGTGGCCGACATCTATCGCTACGGCCCCGCCGTGATGGGGATGTTCGCGGTGCTCGCCTTCGCAGCCGGCATCCGCAGCGGCAGTCGCGGCGGACCACTTGCGATCGAAGAGGCCGACGTTCGCCACGTGTTGCTCTCGCCCATCGATCGTCGCACTGCGTTGTTGCGGCCAGCCTCACAACGCGCCCGCTCGGCTGCGTTCTCGGGACTCATCGTCGGGGCGCTCGCCGGCGAACTCGCGGGCCGGAGGCTGCCCGGATCCGATGCCGCCTGGACCTTCACAGGCGCGGCGTTCGGGGCCAGCCTCAGTGTGTTGTTCGTCGGCGCGGCCCTCGTTGCCCACGCGTCGAAGATCCCACGCTGGCTCGCTTCGGTGGTTGGCGCGTTTGTCATTGCCTGGCAGGGCGTAGCGATCATCAAGCACATCGTCGGTCCGGCAAACCTGCACGGCAGCCTGGCGTTGTGGGGCATGCGTCAGCGCAGCATCGACCTCGTCGCGGTCGCAGTCACTTTGGGGTTCGTCGCGTTGGGACTCTTGCTCCTCCGACGCACATCGCTCGACGCGCTCGCCCGCCGTAGTGGCCTGGTTGCGCAGTTGCACTTCGCCGTCACGATGCAGGATCTGCGCACGGTGATGCTGCTGCGCCGCCAGTTGAGCCAGGAAAACACTCGGTCCCGGCCGTGGATTCGCCTTCGCCGTAGCGGTGGATCTGCAGCCATCTGGCGACGCGGCTGGCACAGCCTGTTGCGCTTTCCGGTGTCACGGTTGCTGCGTATGTCGGTACTGGCCATCGGCGCCGCGGCCTGCCAGGTCGCTGCGTTCAACGGCAGCAGCGCGATGTTCCTCGTCAGCGGGGGTCTGCTGTTCCTGCTCGGCATGGAGGCCATGGAGCCTCTGTCGCAGGAGATCGATCAGCCAGATCGGATGGCATCGTTGCCGCACGAACGTGGCGAACTGTTGTTGCGCCACACGTTGGCGCCGATGGTGTCACTGATTCCGTTTGCGGCCATCGGCGTGGCCACGGTGGCGGTGCTCGAACGGCACCATGGCGCAGGCGGGGCCGCAGCAGTTGCTGCGGTACTCGCACTCCCCACAATCTGGGCGGGCGCAGCGGGTGCCGTGATCAGCATCGTCAAGGATGCTCCCGACCTGATGACCTCAGTTGTCGAGCAGTCGATGATGCCGCCGGAGATGAGTGGCATGACGACAATCCTGCGCATGCTCGTCCCCATCGTGGTGTCGATCATCGGCAGCGTCAGCGTGCTCGCCGTGCGGTCGGCACACAACCACGGCACCTCCGAGTTGGCCACCGCGATCCGTATGGCTATTGCCATGGTGTTGCTCTGCGCCCTCGTCGGCTGGTGGGTTCGCCGCCGCGACGACTGGAAGGTCAAGCTCAACGCCTTCCTGTCCGAAGGCAAGCAGGTCACTGCGCAACAACGCGCCGCCAAAGCCGAGACGTCGAGGAGATAGTCGTGAGCCAGAGCCCACAGAGTCGGCACCCCAAACCGGCGAGCCGCCACCCGAAGCCAGCCTCACAGGCTGCCGCGGCCAGCCAGGGCCCGCCAGCCAAGCAGGGCACGCCGGCCGCGGTATCGGCCAAGTCGGCGGCGTTCACCGGCGGCGCACTTGCCGCCAATGAGCTCACCAAGGACTATGGCGATCGTCCCGCACTGGCACCGCTTACCCTGCACATTCCAGTTGGTCAGCGTGTTGCCGTGGTGGGGCATAACGGCAGCGGCAAGACCACCATGATCCGCATGGCCGCGGGTCTGCTCGATCCCACCGGTGGCACCGTGCACATCATTGGCCACGCGTCAGGCACGCCCGAGGCGCGCAGCGCCCTCGCCTACCTGTCGGACACGCCGTCGTTCTACGACGATCTGTCACTGTGGGAACACCTCGAATACATCGCCCGCCTGCACGGCGTCGACGAGTGGGATCAACTCGCAGCAGATCTCCTGGGACACCTCGGTCTGTACGACCGTGCCGACGATCTACCGAACACCTTCAGTCGTGGCCTTCGCCAGAAGGCCGCTATCGCTCTCGCATTCGTGCGCCCATTCGAACTCCTTCTCGTCGATGAGCCCTTCGTGGGACTCGACGCAGCGGGTAAGACAGCGTTGCTGGAGCTGCTCGATCAGGCCGCCGCCGATGGCGCAACGCTGGTGGTTGCGACCCACGAACTCACCTACGTCGAACGCGTGGTTCGCCTCATCGCGTTGCGCGACGGCGAAGTGGTGCACGATGGATCACCCACCGACACCAACGTCGCCGATCTCGTCGCTCCCGCGTAGTACACACGAGAACGCGGCCCCCATTTGCGTGATGCTGTGCGGCTGCGGTGCGGCGCGCACTAACGTGGCGCGCATGAACGAGTTCATCACCGTCAGCTCATCGTCGTACGACCCTGCCAGCTTGGCCACCAAGCTCACCGAGAAGGCAGCCGAGGGTTGGCATGTGGTTGCCATCGTGCCCACCGGAGGCGACGTCACCGCCTTCCTGAGCCGTGCAACCGAACCGGCCGATGGCCACACCGATGGCCACACCGATGGCCAGACCGAGCCGGAGCCCGTTGTCACCGAGTCGGCCGATGCAGGTCTCGTCTCGATGGCACCAGCAGCCGAGGTCGAGTCCTCGACCGAGTCGGTGGCCGAGCCTGCAGGGTGGGCCAGTGCACCCGAGGAGTCGGTCGCCGCTCCGGCCGACGTTGCGGCTCCGGTCGAGACAGCGTATGAGCCACAGCCCACGCCGACCGCCGTGACCCCCGCGGTTCCGGCGGGTTGGTACGGCGACCCCGCCGGACGCTTCGAGCTCCGCTACTGGGATGGCGGCGCATGGACCGAGCACGTGTCGCGAGCCGGCCAGCAGTTCACCGATCCGCCCGTCGCCTGACGAATCCGTCCCCCGAAGTAGAGCCGCCCATGCGGGCCACATCCATCGGCCATGCCGGCATCCTCATCGAAACCAAGTTCGGCTCGATCGCGTGCGACCCGTGGTTCAAGCCTGCGTTCTTCGCGAGCTGGTTCGTCTTCCCACGCAACGATCAGCTCAGTGCTGATCTGCTGAGCCGCATCGAGCACGCCGACTACCTCTATATCTCGCACCTCCACGGCGACCACCTCGACGACGCCTGGCTCGCCGACCACATGAGTCGCGATACGACGGTGCTGATCCCTGGCTTTCCCACACGCGAGCTCGAATTGCACATGCGTTCGCTCGGTTTCGACAACATCATTCGCACTGTCGACGGCGAAGAGTTCGATCTCGGCGGAATGCGCGTGGCCATCCATGTCGAGACGTCCATCAGCGATGGTCCCGGTGGCGACTCGACGCTGGTGGTCAGCGACGGTGAGACTCGGCTCCTCAATCAGAACGACTGCCGAACCGCCGACCTCGACGCCCTTCTCGCACACGGCCCGGTCGATCTGCACTGGCTGCAGTACAGCGGCGCGATCTGGTATCCGATGGTCTATGACGAGACACCCGAGCGGATGCGCGAACTCGTCGACGCGAAGGTCGACGCACAGTTCGCACGGGCGCTGAAGTACGTGGAGGTCATCGATGCGAAAGCCGTAGTGCCCAGCGCCGGGCCACCCGCGTTCCTGGACCCCGATCTGTTCCAGTTCAACATGATCACCGGCGACGAACTGAGCATCTTCCCCGACCAGATCTCCTTCCTCGATCGCCTTACTGCGGCACACCACACCGGCATCTTGGCGATACCGGGTACCGAGATCGCCCTGTCTCCCGATGGGTTCACCATCCAGCATCCGATCCCTGCGGCCGAGGTCGACGCGATCTTCACCGACAAGCGGGCCTACCTCGAGCGCTACCAGGCCGATTGGATGGCGTGGCTCACGGCCTACAAGGCCACGTGGCATCCGCCCACCACCGACTTGTTGCAGACACTCAAGGCGTGGTGGGAGCCCTTGCTCGCGATGGCCCCCACGTTGCGCACGGCCGTCGGTGCCAATTGCCTGATGCGGTTCGGGGACATCTGCATCGTGATCGACTTTCCGGCGGGCGAAGTGCGCGAGTTCGGCGACGACGTGTTCACCTTCAGCTTTGACATCCAACGCGAACTCGTCGAGACCGTGGTTGCTGAACGCTCCGTCGATTGGAGCAATGCGCTTTTTCTGTCATGTCGCTTTCGCGCATGGCGCGCTGGTGCGTTCAACGAGTACCTCTACAACTTCTTCAAGAGCCTCTCAGTCGAACGCATGCGCCGCGCCGAGGCGGAGGCCCGTCGCAAGCTTGACCCACCCGATGGTTCCGAAGAGATCGAACTCGGTGGATACATCATGGAGCGAGCGTGCCCGCACCGCCAGGCCGACCTGAGCGTGTTCGGGGAGATCGAGGACTGCACACTGGTGTGCACCCTGCATGGTTGGCGTTTCGACCTGGAGACCGGCGAGTGCCTCACCGCCTCCGATCGGCACCTGCGCGTGAGGCGAGCGACAGCCGATAGCTGAATCGATACGTGCCCGGCTTCAGCCGGTACTGCTCGAGCACATCAGGCCCGCAGCTGGCCGTTCCGAGACCGCGGTGCGCCGTGTCGAGGCACACCACCAGACCTGGTCGAGCCACGAGTTCGCTCTCGTGTGGCGCCGCGTACAACTCAGCAGGCGTGTGGTGAGTAGCCGAGCAGTGCATCGGAGCGGCGCCCAGCACGTCGACACGAACGATGCGCCCGCGCCGGTCGATGCACTCGAACCAGCGACATTCTGTACGCAGGCCGAACTCCTGCGGTACGAGATACGGCGAGGCATCGACACCCTGCTCCCAGGTCTCGATCATCGCGGAAGCATTGCGGTCGACATAGTTCTCGTGCGGGCCGCGACCGAACCAGCGAAGCGTTTCGAAACCGCGGGGGAGTTCGAACATGACGCCGACTCGAGGCAGGTCGCGCAACTCGTAGGGCACCTCGACGGTGTGGTGATACGTGACCGATAGATCGTCGTCGACGAATCGCTGCATCCGGTGCTCGACCAATTCGTCGGCCGGGCGAGCATCCAAACCGGCATCGAGCCAGTGGCCGAGCGCGCGGCCGCCCACTCGCAGGCGAAGCGCCAATTCGGGCATCAACTTAAAGCCATCGTTGTCGGTGGCGGCGCGCCACAGGTTGAGCGTGACGGGCTGTACAAGCAGCTTCTCCACCGGTGTGAGCACAGCATCCGCGCGACCGGTTGACTTGGGTGCGGCTGGTCGACGAGCGGCGCGGAGCGGTACCTGATCCCAGCTCACCAGGTGTCCAGCCGGCGCCCATGCTTGTGCGCTGCGAAGCGTCCAACGCACCGAGAACCCAATGTCGTGGTTGCCCGCAGGCACCGCGCACGGCAACGGCAGGGTCACGGATGAGTGCGCGGGAATCGTCGGCAGGTCGAGCTCACCCGTGGCAGCGAGAACGCCGTCGACATGCATGCCCCAGATCGCGCGCAGCGCGCCGAGGTCGCCGAACGAATGGCGGTTGGCGACGGCAATGGTGCCGGCCTTCCTGCCAGCCGAAACTGTGACGGGTCGGTGGACCCACGCAACCTCGCGCATCGCCGGATGCGGTACCAGATCGGCGGCCACCAAGCCATCGGCCACGAAGTTGCAGTCGTTGGGTGTGTCACCGAACAACCCCCCGTAGGCGAACCGCTTGCGCCCATCGGGCAGGGTCTGCGTCAGACCATGGTCCTTCCATTCCCACAGGAACCCGCCCTGCAGACCGGGATTCGACGTGATCGCCGCCCAGTAGTCGGCCAGTGATCCGTTCGAGTTGCCCATCGCATGGCTGTACTCGCACAGGATCAGCGGGCGATCACCGAGGTTGTCGCGACCGTACGCCACGATCGCATCAATGGGCGCATACATCGGGCACACCACGTCAGTGGCCAAGCGACCGCCATCGGCCCAACCGTTGTGGAACGGTGCCCCTTCGTAGTGCAGCAGCCGCGACGGATCGTTGTGGCGCATCCATCCGGCCAGGGCATCGTGGTTCGCGCCGTAGCCACTCTCGTTGCCCAACGACCACATGATCACGCATGGGTGGTTCACATCGCGTTCCACCATGCGCGACCCACGCGCCAACCATGCAGCGCGGTAGCGGTCGTCGTTACAGAGCGAGGTGTTGTATGCGTGGCTCTCGATGTTGGCCTCGTCGACCACGTACATGCCCAGTTCATCGCAGAGGTCGAGCAACCGAGGATCATTCGGATAGTGCGACGTTCGGACCGAGTTGATGTTGTGCAGTTTCATCAGCACCAGATCGGCGCGCATGTCGTCGACAGTGACGGCTTTACCGCGTGTGGGGTGATGATCGTGACGGTTCACGCCAAAGACCCAGACCGGCTGGCCATTCACCAGCATCTGCCGGTTGGCGACCTCGACATGGCGAAAGCCCACGAGTTGGGCATGCACTTCGGCAACCGACCCGTCGGGAGACAGGAGTTCGGCGACGACGCGATATCGATTCGGGTGCTCGGCCGACCACGGCGCTACGCCGGCGACGTCGAACGAACCCACTGCGTGATGACCCGTGAACGTGTACGGCCGCGCGAACTCGTGGGGCACTGCGGCGACATGAGACTTGCCGATGCGCTTACCGGCAAGGGTCTCGAGTGTGGTGCGAACTATCCACCCCAATGTTGGCGCGGTCGCAAACGAGACCGTGGAGGTCACCGTCAACAACCCGGTGCCATCGGCAACTCGTAGATCCGCGTCGCAGCGAAGGTTGGCCAGATGCGTCGCGGCCCTCGATTCGATGAATACCTCGCGGTGCAGACCCGCCATCCACCACTGATCTTGGTCCTCCACGTAGCTGTTCGCGCTATAGCGCATCACGACGATCGCAACGGTGTTGACGCCGGCGACGACGTGATCGGTGATGTCGTATTCACTCGACAATCTGCTGTCGGTGCCGTAACCCGCGAACTCTCCGTTCACAGAGACAGCGTGCACGCTCTCGGCACCGCCCACGTGTAACACCACGCGACGCTCGCGCAGCCATGCGGCCGGGACCTGTATCGTGCGCCGGTACACCCCAGTGGGGTTGTGATCGGGCAGGCGCGGTGGCGGTCCTTCGAAGGGCATCTGCACGTTCGTGTAGTGCGGCAGATCGCCGGTGTTCTGCATCGTCCAGTTGCCGGGCACCGCGACTGATTGCCAACGCTCGTCATTGTGCGCCGCGTCGGTGGCGGTGGCCGGCACCGCATCGGGGGTGTCGTACAGACGGAGCTTCCACGAACCGTCGAGGCTACGGAACCATCGAGACGCCGCACGGTCTCCAATGCGGGCAGCAGCGATGTCAGCGAATGCCGTGGTGGGCACCCGCATGGGCAGCCGGGACAGAGCAATGGTATTCGGATCTGACCAAGGGCGCAGCGGCCCGACGATGCGTATCACGACAGGAGTCTCTCACCGTCGACCCCGTTGATGCAGGTCTCAGCCGTGCACCCAGACGGTCATCTTCATCGGAATGATGCCGCTTTCCCAGATGAAGTCCATCGCGGGCACGCTGACGCGAACGCATCCGTGTGACGCTGCGTACTTCGGCACGCTGTTCGAACCATGCACGGCAATGCCTCCGTGGAAGTACTTGGGCCGGTAGATCTTGCCGAGGTCGCCCTCCCACCAGCCGTCAGGACGCTCGCGGTTCACTTTCCACAGACCATCGGGCGTGAGCGCGACTCCGGTGATGTTGGGTGCACCGGGGGTGTTCTTGTCGGGTTCGTCGAAGGGCAGTCCATTGCCCGTGGATGCGTTAAAGGTCCACAGCGGCACACCATCGACCGCGATGAACAGCAATTGGCGCGCCTTGTCGACTTCGACGAGTGTGCCCGCGTCGGCCTGACCATGGGCCTTGGTGCCGAACTGAGTGAGGTAGGCCGCAGTCGTTGCGTCCACGGCTCCGGTGGGATCGAGGCCCAGGTACTTCTGAAAGGCCATCACCGCCTGTTTCGTGGTGAGGCCGAATCTGCCATCGGCTGGCGCGACCCAGAACCCGAGTTGCACGAGGCGCAGTTGCAACACCGCCGTGTCAGGTCCACTGCGCGATCCCACGGGCACGATCGGCGTCGGGAACGCCCCGACCTCGACGATATTGGCGGGCAATCCCGTGGTCGTTGTCGCCTCGACCGTGGTGGTGGGTTCCTCGGTGGTGGTGGGCGCAGCGGTGGTCGTGGGCGCTGCGGTGGTCCGCGCCGCACTCTCGGGGGCTTGGCTGATCATCGGCGCCGGGGTTCCCGAAACAATCGGGGACATCGACACTGTGTCGCTGGGCGGAGCACCAGCGGAGGTGGTCGGCGAGGTGCACGCGCTAAGTATCGACGCAGCCAGCACGACACCGATGGCCACGCCTAGCGGCGCGTGTCGCGATCTGGGGGAACCGATCATGCCTACTCTTGCTCGATCTGGAGGTTGCGCGCGTCGGTGTATAACGAAACCGATGGAAACAGACTACCGCTGACCAGCAAACCATTGCTGGTCACCCCACGCACGAACTCGTTACTTTTCGACAACGATTGTGCGTCAAGCCAGCCGGGCGTCACTCCACGTAGGCGGGCAGTTCGCACCAGATGGTCAGCGCGTACTTCACGCCCGAGTGCAGCTGGTTGGTCTGATGGGGATGGGTCACCAACGATGGCCATGCAAGAGCCCAACCCACCGGCACCTCGGCGTTGGTCACCCTCTGCAATGGAAACTCCAATTCGCCGCCCGCGTAGTCGTCGTTGAGTTTGATCGACGCCGATACCTGAGCGACGTCGTGATGAATTCTCAGGCTCTCCTGTTCACCCAACGCATACCGAATGACGAACGCATCGCGCAGACCGAAATAATCGATGTACGGCCAGGCCCGCTGCAGTTGCGGCCAGAGACGTCGACCGACATCGGCCTGCACAGACTCGAAGAGTCGGGGACTGATCACCGCGAGTGACACCTCGTGGCCCGGCACCGGATCGTCGGGTTGCGGCTCGAACGCACCAACGGCCTCGGCGGCGCGGATGATTGCGGCACAGAACTGCGGCGTCCAGAACGGCATAACGAAAAGCTCGGTACCAACACTGGCGATCTCAGAGGAGTCGTCGATCGCATCGACATAACCGAGGATGCGTTGCAGGTCGTCGAGATCGGTCATGTCACCGATCGTTGCAGACCCGGCGGCAGGACCCACGGCTCTGTCGTCAACGCGGCCACACTGAAGCGCGACGCGAGCAGCGCCGGTGTGACCGGCTCGCCGACCTCGGCCAGACCGATGCTCGATGCCAGCAGCGTCAACACCTGCGGCACCTGCAGGCCTCGTTCGGCGAGCTGCGTCAACGTGACATCGCCGTGGCGCTTGGCGAGGCGAACACCGTCGGCTCCGAGCACCAACGGAAGGTGACAGTATCGCGGCGTCGCCAGACCGAGCAGTCGTTGCAGCATCACCTGCCGCGGTGTCGACGACAACAGGTCGTCGCCGCGCACGACCTCGACCACACCCTGCGCGGCGTCGTCGACTACCACCGCCAAGTTGTACGCCGGCACGCCGTCATTGCGGCGCAGTACGACGTCATCGACGCCAGCCGCGAACGCTCCCTTGACTTCGTCGACGACCTCGATCGCCACGGTTGTGTTGCCGGCGTCGAGTCGAAGTGCTGGCCGACGACCCTGCGCATCGAACTCGGCACGGCGTCGGCGGCTCAGCGTCCGACAGGTTCCCGGATACACCCCTTCAGCGATGCCCGGGCCCTGCGGTGCGCTCGAAGCCACGCGAATCTCGCGGCGGGTGCAGTAACAGTCATACGTGCGTCCCTGCTCAGAGAGCAATTCGATCGCTGCGTAATAGCGATCGAACCGTTCGCTCTGGCGCACCACGGCGCCGTCCCAATCGAGCCCGAGCGCAGCGAGCGCGCGAAGTTGCGCTGACTCGTGCACCGGTGAAGATGTGACCCGATCGAGGTCCTCCATACGCACGATGAAATCCAATGATTGAGCGCGCGCCGAGACCCACGCCACCAGTGCCGTGCGCAGATTTCCCAAATGCAATTCACCCGTGGGAGACGGCGCAAAACGGCCCGCAGCTGAGATCACCACAGAAGTCTGCCAAGAGTCTTTACTCCAGCGCTCCGCGTCCGGTATGGTTGACCTATTGTGGTCACTTGGACACACTGAGTAGGGAACATGCACACTGCGGCGGGAGACGACAGGACATTGGAGACGGTGCCGCCGCTGCGCGTCTCAGAGGCCTCCCTGGCCCAGGCAACCAAGCTCCTGCTTCCCAGCAATCTGGCCGTACTCCCGGTGTTCATGGCCATCGGTCTCGCATTGCGCGACCAGATCTCCGTGCGTCGACTTGCGATCTGGTGCCTGATCGGGGTGATCGTCGAGCTGTTGTCCTTGCTCGCGACGTGGAGCTATCGACGTGAGCGACTCGCCGGCGGCACCGGATTACGGTCGCTGCCGCTCATCCGTATCTCCACGATTGCGGTCGGCGCGGCGTGGGGCAGTTCGTTGTTCATGCCCGACGCCAACAACACCACACTCGTGTTGCTTTTCGCCGTCTTTGCCTACGGCGCAAGCGCTTTCGCCATGCTGCTCACCATCTCGCGCACCGACTTGTATTGTGCTTTCGAGATACCGTTGTTTCTCACCGGCGCACTGGCCTTGGCATTCACTCGCGACAGTCGGCTGTTCACGGTCGGCCTGCTCGCACTCGGCTATTTGCTGTTCGCCACATGGATTCACCGCATCGCCAATCGCGGCGCACTCGAAGCCATCGAGCTGCAGTGGCAATCCGAGCAACTCATGTCCACGCTCGCCGACGAACATCAACTCCTCCTGAAGGCCAACAACGCATTTGCCGAACTCAACTCGCGTCTGGCACATCAGGCGATGCACGATCCCCTGACCGGGCTGTTCAACCGCCGCGGTGCCATCGATGCGCTTGACAAAGCATTGGCCGAAGCAGGCGATAGTTCGCCCGTGGGTTTGTTGTATCTCGACCTCGACCGCTTCAAACACATCAACGATTCGCTCGGGCATCGCGGCGGCGACCAGTTCATTGCCGTGATCGCAGACCGACTTGCGCGCAGCATCGATCCGGGCGCCGCTGCTGGCCGCATCGGTGGTGACGAGTTCATCGCCGTGCTCCCGAACTGCGACATCGGCGCAAGCATGGCCATTGCCAGCCGCATCACCTCTGTGCTCGGTCAGCCCATCCACGCAGAGGGCCGCGAAGTACCGTCATCGGTGAGCATCGGGGTTGCTGTTGGCCCGATCCACGGCGCGGGCGCCAGCGAGTTACTGCGCTACGCCAACGCTGCGCTACACCGCGCCAAAGGCGCGGGACGTAATCGTGTCGAGCTGTTCGACGGGTCGGTCAAGACCGAACTCAACAGCCGGGTCGACAACGAACAGGCCTTGCGCCGCGCGCTCGATGATGGCGACATCGTGCCGTTCTTCCAACCAGAGATCGACGCGACCACCGGTCAAGTGGTGGGCGCAGAGCTACTCGCGCGGTGGCTTCGCCGCGACGGCGTCGTCGTGCCCGCCGCGGAGTTCATGGAGGTCGCGACCCACGCCGGTCTCCTCGAGCGAATGACCGAGCACGTCATGCAACAAGCCCGTCCGCTGATCAGGCGGCTGAGCACACTCGGGTTGCCCGACGGTTTCCGCTTCCGGGTCAACCTGCCACCACGCGCGACCGAACGATCCTGGCGCGAGAACCCGCTCGACACCCTCGTCGGTGGTATCGACCCCACACTGCTCACGGTCGATGTCACCGAGTCCGCCGTCATCGACGACCTCGGTGCCGCTGCCGCGAATCTGGCGTCGTTGCGCGTGCGCGGCGTGCGCGTCTGTCTCGACGACTTCGCGCGCGGCGTCTCGTCGCTCAGTTTGCTGCGACGGTTACCGCTCGACGAGGTGCGCATCGACCGCACGTCGATTGACACCATTACCGCCCACCCGCACGACCGTGCCATTGTGCGCTCGATCATCAGCCTCGTGCGCGAGATCGGACTCACCGCAACGGCCGACGGCGTCGAAACCGGTGCGCAGGCCGATGTGCTGATCGCGCTCGGTTGCATCCGTCATCAGGGTCACCTGTATGCACGGGCACTTCCGGCCTCAGAGTTCGAACATTTCCTGAACGTCTCGATGGCCGAGCGGATGGCACAGGGTCGTGTGTTGACCACGTCGTCCACCGACGATCATCGCCTCTGGCCACCACACGACGTGCAATAGGCTGTCCCCAAGGGGGTGTGATGCTCTGTCCATGGTGTGGCGTCGGATACCAACCCGGCCAAGAGTTGTGTTCGGACTGCGGTACCACCTTGCCAACGACCGTGCCCGCCGAGACGATCCTCGTCGTGGAGCAAACGGCTCCGCTCGCAACCGAGCCGAATCAGTGGCCGAACCAGTGGCACGACGACTGGGCCACCACCGTACAGACCGGCGTTCCGGCGAACGATCCCACCCCAACGGGGATGGCGGTACCCGTCGACGCCGCCGTACCCGTGAGCGCCTGGAAACTCTCGGCGTTCTCGGTGATCGCCAGCGTCGCCGGGCTCGGTGTAGTCGTTGCATCGTTGTTGCCACAGCTCAACGTCACCTCGGACGCGCCGGTTGCAGCACAGGTGGGCGACTACAAACTCAACGATCTCGCCGCAGGTTTCGCATCGGGCGGATTGCTCTCCGGTACCAATCTGGCCGTGGGCATCATCATTGCCGGCGTGTTATTGATCGGCGGTGCGCTGTTTGCAGCTCGCGGCCAAAGGATCGGAGCCGGCATCGGAAGCGGCGCCGCGTTGGCGCTCGCGCCGTTCATGGTCGTCATTTGGGGCAACATCTCCAAGATCTCCGACGGAGTCACAGAGCAGGCGGTAGCCGCCAAGCGGAGTACCGGAGTGGGCACCATCATCGAGACCCGGCCCACTGCTGGCTTCTACATCCTCCTCGGTGCCGCCGTGCTCGCGCTCGTCGCCATGGTGGTCGCTCTGGCCCAAGCCGGCAACGAGGGCCACGCCCCGCTGAATCGAGCACTCTGTGCGGCGGGCGCGATCGCGAGCATGGTTGCGGCCGGGGGGCAACTCATCCCACAACACGGCGTCGGCTTCCGTCGCAACTTCTCCATCGAGACCATCGACGTCATTCTGATCAGCGGACGGCTCGCTGTGATCGGCCTCGTGGCGCTCTGCGGCATGATCGGTTTCCTGCGCAGCGATCGTTGGGGAGTTGGTCTCGCGGTGGGCGGTGTCGGTATCTACGCCTGGCAGTGGCTGTCGTCCATCGCCGCGCTCGGCGACCTTCCCGCGCCACCAGCGTTCTTCAACCCCGGCACCACGTCGGGCAAGCCCACCATCGTCACCACCATCGGCGTGGTTGCCATGCTGCTGAGCGCCGCCGCCGTCATCGTGATCGCCTCTCGCCAGAAATCGACACCGTCATGAGCGATCGACCGGCTGAGGCGACCCTGCTCAGCCCATCATTTTTCGAAGTTGATTCAGGTCGGATGATCGTGTGCCGATACCTCAGTTGTGTTTGGGAAGTGTGCAAGACAGCGACGCAGAGTGACATATGGCCTCATGGCCATGCTCGTGCTACCGATCGTGATCTCGACGACGGGTTCGGTCGTGGCCCCACAAGTGGCGAACGCAGCAGTCGACATGACGCCGTGGGTGTTGCCGACGATGCCTCCGCTCTGCTCCGCCGCGCAGGCCAACAGCGGCGACGTGGGCAGCTGCACGCTCGCCGGTGACGGCTCGTCACCCGCCGATCGTGGCTTCGGTACTCCGCCATTTCCGACGACGTCACCGGGTGTCACGATTCCGTGGGTCGATCTTTCCATCGGCAGCACAGGTCACGTGGTCGTTGCCGTACAAACCGCACTGAAGGCCACGGGGCGCAACGTCGTGGTCGACGGTGATTACGGACCCCAGACGGCGGCGATCGTGAGTAGCTACCAGACCGCGTCGTCACTGCCCGTCACCGGCATCGTGGACGCAGTGACTGCCGCTGCACTCGGCGTGTCGAATACGGCAGCCGGCGCTTTCCCACCCGCCGGATTCGTCTGGAACGGTTGGTCCTACAACGGTTCGCCGATCCTGGCCTCGTGGGAAACCAAGATGGTCCGCAACACCACAGCGTGGGGCACGGTCGCAGCTGGTCGCTTTCAGGGCAACAGCGACGTCATGGATCTCTACGCGGGCTTCCTCTCCGAGATCAGCGCCTCGGGCTATCCGGTGCAAGACGTTGGTTCGTACGCGTTCAGGTGCACGGCGAGCTCACGCAAGGACTGCGCCGAGCTCGGCTTCGGTTCGCTGTCGAATCATGCATGGGGGCTAGCGATGGACATGAACACCAACGCCAATCCGATGCTCTCGTACCGCGCCGCGATCACCGGCGTTTCCGCGTGCACGGTGGCGATGAAGACCGACATTCCCCGCTGGGTCGTCGAGACCGCCCAACGCTGGGGCCTGTATTGGGGCGGCTATTCGTGGTCGAGTGGTTGCAAGTCACCCGAGGACAAGGTGTCTTCGACGACGCGTGATCCAATGCACTTCGAGTTCAACGGCAGCATCACCCAGGCAAGGGCGATCATCGCCCGCAACGGCACCACGACCCGCCTTTGTACCTCGGTCATCGGCGATGACGGCGTCGCTCGCAACACCTGCTCAACGACACTGATGCCCATGGCCGGATGGCGGCTGCCCGTGACGGTGCAGGCGCCTGCCGGCGCAACCGCCGCACTGGTGAACATCACCCTGACCGGCGCCACCACACCCGGCTATGTCACGGCTGAGGACTGCGGTGCCGTGACGCAACCGGCTCGCCAGTGGTCGAACGGCAACTTCGGAAACGGCCAGACCGTTGCCAACCTCTCGGTGGTACCGATCGACGCCAACGGTCGCTTCTGTCTCTATGAGTCGAGTGCGGTGCACAGCATCGTCGACGTTCAGGGCTTCTTCGTACCGTCGACCCAGCCCGGTGCCGCTGGCTTCGTCGACGTCGCCCAGCAGCGAGTGCTCGACACCAGGACGGCGGGCGTGCGCCTGCCAGGGCTTGCGCCAACCGCACTCGACAACCTTGCCGGTATACCCGTCGGAGCCACTGCGGTCATGCTCAACGCAACTGTTGTCGCACCGATTGCTCCGGGCTATCTCACCGCCGACAGTTGTGCTCGCCTGAGTGCCGGGGCACCGACGTCGTCGAACGTGAACTTCGGATCTGACGCCATTGTTGCGAACCTTGCCGTCGTGGCTCAATCAGGCGGATCGGCACCGGCGTCGGCATGCATGTGGCCTTCTGCGTCGACCCATCTCGTCGTGGACACTCAGGGTGCCTTCGTGCCCGACAGCGGCCTCGGCCTCACCCTCATAGGTCCCACGCGTCTCGCTGACACACGCGAGTGCGCCGACCACGATGGCCGCCAGATGTGCGGCGTTCGCATCGGCGATGGCCAGATGTTGCGGGTCACCGGCGCCCGCGGCGCATCGGCGCTCGTGAATCTCACCCTCACCGACAGCACGGGCGAGACGTTCGCCGTTGCTGATCGATGCGACGTCCTGACATCGGCACGGCCTCTGCGGTCCAATGCCAACGGTGGTCTCGGTCGCAATGTCGCCAATCTCGCTGTGGTCCCAGTTGCCAGCGACGGATCGTTCTGCGTCTGGGTGTCGAAGTCGACCCACGTGGTCATCGATATCCAGGGCGTGTTCGAGCCGAACGGTGCACTGCGCTTCGTGTCACAGAGCGCCACGCGCCGACTCGATACTCGCCGACCGTAACTATCTGATCGCGCGGATCACCTTCGCCGGGCGGTCGGCGATGTGGCCCGAGGTTGCAGTGCACGACGCGAAGCCCAGCGACGAGAGTTGTTCCCCCACAGCGTGTACGTCGATCTCGTCGAATTCGTGATGATGATGGCCGCACCCGCTCATCTCCTGGAAGAAGGGGTGCACGGGGTTCGTCGGAGTTCTCGTCGACGAGCACCAAGCTCGTGATCCTGAGAGTGCTGGTGGTGATGCTCGTGTTCGTGGGCCTGCTGTTCCGATGTCATCGCGATCAACTCCTACTGCAACCGGGGTGAGATGCACTCGGATCAGTCCACCACTCGAGGCCCGTACCGACGGGCTGGAAGTCACCGCTCAGTGGATCTTGGCGGTACTCGACTGGCGCTGAACGTCCGCCAGCAATCGCGACGAGGGCACCAAGAAAACGATCGATCCCATCAGCGCTGGTGGACAGCCCTGCACTGGCGCGAACCGCACCGGGAACCCTGCGCCGATCGCCGCGCAACACATCAGCGCGAAACTGCGCCACATCAACTGGCGACAGGCCGAGGAGCCGGGTCAGATATGGGTGAGCACAAAAACATCCATGACGAACGCCGATTGCATATTCCGCGCTGAGTCGGGCGGCCACCAAAGCGTGTGGCACGCCATCCACGGTGAAGGCTGCGGCAGCGAGCGTTGGGGTCGAAGCGTTCGGACCCAACACCGTTACGCCGGGAATCGCGCGCAAACCGGCACGCAACTGATCGGACATCTCGGTCTCGTGGGCGATGATGGCCGGCCAGCCGACGCGAGACAATTCGTCAGCGGCAACGCCGAGCGCTACGGCACCGATCACGTTGGGTGATCCTGCCTCCTCACGCTCTGGCGGCGCGGTCCAGACCACCTCGTCGAGATCAACCAACTCCACCGCGCCACCGCCTGCGAGGAATGGGTCGCCCTCCTCGAAGGCCGAGCGCGGGCCGATCAGCACGCCGGCACCGAACGGCGCATACATCTTGTGACCACTGAACGACACGAAGTCAGCCGTCGTCGGGATGGGCCGATGCGGAGCGAGTTGGGCCGCGTCGAGGGCAACAGGAATGTCGCGTTCGTGCGCCATGGCGATGATCTCGTCGATGGGCGGCAGCCATCCGCTCACGTTCGAGGCACCGGTGATCGCGAGCAGTCGGGGGCGCGGTTGCTGATCGAGCGCGGCACGCACGTCGTCGACCGTGAAGGTGCCATCCCGACCACACTCGACGTAACGGCATGTGGCAACTCGCGCCCACGGCAGCAGGTTGGCGTGATGCTCGACGACCGTGGTGACCACGACGTCGTCAGGACTCAGCCGCAATCGATACGCCAAATGGTTGATGGCCTCGGTGGTGTTGCGGCAGATGATGCCAACGTCGTCTGGCCCGCGCCCTGCGAAGTGCATGATCGACCCGCGGGCCTGCTCGTACGCGCGCGTGGCCACCTGCGACTTGTAGCCCGCACCGCGGTGCACGCTCGAATACCAAGGCAGGAACTCGTTGACGCGTTCGGCCACCACCGGCAGTGCATTCGTGGACGCTGCACCGTCGAGCGAGAGATACGCGCGATCGACACCATCCACGCACGGCACCTCCAACCCGTCGCCAACCAAGTGAATCTGTGTCCACTGCGAACTCATGCGTGTCCCTCTTTCTCTGTCTTCAGTATGACCCGTCGACACCGGGTTGTCATACCCCCATGGGTAATGATTGAATACCCCCCGAGGTATCTAGCAGGAATCCGCTGACCAGGCGGCAGAGGTGAAAGGTTCCATCGATCATGTGCAGGCGAACGCAGTGTCCACAGTGCCACAAGCCTTCATGGGCCGGATGCGGCGCACATGTCGAAAAGGTGCTCAGCGACGTACCGCCCGCCGATCGTTGTCGGTGCAACACCGCGTCCGGTCGGTCGTCGGGCGCGTCGACGGCCACAGCGAAGAGTGCGGCCTTACCGCAGAACACATGGCTGCAAAAGCTGCGCAGTAAGTAGCCCTCGCCACCTCTCTCGCTTCGTGGATGTCGTGCTCGTCGCGACCGCCGACATCAGAGTTCTCCGGTGTCGAGCCGATCCAGGACTTCGATGGCCCGACTGCGTACCGCAGGCAGGTCGCTCAACCGACGCATCGCTGCAAGTGGTCGGGCCATTCGATGATTCGACGCGAGCGCATCGGCGTTGCGTGCCAGGAAATCCCAGTAGAGCGTTGTGTACGGGCAGGCGTTCGGGCCGACGCGCAGCTTCGGGTCGAAGCGACATGTACGGCATGAGTCGCTCATCTTGTTGATGTATGCCCCGCCGGAGGCATACGGCTTGGTGGCCATCATGCCGCCGTCGGCGAACAGTGCCATCCCGACCACGTTGGGCAGCATCACCCACTCGGCACCATCGACGAAGCTCTCGCGCATCCACGATGTCATTGCTGCCGGGTCCACGCCGGCCGTCAGGGCCAGGTTGCCGAGCACCATCAGCCGCTCGATGTGATGTGCATATCCGTGATCGTGCACATGCCCGATCACGCTTGCGACGCAGGCCATCTCCGTTGCCGCGTGGCCGGTGAACGCGGGAGGTACCGGGCGCGTGGCACCGAGCGCGTTACTCGCTCGATAGTCCGGCATCCACAGCCAGTAGACACCCCACACGTATTCGCGCCAGCCGATCACCTGACGGATGAAACCCTCGACCGAGTTCAGCGGAGCACTGCCACTCCGGTAGGCAGACTCTGCGGCCTGCACGATCTCACTCGGGTGCAGCAGGCCGATGTTCATCGACGAGGACAGCACCGAATGGGCCAGCTTCCACTCTGCAGCGAGCATGGCGTCCTCATGCGGGCCGAAGAGTGTCAGCGCGTTGTCGACGAACTCGCGCAGTCGGACCAAAGCCTGTGTTCGTGTCACTGGCCACGTACCATCGGGATCAGCGCCGAACGTGTCCATCGGCAGACGCTCGAGCACGTCTCGGTCAATGTCGTCGAGTTCGAACCGCTCGATCGTGGGCCACGCGCGACCATCTCGCGGTGGAGGTTCACGGTTGTCGTGGTCGAAGTTCCACTGGCCACCCACGGGCTCGGGACCACCCGCGCCATCGTCGATCAACACGCCGAGTCGTTGCCGCTGCCACCGGTAGAAGTCCTCCATCGTGAGCCGCTTGCGCCCAACGGCCCACCCGGCGAATTCGTCGTAGTGACACAGGAACAGATCGTTGCGTACCAGTTCGACACCGATGCGCTCGAGGGTGAAGCGCGCGTCCCAACTCGTTGGTTCCATGGCGATGATGCGTGGGGTGTCGAACTCGCGAAGGTGATCCTTGAGGCCTTGCCCGAGTGTTCTGGCGCGGCGGTAGTCGACCTCAAATCCCTCGACCCGCAACTCGGCCGCGAAGTGCATCATCGCGGACAGCACGAGATGCAACCGCTGACGATGCCAACGCCTCGAGGTGATCAGCGTGTCACTCTCCACGAGCAGCACGCGGCACTCGCCCGGCATCCGGCCGGCAAGGGCACCACGGGTGCGGTCGAGTTGATCGCCGAACACCCAGACGGTGGGAATCGAAGTTGCAGCCATCACGACGACAACATCAGGACACGAACGCCGTGCTGGGCAGGTCGCTGTCGCCTGATTCGAGCGCATCGCAGATCACCGTGGCAACGTGCTCGGGAGTGAGGCCCAACGGCATTCGCGGTGCGACGCCCTCCAGCGGATGCCCGCCAAGACCTGTCTCGGTGTGTGGCGGCCGGGCATCGAGCACGCGGATGTTACGACGCCGTGCTTCGCGTGCGAATGCCTGGTCGAACGAGCGCACCGCCGCTTTCGACGCACCATAGGCCGCCATTCCGGGAACGTTCGTCTCGGCGATCACGCCCGAGATGTTCACGAGTGCACCATCGGGTCGAATCACTGGCAGCGCTGCGCGAGCAAGCATGATCGGCACGAACGTGTTGGTGAGGAACAACTCCTCCATCGTGTCGATCGACAACTCGTCCACCGTTCCGAATGCAACGACGCCGACTGCGTTGACCACGATGTCGAGATGGCCGCAGTGGTCGACCGCCGCGGCAACCGCGGCGGCACAGGCCTCGGGTGAGCGCAGGTCGAGCGCGACGCGTGCCCCAGGAAGGTCGAGCTCGCTCAGCCGTTCGACGCTGCGCGACACGAGGGTGAGTACCGCACCGCGACGCGTCAACTCAGCGCCGATGGCTCGGCCGAGTCCACCCGTCGCGCCGGCAAGCAGCACCGACGCGCCATCGACCAGGTGGGAACCGCTCACAGCCAACGGTTCCACGCACGGGGGAATGTATTTGCAGAGCCGATAGTTTCAACCATCCGTGGTAAATCTAGTAGCGCCTGCATGAATACCGCCGAGTCAGTCCAGATCACAATGCACCTCTTCGCCACCGCAGGGATGGTCGGTCTCATCTGGTTCGTCCAAGTGGTCCACTATCCGCTCTTCGCGACGGTTGGATCCGATCACTTCGCATCATACGAGACAGCGCATCAGCGGCTCACATCGTTCGTGGTCGGCCCGTTGATGGCGGTCGAAGGAGTCACTGCCATATGGCTCGTGGTGGCTCCGCCGGCCGCGCTGTCGCGCGTGTTGCCGCTGCTCGGGCTCGCTGTGTTAGGCGTCATTCAGGCCAGCACGGTGTTCTTGCAGGTGCCTCAGCACGCCGCCCTCGCCAACGGCTACGATCCGGCACGCGTGAGCCGCCTTGTACGAACGAACTGGATTCGCACCGTCGGGTGGAGCATCAGGGGAATCATCGCATCGCTGATCATCATCCAAGTGGTGTCGAAATGACGCACTCGCAACCCGACGAGAGTCCGGCCGCCGACCGCACATCTGGTGCCGCTCCAGGAGCACTGGTTCTCGTCACGGGGGCCAGCGGATACGTCGGTGGCCGTTTGGTGACGGTGCTCCTCGAGCACGGGTACCGAGTCCGGTGTTTGGTGCGCACGCCGGCAAAGGTGCTTGCTGCACCGTGGTATTCGGCCGTCGACATCGTGCAGGGCGATGTCGGTGGTGACCTCAGTGACGCGATGACGGGCGTCGATGCTGCGTTCTATCTCGTGCACTCGATCGGTTCATCGGTCGAGTGGGCCGAGCACGATCGCGCTGTCGCCGAGAACTTCCGACGAGCGGCCGAGTCTGCCGGGCTCCGTCGCATCATTTATCTGGGCGGGCTCGGCGACCATTCGTCGGGAAATCTCAGCGAACATCTGGCCAGCCGGCAAGAGGTCGGAGCCGAGCTGGCCAAGGGATCCGTGCCGGTAGTCGAGCTGCGCGCTGCGGTCGTCATCGGGTCAGGGTCGGCAAGCTTCGAGATGCTGCGCTATCTCGTGGAGGTGCTCCCGGCGATGGTCACCCCGCGTTGGGTCGACACGAAGTGCCAGCCCGTCGCGGTGCGCGACGTATTGCACTTCCTCGTCGAATCTCTAACAGCCGATGTCTCCGGTCGAGTCCTCGATGTCGGCGGGCCCGAGGTGCTCACGTATCGCGAGATGATGGCCCAGTACGCCCAAGTCGCTGGTCTACGTCGCCGAATCGTTGTGCCGGTGCCGTTGCTCACCCCCGGCCTGTCGTCGCGTTGGATCGGCCTGGTCACGCCGATCCCGCCAATGCTCGCCCGTCCGCTGATCGAGAGCCTCGTCAACGACGTGATCGTGACCGGCGAGGCCGCTACCGACGCGATACCCATTGCGCAGCTCACCTATCGCGAGGCGGTCGAACTGGCGCTCGGTCATTCCATCAGCGGCGACGTACCGACCAGTTGGGCGCAGGCCGAACTGGGTGGACGCCCACCGGCAGAGCCGCAACCCACCGACCCAGCGTGGTCCGGCGGCACGGTCAACCTCGATCGACGCGAGCGCCACACTGCTGCTTCGCCGGCCGAGCTGTTCCAAGTTGTCTGTTCGATCGGCGGCCGCAAGGGCTGGTACGCCGGCGATTGGCTGTGGAGTCTGCGCGGTGTGCTCGACTCGTTGATGGGCGGCGTGGGCATGCGTCGAGGACGCCTCCATCCGCATCATCTGTCCGTCGGTGATCCGCTCGACTTCTGGCGCGTGGAATCCCTCGCCCAAGACAGCCTGCTCCGCCTACGGGCCGAGATGCGCCTTCCCGGAGACGCCTGGCTGCAGTGGCAGATCGAGCCCGACGGCGCGGGCGTAAAGATCACCCAGACTGCGCGATTTCACCCACGCGGGTTACTCGGTCGCCTCTACTGGATCGCCGTTGCACCCTTCCACCAATTCATCTTCCCAGGCCTCCTTGGCGGCATTTGTGCCGATGCCGAGCGGCTGCATTCATCCCGTCTCGCCACCGAAAGAACGAGCCACCCATGAACCAACCAACAACACCGGCATCAGGCGTCACGCCCGAGCGTCTTGCGGGACTGCGCAAGTGGAATCTCGGCCTTGCGGTGCTGCACGCAGCGCAAGCAGTACTCATCCTCGTGATGGCGAGCAACTTCGCCATCACCGTCACCTCCACCTTTCCCCAAGGACCTCCAGGCACGCGGTTGACGACACCCGAGGGTCTGTTCAACGTGCGCATCGGAGCAGCCATCGCGGTGTTCCTGCTGCTCGCCGCGTTCGACCACTTCGCCACTGCCACCTTTGCCCGCAACACCTACGAGGGGGATCTCGCCCGGGGCATCAACCGGTTCCGTTGGGTCGAGTACTCCCTCAGCGCCACGCTGATGGTGCTGTTGATCGCGTCGTACAGCGGCATCACCGACATCACCGCGGTGCTCGCCATCGCCGGCGCGAACGTGGCGATGATCCTGTTCGGGTGGTTGCAGGAACGCATGAACCCACCGGAGCGGACATCGACAACGATGATGCCTTTCTGGTTCGGCACGATCGCCGGTATCGCACCGTGGATCGCGATCTGGGTGAACGTGATCGGCGCACCCAAGGTGCCCGGCTTCGTGTACGGCATCGTGATCGCCGAGCTGATCTTCTTCTTCAGCTTCGGCCTCAACCAGTGGCTGCAGTACCGGGGCATCGGCCGCTGGCGCAACTATGCCTACGGCGAGAAGACCTATCTCGTGCTCAGCCTTGCCGCCAAATCACTGCTCGCCTGGCAGATCTACGGCGGCTCCCTCGCCAACTGACCGGCGCTGACCGGAACGGTGTCATGGCGGGCGAGAGTGGCTGACCCACTGCTAGCGTCTCGTCCGATGAAGCGGCTGCTGGGGAACTCCCGTTACCTCGTGATTGTCGCCGTGATCGGAATTGGTTCACAGGCAGTCGCCACCTTCGGATGGGCGGTCGCGATCACGATCAGGTTCATCTCCGATCTCGTCCGGACCACTGCGTGGCAGCAGGAAGATACCGTGGTTGAGCTGCTGCAAGTGCTCGACCTGTATCTCGTCGGAACGGTGCTGCTGATCACAGCGATCGGCTTGTACGAGTTGTTCATTGGCGAGGTGCAGTTGCCGTCGTGGCTGGTCATCCGCAGTCTGTCGGATCTGAAGACGAAGATCGTCGACGTGATCGTGCTGGTGATCGGGATCAAGTTCCTGGAGAAGCTCGTGAAGGGCGGCGAGGCGATCGACATCCTGTGGTACGGGCTCGCCTCCGCCGTTGTGATGGCGGTGCTGATCGGTTGGAACGCCCTGAAGGCCAAGGGTTGAGCGGACACTCGCTCGGGCGACTTCAAGTTCCGGTTGCCTGATCGTTTGTTGAGGGCCGAATCAGCTGAGCTGGGTCTTACGGTGGGCGAGGGGGACTTGAACCCCGATCGGGCACGGTCAAGCGAAGAAGTCGACCCTTGGACACGGCCGCGCCCGGTGTTGGTGGGCTTGAGTGGGGTCAGATCTGGTTAAAGAACTCAGCGATCTTCTTTGACAACGGTTCAAGTTGGTGGGGGTGGCGGGATGGTCGCGGCTTTTGTCAGCCGCCGAGACGCGCTGTGGTAAAGACCACTTTGCCGTCGACGGTGCCGGTGAACTCTCCGTCAAGCGCGACGACCGAGGCACCGGGAATCTCGTCGGTGTTGCCCGCCAGTACGGCTGCACCACCGGCTTGGGTGGTTCCGATGCAGTTGATGGCGATGTTGGCGACACCGTCAGCGATCTTGGCGGTACACATTAGCGGGCCAGCCAAAGTGTGACCGGCGTTCTTGAACTGCTCTTCGCCCTGCTGTGTAGCGATGTTCCGGGCCAGCAGTTCGGCGGCGTCATTGGTGGCATTGCCGACGGCGCGGCCGACAGCCGTCGCCCCCGTCTGCAGATCGGTTGCGATCGATCGACGCGTGTCGGAACTACAACCGCCGACAGCGATGGCCGTCACGGAGAGGGCTGCGAGGATATGTCGTGTCTTCATGCGTGGGGGTTCCCCACTCGGCGTCTGATCAAACACGGCGATTCCGCAGTACCCGTGTAGGGCCTCATCGTGGACAGAACTAGGGACAAGTATGTGGACAAGTCTCAGAAGAGTAGTTTGACTTTCCCCAGCTAGACCCAATGAATACATGGACACATCTATGGACACCCCGTGGATCACGTTCGACGTGGACCTCAAGAGGATGACCCCGGCATTCTGGATGGAACTCGGCGAGGCCCGATCGAAGTGCGATCACTTTGCGCGAGTCCCGATGCCTCCGGCCTACGCACACGAACTCCACGAGATCAACCTGTCGAAGGGTGTCCATGCGACGACGGCGATCGAGGGCAACACTCTGAGCGAGGAGGAGGTCATCGCCATCCTCCGGCGACGGAGCACGTCGCCCTCTGCGGACTGCCAGATCCGCGAGGTCCAGAACGTCGTCGCGGCATACAACAGCGTGTTAGCGATCCTTCAGAATGGCGAAGCACCACAGCTGACGCCCGAACTCATCCGGCAGTTCAACCGCCAAGTGCTCGAGGGATTGGACCTCCCACCAGAGGTTCTTCCGGGTGAGACACGACAGCACTCAGTCACGGTTGGCCCTTATCGAGGGCCCGACTGGGAACGCTGCGAGGAGTTGGTCCAGAAGATGTGCGATTGGCTCAACGGTCCGTCGTTCTCGGGCGACGGCGCGATGCGCACCCCGGTTGCGATCATCAAGGCCTCGCTTGCGCACCTCTATCTGGCGTGGATCCATCCATTCGGTGATGGAAACGGCCGTACTGCGCGCCTCTGCGAGTTCGTCGTTCTCGTGACGTGTGGAGTGCCGACGAGCGCCGCCCACCTGATCTCGAACCACTGCAACAAGACTCGGGACGAGTACTACAAGCAACTGCAATACGCGAGCGAGAGCGGCGGTGACGTCACGCGGTTCCTTTCGTACTGCTCCGCTGGCTTTGTGGACGGGCTCGGTGAGCAGCTGAGGTGGATCTACGACAGGCAGTTTCGTCTGACGTGGCACGAGTACGTCGGGATACAAGTGACCGGTCGCGATCCAGATATGCGAGAGCGCCGCGCATTGATCGCTGAGGTGCTGCTCTTCCGTGAACCGGTAGCCAAGAGAGACATCCCGCGGCTCACGCCTGAACTGGCCCAGATATACGCCACCAGCGGACCGAAGACCTTTGCCCGCGACCTCAACGAACTCGTCTCGATCGGACTGTTGGGAGTAACCGATGGTCGATACCAAGCGGAAAGCGATGCGCTGATGTCGCTTCTTCCATTGACAGTGTCTCCCAACGGAACACCATCGACGGCGCTCCGGTAAAAGTCCGGTAGAAGACACGTCCCCGAGCAACGTAAAAGGCCCAAGCTGAGCTGGGGTCTTACCGTGGGCGAGAGGGGACTTGAACCCCTACATCCTTTCGAATACTGGCACCTGAAGCCAGCGCGTCTGCCATTCCGCCACTCGCCCGAGTGGAACCCACAACCGTAGCAAGTCTGCCCACCGCCCCCAACCCGCAATCAGTCGGCGCGGCCCAGAGAGAACAAATCCCCACTACCCTTTCCAATTGACATGGGCTTGCAATCGTTTGAGCATGGTGTAGAGCGTATGGTCGATGGTGTGTTTACGCGTTCCAAGAAGAGCAGCATCCGACCCATCGAGCTCGGCCGTCGCCTCATTCGTGAAATGGACGACCATCGCTCCGTCGATGTGAAGGGCCGGCGCATCGTGGCGAACCAGTTCGAGTTCCTCATCAGTCCACGCGATCACGCTGGATTTGCTGAGATCGAAGAGGCGCTCGTCACCGAACTCGGCGAAGCTGCTCGCGAACACGCCCGTGAAGAGGGTTACCACTTCATGGGCCCGGTGTCGGTGAGCGTGCTCGTCGACAACAACATGAAGCCCGGCCGTTTCGAGATCAACTCGGCCATGCGCGAAGCGAGTGGCGGCGCAGGCGCAGGTTGTCTCATCATGCCGTCGGGTCAACGCCTGCCGCTCGCCGGCCACGTCATCACCGTCGGTCGTCTGCCCGAATGTACGATCACCATCAACGACGCCAACGTGAGCCGCCACCACGGCGAGATTCGTGCGCAGGGTTCATCGTTCGTGGTGGTCGATAACGGGTCAACCAACGGCACCAAGATCAACGGCATCCGCATCACCGGCGAACAGATTCTCAACGACGGCGACATCGTCAGCTTCGGCGGCACGCATATTCGCTTCGAGGCCAGCTAACTGCCACCAGGCGGGCCTGCCCATGACGGATTCGCTGCTGAACATTCTCAAGTACGCGCTACTGGCGCTGCTCTATTTGTTCTTCGCACGAGTGCTCTGGGCGGTGTGGAGTGAGGTCAGTGGACCGCGCCCCGGCAAGGCCCCTGTACCCGCGTCCACTCGAGTCGTGGCACCCATACCGCCAGCCGCTCCGATCAGCCAGCGAACCGCCGGCAAGCCGGCCAAAGGGAAACGCGGCAGGGTCGCACGACTGATTGTGCTCGAGCCAAAGGTTCGCAAAGGAACCGCCATCGGCCTCGCCAATGAAATCACCTTTGGGCGTGCCCCCGGCTGCACGATCAGCGTTCCCGACGACACCTTCGTGTCACAAGTGCATGCCCGCGTGTACAACGAGAACGGCAACATCGTCATCGAGGACCTCGGCAGCACCAACGGAACGTACGTCAACGCCAACCGCATCACCGCACCACTGATGCTGAACAAAGGCGACCGCATCCAGATCGGCAGCACTGTGCTGGAGGCCGACTGATGGCCGAACTGCGCTGGGGCGCCGCCACCGATCGTGGTCGCGTCCGACCCGAGAACGAGGACACGTTCATCGCCGAGCCAATGATCTTCGCCGTCGCCGATGGCATGGGCGGACATCAGGCGGGCGAGGTCGCGAGCGCCCTCGCGAGCAGCATCCTGCGCGAACGCCTCGGCAACGGTGCAGCTAGCGAGAACGCCGCTGCAGCTGCGGTGGGTGAAGCGAACGCGGCCATCTACGGTGCAGCCCGCGCCAACAGCGCCCAGTCCGGCATGGGCACGACGCTCACCGCGCTGGCGATATTGCACGCCGATGGTGACGGCGGCGAGGAGCGCCTCGCGCTGTTGAACGTGGGTGACTCTCGTACATATCGCTTCCGTCACGGCCGCCTCCAGCGAATGACGGTCGACCACAGCTACGTGCAGGAGTTGGTGGCCACCGGGCACATCAGCGACGAAGAAGCACGCACCCACCCCCGACGCAACATCGTCACCCGCGCCCTCGGCATCGAGCCCACCGTTCGCGCCGACGTCTGGAGCCTGCCCGTCGTGCGCGGCGACCGATTCCTCCTCTGCAGCGACGGTCTCGTCGACGAGGTGCCCGACCACGAGATCTCCGACCTCGTGGGTGCTGTCGACGACCCGCAGCGGCTCGCCGAACAACTCGTCGACATGGCCAACCGCCATGGCGGTCGAGACAACATCACCGTGGTCGTGGTCGATGTGCTGTCCGGCGACGAACCACCCGATCCCACCGACGAGATCTCCTTCGACCCGTCGTGGGCCGAGGGTGTCGAAGAACCCTCTGACTGGGCCGACGACAGTGATGCGCCGCACACGCCGATCAGCGTGGATGCCGATCCCGAAATCACCCAGCCCCAGATCACCCAGCCCCAGATCACCCAACACATCGATCTCCCGACGGCCGCAATGCCCAGCCAAGACATTGCGCCGGTCACGAAGTCAAGGCGCCGGCTCACGCTCGGCACCTTCATCTTCACGTTCGTCTTCGCGCTCATCGCCACCGTGACCGTCACACTCATTGCGGTGCACGAACGCAGCGGCTACTTCGTTGGCTTCAGTGGCGACACCGTCGTGGTGTTCAAGGGTCAGCGCGATTCGCTGCTGTGGTTCAACCCCACTGTCGAAGCACCCAGCACCAAGACCCGTCAGGACCTCGAACCCGAGATGGTCAAGGTCATCGAGAGTCGGCCCACGTTCAGCACCGCCGATGAAGCTGCCAAGTTCATCGCGACTCAGGTGACCACTGTGCTTACGCCAAACTCCAGTCCATCCACCACCACATCGATCCCTTCGACCAATGCAACCACCACCACAACCCAGGGCGTACCCGGCTCGAACGTGGCAGGACCTTGATGCACGCGCTGTCACGCCGATCAACCGAGCTCGGGTTGATCATCATGGCGGGCACGATCACCGCGGCGATGTACGCACTGGCCTCCTTGGGCAAGAACTCCACGATCCCACCCGTGCTCGTGCCGTTCTTTCTTGCGTTGTTGGGGCTGTTGTTGCTCGCCCACTTCGCCACCCGCAAGCTCGCTCGCGGTGCCGATGCCACGTTGCTGCCACTTGCCGCAATCCTCAACGGCATTGGCTACGTGATGATCACCCGCCTCAACGATCACCTCGCGGCCCTGCAGACCACGTGGACCTTCATCGCAATCGCCGCGTACATCGGCACCCTGCTCGTGGTTCAGCGCGTGCCTGACCTGGCCCGTTACAAGTGGACCTTTTTCATCCTCGGCGCCGTTCTTTTACTACTTCCGATGGTGCCCGGCGTCGGGCGCAGCGTGGGTGGAGCGCGCATCTGGGTGAGTCTCGGCCTGATCAAGTTTCAGCCGGGTGAGTTCGCAAAGATCCTGCTCGCGCTGTTCTTTGCGGGATACCTCTCGGAGCGTCGCGAACTCATCGCCGCGAGTACGTGGCGAATCGGCCGCCTGCGCCTACCAGAGCCTCGGCACCTGTTGCCTTTGGTGCTGGCGTGGGCGTTCTCGGTGGTGGTGATGGTCGGCCAGAAAGACCTCGGGTCGTCGCTGCTCTTCTTCACGCTCTTCGTGGTGATGGTGTGGGTGGCCACCGAACGCGCCACGTTCCTGGTGATCGGCTTCGCCCTGTTCGGAGCCGCCGCCTATGCATCGTTTCGCATGTTCGCTCACGTGCAAGACCGTGTGCACATCTGGCTCGACCCGTGGAGTCAGTACTCGGGCAAGGGGTATCAGATCGTGCAGGGCGTGTTCGCGATCAGCGACGGAGGCATCGCCGGCACGGGGCTGGGCCAAGGCCACCCCACCCTCATCCCGGCCGTTCAGAGCGACTTCATCTTCGCTGCCATCGCCGAGGAGATGGGACTCATCGGCGCCACCGGCGTACTGATCTCGTTCCTGTTGATGGTGGGTGCAGGCATGCGTATCGCCGTTCGCGCCGAACGCACCTTTGAGAAGTTGCTCGCGGTCGGGCTCACTGCGCTGCTTGGCGTGCAGGCCTTCATCATCATCGGCGGCGTGATCCGCGTCGTGCCGCTCACGGGTATCACCCTGCCGTTCGTGAGCTATGGCGGATCGTCACTCGTTGCGAACTACATCTTGCTCGCGCTGCTGATGCGCGTCAGCGACAGCACGGCGCGCCGTATCGGCGAGCTTCCCGATGAACCCACCATTGTCGAACGCTGGGCCGCATGGAAGCTGCGCCGCAGCCTGGGCACCGCATCAAGTACGAGCGATGCCGACGAAACCACCGTGTGGACGCCGAACGAGCCGAGCGACATGCAGCCCGTCACATGAACAAGCAAATCCGACGCCTCAGTGCCGCGTTGCTTGCCTGCTATCTGATCCTGTTCGTGCAACTCAATCTGCTGCAGGTCGTCAAGCGCGATGCGCTCGCGTCGAACACCAACAACAACCGCGCCGTCTTGCGCGACTTCGACAAACCGCGCGGCCCCATCGTCACCGCCGACGGCGTGGTCATCGCGAGTTCGCAAGCGACGGCTCCAGCGGACGCAAGGTTCAAGTTCCAACGCGTGTACCCCACGGCCGACCTCTTCGCGAACGTGTCCGGCTACTACACGTTCGCGTTCGGGGCGACCAAGCTCGAAAAGAAGTACACCGAAGTTCTCGCCGGGCGAACGAGCGCCCAGCAGTTGGGCAACATCACAAACATCTTCTCCGGACAGGACAACACCGGATCCGTTCGTCTGACGATGCGCGCCGATCTGCAACAGGTGGCCAAGGACGCACTCGCCGATCGAGAGGGCAGCGTGGTGGTGATGGACCCCCGCACCGGAGCCGTGTTGGCGATGTACAGCAACCCCACCTATGACCCGAACCTCGTTGCCGTGCACGACAACAAGCAGGCCAAGATCGTGCTCGATTTCCTCAACGCCTATCCGGGCAAGCCACTGCTCGCCAATGCGTTCCAGGAGCGCTACATGCCGGGGTCCACGTTCAAGATCGTGACCACCGCGACCGGTATCGAAGATGGCCTGCTCACCTTCGATAGTTTCTGGCCCGACGAGCGGAGCTACACGCCACCGCAGACCGACAACCCGATCGAGAACTACGGCGGTGAAGTATGCGGTGGCGATATGCGCACCGTGTTCCGGCGCAGCTGCAACACTCCCTTTGCCCGCACAGCAGTGGAACTCGGCGCTGAGAAGATGGTGGCAGGCACGAAGGCGTGGGGTATCGGCGAGCCGATCCCCTTCGATCTCCCCGGCGGAGCGGTGTCGCACTTCGGTGAGGTGTCCGACTTCACGGATGCGATCCCCAAGTTGGCCATCCGTGGCTTCGGCCAGGACGAGGCGTCGATCGTGCCGTTGCAGATGGCGATGTTCTCGGCGACCGTTGCGAACGGCGGCGTGATGATGAAGCCCTACATCGTCGACGCCACACTTGATCACGCCGGCAAGGTGCTCACGCAGACAGTGCCATCAGCGTGGAAGACACCCATCAGCCCAAACACCGCGGCGATGATGAACGAGTTGATGGTCGGCGTGGTGCAAAACGGTACGGCCAAGTGCTGCATGCAGCTCGAAAACGGCATACAAGCCGCTGCCAAGACCGGCACGGCCCAGCTCAATGCGAAGGGTCAGCCGCAGCGCTCGCACGCGTGGATCACGGCGTTCGCGCCGGCTGAGGCGCCGCAATACACCGTGGCCGTGATCCTCAAGGGCACCACCGACCAAATCAGCGCAGGCACGGGCGGTAAGCTCGCCGGGCCGATTGCCAAAACCATTCTCGACTATGCGCTTGCGCATCCCCTGGGTTAGGCGAATGTGGTGAGGCAACCGAGTCGTGAGGGAAACCAAGTGGTGAGGCAACAGTGACAGACAGCGGTGAACGCACGGTCCTCAACGACCGTTACGAGATCCAATCGCGGATCGGGCGCGGCGGTATGGCCGACGTACTCCTTGCGCGCGACCTGCTGCTCGATCGTCCCGTGGCCATCAAGGTGCTGTTCGCCGAGTTCGCCACCGATCCCAACTTTGTCGAACGGTTCCGCCGCGAGGCGCAGGCAGCCGCGAATCTGAACCACCCCAACATCGTCGGCGTGTACGACTGGGGCAAGTACGGCGGCACCTACTTCATCGCGATGGAATACGTGCAGGGACGCACGCTGGCCGACATCTTGCGCGCCAACAGCCGCGTGTCGGCGGTGCAGGCCGCCGAGATCGCTAGCGAGGTCGCTGCAGCACTCGGGTTCGCACATCGCAATGGTGTGGTGCATCGCGACATCAAGCCTGCGAACATTCTCATTGGTTCCAGTGGTCAGGTGAAGGTTGCCGACTTCGGTATCGCACGCGCAATGAACTCGGCCGCCGACAGCAACCTCACTCAGGTCGGTCTGGTGATGGGCACCGCGACCTACTTCTCACCCGAGCAGGCCCAGGGCGCGCAGCCCGATCCGCGCAGCGACCTGTATTCGCTCGGCATCGTGCTCTACGAAATGGTCGGCGGCAAGCCGCCGTTCGCGGGTGACAACCCAGTCTCGATCGCCTATAAGCAGGTCCACGAGGCACCCCAGCC
This sequence comes from Actinomycetota bacterium, assembly GCA_043753895.1. Taxonomy (GTDB): domain Bacteria; phylum Actinomycetota; class Acidimicrobiia; order Acidimicrobiales; family Ilumatobacteraceae; genus WLMZ01. The sequence goes on from JAYUWK010000160.1 coordinate 174,514, forward strand.
GCTCAATCAGATTGCGCCCGACGTGCCCAAGCCATTCGAAGCCATCGTGGCCAAGCTGCTCGCCAAGAACCCCGAACAGCGCTACCCCGATGGCGAGGCACTGCGCGACGACCTCCGTCGGTTCCGCAATGGTGAGCCCGTGCGCGCCCTCGCCGGCATCGGAGGCGCTGCCGCAGCCGCCGCCGCCGCCGCCGCCGCAGCAGGTGTTGCTGCCACCGTTGCAACACCGCGTCAATCCGGGCCTCCCGTCGTCGTCGGCACGACGGCGTCGTTGCCGCGCACCACCGCGACCCCCGGTGTGACCACCGCGATGCCCGTCACCCAGATGCAGGGTCGGGGTCAATACCCCACCGGCGCCAACGAAGCGGTGTACTACGACCCGCCGCCGCGTCGCGGCTGGTACGGCATCGCTGCATTCGTGGCCGTGTTGCTCTTGGCAATCGGCGCATTCGTGTTGTTCAAGGCCCTGAACCGTGACACGTCAGCCACATCCTTCGCACTGCCCGATGTCACCAACCTGCCCCTCGATCAGGCCACAAAGATCCTCACCGAACGTGGCCTCAAACCGGTCGGTGTCTCCAAGGCCGACCCGAACGTGCCAGAAGGTGTCGTGTATCTCACTGACCCGGTGGCCGGTGTGATCGTTGGCAGGGACCAGACGATCACGCTCACCTACAACCCCAAGAGCGGACTGGTGCCGGTTCCCGATGTCACCAACCTCACCCTGCTCGATGCGCGCAACAAACTCGTGGCTCAGGGCTTCGTGGTCGGCACGGTCAACACCGCCGAGAATCCCGCCGTTCCCGAAGGTTCCATCGTCAGCCAGGATCCGGCCGCCCTTGCCATGGCCAAGCAGGCCTCGGTGGTCAATCTGGTCGTCTCGCAGGGCAAGGGCAAAGTCATCGTGCCCAACGTGGTTGGCCAGAACGGGGTCGCCGCAAAATCGTTGCTTGAGTCCACTGCATTTGGATTCGTGGTGACCGTCACTCCTGAACCCAACGACACCGTTCCCACAGGGTCGGTCATCCGCACCGACCCGCTCGTCGACACCCAGGTCGACAAGGGGAGTGCCATCACATTGTTCGTCAGCAGCGGACCCACGCAGGTGGCTGTTCCCCCGTTGGTCGGGCTGAAGGAGAATCAGGCAAAGAGCCTCATCGCCTCAAAGGGTCTACTGGTGGCCCCCACGATGTATCAGGACGTGCCATTCGGCAGCAGCAACGACGGCCGCGTCGTGCAGCAAGATCCCGCATCAAGCACCATGGTGAACTCCAGTTCCACCGTAACCATCACGGTGGGTAAGGCGCTTCCTGCGCCGACCACGACCACGACGACGCCGCCGACGCCGCCAACTACGACGACACCGCCCACCACCACGACCGGGCCCTAATCGCTGGTCGTCAGAGACACCGGCTGCGCCACGCGGGCCAAGAAGTTGCGCAACAGGTCGTGACCCGCTGCGGTGAGGATGCTCTCCGGATGGAACTGCACACCCTCGACCGGCAGGTCGCGATGGCGAATGCCCATAATGACGCCATCATCGGTCTCGGCGGTGACCTCGAGACAGTCGGGCACGGTTGCCGGATCGATGACCAGCGAGTGATAGCGCGTCGCTTCGAGCGGTGAGGGCAACCCGGCGAACACCCCGAGACCAGAGTGTCGGATGAGACTGGTCTTGCCGTGCATCAGATGCGGGGCGCGTACGACGACCGCACCGTAGACGTGACCGATGCCCTGATGGCCCAGACACACGCCCAGAATCGGGATACCTCGATCGGCGAACGCTGGCACTGCGGCACACAGGATTCCGGCGTCCTCGGGACGTCCGGGACCAGGCGACAACAGCACGGCATCAGGCGCCAGATCGAGCGCCTGCTCCACCGTGAGTGCATCGTTGCGGTACACCAACGGATCGGCACCGAGCTCGCCGAGGTACTGCACAAGGTTGTAGACGAAGCTGTCGTAGCTGTCGAGGACGAGGACGCGGGTCACGGCGTACAGCCTGCCTGCTCGAACACTGCTGTGTCGAACGGGTTCTTCGCCTACACTCCTTTTCTCGTGGCACCTCCTAAGCGCAAAACTGGCGGACGTACAACTCCCAAGGGCACCAAGCCGGGGCAACTGCCCAGTGCCGGACCTCCGCCAATGGGCGGGAACAGCTCGTCGGCAACGGGCGTACAGGCTTCGTCGCGCTATACCCCGCCGATCCCCAAGTCAGTGCGCGAGAGCCCCACGTGGGTGCCCGTGTTGATGATCACGATGTTGATCATCGGTGTCATCGTGATCCTCGCCCGGTATCTGCTCGAGACCACTAGCAATTGGCCGGTGTTCATCGGCCTTGGCTTCGTACTCGGCGGCCTGTACACCGCCACAAAGTGGCATTGACCGTCAGCGCTTGCCCCACCGGCTGCCAGACAGATAATTACATCGCTGTTGTTTCCTCACACCCTTGTCCACAGTCTGTGGACAACATCGGATCGTGGTAGGGCTACTCGATCGGCGCAATCAGATCCATGTCTTCGAGGCAGTGTCGCGGCGGTGGCGGGTCCTCGTCAGGCGCCAACATCATCTTGATCTCCAGCCCACACAGGCTGCATCGGTATTTCACGTTGATTCGGCGCATCTCGCCCGTGGGTGGCGGCGGCGGCAACGGCGTGCTCATGCTGCGCAACAGGCCAAAACCGGTTTTCCACAGTACATAGCCCAGCACGAGCGCACACAACACCCAAATGATGGTGGACACCGCTGGCATGGGTTCAGGCTATCGAGACCCGATCAACCCAGTCGTTCGATGATGGTGGCGTTGGCCATACCGCCACCCTCGCACATCGTCTGCAGGCCGTAGCGGCCTCCGGTGCGCTCGAGTTCGTTCAGCAGCGTAGTCATCAGGCGTGCTCCCGAGCAGCCGAGCGGATGGCCGAGCGCAATGGCGCCACCGTTTTGATTCACGCGATCCATGTCGGCGTGTAGCTCTTTCTCCCACGCGAGTACCACCGATGCAAAGGCCTCGTTGATCTCGACGAGATCGATGTCGTCCATCGTCATTCCCGCTCGTTGCAACACCTTGTGCGTCGCAGGAATAGGAGCGGTGAGCATGTAGCGCGGGTCGGCACCGGCAAGGGAGAAGTTCACGAAGCGAGCTCGGGGTGTGAGCCCCAGCTGCTTGGCCTTGTCCTCGCTCATGATCAGAATCGCCGACGCGCCATCGGTGATCTGTGAGGCATTGCCTGGGGTGACACGCCCACCTTCTTCAACGGGGCGGAACGACGGCTTGAGCTTGCCGAGCGACTCCATCGTGGTGTCGCGCAGGCCCTCATCGGTGGTCATCATGTTGCCCTCGGCATCGAGTACGGGCAGGATCTCGCGTTCGAAGCGACCCTCGACCGTGGCCCGCAATGCATAGGCCTGACTGCGGACACCGAACGCGTCCATGTCGTCGCGACTGATGTTCCACTTGTCGGCAATGAGTTCAGCAGAGATGCCTTGGGGAACCAGACCACCCTCGGGGGCGTAGCGCGCACCGACGGCGGGACCGAATGGGAAGCCGTACTTACCGTCCATCATCGACGACCCCATCGGCACACGCGTCATGACCTCGACGCCGGCGGCAATCACGATGTCGTAAGCACCCGCCATTACGCCCTGCGCCGCGAAGTGCGCTGCCTGCTGCGACGAACCGCATTGTCGATCCACCGTGGTTCCCGGCACGGTGTCGGGCCAGCCAGCCGCGAGCACGGCGTTGCGACCGATGTTGACGCCCTGCTCGCCCACCTGCATGACGCAACCCATCACCACATCGTCGACAAGTCCCGGATCCACCCCGGTGCGATCGATGAGTGCCTTCATCGTCTCGGCAACGAGATCGACAGGATGCCAGTTCTTCAACTTGCCATTGCGCCGACCGAGCGGGGTGCGAATGGCGTCAACGATGACGGCGTTTTGCATGGGGAACTCCTCGAATGAACGTGCGATCGTGATTCTTGTGTCCCTCGGTGGTCAGGGACGAATCCGAGCCGGATCAGCGAGCTTCGAGCACCTTGCCCAACACACGGTGCATGCTGGTCACGTCGGTATCGGTGAGTTGACTCGTGAAGAGACGCTTCACGACACGCTGGTACGTGGTGTTCGCGCGTCGCCAGGTGTCACGACCGTCACGGGTGAGCACGATCAGCACGGCGCGATTGTCGGCACCGACGCCACGTTCGCGACGCACAAAGCCAACGTCTTCGAGCCGGGTGAGTTGTCGCGACAGACTCGATGGGGTGACGTGCACCAACTCGGCGAGTTCCATGACTCGGACCTTGCCGCCAGCGTGCTGGAGGGCGTTCAGCACCTCGAACCAGGGCAGCTGCAATTCGCGCTCTTCTTCCAGCGCGACGGTGAGCGCACGTTCGATCGAGGCCTGCGCCGCAAGGAACGAGCACCAGACGGCGATGCGCTCGGGATCGGGGGCAGCCATTACGACGTGGCCTTGAGCGCAGCTGTGAACGCTGCCAGACCAATTTCGATCTCGGGTTCGTTTACCACGAGCGGCGGCATCCAACGCAGCGTGTTGCTATAGGTGCCGGCATTCATCACGATCATTCGGCCCTCCTCGAGGCAGTGCTTCTGGATCGCGGCCACTCGGGCCGGGTCGCTGAACTCGGTACCCACCATCAGGCCGAGGCCGCGCACATCGGTGATGCCGCCATCGTGACGCTGCAGTTCGCGAATACCCGCCATCAACTGCTCACCGCGATCGCGGACGTTCTGGAGGAACGCAGGGTCACTCAAGATCTCGATCGTCGCCAGCGCTGCCGCACAGCCCATTGCGTTGCCGCCATAGGTGCCACCGTGGCTGCCCGTGGTCCACTTCGCATCGATGTCGCTGCGCGTGCCGAGCGCGCTGAACGGGAACCCGGACGCAATGCCCTTGGCCATACAGATGATGTCGGGCTCGATGCCGTAGTGATCGACCGCGAACATCTTGCCGGTGCGCCCGAAGCCGCTCTGCACTTCGTCGGCCACGAAGAGAATGCCATGCGCACGACACCGTTCGACCAAGCCCTGGATGAACGCAGCCGGAGCCGGCACGTAGCCGCCCTCGCCCAGCACAGGCTCGAGAATCATCGCGGCCGTTTCCTCCGGTGCCGTCATCGACTTCAGCAGGTGGTCCACCCCGCGCAGCGCTCGGGCGACCTCGAGGTCCTGATCGGGGGCGAGATGGTCGGGGTACGGCGCCACGAAGACACCAGCGGGCAGCGGCGAGTGCCCGGCGCGATAGCCGGTCTTCGAGGTGGTCATGGCCATCGCCATATGGGTGCGACCATGGAAGCTGCCGCTGAACACAATGATGTGCGGACGCTTGGTGGCCTGCTTGGCCAACTTCACGGCAGCCTCGGTGATCTCTGCACCCGAGTTCGCAAAGAAGAACTTGTCGATGCCCGCCGGCGTGATGTCGTGCAGCTTGGCTGCGAGCGGTTCGAGCAGATCGTGGCGATACACGTTCACCTGCGCGTGGATGAACCGTGTCGCCTGCTCGGCGATCGCTGCCACCACCTTGGGGTGCGAGTGACCTGTGGAGTTGACGGCGATGCCGCCGGCGAAGTCGAGATACTCGTCGCCCTCGGTGGTGGTGACCCAGCAACCCCTTCCGCTGGCGACCTGGAGTGGGGTGACGGAAAACCAGACGTCGGAAAGATGTGAACGCATAGAGAAATGCTACGCCTCTTGCGCGGCGCTGTCATGGGTCACTACTCAGAATTCGGCAGCCGCCACGAGAGCATCCGCGAACGAAACACGATCGAGCAACAGCCGTCGGCACTGCATCACCGGTTTGGCCATCGCGACGCCGAGCGCTCCGCGCAGGCGACCGTGAGACCCGTAGAGGGCCAGGAACGAACGGTCCTCGACGGAGCCCTTCACGATGCGGATCTCGTCGTCACCAGCTGCCCGACCGATGAACTGGATGCGCACGCCGTATTGCTCGCTCCAGAAGAACGGCACCGAGGAGTACGGCTCGGGTTCATCGCCCCGCGCCACGGCGATCATGTTGCGCGCCGCGATCAGTCCTTGTTCCGAGGCGTTGGTCCAATGCTCGACTCGCATCTCCTCGCCGTCGAATTGGGCGTTGGGCCACCGGACGACATCGCCCGCCGCATACACCCCGGCCGGGCCGGCGTTGAGTGTGGCGTCGCACACGATGCCGTCGCGCAACTCCAGCCCGCTGCCCTCGAGCCAGCCAGTCACCGGCGTGACACCGATACCCACAACGATGAGGTCGCTCACAACGGCCTCGCCATCGCCGAGCCGAACGAAGAGGGCGCCGCCATGCTCGCCATCGATGGCTTCCTCGATGCCAGCCACCTGCACACCACAACGCACCGGCACCCCATTGTCCGCGTGCAACAGAGTGACGGCCCAACCCATCTCTGCGCCGAGACCACGCGTGAGCGGAGCTGGTGCACCCTCGAGCACCACCACCTCGTTACCGAGCGCCTTCGCAGTGGCTGCCACCTCGAGCCCGATGAAGCCGGCGCCGATGATCGTGACCCGCAACCCGCCAGCAGCAAGGCGCGAGCGCAGCGCTAACGAGTGGTCGAGCGTGCGCAGTTCGAAGATGGAATCGTGCTCCAACTGATCGGGCAGGCGACGCGTTGCTGCGCCTGTTGCCAGCACGAGGCCGTCGTACGGCACGATCGAGCCGTCGCGTAACGTGAGGGTGCGGTCCGGCGTGGAAAGCGCCGCAGCCGGGACGCCGAGACGTAGTTGCAATTGCAACTTGTCGAGTTCGTCGGGTCGGACGAGCGCAATGCGATCGGGTTCCCACTCACCCGACAACACCTTCTTCGAGAGCGGCGGGCGGTCGTACGGCAGGTGCGTCTCGCCCCCGATCAGTGTGATTGTGCCTTCGAACCCCTCGGCTCGCAGACCACCACAGGCGCGAACCCCAGCGAGCGACGAACCAACAACGACCACATGTTCCAGCACGAGGAGAAGATTGCCACAAACGGGATCGTGATGGGCAAGGTGCAAGCTGATCTAATCGGGTGCGATGGAACCGATTGCAATCACGAGCGACGATGACCCTCGCCTCGCCGACTATGTGGGCCTTCGCGATCCGCAGCACCGCCGCAGGCTCGAGGGCAACGAGTTCTTCATCGCCGAGGGAATCAATGTCATCGAGCGACTGCTCCAGTCGCGCTACGAGATGCGCTCGGTGCTGGTCACCAGCCAGCGATACGAACGGATGCAACCGCTGCTGTCCACCGTGGCCTGCCCGGTGTACATCGCCAATCGCGAGGTACTCGCCGCTGTGGCCGGCTTCGATCTGCATCGCGGGGCCGTCGCCTCGGCGCAGCGTGGTCCGGCGCCGTCGTTGGATTCCGTGCTGCACAAGGCCCGAACCATTGCGGTGCTCGAAGGACTCAACGACCCCGAGAACCTCGGGGCGATCGCCCGTTCTGCGCGGGCACTCGGTGTCGATGCCTTGCTGCTCGATCCCACGTGTGCCGATCCGTTCTACCGACGCACCGTACGGGTATCGATGGGCGAGATCCTGTTCCTGCCGGTGATCAGGTCAGTGGACTGGTCCAGTGACCTGCAACGACTTACCGAAGCGAACTTTCGCATGCTCGCGCTCACCCCGGACGCCACCGCCGAGTCGATTCACTCGATCACGCGGACCGCGCACGATCGTGTCGCACTGCTGCTCGGTGCCGAAGGACCCGGGCTCAGCCCGCGAACGCTGGCACGGTCGGAACCCGTGCGCATACCGCTGCGAGGTGACGCGGATTCGTTGAACGTCGGCCATGCCGCCGCAATCGCATTCGCGCTACTCGCCGCCCCCGAGTGATTGTTGCCAGGCCTGCCAGCTGGGCATGATCTCGGGCAACGTGCCGCGACCGGTCTGGCTCTGCGGCCAGTTCGCTTCGGGCAGCTGATTCGGGCGCTGCAACATGTCGGCGCCGTACCAAAGGTGATGGCGTCGGCGCACGAACAGCCAGTGCCCATCGCGGCGTTCGTAGGTGTCGTGGTATTCGATCACCTGGATCACCCAATCGTCGCCGCGTTCGATCTCGGCACGAGTGCCCACCACGCCAGTGGCGTGATCAGCATCGACGACATTGATGACGTGATTGCTCACCTGCAGGATCGTGCGATGGCCGTCGCGCAGCTGCGCGGCGAGGTTCTGCAGCAGCGCAGTGCGACCCACTCCCTCGCGGCCCACCCGTACGTCGACGACGAACAGTGTCACAAGTGCGTCGAGGTCGCGGTGGTTCATCGCCACCGCATATCGCGAAGCCAGCTGACGGATCTCCTCGCAGGCGATCAACCAGTCGAGCGGGTTCTCATCACGAAGCATTCTCACCCCAAGCATTGTCACGTCGAGAGCTTGTCAGCTTCAGTCGTCGGAATCGACTCTGCCGTGATCGTCGCCCCCACCAGTGTCGGACTGCGTCACATGAGCAATGACCGGACTACCCGGCTGGCTCGACGAATCCACCGACACCTGCACGACACCATCGACCAGAAAGGCGTTGAATGCAACCCGCTGATTTGCGCTGAGGAACTCGACCACGACCCAACCGCCAGGGGCCGACGTGCTGACCACGGTCCAGCCTGCGCTCGCTACGGCACTGGTGATAGTGATGATGCCGTTGGTACTCGTGAGCTGCACCGTGCCAGACGTGCCGATCGCGTAAGGCCCACCCGAGATACGCCAGCTCGCCCAATCCTTCAACACCATGGGCGGTCGATTGGAACGCATGGTCGACCGCCAACGCGCCTTCGCCGGAGATGCGTCACATCAGCTGCGCACTCCACTGACCAGCCTTCGGTTGCGGCTCGAGACAGCCATCGAACAGATGCATCGTCACGAGGACATCGCCGGTGCGCGGGACAACGTTGAGGCCGCCCTCTCCGAGTCGTTTCGTTTGCAACGAATCGTCGAGGGACTGCTGCTGCTCGCCCGCGCCGATGGTGCTGATCTCCCCCGCGTGCGCACCGACGTAGCGACGGTACTGACCGCGCGCGCCGAAGAGTGGGAACCGCTCGCCGCTGAACGCTCGATCGAGCTGATCGTCGATGCGCCGGTATCCGTATGGGCAATGGCTGTGGATGGCGGGATCGAACAGATCATCGACAACTACGTGGACAACGCCATCGACCATGCCCCCGCTGGCTCACGGCTGGAACTGCACGCGCACGTCATCGGCCAGGTCGCGGAGTTGCACGTGGTGGATCACGGCCCGGGTCTGAGCCCGGATGATCGCAACCGCGCCTTCGACCGGTTCTGGCGCGTCACCGATCAGGAGCGTGCGGGTACCGGGCTCGGACTGGCCATCGTGCAGCAACTCGCCGACGCCAGCGACGCGACGGTAGAGCTTCGCGAAACGCCAGGCGGCGGCATCGACGCTGTGGCTCGCTTCCCACTGGGCTGAATCTGCGTGGGAGATGTCGAATCGCAGCACGTCTGCCGTACTCTGTCGCTCGACTTTCTACGTTGGAGTGCTTGTGATTCTCCTCTTCATCCTCGTATGGGGCATGTTCGCCGGTTGGCTTGCCAACATCATTCTCGGCGTCGGCTCGCGCCCCAAGGACTGGGGCCCGTTGCTCGTGGCCGGCTTCCTCGGCTCGTTCGTGGGCGGCATGATCTTCAGCCTCATCGCGCACGAAGGCCTGAAACTGCGTCCGAGCGGTCTCATCGGCTCTACCCTCGGCGCCATTGTGGTGCTGCTCGTGTTCAAGCTCGTGCAGAGCCGCGGCAAGAAGTAGTTGGAACTCGTCAGTCCAGCCAAGCGGCAAGCACGGCGATGGCTGCGACCCGCCGGATCGTCAGACGTGAACGACTCGAGCGGCGACATTGAGCATCGACATCAGGCGGCGCATGTCAGCGGGATCCGAGGTGACAATCGCAACGTCATCATGCCGAGCGATGCCAGCCGCCGTGATTGCAACCGTGGCATCAATGACGTCAGTAGTACCGGTGCGCCCGCACAACAATCCAGCGGCACGCGCCGTGACGCCGTCGAGGGGCACCTCGTCGCAGTGTCGCAAAGCACGCGACAACAGCGCCTGACGTCGCCCGTCACGCCATGCCTGCGCGATGACACCCGCCGGCACCTGGACCGTCGACGCATCGTCGGCGGCAACACGCAGCATCGCCCACACGCCGCGGTCGTTGCGATCCAAAGCAATCAATGCACCGGCGTCGAGAACCAGTGCCGTCACGTCCGAATCCGCTTCCGGGCGGCAGTGAGCTCAGCTTCATCGAAGGCACCATGCTCGGCCTCCCACGTGGCGACAACCTCTCGAAGACCCCGCGCGGCCAGGTGACGACGGGCTGCATCGGCCAACCACGACGACACGTTCTGGGCGTCGCCATCGGCTGCTTCGCGAACCGCCGCAGCAAGTTCAGATTCCAGTGAAATCGTGATTCGTTCAACGGACATACGAAGATCATACTTCGTCATACCACCGCGCCGTGGCCGAATTTCACGAGCGAAAACAAGAGTGGAGACGATGGGAATCGAACCCACGACATCTACCTTGCAA
>JAYUWK010000161.1:0-2961 GCA_043753895.1 Actinomycetota bacterium
GCCGAGAGGTCAGCGACCTGGAAAACGTGCTCGCTGTCAACCACGATCTCCAGCAACAGCTCAGCGACCTCAAGGAGTCGACCACGTGGCGCCTTGGACGAACGATCGTCCGACCGTTGTCGCTCCTTCGCCGGCCGACCGGCAGCGAGCTGCCTGGTGCGGGTTCCGCCGGCCGATGATCTCGGTCCGGCCCGTCGGATCGGTCGACGCGGAAGAGTTGCTTGAGAACTCAGGTGGACACGTCGTCTTCGTACGCGATGCTGATGCACTGAGGACTGATGCCGTTGCCGTGATCGAGGCGGCCCTCCTGGATGCCCCCGACCTGGTCCTTGCGTACGGCAACGAGAGTTGGCAGAACCCAGCGGGCCGCATTCCGATTCGGACTTGGAAGCCGGATTGGTCGCCCGAGCGCCTACGCGGACAGGATTTCGTCGGTTTTCCCGTCGTCGTTTCCCGGAGCTTGCTCCGAGCGGTCGGCGGAATCAGAACCGAATTGGGAGACCTCGCGCTGTACGACCTCGTCCTTCGGGCGTCTGAACTCGCTCAGAGCGTGATTCGCATGCCCGAGGTCCTTCACCACACCAGTGAGCAACGTTCTCGGTCGCATGTCCACGACGTCGACGAACTGTCGAAGAGACAGCGAGTGATCCAGGAACATCTCGATCGCGTCGGGATCGGTGCTGCAGCGCAGACGTTCAGCGCGTGGCAAACGCGCATCGATCGCAAGCTGGTCGAACGACCGCTGGTGAGTGTCATCATCCCGACCGCCGGCACGGTGAAGCGAGTACGTGGACACACCTCGGTGCTCGTCGAGGATTGCGTCCGAAGTGTCGTCGACAGGTCGTCGTACACGAACGTCGAGATCATCGTGGTGCATGACGAGGCGACCGTGGATGAGCACCTCGTCGACAGGCTTCGGGCCCTCGGCGGAGCCCGGCTGCGGTGCGTACCGTTCACCGGAGCGTTCAACTTCTCGGAGAAGATCAATCGAGGGGTCATCAAGTCGAGCGGTGACGTCCTGCTCCTCCTGAACGACGACACCGTCGTGATTTCACCTGGATGGATCGAAGAGCTGTTGGGCCATCTGCAGGAGCCTGACGTGGGCATCGTCGGCCCGAAGCTGTTGCTCGGGGACGGACGAATCCAATCCGCGGGTCATTTCTTCAGCGATGGAGCGAGCCACGTTGCTGCGGGTCGTTCGAACGACGAGCTCGGTCCGGAACTCGAATTGGCTGTGGCGGCAGAACGATCGGGAATCACGATGGCCTGCGCAGCGATCCGACGAGACGTCTTCGACCATGTCGGTGGCCTGTGTGTCGAACTTCCACGTGCGTACAACGATGTCGACTTCTGCAACAAGCTGACAGCGGCCGGGTATCGAACGGTGTGGACTCCGTGGGTCGAGCTCTACCATTTCGAATCGCTGTCGAGGGATCCCAAGGTGAGCGCCTTCGAAATCGAGCTGCTGGCCGATCGATGGGGAACGTTGAGCTACTCGCCTGACGGGTACCTACCCCACTTCGATGTTCGTCTCACGGGAATCAACTACGTCGTGGAGGCACATCCGACGTTCGTGGGCATGCTCGGGTGTGACCGTCTCGATCGGAATCCATGAACGTCGCCTTGCGCGGTGGGCGTGGCGTTGGCACCCACGTGCGGTCGTGATTCGCCTCGGATTCGGTGTTCTGCTCGTAGCAGGCGCGGTTCTGGCCGGATGGATGACGCGTCCGTCGGACCAGCCATACGCCGAGCGCATCGACGTACAGGACCTTCCGGTCGTCTGGACCCCGGAGCCCACACCGGCGGACGTCGAACCGGCATCGGCCTTCATCGAGCGGGAGACTGTCATGAAGGACGGTGCTGTCGTGGTGGAGGGCTGGGTCAGGGTCACGCAAATGCCCTTGTCCATCGAGGTCACCGGGCCCACACCGATCCGGAATGCGGCGGGGTTCTCGTTCCTCAGGTCCGATCTTGCGTCGATCGAGGGGGCTCGCGCGTTCTCGATCCTGCTCGAACCTGATTCGGAGAAGCCGGTTCCGATTTGCCTGAGGGCTGTGCTCGGGGCCAAACACCAGCGGTTGTCGACGCCGAGTTGCCCGTGAGCTGTCCCCGATGATCGGAGTCTCCCGCCGGCCGAGCGGCCTCGAATGGCTGGCGGTCGGAGCACTCGTCGAGTTCCTCGTGTTCGGCTCACTTGCCCTCGCGGTCGTCGCTGTCGTCCTCGCTGTGGCCCAGCTCATCGATGAGAACGGCGACCGTGTGCGCGGCTTTGCCCGCGCGGTGCTGGTTTCGGGATTTCTCCTCGCGATCGTCATGTTTGTGGGCCGTCGCCTCGGCGATCTCGTCCCGCACGTCGTCATCCGCCTGTCGTTGGTTGCAGTGATGCTCGCCGCGCTGGTGGCGCTGCGGTGGACCGAGAAGGACCACCGGCGCCTTTCCGGTTTCGAATCCGCAGTGCTGACAGGACCGGTCGTCTTGGCGTCGGTCGTGCTGTTCGCGTTCGTTCGTGCCCGGAGGACGTTCCCGTGGGCGATGAGCGGCGATGTCCGCAATCACATCCTGATCATCCGTGACACGATCCAATCAGGAGGAATCCCGATTCCCGGATATCCCGCCCTCGGAAACGCACTGGCTGGACTGGTCGGTGGATGGCGGTTCGACAACTCAGCAGTGTCGGCCGGACATCTTGGCTCCGAGATCGCTGCTGTGGCCATCACGATGGTCTTGTTGCTGTCGGCGATGTCCGTCCTGGCGGTGTCACTCGTCGGTCCGATCAGGGATTCACGTGATCCACAGGTCGTCGTGGGTCTTGTCGCCTTGAGCCTTCTTCCGCTTTCGCAGTTCTGGCTCCATACCTACATGAATGAGGGCTTTCTTCCCACTGCGCTTGCGGTAGCGGCAATTCTCGCCGTCTCGGTGGAGATGAGCCGTGCGGATGCCACGACTGCGTGGCGAATTGCG
>JAYUWK010000162.1:0-2959 GCA_043753895.1 Actinomycetota bacterium
CCAGCGGGCGTTGCCGACCAGTTCCCCGCCAACCTCGTTCGAGACACACGAGATGGTCACGTCCACCTCGATGAGCTTGCGCTTTGACAGATCGTCGTACGTGAAGGTCACAGGCCGGTCGACCAACCCGTCGATGGTCAACGACCATTCGGCCAGCGTGACCGATGGTGGGATGATTGCAGTGTCGATCCGGTAGAAGCGGTCGTTGGGAATGACGAACGTCGACAAGCCGGGGATCTTCCCGGCCGGGTCGACCGGGAGCGGCGGCAACGAGACGCCCGGTGCCGGAAGTCGAACCCCGGCCCGCTGCAACTCGGCGGCGAATCTGGAACGAAGCCCAGTTCCCGACAGCGCGGCAACGACGGCGCTCGCGAAGATCGCGGCCGTGCCCATGAGAAATCGCCGTCGATCTGGTGGGGTTGCGTCGATCGTTTCAACGGCGGGTGTGAGTGGATACGACCAACGGCGGAACATCCACAGCGCACCGATTCCCGCGGCCGTTGCGAGGACCGACGGGTACCACGGATCGGTCGGGCCACCACCCGTGGTCGCAGCAAGAACGCCCACCACGCCGAACGCCGCCACGATTCCCATGCCGACGGTCAGGCTCTTTCGGAGGGCGATCACCCCGGCTGCGACGCCCAGAACGAACATGATGATGACGGTGCCAATGATGAGGGCGGTCTTGTCGCTGGTGCCGAAAAGATCGATGCCGAATCGTTTGATCGGCGCTGGGACGTGGTCGATCACTCGGTCGCCAACGCTCACGACCGGGTGTTTCGCATCGGACTGGAACCCGGTTGCGAGCTGACCGACGCCCAGCGCAGCGAGCACGGCGGTCATGCCAGCGAGCGCTCCCCACCAGCGCGGCGGCAGCCACGGTTCGGCCGCGTCAGTGACCGGGATCGGCTGATCGCGGTCCAGAGTGGAAATGGCCATGTCTCCAGGATGCCGCGGTCAGCCTGTCGCTCACCGCACACCAGGCTCATCGTTTGCGAAACACGGAACATCGCCCACGTTGCGATGGCTCGGGATCAGCCTGGTTGTGCGAATTCGTGGGTGTTACTCGGTGCAGCGGACATCGGCGGGGAGAACGTCCGGTCGTCGACCCAGACATGACGGTTGACGGAGATGGCCGTCACCGGTCCATTCGGCGTACGCCACCTGGACCACGTGTTCCGGTGTCACCCAGCGTGCCGCCCGCAGCACCAGCGGCAGCTTCGACGTGAACGCAGACTCGTCGATCTCTGACTCCCTCAAGTCATCGCGCCACTGGCGCAGGTCGGCGTCCGTGAAGCCGGTACCGACGTTGCCGACCCACGTCAGTTCGCCGTCCCGATGACACCCGAGCACCAGCGAACCAACCGTGTCGCCACGCCGACCCGTCCCCGGAAGCCACCCGCACACCACAAATTCCTGAGCGTGACGAATCTTGATCTTGCGCCATGCATCGGATCGTCGACCGGGTTCGTAGGCCCGATCGAGACGTTTGGCCATAATGCCCTCGAGGCCGTCGGCCCGGGCTGTTGCGAGTTGCGCCGCGCCGTCGCCGATCGTGCTCGGTGACAACATCCACGAGTCGGAGTCGTCAGGCATCAGTTGTTCGAGCGCAGCGCGCCTGGCGCTGAACGGGAGTCGCCACACCTCGTGACCGTCAAGCGTCAGCAGGTCGAAGATCACGAAAACCACTGGGACCTGCGCTGCACGGGCTGACACATCCAGCGGCCGAGTGAGGCCGAATCGCTGCTGCAGCCGGCCGAAGCTGTGCGCCCATCCGATGCCGCCGCTGTTGTCGTCGCCATCCCCTCCGTCGTTGTCGTCAAACGCCACCAGTTCGCCGTCAAGGGTCACGTTGTCATGGATCTCCGCTGCATGCAGAAGTTCCGGAAACGAGATCATCGCGTCCTTGCCCGTTCGGCTCACAGCACTGACGACGCCGTCGGTCACGGCGACAATGACCCGCATGCCGTCCCATTTGGGCTCAAACGCCCAATGGTCATCCGCTGGCACCCCGCCCGACGCAGAAGACATCGGGGCGACCGCACGCGCCGGCGACAGTTCCATACGGTCACGTTAGGAGTCCGAGACCAACTCGGGAGGCCAACCAACACCACGTGTCACTTCGACACCAGACCTGCCCGTGGGTCGCGCAGTCAGCGGATCCGACCCTCACGAACACCTGTTCGATACACTTCTCGGGTGACTTCGCTGCAGTACGACCTGTTCAATCACCAGGGGTCTGGTGCGAGCGCCTCCATCGACATCGAGCGGCGCGAGCTCAGCGATCGATCGTGGGTCATGGTCGTCCGCGGATGGTGGCTCGGATCCGACGCATTGCTCGACGACCTCGATCGCGAGGTCGACTGGCGCCAGGGGCGTCGGATGATGTTCGACGAGATCGTCGACGAGCCACGACTGTCACGCTGTCACCGGATGACCGATGCGACCCCGATCACGACACCCCGGATCGTCGCCATGAAGCGAGCCACCGAAGACCTGCTCGGACTCAACCTGACTGATCCGTTCCTCAACTACTACCGCGACGGCAACGACAGCGTCGCCTTCCACGCAGATCGAGAACTCCGACATTCACCCGAATCGGTCGTTGCCATCGTGACCCTCGGGTCGCAACGCCCGTTCCGCATTCGCCCCGACCGGGGAGGCCCGGCAATCGACCTCAGCCCAGCCACTGGGGACCTGCTCGTGATGGGCGGCGCCTGCCAACACGAGTTCAAACATGCCGTGCCGAAGACCCGGAAGGGCGGCCCGAGGATCAGCGTGTCGATGCGCTGGCCGAGGCCGGGAAAACCTGAGCAGCCCGGTACCTCGCGCTGAGGCTCAGCCGGTCGGCGCGCCGCCGGCCATCGGATCTTCATCGGGCTCCACCAGGCCGCCTTCGATCAGCTCGTCCGGCATCGGGTCCCATTCCTGGAGTTCCTCCTCCGACACCGGCAGCGTT
>JAYUWK010000163.1:0-67940 GCA_043753895.1 Actinomycetota bacterium
GACGGTGGGGGCCACCCAGGTGGGTCAAGGCGTGCGCGTCGAACTCACGCTTCGCGACCCGTACTCACGCTGGGTCGCCACCAGCGTCATCCGCGGCGCGGCGAATGGGTCGGTGTCTGCCGTTGCGTACGCGGTCCTCGGCGACCTCACGGCTGCACAGTTCCGTGCGCTCGCCGCGGTGCAGCGCGAGTTGGGTGCAGATGTTCGTCTCAGCAACCGTCAGAACGTGGTGTTCCGCGGGCTTTCCGACGCACAACTGCCGGTGTTGTACGCGCGGCTCGAGACCATCGGTATGGCCCGTCCGGGCGCCGAGTTGGCCCGAGATGTCGTGGCCTGCCCGGGCGCCGATACGTGCAACATCGCGGTCACGCAGTCGCGGGGTCTGGCGAAGGCCATTGGCGAACGACTCGAGGAAGAGGGTCTTGCCGAGGTGGGCGGAGTTCGCATCAACATCTCCGGATGCACCAACAGCTGCGGCCAGCATCACGCATCCGACATCGGCTTCTTCGGTACCGAGCGCCGCGCTCACGGTAAGGCTGCGCCGGGGTATCAGATGTTGCTCGGTGGCTACGTGGGCGAGGAACAGATTCACTTCGGCGAGAAGGCGCTCCGTCTGCCCGCCAAGTCCGCGCCAGAGGCTGCAGCTCGCGTGGTGCGCCGCTTTGCCAACGAGCGTGTCGCCGGCGAGGGATTCCGCACCTGGATGGATCGCGTGGGCGGCGCCACGGCGGTGGCCGACGGCTTGCGCGAACTCGACTTCTTCCCATCGCCCGACGATGCCCCCGAGTTCTATGCCGATTATGACGAGACTGGCCCGTTCGTGGCGGCAGTCGGCGAGTCGGAGTGCGCAGTCTGAGCCCGCGCCTGCAGGCGGCCTTCGTCGCGATCGACTCGGCGAACGAGCACGACCCGACGATCATTGTCGTGCGCGGTACGCAGACGCCGCTTGCGTTGGCTCATGGCCGGCTGGCAGCGGCATGGGTGCAGGACCTCCGTCCCGATGCCGACGATGCGCTCGTACTGGCCGCGCGGGCGCATCACCTGCGGCGTTGGGAAGTACCTCGTGCGAGCTATCCCGAAGGTCGACCGGCGTACCTGCGTTGGAGACGCGATCAGAAGCGTCGTCACGCTCGCGACATCGAAGTGATCCTGCGCGATGCGGGCTACGACGATGCCGTCGTCGAGCGGGTACAGGCTTTGATCCGGCGTGACAATCTTGACAGCGACGCCGATGCACAGGTCGTGGAAGATGCTGCGTGCCTTGTCTTCATCGAGACGCAGCTCGCCAAGATGGTTCCGCGTTTCGAGCGCGATCACCTGCTCGAAGTGATCCGCAAGACCGCCCGCAAGATGAGCCCCGCCGCGCTCGCTGCGGTGAGCCAGTTGCCTATCGGTGATCTCGAGCGGGAGCTGTTGGCGGACGCGCTCGATTAAACGTAGTGCTCCTGCAACGGCGGAAAACCGTTGAAGCCCACCGAGCTGTAGGTGGTGGTGTACGCGCCGGTAGACAAGATGTCGACCATGTCGCCCTCGGCGAGGGCGAGCGGCAATTCGTACGCGCTCTTCTCGTAGAGCACGTCGGCCGAATCGCACGTGGGCCCGGCGAGAACGACGGGTCCGCTGACCTGACCGTCGTGAGGTGTGCGCAGGCGATAGCGGATTGCTTCGTCCATGGTCTCGGCCAATCCGTGGAACTTGCCACAGTCGAGATACACCCAACGCTCGCTGTCCTCGGGCGAACGACGAGACACGAGCACGACTTCGCTACGGAGCACGCCGGCATCAGCGACCAGGTAGCGACCGGGTTCGACCATGATCTCGGCGAGACCGTCGGGGAACCATTTCGCCAGTGCAGCGCGCACGGCAGCGCCATACGCGCTGATGGCCGGCGAGGCTTCGCGATAGGTGCCGGGAAATCCTCCGCCAAGGTTCACATAGCTGGGGTTCGCGCCTTGGTTGCGGGCCCGATCGATGATCTCGGCCACCACAGACAGCGTGTCATCCCACGCGAGCAGGTCGCGTTGCTGGGAGCCGACGTGAAACGACACGCCCGACTCCAAGCCTGCTTTCTCGGCCAGACCGAGCAAGCGCACCACGTCGGGTGCCTCGGCACCGAACTTACGCGAGAGCGGCCAGTCGGCCCCGCCGCACTCGTGGCGCAGACGAACGCACACCGATGAGCCCGGCGCTTCAGCCGCGACCTTGTCGAGTTCGGCCTCGACGTCGATGGTGAAGCGACGAACGCCGCACGATGCTGCGTACGCGATGTCGCGACGCTTCTTGATGGTGTTGCCATAGGAGATGTCTGAGGGGTTGGCTCCGGCCTCGAGACAGCGGTCGATCTCGGCTGGGCTGGCGACATCGAACGCCGACCCGAGACGCACCAGACGCTCGATGATCGGCAACGCCGGGTTGGCCTTCACGGCGTAGTACACACGTGCCTGCGGAATGGCTTCGACAAGCTGCACATAGCGCTCTTCGACGAGGTCGACATCGACCACCACGAAGGGCGTGGGCACGTTTTGATCACGCAAGAAGGCGTCGATCTTCGCGGATGGAGATGAGATCGTTCGGGTCACGGCTGCCGACCCTACAAAGCATCGGTGCGCCATTGCTACTGGTCATTTCGTCAGTCAGTGCGCCTGCCGCGTCAGTCAGTACGGCTGACCGAACAGCCGGTGGAGATGTGGCCGTGTCACATTCGGCGGCACTCAGAGAACGATGTCGAGCAGTTTGCGCACGAACGCCTTGTCGATGCGGCCACCCGTGAGCAGGCGTCGATAGATCATCGGCCCGACGAGTACCTCGACCATCACGTTTCGATCGACATCGGCGTCGATCTCGCCGCGCTGTGCAGCCCGGCGCAGAATGGCACGCATCGGTTCTTGGCGATGCTTGATGTATTCATCGAGTGACACGCGAACCTCGGCGTCGTAGCACGCCGCCTCGATGAGATGGGGCAGCACGTCAGAGCCGTCGTTCGCTGCGAATCGCTCGATGATGCCGGCGAAGTACGCCTCGAGATCGGTACGGAGCGTGCCGGTGTCGGGCACCACGATGGGCACCGTGTCCGAACGCAGTGCTTCGAGCACGAGCGACTCCTTGGAGGTCCATCGTCGGTAGATCGTGGCCTTGCCGACGCCTGCTCGCGCAGCGACGGCGTCGATAGATAGTCCCGCCACGCCGCCCTCGCCGAGGATGTCGAGCGTGGCCTGCAAGATGGCGTGATCACATCGTGCATCACGCGGGCGGCCGGGTCGGCGCGCTGGTGACACGTCGGCGACGACCGGTGTGGCCGAGGGAGATGGACTCACGGCGATGTCCTACTCACCCGCAACGACCGACAGCTCAGCGGTATCGACTTCATCGGCATACGCGGAAGGTAACAGATCGAGATCAGCGGCTCGTGCCGGCAGGTAGCGCCACACCACGAACGCGGCCGCAACGACGACGATCGAGGCAAGTCGTAGTCCCGAGCTGAGTCCGCTGACAAAGCCGTCCTTGATCGCGTTCGTGAGTCCGGATGCCTGATCGCCTAGCTGGCCCGCAACCTTGAGTCCACCACCCAACGATGACCGCGCCTCAGCGAGGGCGGGACCGGTGAGGTTGTAGGTGCGGGCAACGCTGTCGACGTTGCTGGCATAGATACTCGAAACAACGCTGCCGATGAGCGCGACGCCCAGTGCACCGCCCATCTGCCGGGTGGTGTCGTTCACCGCGGAGCCCACTCCCGCTTTCTCGCGGGGAAGTGATCCCATGATCGATTCGGTAGCAGGTGGCATGGTCATGCCGATACCTGCGGCCATCAGGCAATACGGCAGGATTGCCCACACGTATGGCGTTTCACGGCGCACAAGGGAGAGCAACAGCAGCGCTGCGGTCACCGTGAAGAGCCCGATGGTGATGACCCGCTTCGATCCGATGCGTTCGACGATGCGAGCGGACAGCGGAGCAACGATCATCATCGACGCGGCATACGGAACGAGACGCACGCCTGCTTCGAGCGGCGTATACCCGTGCACGAATTGCCAGTACTGGGTCATGAGGAACAACGAGCCGAACATCGCAAAGAAGGTCATCGTGACCGCCATATTCGCCGCCGCGAATCGGGGGTTCTGGAAAAAACGCATGTCGAGCATGGGATGGTCGGTGTGCAGTTCCCATGCAATAAACGCGACGATGGCCGCCACGCCGAGCACGAAGCCGGCGACCACCTGATTGTCTGACCAGCCGCGCACCGGCACCTCGATGATGCCGAACAGCAGGGCACCGAGACCGAAGATCGACAGCAGAGATCCGAACGGATCGAGGCGGCCTTGGTTGGGGTCGCGTGAGGTGGTCAGCAAGAACCAGCCCGCGACTAGCGCCGTGATCCCGATCGGCACGTTCACCCAGAACACCGAACTCCACGAGAAGTGCCTCAGCAACAGCCCGCCAGTGATCGGCCCCAGTGCCACGCCCACACCCGAGAAGCCAGCCCAGATGGCAATCGCTCGTCCGCGCTCTTTCGGATTGCGGAAGACGTCGGTGAGGATCGAGAGCGTCGCAGGCATGATCAAGGCGCCGCCGATTCCCATGAAGGCCCGGGTGATGATCAACTGCGTTGCCGAGGTCGACAGCGCAGAGGCAATCGATCCGGCCATGAACAACAAGATGCCCGCTTGCAACGCGCCCTTCCGCCCGAAGCGGTCGCTGAGGCTTCCGGTGGTGAGCAGCAATCCAGCGAACACGATCGTGTACGAGTCGATGATCCACTGCACTTGACTGTTGGTGGCGTTCAGTTCGCGAATGAGTGACGGGATGGCCACGTTGAGGATGGTGTTGTCCATCACGATGATGGTCATGCTCAGACACAGCACGCCGAGCACCCACCACCGTCGGGCGTGGACGGCGGGATCAAGGCCATGCGTGTCCACGAAAGCTATCTCCGGGGCGGTAGTGGAAGCACTCAATGCACTCTCTCGATCTGGTGGCCCGAACATCTCGTTCGGTCAATACGAAACTAGACTGTTCCGTATCGTAATACGTCGAGTTGCGCAGTAGCGCCTCATCCGACTGTGGCATGTGCCACGCAGTCAGTTCGAGCGTCGAAACCCCAACGCCCTAATACCGTCGCCAGGGCAACGGATCAGTCAGGATCATCCTCGACGGATTCGATCAGCGCGTCGTGGCGTTTGGCAAGCTCGGCAGCCGCTTCGTCTGCTTCCCAGACTTCGGGCTCTTCCTGAGCGGACCGATCGGCCACTGATTCGTCGGTGACGTCAGCGTCGGCGAACGGAATGCCCATTGGCCGGTCGGGTGGGAACTCGATCTCGACTTCGTCGCTGCCGTCCGCAGCGAGACCGATCATCTCGTCATCGAAGGACTCTGCTTTGTCTTGGTCGTCACCGCTCATGCCTGCAGGGTAGCCCCGGTGTGGCGTGGATGCCGGATGCGCCTCCGTGGCTCCAGCCGATGACGAGGAACCGATCACATGCCGACTTCGGCGAACAGATCGAGCATTGCCCGCCAAGAGCGCTCGTCGGTGAGTCGGTCGTAGGCTATTCCGGCTATTCCGGCTATTCCGGCTATTCCGGCTATTCCGGCTATTGGGATTCGTGAAGCTGTGCTCGGCGCGGCCGTACAGGTTCATCCGCCAATCGATGTCCGAACGTTGCGTCTACGGCTCGAGGAGCACTCGCCCGAATGCCTGCCGGCTTTCGATGTAGCGGTGCGCATCGGCGGCCGCTGCCAGGGGGAACACCGTGTCGGTCACCACGGTGAGTTCGCCGTCGGCAATGCGCTCGATGAGCCGCTCGATCATCGGACGGGTGCGTTGGGGGTTGATGGCCATTTCGGCACCCAGGAACACGCCGTGTATCGAACCATTCTTCTGCATGATCGGCCACACCTCTGGCGGACGTTCCTCGCGTCCGGCGCGACCCACCCAACTCACCCGGCCCCGATAGGCCAGCGAGGCAATGCTGCCTTCGAGCGTCGTACCGCCGACCGGATCGAGTACGAGGTTCACGCCCTTGCCGTCGGTGAGACGCATCACCTCGGCCGCCACGTTCGCGTGCGCGTAGTTGATGCCGTGATCGAGACCGAACTCGCCGAGCCGGGCCAGACGCTCATCGCTCGAAGCGGTGGCGAGCACCATCGACGCCCCGGCTCGCTTGGCCAATTGGATCGCAGCGAGACCGACGCCACCAGCGCCCGCCTGAATCAGCACCGTCTCGCCGGCCTGTAGGCCACCGAACTCGAACAGGCAGTCATCGGCCGTGCCGAACTCGATAGGGATGCCGGCAGCATCGTGCACCGACATCGAATCGGGCACTGCAAATACCGAGCCCTCTGGCACGCTCACCAGCTCGGCGTGGCTGCCGAATGCCATGGTCGCAACCACCTTCTGGCCCACGCTCAAAGTGGTCACGGCTTCGCCGATGGCAATCACCACGCCCGCGGCCTGATACCCCACGATGTGCGGGTCACTCATCAACGCGCCGCCTTGGCGGTTCAGCAGGTCGCCGCCTTGAATGCCGATCGCGCCGACTTGCACGAGCACGCCGTTCTTTCGAACAACGGGATCAGGCACGTCCTCGTAGCGGAACACGTCAGGGCCACCGTTTGCGGAATACACAGCTGCTTTCATGCACCGACACTACGTGCATACGATGACGCATGGATCAACACGCGATGGCCCAGATGCTCGATCACACCCTGCTCAAGCCCGAGGCCACGGCGGCACAGGTGGTAGCGCTGTGTGCCGAGGCCGTCGACCTCGGTGTCTTTGCCGTCTGCGTCTCACCGTCGATGGTGTCCGTGGCGCGATCCGCGCTCGATGGCTCGCCCGTGCGCACGGCCTGCGTCGCCGGGTTCCCCTCCGGGGCTCACGAGGGTGCCGCAGTCGCAGCTGAAGCTGCGATTGCTGTCGCCGCAGGGGCCGACGAAGTCGACATGGTAATCGACCTCGGGCGGGCCAAGGCCGGCGATTGGGCCGGGATCCAGGCTGCGATTGCGGCGGTGCGGGCCGAAGTTCCGGCGTCGAAGTTGCTGAAGGTGATCATCGAGTCGGCCGTGCTCACCGACAACGAGATCGTCTCGGCGTGCGAGGCTGCCGTTCGTGCGAACGCCGACTTCGTGAAGACATCCACGGGCTTCCATCCAACGGGAGGCGCCACGATCGAGGCCGTCCGGCTGATGCGTCAAACCGTTGGACTTGCGCTTGGTGTGAAAGCCTCGGGCGGGGTGCGCACTGCTGAGGCGGCAATGGCCATGATCGATGCAGGTGCAACCAGAATCGGCACGTCGTCGTCGGCAGCGATCCTTGCGGCGCTGGGGTGACGGGCGTTCGACGTCTGCAGGCTCAGGCCCTCAGGATGTCGGCAATGAGAGGCAGCGACTCCACGGGTTCGTCTGCGATGGTGATGGTGCCCTGCAACGCCTGCAGCGCAGCAGGAAGCCGGCCGGGATCGTCGACATGGAGCTCGAGGATCGGTTCGCCTTGCTCAACGCGTTCACCGGGCTTGGCCAGACACACCACGCCCGCAATGGGGCTGACCGGGTCCTCCTTGCGCGAGCGTCCAGCACCGAGCCGCCACGCCGCAACGCCGACGCCGAATGCGTCGAGTCGGGTAATGTAACCGGTCCGCTCGGCTCGTACGACGTCGCGTTGGGTTGCCACAGCGAGCACGGCGGTCGGATCGCCGCCCTGGGCGCGGATCATTGCGTCCCACACCGCCAGAGCGCGGCCATCGCTGAGTAAGGGTGTCGGGTCCATGTCGATATGTGCAAGTGCAAGCATCTCGCGCGCAAGCGTGAGCGTGAGCTCGATCAGGTCCGAGGGCCCCCTGCCCGACAGCGTCTCCACCGATTCGGTCACCTCGATACCATTGCCAGCGCACCGGCCGAGCGGTATGTCCATGCGCGAGAGCACTGCTGTGGTGCTCACTCCATGTGCGGTGCCCAAGCGCACCATCGTTTCGGCCAGTTCTCGCGCCTGATCGAGCTGCTTCATGAAAGCGCCTGTGCCGAACGTGACATTGAGTACCAGTGACTCGGTGCCCTCGGCGATCTTCTTCGACATGATCGACGACGCGATGAGCGGTATCGACTCCACGGTGCCGGTGACATCGCGGAGCGCGTAGAGCTTGCGGTCAGCGGGTGCCAAGCCGGGTCCGGCAGCGCAGATGACGACGCCGATGTCGTGGAGTTGCTGCAGCATCTGCTCGGGAGTGAGCAACGCCCGCCAACCCGGGATCGCCTCGAGCTTGTCGAGTGTTCCTCCGGTGTGCCCGAGTCCGCGGCCCGACAGCTGCGGTACTGCTGCGCCACACGCGACAACGAGTGGGCACAACACGAGGCTGACCTTGTCGCCGACACCGCCGGTGGAGTGCTTGTCGACGGTCGGTCGACCCACCGACGACAGATCCATGCGTTCGCCACTGTTGATCATTGCGGCAGTCCACGTGGCCAGCTCTGCGGGCTCGAGACCGCGGAACAAGATGGCCATCAACATCGCGCTGGCCTGCTCATCCGCAATGTGGGCATGCGTGTATGAATCGATGAACCATCGAATCTCGTCGTCACTCAGCCGACCGCCATCGCGCTTGGTTCGGATCAGATCGACAACCTGCATCTCAGCAGCCTCGCGCACTCCAGCGTTGTTTCGGTAGGGCCGTTGGTCGGTATAGCGTCGCGAGTGTGACGTCTCCGGCATCTGCGCGCCCATTTGACCCCGTTCGATACGGCATCATCGGCTCGGGAATGATGGGCGGCGAGCACATCCTCGACCTCGTCAAGAATCCCCACGCCGAGGTCGTTGCGTTGTCGGACCCCGTCGAAGCCTCGCTCGAGTGGGGTGTTGCGTGCGCAGGCCAACCGGTGGCCACCTATCGCAACCATCGCGATCTCCTCGCCCGTGATGATCTCGATGCCGTGGTCATCGCTTCGCCCAACTTCACCCATGCAGCGTTGCTCGCCGATGTGCTCGACACCGACCTGGCCGTGATGGTGGAAAAGCCGATGTGCACCACGGTGGCGGACTGCATCGACGTGAAGCGCCGAGCCGCAGGGCGCAGCGCGATCACGTGGGTCGGATTGGAGTACCGGTACATTCCGGTGGTTTCGACATTGCTCGATCAGGCACGCACGGGAGTGTGCGGAACCATCCGGATGGTGTCGATCCGTGAGCACCGGTTTCCGTTTCTCGTGAAGGTGGGCGACTGGAATCGATTCACCGAGAACACGGGTGGCACGTTGGTCGAGAAGTGCTGTCACTTCTTCGATCTCATGCGCCAGATAGCGGGATCTGAACCCACTCGCGTGTTCGCGTCGGGCGCACAGGACGTGAACCATCTCGATGAGGTGTACGAAGGCCGTGTGGCCGACATCTTGGACAATGCCTACGTGATCGTCGACTTCGCAAACGGTGTACGTGGCGCGCTCGACCTGTCGATGTTTGCCGAGGGTGGCCGCTTCGAGCAGGAGGTCACCGTCGTCGGCGACCGCGCCAAGTTGGAAACCACGTTCCCCGGCGACGAGGTGTTCGTCGGCCGTCGCCACACACCGGGAATCGTCAGCGTGGCGGCGCCGACACCGCAGGATGTGCCGTATCCCGAGTTTCACGGCGGATCGTCGTACCTCGAGCACGTGCACTTCATCGATTGCCTCCGCCACGGGCGCCCGGCCGAAGTGACCGTGGATGACGGCCTGTGGTCGGTCGTGATGGGCGCCGCTGCGCATCGCTCGATCGACGAGGGCCGCGTCGTGCACATCGAAGAGTACGGGCTCGACGCTGTCGTCTGATCCCAATATGGGAATGACTCTCATTGTTGGTAGCATGACGGCGTGATCCGCCTTCGAAGTCTCGTCGCGATCGCGCTCATCCCGAGTGCGATCATGGTCGGGTGCTCGGATACAACGACGACGACAACAACGCCGTCGTTCACGAGCGGCACGGTGAAGGTGGGGGTTGCGTTCTATCCGATCGAGGAGATTGTTCGCTCCATCGGGGCGTCGGAGGTCTCGATCGTGGATCTCGTGCCGCCTGGCGAGTCGGCGCACGACTACGACCCGACACCGCAGCAGATCACCGATCTGCAGTCAGCAGACATCGTGTTCTATCTCGGGAGTGGGTTTCAGCCCAATGTGGAGAAGGCGATCGCGTCGCTCCCCGCACGCGTGCGGCGTGTCGACCTATTGTCCTCGGTTCCGCTCATTGCGGTGGATCCCCAACTTGCTGGAGCCGACGGGCAGACCAATGGTGAGGTGCTCGGCAACGGCAAGGACCCGCACGTGTGGCTGGCCCCGACGAACATGGAGTTGATGACGGCCGAGGTGCACCAATCGATGGCGAGTCTGCCCGATGTGGATGCAGCAGCGCTGGCGTCGGGGGCATCGGCGTACACGGCCACGCTCGCCAAGCTCGATGCCGAGTTCTCCACCGGTCTCGCGCGTTGCACATCGAACGTGATCGTCACTAGCCATCGTGCGTTCGGGTACTTGGCCAAGGCCTACCGTCTCCGCCAAATCGCCATTTCGGGTATCTCGCCCACCGAGGAGCCGTCTGCAAAGACCCTCGAAGCTGTCGCACAGGCCGCCAAGGCGAACAAGGTCACCACGATCTTCTTCGAGCGCAACCTGCCGGCTGATCTGTCCAAGACGATTGCCAACGAGATCGGCGCCACCACTGATGTGCTCGATCCCGTCGAATCGCGCTCGTTGGAGCAGCTCAAGGCCAAGGCCGGCTACGTGTCGATCATGGAGCAGAACCTGGTCGCGTTGGTGAAGGGGTTGCGCTGCGCATGAGCGATGGACCGGTCCTTGAGCTCAGCGGCCTCGGCGTGCACTACGGTGATCGTCAGGCGCTGCACGATGTGAATTTCTCCGTGCGCAGCGGTGAGTTGATCGGGGTCATCGGACCCAACGGCGCAGGCAAGAGCACGCTCTTCAAGGCCATCTGCGGCCTGGTGAACCACCAGGGTTCGGTCGATGTCAACGGGGTGCACTGCCACGACCGAGTCGATCGCATGGACGTTGCCTACATCCCGCAGCGCAGCGACGCAGATCTGTTGTTCCCGATCACGGTGGGCGAATTGGTCGTGGCTGGACGTCGGCGTTTTGGTCGCTGGTACCAGAGGGCGAACGCCGCCGATCGTGCGGCTGCGACGGCGGCGCTGGCTGCGGTGAAGCTGTCGGGCTACGAAAATCGGTCGCTGTCCGAGCTGTCCGGTGGTCAACTGCAGCGCGCCTACATCGCCCGCGCGCTCACCCAGGAGGCTTCGGTGGTGTTGCTCGACGAAGCACTCAGCGGTGTCGATCAGCCCACAACGAACGAACTGTTCGATCTCTTCGCCGAGTTGAGTCACCACGGCACCACGTTGCTCGTGGCCACGCACGATCTCGCGCTGGCGCGCCGTTGCTTTGCGCGGTTGATTGCGGTGAACGGAACCATTCGCGGCGATGGCCCGCCCGAGGTGGTGCTCGCGCCGGCAGTGCTGGACAGCACCTTCGGGTCGGGCGCAAATACAGGCGACGGTTCGGGAGAGGGGCCAACTGGTGCATTGGCTCACTGATCCGTTCCAAGCCGAGTTCATGCGGCGCGCCTTCATCGCCGCGGTCATCATCGGCATCGTTGCGCCGGTCGTGGGAACGTGGATCGTGTTGCGACGTATGGCCAACCTCGGCGACGCGATGAGCCATGGCACCTTGGCAGGCGTGGGGCTGGCGTACGCCGCGGGTTTCAACGTGCTCATCGGAGCGATGGGTGCTGGGCTGCTGATCGCGGTGTTGCTCTTGGCGTTCTCGTCGAACCGACGCATTGGCCAGGAGACGGTGATCACCGTCCTCGGCACTGCCTTCTTCGCGATCGGTGTCGTGGTGATCTCGCGCCTCGACACTGGTGTGGAGCTGACCCATTTCTTGTTCGGGCGACTGCTCACGGTGAGTTGGGGCGATATCTGGCTGAACCTCGCTCTCGGTGGAGGCACGGTGTTGGCCGTGGCCCTGATGTTCGGCGAGTTACGCCTGGCCACGTTCGATCACGTGCAGGCCGAGCAGGTGGGGGTACGCGTCGAGTTGGTGCAGGCTGCCCTGGTGCTGTTGCTCTCGGTGGTGGTGGTCATCAGCTTGCGCGCCGTCGGCACCATCATGTCGGTCACCATGCTCGTCACCCCTGCGGCCTCGGCACGGCTGTTGGCGCGCACCCTCAAACAGATGACCCTGATCGGTATTGCGATCGGCGTCTCCGTCGGTGTGGTCGGCCTGATGCTCAGCTATCACCTCGACTCGGCGCCCGGCGCCACCATCGGCTTACTCGCCGCTGCGGTGTTCTGCGTGGTCTTCGCCGTCACGTTGCCGCGGCGCAATAAACACCACCACCGACCGATGTTCTGACGGTCGGCGGTCGGCGTGCCGGGCCCCTCGATCCGGCGGCCGCTGAGAGTGCGGCGACTTCGGTCCGGGGCGATCAGGTGAGTTGCTCGGTGATCAACGCAAGCAGGTCGTCGTAGTCGTCGACTGCCGGAAATTGCGGGAACTCGGCAATCACGTTTGCTGGGGCGTGGAACAGGAATCCGGCATCGGCCTCGGCGAGCATGGCAGTGTCGTTGTACGAGTCGCCGGCTGCGATGACGCGGTAGTTCAGCCCGTGCAGCGCCTTCACGGCATGGCGCTTCTGATCGGGCAGACGCAGTTGGTAGTCGACGATGTGATCGTCCTGCACGATGAGGCGGTGGCAGATCAGCGTGGGATAGCCGAGGTGGCGCATGAGCGGCATTCCGAACTGCTCGAACGTGTCCGACAGCAACAGTACCTGCGTGGTCAATCGCAGCGTGTCGAGAAACTCCTTGGCGCCGTCGAGCGGTGCGAGGCCGCCGATGACATCGGCGATCATCGACATCGTCAGGCCGTGCTCGCTCAGCAACTGCAGGCGTCCGCGCATGAGCACGTCGTAGTCCGGTTCGTCACGAGTCGTGCGTCGGAGCGCATCGATGCCGGTGCGTTCGGCCACGGCAATCCAGATCTCGGGCACGAGAACACCCTCGACATCGAGTGCGACGATGGACTGTTGGGGCGATGACGCTGAACTCACAGGCGCACATTGTTCACGATGCGGGTCCCGCGATGCGAAAGGAGCCCCGAATTCAGAGTGCGATGGCAACTGCGTGTGCGGTGTGCATGGCACCTTCGATGTATCCGACTGCCCCGGCGTCGCCGACCACGTGCACCGTGAGGCCTGCCGACCGGCACGCATCGGCGAACGTGGTGTCGCTGCGTACTTCGCTGGCGATGATGACATCGTCGGCGCTGACGGAGATCGACGCACCTGGCTCACCGGTGGACACGCTGTAGATCACGGCCGTGGCCGTCATCTCGGTGACCTGTGCGTTGCGTACCAATGTGACGCCGTGGGCAGTCGCCTTCGCTACTGCAGCCCAGCGGCGGGGCATGGCCATGGGCAGGCCCAGATGTGGGCCGGGTTCGAGCACGGTGACCGTGCGGTCGCGCTCGGCGAGGAACTCCGCTAACTCCAGGCCCACCAAGCCGCCACCCACGATGATCACGTGCTGACCGATGGGCATCCAACGGCGTGACAGCGACCGCATTGTCTCAGCACTCTTGGTGATGCGCAGCGTCCGACCCACGGCCAACGCGGCGCGGTCCAGCAACGAGCGCTTCGCCGTGGTCTCGCCGCTCGAGCTGTCGCCGGTGATCAGGGCGCGCATCTCGTCGCCCGAGCGCACGTTGCCGAGATCACCACCCGGCACGGGCAGACGTCCGCGAACGGCGCCGGTGGCCACGACGACGACATCGGGCTGCAGCGCCGACACGGACTGAACCGTTGCGTGTGTGCCGAGGCGCACATCGACACCGTTGCGGGAGATCTCGTGTGCGAGCCAGTCCACCAGCATCTCGTTGGCGGGTGTGGTGAGCTGGCTGAACCACATCGTGCCGCCCAGCCGGTCGCTACGGTCGAGCAAGGTCACCCGGTGACCGCGCTGCGCCGCAATGCGAGCCGCCTCCATGCCAGCCGGGCCACCGCCCACCACCACGACGTGTTGGCGAGAGGTAGTGGGTCGGATCTGCGCAGCGGAGGCGGACTCGTTGCCGAGGGCGGGATTGACCGCGCATCGAGGCGAAGCCTCAAAGAAGTTCTGCTCGACGCACACGTAGCAGTTGATGCACGGTCGAACGGACTGGCGTTGGCCCGACGCGAGCTTGCGCACTAGTTCGGCGTCGGCCAGTTGTTGACGACCCATCGACACGAAATCGCACTCGCCGGCAGCCAGCATCTCCTCAGCGATCTCGGGCAGCAGACGACCCACTGCGATCACTGGGATGCCGACGGCTCGCTTCACCGTGGCGGTCATCGCCCGGTACTGGCCCACCTCTGCCGGGAGAGGGCCTAGCGTGAAGTCGCGAAACGGGTTGACCGCGTTGGCCGAGACATGGATGGCGTCGGCGCCGGCGGCTTCAGCGAGTCGCGCTGTAGCCGCGGTTTCTTCAGGTGTGATGCCGCCTTCGATGCCGTACTCGCAGCCGTTCAGTCGGACCAGGATCGGGAAGTCGGGCCCGACGCGATTGCGTACGGCGTGAATCACGTCCACGAGCAAACGCGATCGATTCTCGAGCGACCCGCCGTATTCATCGGTACGCAGGTTGTAGGCCGACGAGAGAAACGTGGAAATGAGGTATCCGTGTGCGCCGTGAATCTCCACGGCGTCGCCTCCTGCAGCCTGCACTCGGGCAGCCGCCTCGGCAAACTGCGAGATGACCCAGAGCAGGTCGTCAGCGGTGGCCGAGCGATACGTCGCGGACTTGCCCTGCGAGGCAGATGCGAGCCCCATCAGTTCCTCGATGGGGTTGTCGACCAAGGAGCTGAGGTCCATGTGGCCGGGCGGTGGGTTGGGCACCAACTGCGGTCGGCCGTCGGCGGAATCGACGCTGGCAACCTTTCCGTGGTGCACCAGTTGCACGCACGATAGGCCCCCACCGGAATGCACACCGTCCGCGAGAGCGCGCAAGCCAGGTAGGAAACGGTCGTCACTGAGGCCGGGCTGCTTGCGTGTCGTGGCTCCGAGCGGCCACGACACCGCCGCTGCTCCGGTGATGACCATGGCACATCCGCCTGCCGCTCTGGCTGCATAGTGTTCGACCTCGGCCGTGGTGATCTCGCCTTCGTCGCAATGGTTCATGTCCATCGCTGGCAGGATCACGCGATTGGGCAATGTGAGCGCACCAAGCCGGGCGGGGGAGAGCAGGGTTGCGAAGGCGGTCACGAGATCTGACGCTACGTCAGAAACGAGCCTGCGTGCGTGCCCGACGAGTCAGTTGGGACGGGGCGTCACCTCACGAGGAGGGTTGCTCGGCTTCGGCCAAGCGCATCGCGAGCGTGTTCAGGATCTTGCGTGTCACCGACGGGACGTCGTCGAGCAACGCGGAGAATTCTGCCGAGTCCAACACGAGAAGTTCCATCTTGGTATCGGTCACCACTGAGGCATTGCGCGGGTGGCCGGTAAGCAGGCCGAGTTCGCCCACGACGGCACCGGGTCCGATCTCGGCCACCTTCACGCCATGGCGGTGCACCGACGCTGTGCCCTCGACCACGATCATCATCTCGCGTGCAAAGGTGCCCTCGATGAGCAGCGTTGCCCCTGCTTCCACGAAGAGCGTGGTGGTCAGCCGAGCGATGGTCTCGAGTTCCTTCTTGGAGCACTCGCGTAGCAGCGGCACCTTCGCCAGCCTCTCCAGCGGTGTTTCGCAACGAGCCATGATCTGTGCCTTCACTTCCACTTGGGAATCTCACCATACGTTAGCTCCGAGGGTACGCCCCAGATGCGAGAGTGTGCGCCATGGGGATTACATTTGGCGAGGCAATTGCGCATGTCACTGCTGCTGGCGGGCAGTTCGAAGTGGGGAACGCCATCGTCAACGGTTCCGCTCAGCGGGTCTTTGTGAATGCGCCCCCGAACCTCGGAACCTTCTATGCGCTGGCTCCGCCAGAGTCCACATTCCTCGTGTACGAGGACGAGAGCTACACCTTCGGCCAGGTTCGCGACACGGTGGCGGCGTTGGGTGCTGCGTTGGTCGATCGCTACGGCATTCGCAAGGGCGATCGCGTGGCCGTCGCGATGCGCAACTTCCCCGAGTGGGTGATCTCCTTTGCCGCGATCACCTCTGTCGGAGCGGTCTCGGTGTCGATGAACTCATGGTGGACCGAGGACGAGATGGATTTCGCGCTCGAGGACAGCGGGGCGAAGGTGCTGATTGCCGACGACATCCGCATTGATCGATCCCTCACGACCTGCGCCCGTTTGGGCACACAGATCATCGGCGTGCGCCTGGCCACGGTGCCCGCTGGCGTTGATGCCTGGAACGACGTGGTGGTGCCCGGCACTCCGTTGCCGTTCGTCGAAGTCGGCCCCGATGATGACGCAACCATCCTGTATACCTCTGGCACCACTGGCCGACCGAAGGGCGCTGTTTCCACCCACGGGGCGATCATCCAGGCAATGATGGCGTTCTCGTGCCGGGCTGGCGCCGAGCGTCTGCGTCAGCCGTCGGAGCCTTCGGCCACGCCACCTGCATTCATCCTCATCGTGCCGTTGTTCCATGTCACCGGTTGCGTCCCCGTGATGCTCGGCTGTTTCGCGGGTGGTGTGAAGTTGGTGATCATGTACAAGTGGGATGTCGACAAGGCACTCGAACTCATCGAGCGCGAACGCATCACCAACTTCGTCGGTGTACCGACACAGAGTTGGGACTTGGTGCACTCGCCCCGGTTCAGCGAGTTCGACACATCGAGCCTGCGCGACATCGGCGGCGGGGGAGCACCGGCACCCCCTGCGCTCGTGGAGAAGGTGGCGAACAGCTTCGCCAAGGGCAAGCCGACCATCGGCTACGGCATGACCGAGACCAACGCGTATGGGCCGGGCAACCGTGGCCAGGACTACCTCGACAAACCCACCAGCTCCGGGCGGGTGGTGCCGATCATGGAAATTGGCATCCGCGGTCCACTCGGTGAGGACATTCCCGTCGGCGAGCGCGGCGAGATCTGGTTCAAGGGCCCCAACCTGATCCGCGGCTACTGGAATCGTCCCGAGGCCACCGCTGAGACCATCGTCGATGGTTGGTTGCGCTCGGGCGATCTCGGCCATCTCGACGACGAGGGTTTCATCTACGTGGAGGATCGCGTGAAGGACATGATTCTGCGCGCCGGTGAGAACGTGTACTGCGCCGAGGTCGAGGCCGCGATCTACGAGCACCCCAGCGTGCACGAGGCCGCTGTGTTCGGGGTGCCGCACGAACGCCTCGGCGAAGAGGTTGCCGCCGGGGTGTACGTGAAGGAGGGCTGCACGCTCACGTTCGACGAGCTTCGTGCGCACGTCGGCGTACGCCTTGCATCGTTCAAGGTGCCCACCCATGTGGTGTTCTTCGAGGAGGCCCTGCCGCGCAATGCGTCGGGCAAGATCCTCAAGCGCGAGCTGCAGCGCCAGATCACCGAGGTCTGAAACCCGGCCGCCTCGGGACTGCGCGCGGGGGTTTGGTGGATTTCCCACGTGTAACGTGGTTTATTCGACTCACCCCCGCCGATTCGTGGCGCATTGAGTTCGTCGGACGCACGCCGATGCGAGCTGCGTTTACAGCTGCAACAGGGCGTTCTCGACGAGCTCGCTCAATGAGGGATGGATGTAGATCTGCTCGCTTGCCATCTGATCCACCGTCTGCCCGAACTTCATGCCCTGAATCAATTGTTGGATGAGGACGCTCGATTGCGGGCCGATGATGTGCGCGCCGAGCAGCTGACGGGTGTCGGGATCGGCGATCACCTTGCAGAAGTGCTCGGTGTCCTCCATCGCCCAGCCGTAGGCCACATCGGCATAGCGCTGCACGGCGGTGATGTAGGGCCTACCCGCGGCGCGAAGGGCCTGCTCGGTCTCGCCCACCGAGGCGACTTGAGGGTCGGCAAACACGGCGTGCGGGATGGGCCATAGGTCGGCGGTGCGCAGGTGTCTGGGATGGATGATGTTGTGGGCGACCGCACGGCATTCGGCGTTGGCCACGTGCTTGAGTTGGTTGGGATTGGTCACGTCTCCGAGGGCCCAAATACCGGGCACGTTGGTGCGCAGGAACTCATCAGTGATGATGAAACCATGAGCATCCACATCAACCCCAGCGGCGCGGAGGTTGAGCATGTCGCCGTTGGGTGTGCGGCCGATGGCGATCATCAGGGCGTCGCCGACGAGGTCGAGCGAGCAGCCTCCGGTCTTGATCTTGACGGTGATTTGGCTGCCATCTTGGCGAACCCGATCGACATGCGAGTTGGGGTACACGTCGAAGCGCTTGCTGTACAACTCCATGAAACGCTCGCTGATCGCTTCGTCCTCGCGTGACAACAGACGCGAACCACGGGTGATGATGCTGATGCGGCTACCGAGACTGCCGAACACATGCGCCATTTCGCTGGCGATGTAGCCGCCGCCGAAGATGATGAGATGCTCGGGTAGGTCGTCGGCGCGCATGATGGTGTCGCTGGTGTGGAAGTCGACCGAATCGAGGCCATCGACGTGGGGCACCATTGGTCGCGCGCCAGCTGCGAGCACGATGTGCTCGGCCGTAATGTGCTCGCCGTTGACCTCCATCACGCGTGGCGACACGAATCGTGCCTCGCCCGTGAAGACACGCACATTGTCGAGAGACTCGCGGTAGGCCTTGCCGTTCGGGGGAATGGGATCGATGCGATCGAATACACGGTCGCGGATATCGGTCCAGCGCACCTTGTCGATGGTGGCATCGATGCCGAACCTGGCCGCGTTGGCGATGTGCATGGCGACGTCGGCGGTGTAGACAAAAATCTTGGTGGGGATACAGCCCCGGTTCAGGCACGTGCCGCCGAAGATGTCCTTTTCGACGATGGCAACGCGAAGGTTGTCGTAGTCGGGAGTCAGCAGGCTGTTGCCCGACCCCGCACCGATGATGATGACGTCGAACTCGGTTGGGTGAGGGACCATTGCAGCGAGGCTACGGCTTGTTCGCGCCGACGACCCACATCGCAAAGAACTGGCTGCCGCCGCCATAGGCGTGTCCGAACGCCTTGCGAACGCTGTCGACCTGATGCTCGCCGGCGATACCCATTACCTGCATTGCGGCCTCGCCGAAGCGCAGCATTCCGCTGGCACCGATGGGGTTCGATGACAACACGCCGCCGCTACAGTTCACAGGCAGCCGCCCGGTCATCTCGGTAACGCCATCTTCGACGAACCGCCAGCCGTGATCCTTGGGCGCGAAGCCGAGGCTCTCGAGCCACATCGGCTCGAACCAGGCGAACGGCACGTACATCTCGACGGCGTCGATCTCGTCGATGGGTGACGTGATGCCCGCCTTGCGCCACAGGTCGGCGGCGCAATCCTCGCTGGCCCTGGGGCTCACCTGATTGCGGCCAGCAAATGCAGTGGGCTCGCTGCGCATCGCGGTTGCGTGCACCCACGCCTTCGGGCCATCGTGTGCATCTGCAACATCTTCGCTGGCAAGTACCAGCGCCATTGCCCCATCGCTGCTCGGGCACGTTTCGACCATGCGTACGGGATCCCACAGCATCGGGCTGGCCATCGCCTTCTCGAGCGTCCAGTCGGGCTCGTGCAGGTGTGCGTAGGGGTTCTTGCAGGCGTTGGTGCGATCTTTCACGGCGACCATGCAACCGATGTGGGCTGGTGCGCCACTGCGTTTGATGTACGAGCGGATGATTGGCGAGAAGTAGCCACCGGCACCAGCATGCACCGGCATGCCGAAGGGCATGGGCACCGAGAGCGCCCACATTGCGTTGCCGTCACTCTGCTTTTCGAAACCAACGGTGAGCACACGCTTGTGCACACCTGACATCACATGCTGTGCAGCAACGATGGCCGTGGAGCCGCCGACGCTGCCAGCGGTGTGTACGCGAAACACGGGCTTACCCGCAGCAGCGAGAGCGTCGACGAGCCACAGTTCGGGCATCATCACGCCTTCGAGCATGTCGGGAGCCTTACCGATGACGATGGCATCGATGTCGGCCATGGTCATGTGGGCCGAGACGAGGGCACGGTCGACAGCCTCACGCACCAATCCGGCGATGGAGACATCGGCCCGGCACGACGTGTGCTTGGTCTGACCGACGCCGACGACAGCACAACGCTCGGCCATCACTCACCTTCCAATACGCAAACGAGGTTCTGTTGCATCCATGGTCCTGACGACGCATGACCGAGAGCGCGATCGGCCGAGCCGTCCATGATGCGGACGGCCGCTTCGGCAAAACGCGCCAGACCCGCCGACATCATCGGGTTGGCGCACAGCGCTCCACCGCTGGGGTTGATCGATGTGGATTCGCCGAGACCGAGCGCGCTCATCAGCAATAACTCCTGATGCGTGTAGGGCGCGTGGAGTTCGGCAACATCGATCTTGTCGTTGCCGACGCCCGCCTTGTGCGCCGCTGCGACAGCCGACGGCAGTGTGGTCATCGAGCGGTTGCCAAGGTTCTGCGACTCGATGCGGTGGTCGATGCCACGAATCCAAGCCGGTCGACTGGTGAGGCTGCGGGCCCGGTCGCCGGCGGCGATGATGACCGCGGTGACGCCATCCGCATGAGCGGGACAGTCGAGGGCACGGAGTGGATCGGCGACGCGGTCGGCAGCCATGAGTTCATCGATGGTGTGCTCGCCGCGTCTCAGCGCATACGGATTCGAGATGGCGCTGCGATGGTTGCGCATCGCGACCTCGGCCATAGCGCGCTCGGTGACCACACCTGACTCGAGACACGCTCGGGCCTGCAGCGCGGCGATCGATCGGTCGTCCGGCCAGAGCGGACCAACCACGTAGGGATCGAGTTGCAATGTGAGGATGCGGTTGATGTCGCCGCTGCTGCTGCGCCCGTTACCGAACACGAGTGCAGTGTCGACCTCGCCGGTTTGGATCTTGATCCACGCCTCGTACAGCGCGAAGGCGCCGTCGGCTTCGACGTGGCTCTCGATGATGGGCGGCCATGCGCCGAGCGCGTCGACGGCCGACACGAAACTGAACGGCTGCCCGGTCATGTAGTCGCAGCTTCCGTGGCACCAGAAACCGATGTCGCGGCGGGCCATACCGGCATTGGCCAGAACCTGGTTGACGACTGGGATGAGCATCTCCACCGGCGTTGCCGTGGTGGTTGCTGCGTTCACGGCCTGAGCCGAGGCAATGATCGCGACATCACGCATCAGGACCCTCCGGATTCGTGTGTGCCGGATTCTTGACGGCGGAGTTCATAGCTGACCTGCGAAGGACTCGTATGGGGCATCGGGTTCTCCGGTGGGGCGGAAGTACAGCACGTTCTCCATCGACGGCTGCCATTCGTCACGTGGCCTCCACACCGGCTCGACGCGCATGCCCATGCGAACGTCGGCGGCCTCGACCTCTTGGATGAGATGCGACATGCCCATGTCGGCGCCGTCGAGCAAGATGGTGGCTGCAACGTAGGGAATCTTGATCGTCTGACCGAGGAAGGGTACGTTCACCACGCAGAAGGTGGTGACGGTGCCTCGTTGGCCAACCTCGACGTCTTCGCCGAGCAGACAACCGCATTTGGCGCAGGTGCCGTTGCGCGGTGGCATGTACACAAGATGGCAGTTGGGGCAGCGCTTGCCAACAAAGCGACCGTCCATCAGTCCGAGCAGGTGGCTGCTGACGCGCGGCCCCGCTGAATACTGATACTTGATGCCGATCGGTGTGCGGATACGCAAGACGTCGTCGCTCATTGCGCATCTCCTGTGACGAGTTCGAAGCACTCGATGTCGCTGATGCTGCCTGATGGCTCGCCCGCCCAGCGTGCCTGCACGCGCATGCCGGTCGTGAGCGCTTCGGCGCTGCCCGCGTCGACGGCGTGCAACAGGTTGGTGTCGGCGCCATCGAGCGCGATGAGGGCCCATGCAAACGGATGTTGCAGGGTGTTGCCCTCCACCGGGCTGGGCTGCCACGACCAGGTGACGATGGTTCCCGTGGAGGCAACCGGCGCCCACTCGGTGAGGGCCGCACCGGTGATGGGATCGAATTCGGCGGGCGGAACGTGGACGCGCCCGTCGCTACCGATGGTGCCCTCGATGCGGCGGTCACGCAGACCGGTCAAGAACCGACTCAGCACCGGTCCGACCGTTCGTTTGTAGGGATAGAACAGCTCGAGCGGCGCGGTGAACGAGCCGTCTTCGACGATGGTGTACTCAGTGGTGCCCCCGGACATGTGCTTCGTTCTAGCAGGTTTCTGACGGGTCGTCAGATACGAGCCGCGGGTTTCACCATCAGTCGTGGCGTTTCGTTCGTGTTCGGTGCGTGCTCACGCGTAGCGTCGAGCAAATGACCTCAGAACACGTCTCACTTGAACGCCGCGAACGCGTGCTCATCGTGCATCTCGACGATGGTAAGGCCAACGCCTTGTCGCCATCGATGCTCGCCGCGATTGACGATGCGCTCACGGTTGCCGAGGAAGACGACGACATCGGTGCCGTCGTGCTGCACGGTCGCGAGGGCAAGTTCTGTGCGGGCTTCGATCTCTCGGTGATGCGCGGCGGCGACCTGGCGGCGATGTCGGCGCTCGTCTCCGACGGCGGCGACCTCGTGCATCGTCTGTACGGGTCGGCGGTGCCAGTGGTGGCTGCGTGCACGGGTCATGCACTTGCTGCCGGGGCGCTGTTGTTGCTCGCATGCGATGTACGCGTCGGCGCCGACGTTGCGTGCAAGATTGGCCTGAACGAAGTTGCCATCGGCATGGTGCTGCCCGAGTGGGCGCTCACCATCGCGATCGAGCGCCTCAGCCGTCGCCACCTGCAGCTCGCCGTTGCGACGGCTCGAGTCACTAATTCACCGGGAGCAGTGGACGTGGGATTTCTCGACGAGGTCGCCTCCGCCGATGAGGTGCTCGACGTGGCAGTAGCGCGCGCGAACGAGCTTGCCGCATTGAGCGGTCGCGCATACGCCGGCACGGTGAACGCGCTGCGAGGGGATCTGCTGGCACGAATGGCCGTGCAGATCACCTCCGATCGCCGGCTCGGCAACGTCCCCACCGCCTGATCCCAGCCCTATGGGGACGCGGCGGCTGATCGTGTGACGGTGAGCGACGGCGTGCGGGCAATGGTCTGCAGGACCACGCAGTAGCGCTCGGTCAGACGAGTCAGCGTGTCGAGTTGCTCATCGGTTGCATCCGAGTCGAGGTCGAAGAACAGCCGGATGGCCACGAAGCCAACAGGCGCATCCTTGGTCACCGACAGCGTGCCGCGAAAGTCGAGATCGCCTTCGGCGCGCACCCGACCGCCGCGCACCGCAACGTCCAACGAAGTGGCGACGGCACCGAGGGTGACACCAGCGCATGCCGCCAACGCCTCGAGGAGCATGTCGCCCGAGCACAATGACAGCCCATCACCGCCGGTTGCGGGGTGGAGTCCAGCGGTTGCAATGGCGCGGCCGGTGGATACCGAGCACGTGATGCCGTCGCCCAGTGTGCCCTCGGCCGACAGCGTGATCATCGCGACCGCCGGGTCGTCGCGGTACTGCTGTTTCAACGGATCTTGCAGTGATCGGAGTTCGTCGCGTTGCATGTCGTGTCTCCTTCAGTTGCCGACGAGTTCGGCCATGGTGCGCAGCGTGTCGAGCGAACCACCGATGAGCATCGTGGTCACACGGCTCTCGCGCCACGCCTCGAGATCGTCGCGGATCTTCTCGCGCGGCCCGACGAGACAGATTTCGTCGATCATCTCGCGGGGCACGGCCGCGATCGCGTCGGCCTGATGGCCGTTCAAGAACAGGTCCTGGATCTTGTCGACAGCTGCTTCGTGGCCAAGGCGGCGAAACACGTCGGCGTGGAAGTTCATCTCCTGCGCGCCC
Organism: Actinomycetota bacterium; assembly: GCA_043753895.1. Lineage (GTDB taxonomy): Bacteria > Actinomycetota > Acidimicrobiia > Acidimicrobiales > Ilumatobacteraceae > WLMZ01. Next base: position 23,866 of record JAYUWK010000163.1, read on the forward strand.
ATGCCGCCCACGTACAGCGCAATCGTGGGCCGCAGTCTGTCGTACGCGCGCTCGAGGTCATCGTCGATCGCAACCGTGACGGTGGCGAGGATCTCGAAGTCGTCAGGCGTACGGCGCGCAGTGGGCCGTGCGAAACCCTCGCGCAGGTTCGGGCCGTACAGTTCCTCATGCTTGGGGGCGTAGAAAATGGGAAACCATCCGTCGGCGATCTCTGCCGCGAGCGCCACGTTCTTCGGGCCCTCGGCGCCGAGGAAGATAGGTAGATCGGCGCGCAACGGATGGGTCATCACATTCAGCGCCTTCCCCAAGCCGAGTCCATCGGTTGCGGGAATGGGGTATTCGGGTCCGTCATTTGTCAGGCGTTCGTCGCGGGCCAGTACCTTGCGGATGATGCCCACGTATTCCCGGGTACGAGCCAATGGTCGGGTGAATCGCTGGCCGTACCATCCTTCGACCACCTGCGGGCCGCTGACGCCCAGACCCAGACAGAACCGACCGTTCGAGAGGTGATCCATCGTGATCGCCGCCATCGCCGTGGCGGTTGGCGTACGTGCCGAGAGTTGGATGAGGTTCGTGCCGAGGCGCAGCTTGGTGGTGCCGGCACCCCACCATGCCAGCGGCGAGATGGCGTCGCTGCCCCACGACTCTGCGGTCCAGACGCTGTCGAAGCCGAGCTGTTCGATGGTCGTCAGCGTCTCGGGAACATGAGCGGGCATACCCCGGCCCCAGTAACCGACATGCCAACCGAGTTTCAGATCGTGTGTCACCCGAGGATGTTCGCACGGCCGACCCTCTGTTGGTTCTACCGAACCGGCTAGAACGGACCTATGCGAGCATTGATGCGTTTCAACATGGTGATGCCCGAACCCGAACGGGCCGAGAACGCCCGCCGCCATCAGGCCATGCTCGAGATGGTGCGCTACGCCGACGCAAACGGTTTCAGTGGTGTCACGCTCGAGGAGCATCACGGCGCGTTCAACGGTTGGAGCCCTTCGCCGCTAGTGCTCGCCGGGCTTGTCTTCGGTGCGTCACAGAAGCTGCAGGTCACGTTGTCGGCGCTGCTGGTTCCGCTGCATGATCCGTTACGTATCGCCGAGGACATTGCGGTGCTCGACCTCGCGAGCGGCGGTCGGCTGGTGGTGATCGCCGGTATTGGTTACCGGCCAGAGGAATATGTCGCGCATGGCAAGGACTGGGCAGCACGCGGTGCGCTCATGGACGAGGCCATCACGGCGATGCGTCAGGCCTGGACCGGCGAACCGTTCGAGTATCACGGACACACTGTGTGCGTCACGCCTGCGCCAATGAGCAAGCCGCACCCGATGCTCATGCTCGGTGGCACGAGCAAGATCGCGGCGCGTCGTGCGGCGCGCTTCGGGTTGCCGTTCTTTGCTGCCGCTCAGGTGCCCGGATTGGCCGACTACTACAACGAGCAGTGCGCGACGTACGGCACCGGCGGATTCTTCATGGCGCCATCGGCATCGACAGCGATGATTCACGTGGCCGAGGACCCGGACGCGGCGTGGGCCGAGCTGGGCCACCACTTCCTGCACGAGGCCACTGTGTACGCGGGTTGGCAGACGCCCGACATCCACTCGGCCGTACACAGCGATGCCACCACCGTGGAGGAGTTACGCGCCGAGGGCACGTATCAGGTGCTCACTCCTGAGCAGTGCGTGGCGCGATGCAAGGACATGGGTCCTTTCGATGCGCTCACGCTGCACCCGATGTGTGGCGGGATGCCCATAAATGCGGCATGGTCCTCGATCCGTCTCGTCGCCGAAGCGGTCCTCCCCGAGTTCGCGTAGCGGCTTGTTCCCGACGCTGCGCCGAAGTAGCGCTGCACAGGGCCATGAGGGGCCGCTGGAGCGCTACTTCGCGTGAGTCGGGCATTGGCTCCGATCGTGCGGGGTGAGGCGGTACAGCGTGCCACGCGAGACGGTCTGCACCGGCGTGACGTCGACGATTGCCGCCAGATCCGGGCGGCGCACGGTGGGCCCATCGCCACCTTCGAACCATGCGAGAAACGTGTCGGGCAGACACGCGTACTTCAGGGTGTCGGCGGGACTGAGCGGATAGTTGCTGTTGCCGGCGCGAGGCCGTACGAAACCGAACAACGTGGGGTTGCGATCGTTCTGCCACCACACACGTTGGGGGCTGTTGGTCATCACGTTCGCCGTCGCGGGGAGAGTGTCGATGAGGTCGAACAGCTCGCTCGAGAACTGCGTGCGCGAGCCGGCACCGTACCCCACGATCTCGGGCACGCGTTCGGCCATGGCCATACCCTGATAACCCCACCACGAACCCAGCGCAACCCCCGTGACGAGCGCAAGGGGTTTGATCCGCACCGCATCGAGCGACACCGCAAGCGTGTAGACGATGGGCACCAACAGCGGGGACATGACGCGGAAGTCGATGTCACTCGCGGTCATCTTGCGCGCAATCACCGGGATGAACACCGATGTGATCGCAAACACCACCATCGCGAGGTCGAGCACGTTGCGTGAACCCATTGCAATCGTGGTCACCGCAGCAACGGCCGCAAGGGACAACAGAATCAGGACCACAGCGCCGCCGTGAAGACGCTGCGGTGCGGTGGCTCGATTGCCGAGAACCAGTTCGCCGGTGGCATTGGCCGCTTCGCGCAACAACGCCTGCAACCCCTCTGACGCGCCGCCGGAAAACCGTGGACCGAGCGGTTCGCCCGTGGCGATCAGATTGCGAACGAGCCACACAGCGCACGTGGCAGCGCCAGCTCCCAGGTGGATTACGAACAACCGAAGTGCCTGCCGGCGCGGCAACGACGTCACTGTCATGGCAACGACTGCGGCGCAAGTGATGATCAGGCCGATGCCGGCGTAGCGGGTAAGGAACCCCAACCCGCACAGCAACCCACCGATCGCGGCTCGACGCTCGGTGAGCGGTTCCTTGGTGAGTACTGCCAGAGCGGCGAGCGCAACGAGGATGTACGGCGTTTCGCTCCACACTGTCGACCCCACGCGCACCAGGCCTTGGCTGAGCCCGAACAGCGCTGCTGCGGCGACGGCGGTCCACGGGCGCACTCGGCGGGCGAGGATCACGAACATCAGCCACGTGGCCCCAGCCACACCGAGCATGCACACGATGCGCGCCCACAGCAGACTGCGCCCGCCAACGGCGAGCACGATGGGCAGCACCGGCCCGAACACGGTGAGGGGCTGGCCCGTGAACTCGGTGAACCCATTGCCGCTGCGCAGGTGTGTGGCCGTGGACAGGTAGCTGATCGAGTCGGGTGACAGTACGGGATCGCGCCGCGTTGCGAACAGGATGAGTGCGCCGCAGAACAGCGCGGCGCCGAGTGCCAACCACCGTTGGAGGTTGCGCGTCACGTTCAGCCGATGAGGCGGAGTGCCGTGGCCTTTGCCCATTGGTAGTCAGCCTTACCGACGGGTGTGCGGTGGACATCATCGATGAACAGCACCGTACGCGGTGTTTTGTAATCGGCAAGTTCGATACGGCAATGCGCCCGTACGTCGGCCTCGCTGAGCTCGGCACCGGGCCGGACCTGCACAATCGCCGTAACCTGCTCGCCCCAACGCTCGTTGGGAGTGCCGACCACCACGGCGTCGAACACGGCCGGGTGCTTCTTGAGCACGGCCTCCACTTCCTCCGGATAGATCTTCTCGCCACCGGAGTTGATGCTCACCGAACCGCGGCCGAGCAGGCTGATGGTGCCGTCGTCTTCGATGCGGGCAAAGTCGCCGGGCAACACCCAGCGCTTGCCGCCGAAGGTAGGAAATGTGACCGCGGTCTTCTCCGGGTCTTTGTAGTAGCCGAGCGGAATGTGTCCGGTGCGGGCCAGCTTGCCCGTGACACCGGGCGCGCACTGCGCACCCGATTCGGAGAGCACGGTCGTGTGCGGACCCATCGCGAACCGTGGCGCGCCGAAACCCTCGCCTGCATCGACCTTCGCGCCGGTGGCTCCCGTTTCGGAAGCGCCGAAGCTGTCCATGATGGCAGCGGTGGGTACGGCAGCCTTGAGCTGCTCGCGCACCGCTGCCGACAGCGGAGCACCACCATTGCCGAACGCCCACAGAGACGACAGGTCGTACGTGCCGGCTGGCGCCGCCAGGACGGTCTCTGCAAGCGGGCGACCCATGGCGTCGCCGATGGTGTTCACACTGTTTACGTGCTCGCGCTCGATTACACGCAAGATCGCGTCGGCGTCGAAACCGCGCTCGCAGTACAGCACGATGGTGCCACCTACGAACATGCCGTTGCCGAGCATCCATTGCGCGCCACCGTGCATCATGGGACCGATGGCCATCATCGTCATCGGCGATGCAATGGCCGCAACCTCGGGTCCGAGGTCTTCCGGTTGAGCAAGCTCCTTGTTGCCGCGCGCGCTGTTCATCGTGGCGAAGAACGCGTCCTCGTGTCGCCACATCACACCCTTGGGCATCCCGGTGGTGCCACCGGTGTAGAGCACGTAGAGGTCGTCATCGGAACGTCCGAGGTTCGGTCGATCGGGCGATGCCGCTGCCAACGCAGCGTCGTAGGCGGGGCCGATCTCCAACACGAGACGAACGTCGGGCAGGTCGGCGAGTACGGCGTCGAGACGCTCGCGGAACTGTGGTTCCACGATGACCGCCACGCAATCGGCGTTGTCGTAGAGATAGCGCAGTTCGGCTTCCACGTAGCGATAGTTCACGTTGATCGGCACTGCGCTGATCTTGAAGCACGCAAAGAACGCCTCCACCCATTCAGCGCAGTTCATCGCGTGAATGGCCACGTGATCGCCCTTGCTCACACCGTTCGCGTGCAGGTGATTGGCGAGCCGGGTGGCTCGTTCGTCGAGTTCGCGATAGGTACGCCGCTGCGCGCCGGCAACGATGGCGGTGTGATCGGGAACGGCGTCGGCGACGATCTCGAACAGATCGGCAAGGTTATACGTTCGGCTCATTGGGCGGACTCGCCCGCGAATCCATCGAGCATGTCCACGAAGCCGTACTGATCGTGGGGGCCGATGATCATCGTCTCGTACAAGCCGTAGCCGACGTGGGTGCCGTGATCGTCGGTATAGCTGAACCGGGCCCCGGCATCGACGATGCCGAACAGGCGTGCCTTGCCTTCGGGTGTGTTCGTGTCGAGGTGGAAGTGCTGTGTCACAGGCTCGGCGCCCTGCCACATGCCGTGGCGCCAATCGGTGTCGTAGCCGTAGCCCGTACCGATGCCGATGTGGATGGGGATCAGTGGCTCGGCCGTGATGTCGATCACTGCGCCCTCGTCCGTGTCCATCATCAGATGGGCGCCGGTGCTGAAGCGCGTGCCGGGGGTGAACTGCATTGCATGGCGCGGCCGGTGGAAGAACTCGGGCTCGCGGCCGGTCTCGGCGGGCCAGAGACGCACGGCTTCCTCGAGCACGCGGCTGCCGTCTTGGCGCTCCTGCATCATCACGACCACCGAGTGATCCTCGAAGCGAATCGGGGTGTAGACCCAGAACCAGCTGAAGGGCTGCTTTGCGCGAATGCCCTGCGGTTCGCTATCGCCGATGGGGCGCACACCCCACGAGCGGTCACGCGACCCCCACCATGTGCTCTCGGTGAGCGTGAACTCCTTGCCGCCGACTGTGAGCGTGCCATCCCATCCGCCGAGCTGGGCGAGGCGGGTGGTGTCGAAGATGGCCCGACCGTTCTCGCGAATGTAGTGACGCGGTTCTTCGAAGGGTGGGTGTGCGCCCGTCCATGTGGCGTCGATGGCGATGCCCCATTCGTTGGGTTCGCACACGACACGAAGACGCTTGAGTCCTTCGAGGACCTCGACGCTGAGCGGTCCGACGCTGGGATGCAGTCGGTCGGCGCCTTCGAGTTCGCGTGACGCGCGCACCACGTTGTACTGGCCCTCGTGCATCACCGCAAGGAACGAATCCATCACCCCGAGGTTGGGGTACACGCCGAGGCCGAGGATGAACATGCACTCGCCCGACTTGTCGAAGCCGTTGAAGTAGTAACGGTCATAGAAGTTACGGTCGCTGGTGCCGACGTGCTGCATCGGTTCGGGCAGCTGATGGATGGGGTAGTCGTCGAGGTTGGTGAGCATGAGGGGGTCTTTCGTTCGTTCAGGTGGCGGGGAGTTGGCGATCAGACGATGGTGAGCAGTGGCGCGACGTCGGTGGCGAACGCCACCATCTGATCGCAGATCTCGTCGCAGCTACGTGACCGGAAGCGCACTTGGAGTTGGTTCACGCCTACGGGAGTGCCTGCCAAGATCTGCTCCGTGATGGCGGTGGGCGAACCGCTGATGGTGCCTTCGCCGATGTCGAAGCTGGCGTCTCCGACATAGAGGAACGGGGTGATGTGGCCGATCATCATCGGCTTGTCGCTACGGCCTGCGGCATCTCGGCCCACATGCAACGCGGCGACCATCTCGGTTGTCGCGGGGCCCTGCGGGAGCCAACCATCGCCGAAGCGAGCCGCCCGCGCGATGGCGGGCGCGCTGGAACCCGCGACCCAGATCGGTGGGCGGGGCGACTGCACGGGTCGTGGGCGCGAGCCGAAGCCGTCGACGAACTCGCTCTCGAGCGCGGCAGCCAATACGGGAATCGCTTCGTCGACCGCCTTGCCGCGCCGATGGAAGTCGACGCCGAGCTGTTCGAACTCGGCCTGCACATGCCCAGCGCCGACGCCGATGAGTGCACGCCCGCCCGACAGATAGTCGAGGTTGGCGAACTGCTTGGCGGCCATCAGCGGGTGACGGTACGCCAGCACGTACACATGAGTGAGCAGGCCGATGCGCGTGGTGTGCGCTGCGAGCCATGACAGCGTGCTGATCGGCTCGGCCCAGTGTGTGCCCATACCGCCCACCACCGACTCGGGAAGGGCCACATGGTCGCAGACGCCCACGTAGAAGAAGCCGTTGTCGTCGGCGGTCTTGGTGATGCGCGCCATCTCGGCCGCACCGGCCGTGCGTTCCCATTCGGATACGAAATAGTTGCTCTGCGCTTGGATCGGCAATTGCATGCCGAACACCCGCGCCCCATGCGGGATCTCAATCATTCGGACACGGTAGCGCACCGAGACCGAGAATCTGACGCCCCGTCAGATTCGTCGTGTCGAGGCCACTAGCCGACGTCGTGCCACGCCGAGAGGCGCTGCGCGCTGTCATCGCCGGGCAGCGGGAGCTGACAGATCACGCGCAGGTGTGGCCACTCGGATGGGATCATCTGCTGGTACTCGAAGGTCAGCTCGCCCGCCCGCGGGTGGCGATAGCGGCGCAACCGCGTCTGGAATCCGGCAACGTCGTGTTGGGGCCACCAGGCGGCGAACTCGGGGCTGCAGGCGAAGAGTCGCTCGATGAGATCGATCACTACCGGGTCTGCCATCAGCAGCGTTGTGCTTGCCCGGAACTCAGCGAGGGTCCTGCGCGCGCGGTCGTCCCAATCGACGATCAGCGCTCGTGCCGTGGGTTCGCAGAACATCACCCAGAGCAGGTTCTGTTCCTCAACGTGGAGTTCCTTCAGCATCGGATAGAGCTTGTCCTGCGCGGTATTGCAGGCCACGTACTCCCAGCGCGGCCCGAGGACATATGCAGGCGATGGCGCCATCGAGGCAATGAGACGGATGATGGCGTCGGGCGCCTCGACCGTGCGTTCAACCGGTTCGGGGGTGTCGCCACTGGCCAACGCGAGGAGGTGTGACCGGCCTGCCTCGTCGAGACGAAGGGTTCTTGCAAGTGCAAGTAACACGTCGCGCGATGCGTTGATGCGGCGACCCTGTTCGAGCCAGGTGTACCAGGTGAGCGACACGCCGGCGAGCAGTGCGACCTCCTCGCGGCGTAGGCCGGGTGTGCGACGTCGGGGGCCGACAGGGAGGCCGACCTCGCTGGGTGGCAGGGCTTCACGGCGCGCCCGCAGAAACTCCCCCAACTCGGCGCGACGATCCATGGTGGCTATTCGATCAGAGATTGAGCCGCGGAGCGAAGGTATTGGCTGGTACTGGCGGCACCTGCCAATCCACCAGTGCAGGCGTGCTCAGATCGGCACGGTCTCGTTATCCGCCGGAACGTAGTTGTGGCAGGGCTCGCCGCGCAGCGATCCGCACGGCGCAAACGTGCCCGGCACGCTGATGCCTGGGACCACCGGCAACACGATGGCCGACGGGCGTGCAGCATCGTGGGCGATGGTGACGGTCTCGCCCTTGCTCAGTGTCTCGAATTCCCACACGGCGCGGCTGTTGCCGGGAGCGTCGATGGTGATGCGAATCTGGCTGCCGGCACGGAAGGCGTATGCGAACGGGAAGATCTCCAGTCGCACCGGCGTGAATTCGTCGGCAGGTAGCGGTGCGGCATCGGCCCGTGCGTGTGTCTGTACCGGCAACACGTCGGTGCTCTTGGCCGTATCGAGGGCGCGGTGCGACGCACGAAGCCAACCGGTCTGGATGTACATCTCGGTGCCATCGGGACGCACCTCGGTGATGGTCACCTCGAGGTCGGTATCGGGCGCAGAGGACTTGATCCACAGATCGGCTGAGCCGGTGCCGACCACGACGGTGTCCTCCTTCAGCGGCGGTGTTGCATAGGCAACGCCGGTGCCGGATGGGATGGAACGCCAGTCGTACACGACATCGGCGCTCCACACCTTGTTGCTGCGCCCGCCCGGGTAGAAGGCCTTCGGAAGTGCGGTGGGGTCGGCCTTGTACGAGTCGGCCGTACCGGTGGTCTGCTTCTGTGTCGCCAGCAGTCCCTTGTCACCCAAGAACCATGTGGTGGACTTCGCCGTCGGAACCGGCCATGCGGGGAAGCTCGAGATCCAGCGCGGCAGCGGACCGCTGGCAACCGTTTGATCTGACGCACCCTGTTCGAAGAGAACGCGAACGGGTGGCTCGGACTCGAACGCCGAGAGCGATTGCTCATAGGTCATCCCGGCAAAGCGGTCCGCGGGCGCGGCGGGCGCAACGGTGCGGTAGATCGATGGCACCAAGACGGGCAAGATCACCCCGAGCGCCGCAAGTGTGGGGGTCTTCTTGGCAACGTAGAGCGAGTAGAACTCGGCCATCCGTGCCAATGTCGTGGGGTTCAACGACTCCGTGTGCAGACCGTTGGCGAGATCGACATAGAGATGCTTGGTGCCCGTAAAATTCTTGATCATGTCGGGGAAGTGCGCGCCGGTCTGTTCGTCTTGCCACGCACCGGCCAGGAATACCGGCACCGTGATCTTGTTGACGAACGTGGCGGGTGCGTACTGATCGGCAATAGCCGGATCGTAGAAGTCGTTCTGACGAGCGAGTGCGACGAAATCGGGGTTCTGGAGACGCAGCTTCTGGTTCCCGGCGCACACCGTGTCGCCACCATCGGCCCGTTCTTTGGTCCACTTCTGGCCGTAAATCTTCGCGGCGTCGAAACGCTCCTGCAGGAACGGTGCGGCGAACCCGTTGTTGAGGATGCCGCCGGGATAGCCGGTAGCGCGATAGGCGTCGTCGAGCACACTCAGCGGAGCGATGGCTTCGAGGCTCGGCGGATTGGTCGACGCTACGAACAGCTGCGAGATGCCGGGGTACGAAATGCCACCCATCGCCACCTTGTGGTCCATCACCCACGGTTGTGCGGCGACCGCTTCGATGGCGTCGTAACCGTCTACGACCTGCGCCCGCTCGAAGAACTGGAACGAACCCCCGCTGCACCCGCTGCCGCGCATGTTCACACCCGCGTAGGCGTAGCCGAGCGCGTTGAACAACAGGCCAAACGTGGTGTTCGCTGGGTTGCTGGGGTCGTAGCCGGAGTACTCCACAACGGTGGGGTAGGGACCCTTGTCGGCCGGGCCGGGCAACATCACGTTCACGCTGAGGGTGGTGCCATCCCGCGTGGTGAGGTAGCCGAAGCCGCCTGCGGGCAGCTTCTGAGCGGAGTAGAACGATGCGCTCGGCACCTTCGATTCGTCGAACACATCGGCAGGTTCACTGGCTGTTGCGGTCGGGCCTGTGGTGCGCACCGTGTACGAACCGGACTTCATTTCACGCAGCAGGAAAGACCCCTGTTCGTCCACCTTGCCGCCTCCGGCAACGGTGCCGTCGGCGCCGACGACCTCGAGCACGTCGCCAGAAGTTGCCCCGAGCACGGCGAGTTGATTCATTCCGGGCTGCACGGTGAAAGTTGCAGGTGGCAGTTTCACCGACGTTGGAGCGGACGCCGTAGCGGATGGTGCTTGGCTGGCAGTCGATGCCGAGTTGTTGCTACTCGAGCATGCGGCGACGAACAGCGCCAGAACGACGGACGCGGCAATGACGGATTGAGATCTACGCATGGCGGTCATTGTGGCATCAGTGCGTGGCCAACGAGGTGTCGCGGCGGCCGCGCGTTTTGCACAATCGACACAGGCACAGCGGCCGCGATCGGGCAGACTGAAGCCGTGCCCGATCTCGATCTAATGCTCGCCGACCTTGCGACCCTGGTGAACGTGGAGTCGCCGTCGCGCGACCTCGGTGCTCTCGCTCAGTCGGCCGCCACACTCGCGGGTCTGATCGAACAACGACTCGGCGGTAGCGCAACCATCATCGAGTCTGCGGCGGGTTCGCACGTGCACTGGTCAGGTAGCGGCGAGCCGAAGGTGCTGGTGCTCGGTCATCACGACACGGTGTTTCCCATCGGTTCGCTCGCAGCGCGACCATTTACCGTGGCCGATGGCAGGGCCAGCGGGCCTGGCGTATTCGACATGAAGGCAGGCATCGTGCAAGCCATCCACGGCCTCGCCGGCCTGACTGATCGCAGCGGCGTGGAGCTGCTGCTTTCTGCCGACGAGGAAACAGGTTCGCACCATTCGCGTGTGTTCATCGAAGAACGTGCGCTTGTCAGCGGTGCGGTCTTGGTGCTCGAACCAAGCGCCGATGGTGGGGCGTTGAAGATTGCACGCAAAGGCACAGGCACATTCGAACTGCTGGTGCACGGTCGTGCCGCGCACGCAGGTCTCGAACCGGAGAAGGGGGTCAACGCAGTCGTCGAAGCGGCCCATCAGATCCTCGACATCATCACGTTTGCCGATACGACGACCGGCACCACCGTGACGCCCACCATGGCCAGGGCCGGCACCGCTGACAACGTGGTTCCAGCGCTCGCCACCATCACCGTCGATGTTCGTGTCGAAGCCGCTGGCGAGAAGGAGCGCATCGAAGCTGCAATGGCGGCGTTGCAGCCCTGTCTCGCCGACTCACGGCTCGAACTACGTGGCGGGATCAATCGTCCGCCGATGCCAGCGTCCGCAAGTTCGTGGCTGTTCCCGCTGGCCGAGCAGGTGGCTGCAGAACTCGGACTACCGGCACTGACCGGTGTTGCCGTCGGGGGTGGCTCCGATGGCAACTTCACCGCAGCCGTCGGTGTCGCAACACTCGACGGTCTCGGTGCGGTTGGTGGAGGCGCTCATGCCGATCACGAGTACGTCGACGTGGACACCATGCCCGACCGTGCACGCCTGATCGGCGGCATCGTTGCCGCGCTGCAGAAGCGGTAACGCCTACTTGCCGCCTTCGAGTTCGAGCAATCCACCCGCACCCAAGGTGCCTGCGTTTCGGTAGACGTCGAGCTTGGCGCGGCTGTCTTCGATGTCGAGGTTGCGCATGGTCAGTTGTCCGATGCGATCGAGCGGGCCGAACGGTGCATCCACGACGCGCTCCATGCTCAGCCGCTCTGGTGCGTAGGTGAGGTGTGGTCCCGTGGTGTCGAGGATGGTGTAGTCGTCGCCGCGTCGCAGGCGCAACGTGACTTCGCCAGTGACGGCCGACCCGACCCAGCGCAGCAGTGCCTCGCGCAGCATGAGACTCTGTGGATCGAACCAACGACCCTCGTACAACAAGCGACCGAGGCGACGGCCCATGGTGCGATAGTTCTCCTGCGTGCCCTCGTTGTGGATGCCGGTGATCAGGCGCTCGTAGGCGATGTACAACAGAGCCAGGCCGGGTGCCTCGTAGATGCCGCGGCTCTTGGCCTCGATGATGCGGTTCTCGATTTGGTCACTCATACCCAGACCGTGACGACCGCCGATGATGTTCGCGGCCAGCACGAGGTCGACCTGACTGGTGAACTCCTCGCCATTCAGCGTGACCGGCCACCCCTCGTGGAAGCCGATGGTGACGGTCTCGGCAGCGATGTCGATGTGTTCGCGGTAGTGAGCCACACCCATGATCGGCTCGACGGTGTCCATGCTCGTGCTCAGCTCTTCGAGCAGCTTGGCCTCATGCGTGGCACCCCAGATGTTGGCGTCGGTGCTATACGCCTTTTCCTTGCTGTCGCGGTACGGCAGCTTGCGCTGGATCAGGAACTCGCTCATCTCGGCGCGGCCACCGAGTTCGCCGACGAAGGCCTCGTCGAGCCAGGGCTTGTAGACGCGTAGGTTCGGGTTCACCAGCAGGCCATAGCGGTAGAAGCGCTCGATGTCGTTGCCCTTGTAGGTGCTGCCGTCACCCCAGATGTCGACGCTGTCGTCTTGCATCGCACGCACCAGCAGGGTGCCGGTAACGGCGCGGCCCAACGGTGTGGTGTTGAAGTAGGTCTTGCCCGCCGTGGTGATGTGGAAGGCACCGCACTGCAGGGCCACCAGACCCTCGTGAACCAATTCGCTCCGGCAGTCGACGATACGGGCCAGTTCGGCGCCGTACTGCTTGGCGCGATCGGGCACGCCGGGGAGATCGTTTTCGTCCTGCTGGCCGAGATCGGCCGTGTACGCGTACGGAAGTGCGCCCTTCTCGCGCATCCACGCAACCGCGGCCGATGTGTCCAGTCCGCCGGAGAAGGCAATACCCACTCGTTCTCCGACGGGCAGCGAGGTGAGCACCTTTGACATAGGCGCCTACGGTATCGACACCACAGCCCGCGTGCGACGCCGGATCAACAGCACCACACCCACGACGAGCAGCAGGAACACCAACAGTGCGAGGCCGCCCAGCAGGACACGGTTGCGGCCGACATCGTGACTGCCGTTCACTGCGTCGATGATCGCTGCCGATTTCGATCGCGCAAGCGCCGTGTTGCCCTGTTCGAACGCAGTCTTGGCATCGGCGAGATCGGCCTGCAGGTGCTCGCCGACCAGGCCAACCCTGTCGAACAGACCGTGCTCGGCGCTCTCGGCGGTGTTGGCGGCGACGAGCTGTTTGGCTGCGCTGACTTGATCATCAAGCTGGTGTTGGGCTGACTTCATGTCGGACTCGGCGGACTCGTAGCTGCGCTGCAGCGTGGATGGCACCGTGATGTCGAGCGACTTCACGGTGCCGATGAGCTCGTCGCGTGTGCTCAACGCAGCGGTGGCTTCGAGAATCAGCGTCTCGGCCTGAACGAACGTCCACTCGGCCATCGCGCGGCGCACCGCGAGCGGAGGCGCCCATCCGGTGCCAGCTACGGCCAATGCTGCGTAGTGGGTTCGCGCTGCCGCACGGGAGCGCATCTCGTCGGTCTGCGGTGCAGTGATCACGAAGCTGCTGAACAGGTCGTCGGCTGTGGTGGCGTCTCCCAACTGATCGACAAGGTCGAGGAACCGCCGCCAATTGGTCGGTGTGTTGTCCGCTTCGGCCACGGCGTTGCCGACATAGGCAATGGTGTGCCTGGTGGCCGCAGCGAAGACGGCGCGCATCTTCTCGACTCCCACTTCGTCGACGAGTTGCTTGACCAGCGACCACGAGGCGTTGTACCCATAGGTCTCGGTGTCGTTCGCCCCGGAGGCGAGCAGCGGGTCGCCCCACTCGTTGAGCTTCACCGTTCCTGGCTCGTTCGCTGCGATCGCCTTTGGCGACTCAGAGGGGAGGCCAATCTGCGAGTTGGCCAGGTCGGAGTATTCCTGCGCTAAGCCCTCGTTCACCCATCGCTCGCTAAAGAGTGATGTGTTGAACCACGCATGCGACAGTTCGTGGATCATCACGTGAGCATCGAGTTCCTCGCCGATCTCGAGCTTGCGGGCCGTGGGGTTGAACCATCCCGCGTAGCCGTAGAGGTAGGGGGTGGAGGCCTCGCTCACGTCGATGGAGCCGGTGAGCGGCCATGGCTGTCCGATGAGGTCCTTCAGCGCTGGCACGCCTCCGTCGATCTGCTGGTGCGTGAACGCCTTCCACTCGTCGTCGCCGGGCCATGAACGCAGCACGAAGTCGTGACCGTCGACGCTGATGTCGGCGCTCTCGAGCGCAGCGTCGTTGCGTGCCGCCACGAAGATGTTGAAGTCGTTGGGCTTGTCGATGTTGGTGGCCGTGTAGACGGTGTTGCCATCTTCGGACGTCTGCACCACGCCGCTACCGAGCTTGTCCACCGTGTACGCGGCAGGGACGACAATTCGTACGGTGAGCTTGCCCGAGTCGGCAATGCCGTACGCGTTGAACGCGACATATGCCGCGTTAATTCGCGTCGGTCCGGCCGTGGAGCGCGGTGATTGGCCCGTGATGTCGTACGTGACGATCACGTGGGCGTCCTCGCCGGAGTAGAGGTTGCCGACAAAGGCGATGCGCAGCCGGAAGTACTCGGCCGAACCGTCGATGGGCGCCGGCGTGAGCGCGAGTGAGCGCCCATTCTGCACGGCCACCGTATTGACGCCTCCCACCGGGAGCGGCAGCGAGAAGCTCTTGAAGTACGTGCGGTTGGTGACGTTGTTCGAGGTCGTATCAGGCACCACATTGGTGAAGGTCATGTCGGCCACCACATGCACGAGATCGCTGGTGGGATCGACGGTGTAGCCGTATACCGCCGCCACGGTGAGACCGCCCTCGGCAGCCACAGGCCTGGCGCTGGCGAGGCCGAGCGCCACCGGGACGAACGTGATACTGAGCAGCAGACGGAGGCTGAGCCGTTTCTGCATGCGGACAGTCTGACACGGCCGCCGAGTAGTCTGGCATCGTGAAACGCAGCAGCGTCGCCCATCTCGAGTGCTCGATCGCACAGACGCTCGAACTGGTCGGCGAATGGTGGACACTGTTGGTTCTGCGCAACATTTCCTTCGGTCAAGCCCGCTTCGAAGCCATTCAATTCGACCTCGGCATTGCCCGCAATGTGTTGTCCGATCGTCTGAGCACGTTGGTCGAGGAGGGCATCCTCGAAAAGGTCATGTATCAAGAGCACCCCCAGCGTTTCGAGTATCGGCCCACCGAGAAAGGTCGAGACCTCATTGGTGTGCTGCTCGCGCTGATGGCATGGGGCGACAAGTGGGCGGCGCCCGATGGCAAGCCGATGCTGGTCACCCATACCGACTGCGGACACGAGA
The DNA here is from genome assembly GCA_043753895.1 of Actinomycetota bacterium. Classification (GTDB taxonomy): domain Bacteria; phylum Actinomycetota; class Acidimicrobiia; order Acidimicrobiales; family Ilumatobacteraceae; genus WLMZ01. The sequence goes on from JAYUWK010000163.1 coordinate 39,065, forward strand.
CCAACCCCACGGTTGCCTGTAGTCACTGCGGCGGCGAGTTGCAGTGGGGCCATACGCGCGTGCAGGCCGGACCGGGACTGCACCGCCCGCTCAACACCCATTAGTTGCATCTTTCTCGGCTCTGCCTGTGGCATCGCCCAGATAATTGTTACTATGGCCGTAGTGGAAATTCCCCCACGCAAAGGAAGCCCTGATGACATCGTTCGATCTGGATCTCAGCAAGTACAGCCTCGGTTGGAACGACGAGGTGGAGTATGCGTTCAAGTCCGAAAAGGGCCTCAACGATCGCGTCGTGGATCAGATCTCCTGGTGGAAGGGCGAGCCGAAGTGGATGACCGACTTCCGCATGCGCAGCCTCAAGACCTTCGATCGCAAGCCAATGGCCGACTGGTTCGCCATCAACATGCCTGACCTCGACTTCCAGGACATTTTCTACTACCTGCGCCCGAAGGCCGATCAGACCGACGATTGGGACGATCTGCCCGAGCAGATGAAGGCCACCTACGAGAAGTTGGGCATCCCCGAGGCTGAGCGCAAGTACCTCGCCGGCGTCACCTCGCAGTTCGACAGCGAGGTCGTGTACCACCGCAACCGGGTGGAGCTCGAAGAGCAGGGCATCTTGTTCTGCGACATGGACACCGCGCTGCGCGAGTACCCCGATCTGGTGCGCCAGTACTTCGGCACCGTCATCCCTCCCGGCGACAACAAGTTCTCCGCACTCAACTCCGCGGTGTGGAGTGGTGGATCGTTCATCTACGTCCCGCCGGGGGTCAATTGCGAGATGCCGCTGCAGGCGTATTTCCGAATCAATGCCGAGAACGCCGGCCAGTTCGAGCGCACCCTCATCATCGCCGACGAGGGCAGTCAGGTGCACTACATCGAAGGCTGCTCGGCCCCGGTGTACACCAACAATTCGCTGCACTCGGCCGTGGTCGAGATCATCGTCAAGCCCAGTGCCCGCGTCACCTACACCACCATCCAGAACTGGTCGCCCAACGTGTACAACCTGGTCACCAAGCGGGCCCGCGTCGAGACCGAGGGCCATATGGAATGGATCGATGGCAACATCGGTAGCCGCCTCACGATGAAGTACCCCAGCGTGTATCTGATGGGCCCGAAGGCCACGGGTGAGGTGTTGTCGGTGGCCTACGCCGGTGCCGGCCAACATCAAGACGCTGGCGCCAAGATGGTGCACGCGGCACCTGAGACCACCAGCAAGATCGTGTCGAAGAGCATCAGCAAAGACGGTGGCATCACCACCTATCGCGGCCTGGTGCGCGTCGAAGACGGTGCCTACGGCTGCAAGAGCCATGTGCAGTGCGATGCGCTCATCCTCGACGAGAAGTCCGAGAGCCGCACATTCCCGTATATGGAAGTGGGCGAGCGCGATGCTCAGATCGGCCACGAGGCCACCGTCTCCAAGATCGCCGACGAGCAGTTGTTCTACCTGATGAGCCGTGGCCTCTCGCAGGAGCAGGCGATGGGCATGGTGGTCAACGGCTTCATCGAGCCGGTCACGCGCACACTGCCCATGGAGTACGCGGTCGAGTGGAGTCGCCTGATCGAATTGCAGATGGAAGGCTCGGTCGGCTGAGCCGACCCGTGGCAGAATAACGCCATGCCGATGCGTCAGGAGTGCAAGAATTTCGAGAGTCGTTCGTACGCCAATGGCGAAACGGTGCGCAAGTGCAATCTTGATCTTGCGCCCGAAGCACCATGGCGCTGCCCCGACAACTGTCATGCCTACGAGCGTCGGCTGGCCGACGTGAACTGGGCTGTCGGATCACTCGTCACACCACCCACGCCCCCTGAGCCACCGGGCCTCGACGACGGCAGCGCCGCCGCCGTACTCGACGAGGCCGAGGACATTCTCAACGAGGTCGGTCGTCAGGTGATGGCCGACATGCGCGCGGGCATACCGCCGTTACCCGACGAGAACCGCGGACTGCGCAAGTTCTTCAAGCGCCGACGCGGCTAGCAACCCTCACCGGGTTAATTTCTCCTACGGCGACAGTAGTATTTATGTGTGCATTCGTTCACTCCCGACGTTGTGCGCAGCCTGCAGAAGTCCGACACCGACGAGCGGTTGGCGGCCTTTGAGCGTTTTGCTGTTGCACCGTTCCCCACCGCCCATGAAGAGATCTGGCGCTACAGCCGGATTGGCGAACTGAGTCTCGACTCGTATCGCTACGGCACGCTCGCCACCACCATCACCGGCGCCGACTCCATTCGCGTGCACGATACTGCCGATGTGACCGACACCGTGCTCGACGTGTTCGAGGATCTCAACCGCGCCTTCATGTCGCCGATCTTTCTGCGAATCCCTCCTGGCATGGTGTACACCGAACCGATCGTCATCACCCACACCCTGCTGACCGATGGCGTGGCCTGCTTCCCGCGGCTCATCATCGATGCAGAGGCCGACAGCGAGGTCACCGTGATCGAGCGCTTCGTCTCGGGCGACGATGTCGCCGGCCTCATCGTGCCGGTGCTGCATGTGCGCGCGCAGCAGGCGGCTCGCGTGAAGTACCTCGCCGTCAACGAACTCGGCACGCACGTGTGGCAGATCGCCAACCAGCAGTCCGTCGGCGATCGTGATTCGTCCACGCTCATCTCTGCGGTTGCCCTCGGCGGCGACTACGCCCGGGTGCATACCCACGCAACGCTCGTCGGCAAGGGTGGCAGCACCCGTCAGGTGGCGCTGTACTTCGCCGACGGTACGCAGACGCACGACTTCCGCATCACCCAAGAACACATCGCCCCCAAGACCACGGCCGACCTGTTGTTCAAGGGCGCCGTCAATGATCAGGCGCGCAGTGTGTATACCGGCCTGATCAAGATCGGTCCCGACGCCCGCGGCACGCAGGCGTTCCAGACGAACCGCAACCTCACCCTCAGCGATGGCGCCTGGGCCGAGAGCGTGCCGAACCTGGAGATCGAGACCAACGACGTGAAGTGCAGCCATGCCAGCACCGTTGGCCCGATCGACGAGGAACAGCGTTTCTACCTCGAGAGCCGCGGTATCCAGCCCGACATTGCCGAGCGACTCGTGGTGCTCGGCTTCTTCGACGAGGTGCTCGGCCAGCTGCCCGTTGGCGCGCTTGCCGGCGAGCTACGCGAGCGCATCTCGCACAAGCTGCATCAGGCCGTGGTTCCCGTATGAGCGCGCAGGTACTCGGCCCACTCGAGGACGTCGTCCCCGGAGGCGTGCGTAAGTACGAAGTCGCCGGACGCAGCGTGGCGGTCGTCCGCATCGGCGACGATGTGTATGCACTTGGCGATACATGCAGCCATGCCGATGTCTCGCTGAGCGAGGGTGAGGTGTGGGCCGATGCCAAAGAACTCGAATGCTGGAAGCACGGCAGCGCGTTCAACCTCGAGACCGGTATGCCCAGTACGTTACCGGCCCTCAGGCCGGTCCCGGTCTATTCCGTGTCGGTGGTCGACGGCAACATCGTCCTCGACGTCGACATCGTTACGAATTCCCCGTCTGCGGAAGGTGCAGCATCATGACCACGCTCTCGATCAAGGACCTCAACGCGTCGGTTGGCGGTAAGCAGATTCTCAACGGCATCAACCTCACGGTGTCGTCGGGCGAAGTGCATGCGGTCATGGGTCCCAACGGCGCTGGCAAGAGCACACTCTCGGCAGTGGTGATGGGCAAGCCCGGCTACACCGTGCTCAGCGGTAGCGTCATGCTCGACGATCTCGATCTGTTGTCCATGCCCACCTGGCAGCGAGCCCAGGCCGGTCTGCATCTCGTCATGCAGTACCCCACTGAAGTGCCCGGCGTTGCTGTGGTCGATGTGATGACCGAGGCCTTCAAGTCGCGCGGTCGCTCGGCTGAGGAGGTTGGCGCCGTTGCCCAACTGCTGCGCACCGAGGCCGGCCGTATCAACTTCGACGAGGCCTTACTCGAGCGGTCGATGAACGTCGACCTGTCCGGTGGTGAGAAGAAGCGCAACGAGACCCTGCAGCTCGCGGTGTTGCAACCCAAGATCGCGATCCTCGACGAGCTCGACTCGGGCCTCGACATCGACGCGTTGCGCGATTGCGCCCGTCGAGTTGAAGCAGCCACCAACGAGAGCGGGCTCGGTGTGCTGGTGATCACGCACTACAGCCGCCTTCTCGAAGAGTTGCGGCCCGACGTGGTGCACATTCTCGTGAAGGGTCGCATCGTCGAGTCCGGCGGCCCCGAGCTCGTCGACGCGCTCGAGCGCGACGGCTACGCCGCGTTCGAATCTCGTGTGCCCGACGATCAGCCGGCGCACACACCCGGTGCACTCGACGACCTCTTCGCTCTCTAGAGTCACCGTCATGAGCGACGTGCAACCCGAGCAGCATCCCAACGTGGTCCGGGTCACCGCCGCCGCCCGCGAGCGCGGTCTCGAAATCACCACGGTTCGCTTCCCCGAGGGTTGCAAGACCGCCGTCGATGCTGCCAATGCCGTGGGTGTCCACGTCGGTCAGATCGTGAAAAGTCTCATCTTCGCCGTTGACGGCCAGGTGGTGCTGGCCTACGTGAGCGGTTCGAACCAGCTCGACGAAAAGAAGCTCGCCGCAGCCGCTGGCGGCCTGAAGTGCTCGCGGGTCGATGCTGACACCGTGTATCGCGTCACGGGCTTTCCGATCGGAGGCGTGCCACCGTTTGGTCACAAGACTCACCTGCGCATCTTCATCGACCCCGACCTGCTGCAGTACGACGAGGTCTGGGCCGCCGCCGGCACGTGGCACGACGTGTTCGGCATCGAGCCACACAAGCTGGTGGAAGCGAGCGAGGGCCTGGTCACCGACCTCAAGCGCGCCTGACCCGAGTCCCTCACGTTCGACCGAGTCTCTCAGCGCCACCCGAGTGCCTCATGCACACCCGAGTGCTTCAGCGCACCCAGCCCGTCGGGAAACCCTCGGTCAGCGAGAACAGGCGCCGTCGACGGGTTCGCGGACCCGCAGCTACCGCATGTACTCATCGGTCACCGTCTATCAGGAACTCACGTACGCAACGCACGAGCGGGACGCTCGGGATGGCATCGAGGATCGCAGCCGCATCGGTGTAGCGCTCCTCGGCGAGCGCCTGCGCCGCGTGCTTCCACGGTGAGGCCAAGGGCTGCAGCTCGACCAGGCGGGCGAGCTCGTCGTGGCGGTCGAGGATGGCCATCGAAACCGCGACGACCGCGAGATTGAATCCCGACTGACCGGGCAGTGCGAGCCGCGGGAACACGGCGGTGAAGTCGTCGACGGCGCGGTCGCCCGAAGCGGTGTCCTCCCGGAGGACGGCGGCGAGCGCCGTGAGGGCCGCGCAGGTCAGACCCATTTCGAGGAACTCGAAGTCGGTCGGCTTCGTAGCGGCGGCAGTAGCAGCGACGACCGGCGCGCCGAGGATCTCCAGCGCGCGTTGCTGCGACACGACAACGGACGGTGCGAGCCACGTCGCCTCACCCTCGTGCATGGTGGCGTAGTCGGCTCGGCAGGCGTCGAGGTCACCGTGGTTGAAGTGCACCCAGAACCGGTTGTCGATGAGGTAGAGCTCTTGACGCGGGACGCCGAGCCGTTGGGCGTATGCGAGGCCGCGCGTGAGGTAGTCGTCGGCCGTGACGAGGTCGGCGCAGCCACACAGCGCCAGCCACGCCAGGTTCGTCGCCATCACTCCGGCACCGGCGTAGAACGTCGCAAGCGCTCGGTCGGTCACCGCGCGAATCGGTGTCAGGTCGTCGTGTGTGCCCTGGCCGATGCGGATCGTCGCGCACGTACTCGCCAGGAAATAGTGCTCCACGTTGTCCGGCGCTGCGGCGAGCATCTCATACCCCTTGCGCAACAGTCGGTCCAGCCGCTCGTCGGCCGCGTATGCCGCAGTGAGGATCGCGCTCGCAAGGTATCGATCATGTCCGGGCGCGGTCTGAGGGGCTCGCTCGACGGCTTGCACCAACAGCTCGAGCGATTGCTCCATCCGGCCGGCATCGCCGGCGCAGATCGCCACACGGTTGAGCAGCTCGGCGGCGAGGACGGCGTCGATGTTGCCATGCGCGAGCGCCAACGCGTCCTCGACCAGGCCCGGATCCATCGTGATGTTCAAATGGTACTGAGCCGTCAAGTGACGATCCAGCAGCTCCGCCCGCATTGCGTCGGGCGGGTCGAGCCCGAGCGCCTTCGTCGTGAAGTACAGCGTGGCTTCGTCGCTGTGATTCGCGGCGCTGGCGTGCGCGGCGGCGGCGAGCGCGTCGAGTGTCTGCGCGTTCCGTTCGGCGCTGCCTTCGCCGAGCTCGGCCGCGAGATCGTGAGCGACCGCGAGGTTGCGGGCGGTCTGCTCGACGAATGTTTCGTGGGTCGTGAGCCAGCCTGCTGCACGCGTGTGCAGGTCGAGGCGCTGGCGGCGGGTGAGCTGCTGGTACGCCACGTCGTGAATCAGCGCATGGGTGAACGTGAATTCCGTGTCGCCGGGGACACGTGATCGTCGGGAGTGGCGGACGAACTGCTTCCGTTCGAGCCGGCGGAACGTCGCGTCGGTCCATGCGGCGTCGCGATCGGTGAGCGTTGCGATCGCACTGAGCCACCCGTCGGCCCCGAGGACGGCCGCCGCGTGCAGGAAGCGCTTCTCGTCGTCGGCGACGCGGTCGATACGTGCCGCGATGATGCCCTGGACCGTGTCCGGGAGTTCGCGCACGCTGCCTTGCCCCTCGACGAGCGCACGCACGTACTCGATCGCGAACAACGGATTGCCGGCAACCCGCTCGAGGAGATCGTTCTCGACGATCGGGTCGAACAGGGTGTGGTCGACCACGGAGTCGAGCAGGCGGACCGTGTCGGCGCGTGACAGGGGCCCGAGGTCGATGGCGATCGCCTTCGTCGTGCCAGCGGCCCATTTCGGTCGACGCTCGAGCAACTCGGGTCGGGCAGTCGCGACGACGAACAGCGGCACGTCGCCGACATGCGTTGTCAGCTGCGCAACGAAGTCGCAGATCGCATCGTCGGCCCAGTGCAGGGCGTCGAACACGAGCACGGTGGGAGCGTCGGCTGCGAGCGCGGCGACGAACAGCCGCCAGGCGAACACGCTCTCCTCGGGGCGGCTGTCGATCAGCGACGCAACGCCGAGCAGACCCAGCAATTGGCGTCGCACGAGCACTCGCTCGGCTGCGCTGATCCCGAGCGAGGTGAGGGTCGCGTCGAGCTTGTCGGTGATCTGCTCGTGGTTGTCAGTCGCCGCGATGCCGCATTCCTGTTTGACGATCGCTTCGACGGCGAACAGCGCGACACCCTGCCCGAACGGCAGGATCCGGCCCTCACGCCAACGCGTGAGCGTGGGTTCGGTCTCGATGTGCTCGGCGAATGCTCGGACGAGCCGGGTCTTTCCGATGCCGGGCACACCAACGACGGTGACGAGCTGCGCGACGCGTTCGTTGCGGGACCGTTCGAATGCGTCGACGAGGGTCTGCAACTCGCGGTCGCGCCCCACGAATCGGAGTTGCTCCCGGAACTGCTCGGGAACGTGAGAGCGCGCTTCGATGGCCTGCCATACGTCTACGGGTTCGCGCTTGCCCTTCGCAGCGATGGCCTCGGCGCGCTCGTAGCGGATGTGCTTGTCGGTTGCGGCGTGAGTCGCGGCGCCGACGTAGATCTGGCCGGGTTCGGCCGCCGTCTGGATGCGGGCCGCGGTGTTGACCACATCGCCGAGCACACTGCCCATACCGTCGGACGACTGCTCGCCGACGATGGCGGAGACCTTGCCGGTGTTGACCCCGACACGGACGCGGACGGTCCCGGTGGTGAACGCGTCACGGACTGCGAGCGCCGCCCGAACCGCGCGTTCGGCGTCGTCTTCGCGAGTCGCGGGGACGCCGAAGACGGCCATGACTGCGTCGCCGATGTACTTCGAGACGACACCGCCGAAAGCCTCGCAGAGCGCTTTGACACGCAGGGCGAAATCGGTCATAGCGGCGCGGACCTCTTCGACGTCGGCCCCTTCGGACGCCGCGGTGAATCCGACGACGTCGACGAACAGGACCGACACGACCTTGCGTTCTTCGCGCCCGGGCGTCGTGGCGCTCGCGAGGCGGTTGCCGCACTCGTTGCAGAACTTCGCGGTCGACGGGTTCTCGGACCCGCATTGCCCACACGACGAACCGGCCACCACGCCAAGATACTCGCGCGTGGCGTGGTGGAGTGTCGTTTCACAAACCAACGGTGGCGTGCCACTCTTTGGCCACGCCACCGAGCTGGCCGTGTTCATCGACCCCGACCTGTTGCAGCATCCCGAGGTGTGGGCGGCTGCACGAACGTGGCACGACGTGTTCGGCATCGAGCCGCACAAGCTTGTCGAAGCCAGCGGTGGAACGATCATCGACCTGAAGCGCGACTAAAATCGTGCGGGCGGATTGGTAAGTTCGCCGCATGTCAAGCCGCGAGGAGAACAGACGACGCTCCAGGCCTATGCCGAGGCATGGCTTGCTGCCGACCTGGACAAGATCCTCGCCTCGTATCACGACGACATCGTCTTGCACTACATGGGCGACAGTCCGCTGGCCGGCAGTCACGTCGGGCGGGATGCGGTGTTCGCCGTGTTGGGCCAAGCAACCCTGCGCTCGTCGCGCAGATTGATCGAGATCGAAGACGTGTTGGTCGGCCGTCACCTCGGTGCCCTATTGGCAGTTGAAGAGCTCGGGGATCCGCCTCGTCGGGTGCGCAGAGTGCTGGTGTATCGGGTCCAAGAACACAAACTGCGCGAGTGCTGGCTGTACGACGAAGATCAGCGATTCGTCGACCAGCTGTGGTCGAACGAGCGATAAGGGTCAGGCTTCGGTGGTTTGTTGCCACTCGCGTCGGAGTATCGCATAGATGAGCGTGTCCGATCGGTCTCCGTCGGCGCTGACCCATGCCTCGACCAGGCGGCCCTCCTGGCGGTAGCCACAGCGGTCGAATACCGTCTGCATCGCGGCGTTGTCGTGGCGAGTTGTTGCCTCTATGCGTACGAGCGGACGGTAGGTGTTGAACAGGTGACTCGTGAGCCACCGGACAGCCATAGTGCCGATACCGCGGCCACGCCGGAACTCAGCGAGCCGGAGGTCGAACAGTGGGCTGCCCACGTCCAGATCGGATAAGTCAAACACCCGCTCGAGTCCGACCGCCCTGTCGTCGGTTCGAACCCAGAACGACACGGTGTCGTCGTCGTTGATGCTGATGGAAGCAGCCTGTTCGCGTGTCAGCCGTGCAGTCCCGTGGAAGGGCCACTCGTTGGAGACGAACAACTCGATGATCTCGTCGGCATCATCGGGCCAGTTCACGGGTTCGAACATCACACTCATGGCACAAGCCTTCCATCATCTTGTGCTTCGTTGCACAGGAGATTGCGATTCACCGATGTGTCGTGTTAGATGAGTCCATGACCGCCACCGGTGAAGCCGCCGAACTGACAGCGATCCTGTGGGCCGCGCCCGAGGGTGGGTTCAGCGCGTTGAACGCTGAGACGGGCACAACCTCAGAGGGGGAGACGCAGGCCGAGGCGCTGAAGAACCTCGCGGAGGCCACCGCTCTGTACCTTGAGGAATTCCCTTTGCCACTCGGTGAGCGGCCAGTCATCACGACGTTCCACATCGCCGACGTTGCCTGAACTCCCGCACGTCTCCGGGGCTGAGGTCGTTCGCGCTCTGGAGCGTCTGGGGTTCGTCGTAGCGCGCCAGCGTGGCAGCCATGTGATGCTGCGGCGCGGTGCGACAGGCTGCGTGGTGCCGCTACATCGCGAGGTCAAGCGGGGGACGTTGGGCGGAATCCTGCGGCAAGCAGGTGTCGATGCGGAGGCCTTCATCGCCGCACTCCGTCGCTGACAAGTGGTGTTCAGAAGCCAACGATGGTGTGCCACCTTTCGGTCATACCACCGAGCTGGCCGTGTTCATCGACCCCGATCTGTTGCAACACCCCGAGGTGTGGGCGGCTGCTGGCACATGGCACGACGTATTTGGCATCGAGCCACACAAGCTGGTCGAGGCCAGCGGCGGAACAGTCACCGATCTGAAGCGGGGATGAGCGCGGCGCACGAGAGTATGGTGCCGTTCATGGATCAAGAAGGGGACAGCCCGGGTTCGTACGAGGCCAACAGCGTTGACCAGCTCGAAATTATCTGGGGTGACGGCTTCATGTCCCCTGGTGGCACCGAGGAAGTCGGCCGCATCGTGGCAGGTTCGGGCATCACTGGTGCCGATGTTCTCGATGTCGGATGCGGCACTGGTGGCGCCGCGCTTGTGCTCGCAGTGGGGCACGATGCTCGCTCGGTGACTGGCGTCGATATCGAGCCGTTCGTCATCGGCCGGGCAACTGCGTTGGCGGCGGCTCAGGGCCAGCAGCAGCGGGTGCGTTTTCTGGCGATCGAGCCTGGTCGTTTGCCGTTTGAGAGCGAGTCGTTCGACGTCGTCTTCAGCAAGGATGCGATCATCCACGTTCAGGACAAGGAGGCGCTCTACGCCGAGATGTACCGCGTGCTCCGGCCCGGCGGTCGGCTCTGCGTGGGTGACTGGCTGCGTGGTGTGGGCGACGAGCTTGACGCGCAGGTTCAGGCCTTCGTCACGTTGTCTGACGAAGGCTTCTTCATGCAGACGCTCGCCGACCTGTCAATCTTGGCGTCGAAGTTGGGGTTCGAGAATGTGGAGGTCGACGATCGCGGCAGCTGGTATCACGCCCGGGCGCAGGAGGAGTTGGCCCGGCTGGATGGAGACCTGCGTGAGGTACTCCTGACCCGCCTTGGGCAGAAGGGCTACGACAGGACCGTCGAGTTCTGGCAGGCGTTGGTCGTCGCGACTCAGAGCAGAGTGCTCAGTCCGGGGCATCTCCGGGCGCAGAAGGCCAGATAGCCGGATAGGGATCTCCACGGCGCGATCGTACGGCGATTCGGTGCATACGGGTTCACCTATGCTGAATGCATGGAGCAGGCGCAGCCGATCGAGGACAGTCGCGGAGTCGACGTGAGCCAAATCCGTCGACAACTTCGTATGACGGTGCCCGAGCGCGTCCGATCGATGGTGGAAGTCGCGAACACCATGCTCGCAATTCAGGAGCACGCTCAGGCGTCCCTTCGCCGGACACGCTGATGTTCGACCCTGTTCAGATCTGCCAGATCTTGAACGAGGAGGGTGTGGATTATGTCGTCGTCGGTGGGTTTGCGTCCGTCGTGCATGGCTCGTCGCTCCCCACCAGGGACATCGACGTAGTACCAGCTCGCGAACAGGACAACCTTGATCGACTCGGGCGAGCGCTTCGTCGAATGAATGCGATGATCCGCACGGCCAGCGATCCCGTGCCGGCGCCCATCGACGGCCCTTTTTTGGCCAACATGCCAGTCATGCTGAACCTCGTGACCGACCTCGGCGATGTCGATCTCACCTTCGCTCCCTCAGGTGGTTTGGGAGGCTTCAAGGAGTGGAGCGAACAGGCGACCATCGTGGAGATTGCTGACGGCCTCTCGGTATCGATCGCCGCGCTCGATGACATCATCGACTCGAAGCGTGCTGCCAACCGACTGAAGGATCAGCGGGCACTGCCGTACCTAGAGTCTTTGCGCGATCAATTGCGCGAGGGCTGATCTGCGCGGGGCTGATTTGCGGCGACCGTAGCCGTCAGCGTCGGTCGACGAGCTGTCGTCAGATCTGGAGGGGCTCGATGAGGTCCCAGTGGTTGCCGCACAGGTCGAGGAAGACGACAACCTTGCCGTAGGCCTCGGTACGTGGTTCCTCGGCGAAAAGGACGCCCCGTGCAGTCCATTCAATTACCCGCTGCTCGAGGTTGTCGGTGTGCAAGAAGAACGAGACTCGACCACCGGTCTGCATGCCGATCGACGCACGCTGCTGGTCGGTCACCGCCTTGGACAGCAACAGGCCACCACCGTTGGCGCCCGGTCGCACTACTACCCAGCGCTTGTCACCGCCAAGGTCCTCGTTGGCCTCGAGTTTGAAGCCGAGCGTGTCGACGAAGAAGGCGATGGCGTCGTCGTAGTCATCGACGACAAGGGTGGCGAGGTCAAGTCGGAGCATCGTCCACCAGTTCTAGCGGAGTTCGGCGAGACGAGCGTCGGTGATGTCGTCGAGCAGTTTCGCGTCGATCGTCCAGTCCAATGGCACCTTGAAGGTCTTCTTGTTGAGCTCGTAGTCGGATAACTCCTTGGTGAGCTTGGCGAGCACGTCCGTACTGAACGGATTCAGGAGGAGGTGGTGCTTTGCTGCGGACAGTCCGATGACGTATTTGCCGTCGACGCGCAGCATCGGTTGGTTCCAGGCGATGACCAGTTCCAGATCGAGATGGGTCGACATAATTGCCGCGAAGATCGCCCGTGCGGTTCTGGCCGGCACGGGGTCGAGCGAGCCGAAGTAGCCCTCAGGAGTCTTGAACCGCTTCGATGTGGGCGAGTTGCGCACGTACATCACGAGGGCATTGGCATGCGCTTGGCTGAACCCGTGGTTCTCGCGCAGGTATGCGATCTGGTCGGGGTACTTCGCGTCGCCCAACTCCGCGAGCCGATCAAGCCAGAGGGAAATCGGCCCGCCGTACTTGTTCTCGATGGCGGGGAAGTACTTCGAACGGTCGCCGTCGTCGTTGGCCATGTGCAGAGCGTAGACAACGCCCGACCGGGAGTGGTTGCGGTCAGAGATCGGTCAATGGGCGATGACCGATGCTGTGCGGCTATCACCATGGGACAGCCTCGTCACCGAAATCTGAAGAGTTTGCAGGTGCTGAGGTGCCCAACACATCGGATTGGGGCCGGGTCAGGCCGGCAAGTAGGCGTGTGGTCTCACGCTCCCAGCGGCGATGCGCTGTTCGAGCCAGGGCAGTTGTTCGCCGCTGAGCTCGCGGTAGGCGATGAGGGCGGCCCGGGGATCTTCTCCGAGGATGTCGTCCACCATATGGTGCAATCGGCTGCGAATATCCATACGGGCGACGGTACGCCGGGGGTGTGGCAGCAAGTGTCGGCGCGTTCAGTCCGGGTCGAAGGTGGTCTGGGTGTCGGCTTGGCGCGGCTGGATGAAGATCGATGTCGCCCGCGCCACCACCTGGCCGTCGTCGGTGAGTTCGCCCGACAAGTACAGCTTGCGCCCATCGCGCGAGTCGACACGACCGGTACAGACCAGCTCGCGATGCAGCGGAACGGGCGCAACGTATCGAATCGTGAGCTCGCCGGTGAAGGCGCCCTGGCCGATGACAGCGAGCACCGAGCCGAGGATGTCATCGAACAGTGCGGCCACGATGCCGCCGTGACAGCGCTCGGGGGCGCCTTCGTGCGCAGGCCCGAACGTGATGGTGGCGCGCACCCCATCGCCATGGCGACGAACCTCGGGCTCGAGACTCCACGGGCTGGCAACGCCTGAGATCGGCCGGTCGGCCCAACTGGGGACGAGCTCGCCCTCGTGAACCGGGCTGTCCCAGTGCTCGTGGAAACCAGCCTTCTCGCGAGCGCGATGCTCGCCGCCTGCGAGTTGCGCGGAGAAATCCACGAGCGTCGAGGTCATCGAGTCGAGCAGCGCGTCGTCTGCCTGATGACCAATGACGTCGTGGCCGAACTGGCGAAGCGCTTCGCCGAGGTGGGCTCGAGAAATGGAGGGGGAGTTGGTCACGAAAGAGAATCTAACGCCGCGTCAGATTCTTCGCCGAAGGGGGGACTACGGTTGGGTGTATGGCTGACGCACGCACCCAGAGACCAGCACAGATCGACTTCAAGGCCTTCGACGCCGACAACCATTACTACGAAGCGCTCGATGCATTCACCCGTCACGTGCCCAAGGGAATGCAGCCCCGCTGTGTGCAGTGGTGCGAGATCGACGGCCGTAAGTACCACGTAGTCGGTGGGCGCGTCAGCCGTGCAGTTGCAAATGCAACATTCAACCCGATCGCCAAAGCGGGAGCGATGCACGAGTACTTCCGCGGCAACCCCAACGGTCGCAATCCGCTTGAAATGCTTGCCGATCGTGAGCCCATTCCCGCCGCCTACCGCAATCGCGACGCACGAGTAGCGGTCCTCGACCAGCAGAACCTCGAGGCATGCTGGCTGTTCCCCACGCTGGGCATCCTCTACGAGGAGCCGCTCAAGCACGACATCGAGGCCGTGACCACCACATTCCGGGCGTTCAATCGCTGGCTCGACGAGGATTGGGGGTGCAACTATCAGAACCGCATCTACGCGGCGCCTTACATCACCCTTGCCGATGTGAACTGGGCCTGCGAGGAACTGGACTGGGCGCTTGATCGCGGCGCTCGCTGCATCGTGATGCGTCCTGCCGCACCGACAACGGCGTCAGGCCCGCGCCCGGTGAGCCACCCGATGTTCGATCCGTTCTGGGCGCGCGTCAATGAGGCTGGCATTACGGTGGTGGCCCATGCCGGCGACAGCGGATACAGCACGAACGGCTACGCGGTCGATGGCTTCGGTGCCACGTTCGGCAGCGGCTACGGCCCCACCGTGAAGGCGTTTCACATCGAGCGCGCCGCGTACGATTTTCTCATCACACTGTGCTTCGACAAGTTGTTCGAACGCTTCCCGAACCTACGTATCGCCTCGGTGGAGAACGGCTCGGAATTCCTGCCCGACCTCGTGCGCAAGCTGAAGAGCTACGACGGCCGCATGCCCGGCTACTTCAAGCACAACCCCGTCGAGCAGTTCCGCGAGCATGTGTGGATCAACCCGTTCTGGGAGGACAACCCAAACGAGATCGCCCAGATCGTCGGCGCCGACCGGGTGCTGTTCGGCAGCGACTGGCCCCATATCGAGGGCATGCCGCAGCCGCTTGACTACCTCAGCGAGCTCACCAAGTTCAGCGACGCCGAACGACAATTGATCATGCGCGACAACGTGCGCGAACTCACCCGTCTCGCCGCCTGAGCCCGCTCGGCCTCGATCAATCCAGATCAGCCGTTGAGGTCGGCCAGGGCGGTGTCCTTGGCCCAGCGATAATCGGGCTTGCCCGCCGGTGAACGCACGATTGCGTCGACCGTGGTGAGCCGGCGCGGCACCTTGTAACCGGCGATGTGGCCGCGGCAGTGCTCCTGCAGTGCCTCCAGCGATGGAGCGGTGCCGACGCGTGGCTGCACCACGGCAGCGACTGTCTCGCCGAAGCGTTCGTCGGGCACGCCGATGACCACGGCATCAAAGACCTCGGGGTGGCTCTTCAACGCGTTCTCGACCTCCTCGGGGAAGATCTTCTCGCCGCCGGAATTGATGCACACCGAACCGCGTCCGAGCAGGGTGATGGTGCCATTGGCCTCGAGTCGGGCGAAGTCGCCGGGGATGACGTAGCGCTTGCCGTCGGGCGCCGTGATGAACGTGGCGGCGGTCTTCTCGGGGTCCTTGTAGTAACCGAGGGGCAGGTTGCCGCTGCGCGCCAGGCGGCCGATCTGGCCGGTGCCGGGCGGGATGGGGTTGAGGTCATCGTCGACGACGATGGTTTCCTTGATCGCGGTCACGGTGGGTCCGCCTTGGATTGGCGTTCCACGAGTGACCATGCTGATGCCGTTCGCACCGCCTTCACTGGACCCGATGGAGTCGGTGATCACGATGTTGGGGAACGTGTCCAAGAACGCGTCTTTCAGGCCTTGGCTGAATAGCGCGGCAGTGGATGAGATCGCGAACATGCTGCTGGTGTCGCGCGCATCGGGTTTGGCGATCATCTCGTCCATCAATGGCCGAGCCATCGCGTCGCCGGTGATCATCAAGAGGTTCACGCGCTCGACCTCGATGAGGCGCCACACCTCGGCCGCGTCGAAGCGGTCCATCAAGACGATGCGGTTGCCGGTGAAGCTGCCGCCCATCACGCTCCATTGCGCCGCCCCGTGCATGAGCGGCATCGTCGGCAGGCTGGTCATCGCGAACGCATTGCCCTTCTCGATGAACTCGCTGGGGTCCTGCATCACGTGCCCCGAGCGCAGGTCGATGCCACCGCCGAGGGCCATGAGCACGTCCTGATGACGCCACACCACGCCCTTGGGCATGCCCGTGGTACCGCCGGTATAGAGGATGTAGAGGTCGTTGTTGCTGCGTCGCCCGAAGTCGCGCGCCGGTGACTGCCCGGCCAACGCACCCTCGTAGTCGGGACCCATCACCAACACATGCGTAAGCATCGGCGAGTGCGGCCGCACGCCGGCGACCCGGTCGACGAACTCGGCGGCCACGACCAACGCCTTCAGATCAGCGTTCTGGAAGATGTAGGCCAGTTCGTCCTCGACATAGCGGTAGTTGATGTTCACCCACACGGCGCGCAGCTTGAACACGGCCCACAACGTCTCGACCCATTCGACACAATTCAGCGCGTAGATACCCACGTGGTCGCCGGGCCCGACGCCCTGCGCGGCGAGATGGTGGGCGAGTTGATTGGCACGTGCGTCCATCTCGCCATAGGTGAGCCGGGTATCGCCGCACACGATGTAGTCGCGGTCGGGCCAGGCGTCGACAGCCTGTTCGAAAAGATCTGCCAGGTTGAACGTCGTTGCCGCCATCGGGCTAGTTGAGCACATTTCTGACGTGTCGTCAGATACGTGAGCGGCGTGACACGCTGTCACGATGGATGAACTTCGCTACGACGGCCAGGTTGCCGTGATCACCGGTGCCGGGCGCAATCTGGGCCGTGCCTACGCGCTTCTCCTGGCGTCACGCGGCGCCAAGGTGGTGGTCAACGACATCGGTGTTGGCATCAGCGACACCGATGGTGTAGCCGACGCGCCCGCAACGAATCCAGCGCTCGAGGTGGTGGCTGAGATCACCGCGGCGGGTGGTGAAGCCGTCGCCGATGCGCACTCCATTGTCGACGCCGGGGCCGAGGGCGGAGCAGCCATCGTGCACACAGCGCTCGACGCATATGGCCGCATTGACATCGTCATCAACAACGCAGGTGTCGTTCGCCAAGCCCCGGTGCCCGAACTCAGCGACGAGTTCTGTCGGGCGATGACCGACACGCACATGCTCGGCACGATGAACGTGACGCGTGCGGCGTGGCCGCATCTCGCTACGCAGGGTTATGGGCGCATTGTGAATGTGTCGAGCGGCGCAGGTCTCATCGGATTCCCGAACATGACCATGTATGGCGGCGTGAAACTTGGCGTGGTCGGGCTGAGCCGAGCGATGGCGGTGGAGGGTCGAGCCTGCGGCATCGTTGTGAATGTGGTCGCGCCGCAGGCGAGCGTTCGCGGCAGCGATTTCGGGCCGATGAAGTGGACGCCCGCGCTGGCCGAGTGGCTGTCACCCGAGCAGATCAGTGGCCTCGTCGCGTATCTCGCCCATGAGTCGTGTACCACCACCGGCGAGCTGTTCAACGTCGGCGGCGGTTTGATCGCGAGAGTCGTGCTGGCCGCAGCCGAAGGCGTTCAGGAACGGCCGATGACGCCGGAGGCCGTGGCTGCGCATTGGGACGAGATCATGGGCCAACCGGTGCGTGAAGCGCCTGCCGGGCGGGCGATCGGGCGCAAGATGATGCAGGGCTATCAGCCCTGAAGCTCCGTCGTACTACGGCGCGAGTGTGGCCGGGTCGAGATAGCTCACCACGCCGTGTCCGGCATTGAACGCCTCGATGTCGTCGGTGGCTGGACCGGTGAGCGGCCCGTCACAGGGCGCGGGCGCTCCGAGAGAACGGCCCTTGGCATCGGTAGCCGCCGGTGCCACGACCGTGGGGAACAGGGTGGTTGTGTCCGGGCACGTCGGCACGTTGATGACCGTGAGCAGCCTCGGGGTGCCGGTGCGATAGGTCTCGAGTGTGTCGGCGAAGAAACCAGTGAGCACGGTCACGCTTGCCGGGAAGTACGGTGCGGCAGGGGCCACGGCAACACCCTGGCTGATGGCGATCGCGGGGATGCCGGCGCGTGCTGCCGTCGCCGCAGCTCCAACGGTTCCGGAGATGGTGTTCAGCGGTCCGTAGTTTTGCCCGAGGTTCGAGCCGGAGACAACCAGATCGGGCTTGGTCGCCAGCCCGCCGTTGATGGCCCACAGCACCGAGTCAGCAGGAAACCCGGCCACCGACTTGGCGGGGTAGCCGCTCAGCGTTTGCACATCGGCAACGACCAGCGATGCGCCGGGTGTGGACTTGTCGCCGGTGCCACTCTGATTGGTAGCCGGGGCGACGACACTCACCTCTACATTCGCAACGGTCCGCAGGTACTGGACGATCGCATCGATGCCGGGGGCATCAAAGCCGTCGTCGTTGGTGACGAGAACATGCAGCACCTTGGATGCCAACGTGGTGGTCGGCGCCGGCGTCGTGGGTGGTTGTGTAGTGACCGCCTGACTGGACGGCGACTCGGTGCCTGTCGGGCCAGATGGTGTCGGTGCCGAGGACTTGCTGCTGCTGCACGACGAGGCTGAAAGCGCCAGCACGCCAATGATAAGGAGGGAACGCTTCTTCACGGTGCAGGTGTCTAGCAGAAGACCACTCGGACGGGCACCTTGTGCGTGGACGTCAACCGGCCGGGAGCTCGGACATTGCCTGCAGCAACGTGTTCCACGCCAGCGTGGCGCACTTGATGCGTACCGGGAACTTCACAACGCCCTGCAGCGCCTCGAGATCGCCGAGTTTGACCTCGGGAACTAGTGCGGCTGCGTCGTCCTCGGCGGCGAATGCCTCGGCGTCTTCGATGCTCATCATGCCCTTGAAGCGACGAACGAGCGCGTTGACCTCGACCAGGCTCTTGCCCTTCACAGCCTGGCTCATCATGCTCGCCGATGACTGGCTGATGCTGCAGCCGGAGCCGGCGACTTTGATGTCGTTGACCACACCATCGACGACATCGAGATACACCTGAATCTCGTCGCCACAGAGAGGGTTGTGACCCTCGGCGCGAACCGCAGGTGGGGGCAACTCGCCGCGGTTGCGGGGAGTGCGGTAGTGATCGAGGATGATCTCGCGATAGAGATCTTCTAAGCCAGGCATGAGGACCCTCCCGTTAGCCGTTCAGAATCCGAAGATATCGCTAGCGCCGCCAAGTGCGTCGGAAAGCGCATCGGCGTCGGACTCGTCGTTGTAGATGTAGAAGCTGGCACGTGCCGTGGCGTTGACGCCGAGAAGGCGCATCAATGGCTTCGCGCAGTGGTGGCCGGCTCGTACGCACACGTTGCGTTGGTCGAGCACCTGGCTCACGTCGTGCGGGTGGATGTCGCGGAACGCGAAGCTCAGAGTGGCGCCACGGACCTCGATGTTGGACGGGCCATGGATGGTGATGTCGTCGCCATAGCGCTCGTTCAGGGTGCGCAGCGCGTAGGTCGTGATGTCCATCTCGTGGCGACGCACGTTGGCCATGCCCAGGCAGGTGAGGTAATCGACGGCTGCTCCCATACCGATGGCCTCGATGATGGGCGGTGTACCGGCTTCGAACTTGGCAGGCAGCGGAGCACACGTGAATCCGTCGAGGCGGACATCGGCGATCATGTTGCCCCCGCCGAGGAACGGCGGCATCGCATCGAGGAGCGCCTCGCGCCCCCACAACACGCCGATGCCACTGGGCCCGCAGAGCTTGTGGCTGCTGAACGCCATGAAGTCGGCGCCCCAGGCCTGTACGTCGGTGACGTTGTGGGGCACGTATTGGCAGCCGTCGACGATGGCAATGGCGCCGGCTGCGTGGGCAGCGTCGCACAGAAGCTTCACGGGGGTGATGGTGCCGAGCACATTGCTCATCGCTGTGAAGCTGAAGATCTTTGCCCCATCGAGCAGCGCGCCGAGATCGGTGAGGTCGAGTTGACCGTCGTGCGTGAGCGGAACCCAGCGCAAGATGATGCCTCGCTCGGCGGCGAGCATGTGCCATGGCACGATGTTCGCGTGGTGCTCCATATGGGTGAGCACCACGACATCGCCGGCGACGAGGTTGGTGCGACCCCAACTCTGGGCAACGAGGTTCAGTGATTCGGTGGCGTTCTTGGTGAAGACGATCTCGTCGGTGGAGCGAGCGTTGATGAAACGGGCCACCTTGCGGCGGGCACCTTCGAACGCATCGGTCGCTTCGGCCGCCAAACGGTACGCGCTGCGGTTGATCGGCGCGTACGAGGTTTCCATGAACGTGGACATCGCCTCGATGACCTGACGCGGCTTCTGCGCCGTGTTGGCCGAGTCGAGGTACACGATGGGCACGCCGTCGATCAGGCGGTCGAAGATGGGGAAGTCCTTGCGGATGATTGCGCCGTCGAGTGTCATTGCTCAGCTCCGGAAGGATTCGTAACCGTCGGCCTCGAGCTTGGTGGCCAGTTCCATGCCGCCCGACGCAACGATGCGGCCATCGATGAGGATGTGGATGCGGTCGGGCTGCAACTCGTTGAGGAGGCGCTGGTAGTGCGTGATCAGCACGATACCGAGCGTCGGTCGATCGACCTTCACTTCGCGAATGCCCTTGGCGACAATGCGCAACGCATCGATATCGAGGCCCGAGTCGGTCTCGTCGAGGATCGCCAGTTCGGGTTCGAGGATGGCCATTTGCATGATCTCGTTGCGCTTCTTCTCGCCACCGCTGAAACCCTCGTTGAGGTAACGATCGACGAAGCTGGAATCCATACCGAGCCGCTTCATCCAATCCATCGTCGCCAGACGCAGTTCGAGGACCGACAAGTCGATGCCCTTGCGCGCGCTGAGGGCCTGACGCAGGAACTGGATCACCGACACGCCGGGGATCTCCTGCGGATATTGGAACCCCAAGAACATGCCTGCTTTGGCGCGTACATCGGTGGGCCATTCGGTGACGTCGTCACCGCGGAACCAGATGCGGCCGGATGTGACCTCGTACTCGGGAGACGCCAACAGGGTGCTGGCGAGCGTGCTCTTGCCGCTGCCGTTTGGCCCCATGATGGCGTGGACCTCGCCCTCTTGTACGGCGAGTGACACGCCGCGCAGAATCTGGGTATCGCCCTCTACGGGCTTGGCATGCAGGTCATCTATGCGAAAGAGTTCTCTCACGCTGGCCAGTGTAGGCAGGTGGACGGGTGATTAACACTACGTCCATAGGAGAAATGGGGGCCGGTGCTCCGGGCCGCGCATGCGATGGTCAGGGTCGCGTACAAAGCGCTCTCCAGAGTTCGCCGTAGCTCGGGTGTTCGAGCGTGTCGTCGACGTATCCGGCGTCGCGAAGAGCCCGGTGGTACCGCGGCAGGTTGCGGAAGGGCACGCCCGAATCTACGTGGTGGGCCAGGTGTAGCCCGATGTTGTACGGGACAATCAGGAAACGCGCGCCAACGTGCTGGCGCACCGAGTGAGTCGTGAGGCGGCGGTCCTTGGACGCCATCATCCCGCCGTGTTCGCCGATGCTGCGCAACCGGTTGATGACCCTCCATACGCTGAGAAAAGGCAGCAGCCAGAACACCGGATACAGCCACCAGACTCCGGCGGCGATACACGCTGCGAGCAGGATCAGTTGCAGGCCCCAGATCTTGTACTGCGTGTGGCGCACGACCGAATCGGGTGCGCGCAGCCCACGAAGTTGCTGACGTAACAGCTTGAACCCGGTGCGACCAGTGGCATCGCGCATCAGCTTGCGCCGCAATGACGCACGGCTCACGGGGTAGTTGGCGTAGAGCGCGATGTCAGGTTCGTCGGGCCCGAACTCTTCGCGGTGATGGGCCATGTGCACGCGTCGGTAGCCATCGGTGGTGGTGAAGCCCGGGTAGCCGAGCATCCAGCGACCGACCCAATCGTTGAGTGAGCGGTTCTTGAACAGCAACCGGTGCGCAGCCTCGTGCATCAGCGAGGCGAACTGCGCGTGTGCACGGCCCATCAGCACGAAGACGACGGGCCATGCGAGCAAACGCCACAGCCCGGGGGTCCAGATCGCCAGCCCGAGCAGCGCTGCTGTCTGCACGTACAGGCTGACCACGCTGACGCCGTTACGCAGCGAGGGGATGCGTCTGAGTTCATCACGGAATTCGGGTTGCGGGCGACCGTCGATGCGGATGGTCTCGGTGACGTGGGCCTGTGGCAGTTCGTCGAGACTCGGGCTCATGCCCCCGAGCAGCACGCCGACACTGTTCATCACCAGCCCCGATCGACCCATTCCTGAAGGTGTGGTCGCTCGTTGCCGATGGTTGTGTCCACGCCGTGGCCGGGCAACACGATGGTGCTCGCCGGGAACGTGAACAGCTTGTTGTCAATGGAGTCGATGATGGTCTCGAAGCTGCTGCCTTCGAACTTGGTGTTCCCCGGTCCGCCCGGGAACAACGTGTCACCTGAGAACAGCAAAGGGGTGCCCTCGACGTGGAACGAAATGGAACCTGCAGTGTGGCCGGGGTTGTGGATCGCGTGCAGGCGCAGGTTGCCGACTTCGATGATCTCGGCATCGTCGATGAACACGTCGTAGCCCACGTCTTTGAGCATTGGTGCGTCGGCCGCTGCAATGGCCACCTGGAGACCGGCCTCACGCATCGCGGGCACGGCCTGGATGTGGTCCCAGTGGCCGTGGGTCTCGAGCACGCGGCGCACGTTGAGGCGGGTGCAGAGTTCGAGCAGCTTCTCGTGTTCGTTGGCAGCGTCGATCAATACCGCTTCGCCGGTTTCGCGGCAGCGCACCACGAACACATTGTTGTCGTACGAGCCGACGACGAGCCGGTGTACCTCGAGACGACTATCGGCCCAATGCAGAGTGGTCATGTCCAAAGTCTGCCAGCCGCGCGCCCGAACGCGTGCGTCAGCGCGATCAGGCGGAGAGGACCTCGAAGTCCATCGAGAGGGCCACGGGGATCTGCGCGGCGTCGAAGGTGACGAATCGTATTGGACGGGGCAGGCGGTCGGCGGCGGCGAGGTGCAGCGCGTCGCTGAGCCGAAGTGGCTGATCGCGCATCAGCCGTCCGGCGCGATCGAGGCATGCCTGATCGACGGGCACGATCGCGATGCGGTCCCACGTGAGACGAACATAATCCTCGATGTCCTGACGGAAGATTGCCTCGTCGGTGACACGATCGATCAGCGCAAGCGCCTCCACGAGCGTGAGCGCGCTGGTACACCAATCGGCGTCACGGGCCATCGCGTCGACCACATGGGCGCGAGCCGGTGCGTCGATGTGCAACGCAACCAGCGCGCTGGCATCGATGTAGAGCGTCATCCCCGTACCTCGTTCATCCACGGACCTCGTTCACCCACGGACCTCGCGTAACAGCCGGTCGAGGCGGAGGCTGCCCCACACTGTGATGGTGCCGCGGATCGGCGCGTCGGTGGCGCCAGACCGTCGCGGCGCGATGAGCAGACCCTGCGCGACGAGCTCGTCGAGCGTGCGTTCCGCGCCATGACTCGTGAGCGGGCCCAACTGCGCAACGGGCCTGCCGCCGACGGTGATGATCGTGGTCTGGCCGGCCTCGGCGCGACGCACGACTGCAGCTGCACTGGCCCGAAGATCGCGGATGCCCACTTTGTCCATCACCAGAGTGTACGCATGTGTACACGTCTGGGTTTGCATCATCGCCGAGGCAAGCGCCATCATGTCGCCCATGAACTTTGCATTCACCGACGAACAAGAAGAACTCCGCAAGACAGTCCGCAGCTTCCTCGAGAGCAAGTCGGCCGAGACCGCCGTGCGCGAGCAGATGGACACCGAGTCGGGTTTCGACCCCGCGGTGTGGAGCCAGATGGGCGAGCAGATGGGTCTGCAGGGTCTGCACATCCCCGAGGCCTACGGCGGCAGCGGCTACGGCTATGTCGAACTCGGCATCGTGCTCGAGGAGATGGGTCGCTCGCTGTTGTGCGCACCCTTCTTCAGCACCGTCGTGCTCGCCGCCAACACCCTCATTCACAGCGGTGACGAGGCTGCCAAGAACGCGTACCTGCCCGGCATCGCCAGCGGCGAGACCATCGCCACGTTGGCCTTCACCGAGCCCAGCGGCAAGTGGGACGAAGCCGGCATCACGATGCCGGCAACGGTCAGTGGCGACAGCTACACCCTCACTGGCACGAAGATGTTCGTGATCGATGGCCACACGGCGAACCTCATCATCGTTGCGGCTCGCACCGCTAGTGGCGTGAGCCTGTTCGCCGTTGACGGCGACGCAGCGGGGCTCACCCGCACGGCGCTGTCCACCATGGACCAGACCCGCAAGCAGGCCAAGCTCGAGTTCTCGAACACGCCCGCAACGCTCATCGGCGCCGAGGGCAAGGGTTGGGACGTACTCAGCACGGTGCTCGACCTCGCAGCTGTCGGCCTGGCCGCCGAGCAGGTCGGCGGTGCCCAGAAGGTGCTCGACATGGCCGTGGAGTACGCCAAGGTGCGCGTACAGTTCGGCCGCCCCATTGGTTCGTTTCAGGCCATCAAGCATAAGTGTGCCGACATGCTGCTCGAAGTCGAGTCGGCCAAGTCCGCTGCCTACTACGGCATGTGGTGTGCATCGGAGATGAACGACGAGCTCGCCTCAGTGGCCTCGTTGGCCAAGGCGTACTGCTCAGAGGCCTACTTCCACGCAACGGCCGAGAACATCCAGATCCACGGTGGCATCGGTTTCACCTGGGAGCACCCGGCACACCTGTACTTCAAGCGTGCCAAGTCGAGCGAACTGCTCTTCGGTGATCCCACGTACCACCGCGAGTTGCTCGCACAGCGCATCGGCATCTGATCCGCCGCCCGGCTCGGCGCGCGCCACTCGTTGGTAGGCTCGCCGCAGTGCCTACCATCACCTTGGTCTTCGTCGTGCTTGCCGCGGTGTTCACGTTTGTGCTTGCCGCAGTCGTCGTCGGACGCGAGGCCCATCGGCTCGATTCGCTCGCGCCCCGCGTGGTCTACATGGAAGAACAAGCGCTGTCGTTCGTAGCCGAGCGCCTGCCCGCCGACACCCAATCGCGACTCACGCTCGACGAACTCGCTCAACTCCTCACGTTCCACCTGCGCTGGCTCAACACCAAGGGTCTGCAGCCTGATCACGTGATCGATCGCCCGCAGGACATCGATGCCACAGTCGTGGTCGATGAAGACAACGTCACTGCGTTCCTCATCGGAGAAGCGGAACGCAACGGCGTGGAGATCCTCGACGATGTCGATGTCGTGCGCGTCGTCGAGGCGCATCAGCAGTATTTCGATGCCATCGGTGCGGTCGGTCCGCTGGCCAGCGAAATCGACGGTTGAGACAAAGGACGGCTAGGTTTTCCGGCCATGGAGCGCCCCGCTCGGTTTGAGCACACCCAGTTTCTTGGCGACAAGCGCACACAATTGGTCTACGACGTCGATGCCTGGACTGACACCGATGTGATCGACGAGATTGTTGCATCCGAAACTGGTTTGTGTTTCGGTCCCGACACGCTGGTAGAAGCCCGCAATCGCGGCTACACGCTGGCCACTCCGGGCGCGCGCCGCAGGTACCGCAAACCGCGTGACTGAGCAGTTGTGAACGGTTCGTTCCTCTCCGGAGGGCAGAAGCTGGCCAGGTATCTCGCCAGGCCCGCAGGTCGCACCGAGCCGCTACCCGGTTTGATCCTGTGTCACGGTTTCCCCACCGGGCCCATCGATGCACGACACTCGGCGGGCACCTTCCCCGAGTTGATCGATCGTGCTGCGAACGAACTCGGTTGGGCGGCGATGACCTTCACCTTTCGCGGCTGTGGCGAGAGCGAGGGCGACTTCTCGCTGCAGTCGTGGATCGACGATCTCCGTGCCGCGATCGATCACCTCATCGCCGAGGCGGAACCGTCAGGTATCTGGCTGGTGGGCACCAACACGGGCGGCTCGGTTTCCATCTGTGTCGCGGCCGACGATCCGCGGGTGCGTGGTGCTGCGCTGTTGGCACCTCGTGCCGACTTCGACGATTGGGCGGCGCAGCCCCGTCGGTTCCTGGAGCACGCCCGCGACATCGGAGCCGTGCGCTCGCCCGGCTTCCCCAAGGACTTCGACGAGTGGAGCCGCGAGTTCCGCCGCTTCCGCCCGGCCGAGGCCGCTCGTCGGTTCGCGCCGCGTCCGCTCCTCGTCATGCACGGTGATGACGACGAAAGCGTTCCCGTTGCCGACGCGCGCATGCTCGCCGAGGCACACGGCAGCGCCGAGCTGCGGCTCATCGCGGGTGCCGGACACCGGCTTCGGCACGATCCCCGCGCTGTCGCGATCCTGCTCGGCTGGCTCGACCGCCAGCGCATCACCGACTCCCTGTGAAGCGACCGCCCCTCAATCGCCGGCCGATGTCCTCCGCTGTCGTATCACCGACTCCGTCTGACGCGACCCGCCGTTGTCCTTCATGAATGCTCAGCGCACCGTAGACGTGCGCTGAGCATTCACGGAGCAGTTTGCGGGTCCGGCGGATCGGTGTTAGCGCGGTAGGTGTTGGCGCGGTAGGTATCGGTGTCGAAGTTGGGTTCGAGACCTGCCGAGTAGGCGAACAGCGTCTGTTCGTCGACGGCGCGCACCCGCGGCAGTTGCCGTCGCGCCATCAACACTGACGGCAGACCCCACACGGCTCGGGCAATAGATCGCACGCGTTCTGCTCGGTAAGGCCCCTTGATGATCCCCTTGGCGTGCACAACGATCCGCGCGCCCCAGACCCGCAGCGCCGCAGCGATCGTGAAGTTCTTCGCCGCGCACAGCAACAGGTTGCGTTGCACGAGTTCGTAGCGAGCCGGTTCGCCCAAGAGGCGCGTTGATGCTGCATGCTGATGGAAGACGACGGCGTCGGTGACGGCAACAGTGCGAAGACCGATCCGTTGGGCCCGAAGCGACCAGTCGATGTCCTCGTAGTACAGCCGATAGCGCTCGTCGATCGGCCCGACCGCTGTGGCGTCGAAGGCATCGGCCCCGACCGATGTGGTGTCGAAGGCATCGGCCCCGACCGCTGTGGCGTCGAAGGCATCGGCCCGGAACAACGCGGCCCCGAAGCACGGTCCGAACACATCGGCACCGTCGTGTACCTGGTCGTTCCAGCGTTGTCCGATGAAGGCATTGAACGCCTCGCCGTTCGAGCGGATGACGACGCCGATGCTGTCGATGAAGTCAGGCTGTCCGGCCAGCATCACGCGTGGAGCCGCAGCAACGATCGAACGATCATCAGCGAGCACCGCAGTGAGTTTCAAGAGCGCGGTGGGCTCGACCGTGGCGTCGTCGTTGAGTAGACAGATCATGTCGCCGTGCCGCCGATGAACGAGCCCGATATTGACCCCCGCAGCGAAGCCGGCGTTCTGTGTCGAGGTGATCAGGTGGACGCCATCGACATCACGATCGCGCCACGGTGAGCAGGCAGCGCCACCGTCGGGTGACGCATTGTCGACGAGCACCACGTGCATGTCGACGTCCTTGGAGCCGAGCAGCGACTCGACGCACGACTGCACTGTGGCGGCGTCGGAGCCGTGCACCACGACCACAGCGGTGACGCCTGGAAGGGATGTCACGTGCCGAAACCGTTGGGGTGCGTCGAGTGCCAGCGCCAGGCGCTGCTGATGATGTCGTCGAGGCCGTGCACCGGCGCCCACCCGAGGGTGCTGTGCACGAGCGTGGGGTCAGCAAAGACACTGATGGGATCGCCGGCGCGTCGCGGCGACAGCACGGTGGGCACGGTGAGTCCGCTGATGCGTTCGGTGGCCCGCACGACATCGAACACGCTGCTGCCCACGCCGGTACCGACGTTGAGCGCGGTGGACGCGCCGCCTGAGGCGAGATGATCGAGTGCGAGCACATGGGCGTTGGCGAGGTCTTCGACGTGAATGTAATCGCGGATCGCCGTACCGTCAGGCGTGGGGTAGTCCGTGCCGAAGACCTCCACCGCGGCGCCGAGCCCCAATGCTGCCTTCATCACCACAGGAATAAGGTTGGCGCTGTAGGTCCAGTCCTCGCCGATCGTGTTGTCGAAACTCGCGCCCGCCGCATTGAAGTAACGAAGGCTCACACTGCGCAAGCCGGAGGTGACGCCGTACCAGTGCAGGATGCGCTCGATCATTGCCTTGGTCTCGGCGTACACACTCTCGGGCGCGATGGGCGCCGACTCGGTGACGGGCACGATCTCGGGTGTGCCATACACCGAACACGACGACGAGAACACGAAATCGGCGACACCCACACGGAGCACCGATTCGATGAGTCGGGCCGAGCCTTCGACGTTGTTGCGCCAATACTTCGCAGGGCTACGCATGGACTCGCCTACGTTCTTGTGCGCTGCGAAATGCACCACCGAAGTGACGTGATGATCGGCGCACAGTTGCTCGACCAGCGCGCCATCGGCGATGTCGCCGACGACCAACGGAGCGCCGAGCACCGCTTCGCTATGACCAGTGTCGAGCGAGTCGAGCACGACGACCTCGCGCCCGAGCGCACGGAGTTGGCGGACGGTGTGTGAGCCGATGTATCCGGCTCCACCGGTGACGAGCACGGTCATGTCAGCTCCTGGAGATTTGGCCTAGAGCGAGAGCTCGCGGCGGAAGGCTTCGATCATCGGCACGAGCCCGTCACGTAATGCGACCGTGGGTGACCACCCGAGTGCCGAGGTGACGAGTGAGATGTCGGGGCAGCGTTGCATCGGATCGCCCTCGCGTTCGGCGGGCAGTTCGACAGTGATGATCTCGCTGTCTGAGCCGACGAGATCGACGATGTTCTCGGCGAGTTGGCGCATCGTGAACTCGATCGGGTTGCCCACGTTGATGGGTCCGGTGACCGCGCCGTCGAGCACAGCGATCAGCCCGCGCACTTCGTCAGCCACGTAACAAAAGCTGCGCGTCTGGCTGCCGTCGCCGTACAGCGTGAGGGGTTCGCCTCGGAGCGCCTGGCTGATGAAGTTGCCGACGACGCGGCCATCATCGGGGCGCATTCGCGGGCCGTAGGTGTTGAAGATACGCACGATACGAACTTCGACATCGTGCACACGGTGATACGCCATCGTGATGGCTTCGGAGAATCGCTTGGCTTCGTCGTAGCAGCTACGCGGGCCGATAGAGCTGACATTGCCCCAGTACGACTCGGGCTGAGGATGCACCAGCGGGTCGCCATACACCTCGCTTGTGCTCGCGAGGAA
>JAYUWK010000164.1:0-2911 GCA_043753895.1 Actinomycetota bacterium
CGAGCTCGGTGGTTGGGGGCTTCGCGCCCACGGGGCCGACGATCTGCATCACGGTCTTCATGTCGCATTGACCGGCGAGCGTCAGGGCTATTACGCCGATGCGGGCGCGCTCGAGCGCCCAGTTCAGGACGCCCTCCGCGATGTCTACCTGCCGCGAACCGTGACCGGCGATCCCACCCGGGAACGTTCGGCCCGTGGAATCACCCGCGACCATTTCGTGGTGTGTTCGCAGAACCACGATCAGATCGGTAATCGGGCCGGAGGCACTCGACTCGAGCACCTGGTGTCGCCGGACGCTGCGCTCGCGGCCGCAGCTGTGGTGCTGCTGTCCCCCGCCATTCCGTTGCTCTTCCAGGGTCAGGAATGGAACGCTTCCACGCCGTTTCCCTACTTCGCCGACGCGCAGGACGACGCCCTCGCCTCGGCCATCACCGCTGGGCGACGCGCCGAGTTCTCCCGATTCGACTGGGACGACATTCTGGATCCGTGCGATGACGCAACGTTCCGGCGGGCGGTGCTCGACTGGGGTGAACTCTCCCAAACCAGTCACTTCGAGGTTTTGGCGTGTTATCGGCGACTTGTCGCCGTGCGTCGCCAAATCTGGCCAAGCAGATCGGTGCGCTGCACCACGGTGGCTCCCGGAGACCGCCGCCTGATGACGTGGTTCGCTCCTGTGCACCGCGTCGACGTGAACCTCTCGGATGAGTTGATCACCATCGATGTCGCGCGTCCGGACATCGTTTTCGATCGCCGATCCATCGACGCAGGAGGATCGCGAACCGAACTCGGAGCGTTCGGGATTACCGTTTCCCGCATTCCCGATGCTCCGCGCACCTGAGGGAATTACGTCGGGGGCGTGGCGGGTCGCCTCCAGGGACGCAACAGAATCGGTCGACGCTCTGACGCTTTGACGACCGCCTTCCGCTCTCCAATGACGAGTTCGTCCAAGACCGTCATGATCCCCGCCGCGACGGGGAGCGCAACGACGACCCCGATCAAGCCAGCCAGCTCGCTTCCCACCAGCACCGCAATCAATACTGCGGCGACCGACATGTCGATGGCCCCCTTCATCACCTTGGGGACGATCGCAAAGTTTTCGATCTGCTGATAGAGCAGGAAGAAGATTGCCAGCCCGACGAAGGCCCCACCGCTGACGCCGTCCGTGAGCCCGGCGACCAACAACGCGCCAGCTGCGCCCAGAATCGCTCCGATCGTGGGGATGAGATCAGTGACCGCCACCCAGAATGCGAGCGCGGCAGCAAATGGAACGTCCAGCACGGTCAGCACTGCGAACGAGGCGATTCCGGCGATACCACTGACCATCAGGTTGCCGCTCACATAACGCCCGACACGATGCACCACACGATCCCAGATCGGCTCGAATCGTGAGCGTTGCTGCGGGAGCAGCAGACGGTCGATCTTGCGTCGAACGCGAGGCAGATCGGCGGCGAAATAGACCGCCATGACCAGCACGGTGAGGGTGTCGACGAGGCCGCTCACGACGGAGGACCCGATGCCAACTGCCTGGTCAGGCAACTTCTCAGCGAGCGACGCCAACTTCTCCGTCAAGGAGAACCGGTCGTTCAGTTCCTTGACCAGCCCGCTCTGGTCGGAGCGTTGAAGGTAGTCGGGCGCCTCGCGTACAAGCGCTGCACCTTCATTGAGCACGGGCGGTGCCACGAGCGCCACGAACATGCCGATCACGCCGACGAAAAGCACCGTGATGATGCCCAACGCCACGCCCCGTCTGACGCCGTGGCCGCTCATCCAATCCACCGGTCGTTGCAGTCCGATTGCGAGGATCAGCGACAACAGCAGCAGCAGGATCAGGTCCCTGAGCACCCAGGCAACGGCCACGGCGCCCAACACTGCGAGCACTGCGACCGTCAGTTTGGCGATGCGGCCAGGGGTCAGGTACTCCTGCGCAGCAGGGGCGGCGATCGGTTCAGGGGGTTCACTCAGAAGTCCGAGATCGAGTTCACTCACGGATGCCCGATTCCCCGAACGTCAGAGTTCCAGACATTGGCGCACATTTCGGTTGCTGGGGTTTGGTCCAGACGGTTTCCGGGTACCTTCGGACCCATGGCACAGAACGGCTTCACCGTCGCGCTGACCGATCCCCTCGCCCCTGTGAACCGAGTGCCCAACGGACCGTCACTACCGCGGCCCCGTGGCCCGCTGTCGGCCGTCATCATCGACTATCTGAGTGGTCACACCGACCGAATCGGTGCGGCCGTGGCGCCGCCGCCGGTCGAAGGTCCATTCTTCACGGTGCTCAGCGGCGACTTTCAGCTGGCGTTGTACTGCTGTTACGAGCTGCACTACCGGAACTTTGCTGGGGTCGACAACGATCTCGAATGGGATCCGACGGTGCTGTCGTTCCGGCGGGACCTCGAGATCGCCTTCGAGGCAGCCCTCCGGCAGATCGTTCCCGAGGAATCATGCCGGACTGCCCCTGCCGCCCATGTGCAGGCGGCGATCGACGGGTTCAAGGGGCCATCGCTGTCGAGGTACTTGTCGAGCGTCGGGTCGCTCGAACAGTTCCAGGAATTCGTTGTTCACCGATCTGCCCATCGATTGAAGGAAGCCGATACCCACTCGTGGGGACTGCCGCGCTTCGCCGGACGGGCGCGCTCGGCGCTGGTTGAGATTCAGATGGACATCTACGGGTCGGGCCGTCCCGGCGAGTCCCACGCCGAGCTCTTCGCCGCCACGATGCGCGCCGCCGGACTTCACGACGACTACGGCTACTACCTCGATCAGCTCCCAGCGATCACCCTGGCAACCAGCAATTACGCCTCGATGATCGGGCTCCATCGTCGGCTACTTCCTGCCATGTTGGGCCACGTCGCGCTGGTCGAGATGACATCGACGTTGCCGATGGAACGGTACGCACTCCTCGTCGATCGAC
>JAYUWK010000165.1:0-8772 GCA_043753895.1 Actinomycetota bacterium
TCTGCTGACGTAAGACATCAACAGACTCCCATCTCAGGAGGCCTTTTTGGTGGACGCGTCCACCCACACCCGCTCACCAAACGGTGGATCGAGGCTAAGCCTCAATCCACCGATCGGCTTGTTGACGTGGCGGTCATGCGAGGCCGGGCTCGGCGTCACACCCCGCGTGCAGAGTGTCGACTACGGGGTGATCTTCTGTCTCGTGCAATGGTGATCGCCTGGCACCGGTTCGCGTCCAGGCCTGCTTTTGGTCCCTGCCCCGGTCCACCGTGGCAACTGGGCTAGCCGGTTTCACGGCCGACCGAGACCTCGCCGCGATGGTGGCCGTCGAGCCGTCCTGCGGCGCAGGGGCGTTCTTGGTGCCCATGGTTGAGCGGCTCGTGGAGTCGTGCCGCCAGCATGGGCGATCGCTCGACGAAGCCCGCCTGGCTCTGCGCGCCTTCGACCTTCTGCCGGTGAACGCCGAGCTTGCTCAGAAGGCGGTTGTGAAGGTGCTGACCGACGACGGGATCGAGTTGGCGCTTGCGACTGACACTTCAGCAGCCTGGGTGCGGTGCGGCGACTTCTTGCTCACCGACCACGGCGACGACGGCGTCGACTTCGTCCTTGGCAATCCGCCGTACATCCGGCTCGAGGACGTGCCTGCCGCCCGAGGCGCCGCCTATCGACGTGCGTGTCCCGCGATGCGCGGCCGAAGCGACATCTTCGTGGGGTTCATCGAGACAGGCCTCCGGTTGCTCGCGCCCGACGGGGTGCTCGGGATCATCGTCGCCGATCGCTGGATGCACAACCAGTACGGCGCTGGCCTTCGAGATCTCGTGTCGACGGACTTCGCCGTCGAGGCGGTCGTGAGCATGCATGACGTCGCCGCCTTCGAGGAGCCTGTCTCGGCCTACCCGGCGGTCACGATCATCCGGCGCTCGCCACAGTCGACGGCGGTGTTGGCCAGCGCGAGGAAGTCGTTCGGCGAGAAGGACGCCCGAGCGCTTCTGAAGTGGTCGGGGTCTCGCAGCAAGCGGCTCAGCTCGCCATCGGTCAGCGCGGCGAAGCTTCCGACATGGTTTGATGCCGGTGCATCGTGGCCCTCCGGCGACCCTGCGAACCTCGCGCTCATTGCGGATCTCGAACGTCGGTTCCAACCCCTCGAGTCGCACGCGACGGGCACCCGCGTGGGCATCGGTGTCGCCTCAGGTGTCGATGAGGTGTACCTAACCAAGGATTCCAGCGTGGTCGAGGCTGACCGGCTGTTGCCGTTGCTGATGACGAGGGACACCAGTGACGGTTCAGCTGACTGGTCGGGCACATACCTCGTGAACCCTTGGCAGGACGGGCGGCTCGTGAATCTCGCGGAGTTCCCGCGTCTTCGCGCGTACCTCGAGTCACATGCTGCCTCCGTCAAGGCCAGGCACGTTGCTCGGACCAACCCTGAGCGCTGGTTCCGCACCATCGATCGGGTCGAGCCCGGCCTCCTCGAACGGGAGAAGCTCGTCATCCCTGAGTTGAAGGCGTTCATCCAGCCGGTACTCGATTCGGGCCAGACCTACCCGCACCATGGGCTGTACTTCGTTACGTCGGATCAGTGGGACCTCGAAGTGCTCGGTGGTCTACTGCTCTCGGACATAGCGGAGCTCTTTGTCGCCACGTACTGCGTGAAGATGCGCGGCGGGTGCTACCGCTTCCAGGCGCAGTACCTCCGAAGGATTCGCGTGCCGGACCCGACGTCGATCGCCGCGCCAGATCAGGCGGTCTTGAGGCGGGCGTTTCGGAACCGGGACCGAACCCTGGCGAGTGCCACGGCACGGCAGCTCTACGGCGTCGATGATTCGACTGGCCGGCAGTAGGGCGATGTCGAGCGGCCTCCCGAGCTACGACGACCGCGTGCACGCCGCTGTCGTGGAGTACTGGAACGTTCGTCGAACACAGGCCGAGCGGTCTCGTGACCTCGGGGTCGTGGGTCGATGAATCGGGTCGCTCCGGTGACGCGGATGACCTGTGAGACCTCGAGCTGACTCTGAAGATCACCGCTTCGCCATGCGTCCTCCCGTCGTGCCATTTCGGTCACGTCGGTCAGCAGCCCCACAGCCTCGGCGGCTTCCTCGAAGAGAACGAAGGTGAGATCGGTCAAAGACCTCGTCTCCGTTGTTTCGCTGTTCTTGCCCGAGCCTGCGCTCAGCCCGAACGGCGGAATACCGAACGTCCCGCCGAGGCTTCTCAGCCGCGCACTCTTGTCCTCGACCAACTGAGGGGCGCCACCGGCGACCTGGGCGAGAAGTGATCTGACCCGGCCGACATCCACGTACAAGAAGTCCCGGACGATCGGACCAGGGACCACGGAGTCATCTGCCATGCGTCGATCATCGCGGATCGGGTCGTGGTCGGCGCGCACTTCGATCGCAATCGACGAGCGCGACGACCCCTCGAGACCGGCTTGGTCCCGGATTGGTCCTTCTCAGGTCCTTGCGCCAAACGGACAGGGCGAGACTGAACCCACCTAGAAGGACACATAAGACCAGGTCAGAGGCACTATGGCCGAATCGCCGCAGATCGCGAAAGCCCTGCTAGACGTTGAAGCGGAACGTCGGAGCGCGCTCGATTCATGGCCTCTGACCTGCGACGCTGCAGGTCAGTCGCGTGGTCGAGTTCGCAGAAAGTACGCAGCCGACGGAGAAGGACACGCCCTAGCGCATGTTCGTAAGTCGGTGGGCGATTCGTACCGCCGCCTTGAGCAAAGGCTCCGTCTCCGTGGCGTTGACTTCGGTTGCCGAACCGTGGGCGGCCTTGTTGCGAAGGGTCATTAGCGCCATCAACTGCTGCACCTCGCGGGGCTTCAACAGTTGTTGCCGCTCAGCCAGGCGAAGGACCTCTCGAAGCGACAGCGGGCGACGTCGTTCGACACCGAAGTCGGGGTCGACCCGAGACGCAAGGACGGCCTCGAGCATCGATGTGCTCGTGAGTAGCGCGGGAAGCCACCGCTTCTCGCGAATCAGCATCTCTGTCTCGTCCAACAGCGTCACATCCGACCTGTTTGATAGGGAGGCCAGCCTCTCCGAAATCAGCTGCGAGAACGTTCGCCAGGAGTCCTCGTCGTCGTCGCTTGGTGCGCGAAGGATGTGGTACTCGAGTAGGTCAGAGGGCAATTGTTTGAACTCACGATCTCTGGGAAGTACGCCGATCACTGTGGGCACGTTCGCCGAGCGGGCGAGACCAAGTTCGTATGGTCCGTACTCGGTTGACAGGTCGACGACGGCTGCGATCGCTCGTTGAAGCACTGCCGAAGCCTTCGATCGCTCGGTGCCCGGCTCGGTTGAAATGTCGTCCGCAGTAACGGGTACTGCACCAAGCGCCGAGAGTTCGGGAAAGACGTGACTTCGGTACAGCGCAGCATCCCGTGGGCTCACGGAGAAGTAGACCAAGCGGCTCACAGACCGTGGAAGCCGCAGCCCGACCGTGCTTTCAACGGTGGATCCAAGTGCAGTTCGAGATACCTCCTCGTCCATTGCCTGTCTAATCTCGTCGAACAGGCGTGCAAGAGTCTCCCCATGATCTAGGACGAGTGGGAGGGAGACCGGCGTGATCCCTCGGCGAAGAAATCGAGTCACATCCACACTCGACGGCTCGATCAGTAGGGCATAGATCGGTCGACGATTCGACCCGAGCCGTTCGGACAGGAGGGCGAGTATCTGGCGCACGTCAGGGTCCCCCAGGCTGTAGCCGACAAGGACTCCTGTTCGACTGATCAAGAGACTTGCGAGGGCGGTAGCCATCAAAGGCTTTGATCGAAGAACCTTGTCGTAGTCTTCCTCAGTAGCGGTCACCTCGTTGGGGTGGTGAAGGTCGCCGTGCAGCTTGATGAGCGTCGGGCCAGCGTGGGGATTGCTGAGGGCAAGCTGCTGCTCCTCGACAATGGGGAGACACGGTTTTCCGAGTCGCCGGTACTGCTCGTCCAACAGAAAATCGAAATTCGTCGTGACGACCGTCTTCATGTCGAGGCGGCAGAACGCCTCGTGGGCTCGACCCGGCTCGGCCTTGCCCGTATGCAGCAGATCTGCGATCACTGAGAGCAGTCTGAACCGGCCGTGCTCGTGGCCATACGCGGAGATGGCGTCGATGGCGTCGCCGTCCCACGCATAGTCGCTCACGTCCGCCGCCAACAGCGCGCCGAGGTCTTTCCAGGTGGGCATTTGAAGGCCGTCTGGCAAAACTGCGTTCCGAGACATGCCAGCTCCGACGATAGGTATCCACGCGCCGGTTCTGATGTCCGCCTGCAGCGGCTTCGGGAAGCTATCGAACAGTTTCATTGTGGCCATTCTGACTGCTCAACGGAAGGTGGCTTGACTGTGAGTCAGCTGGCTGCGGACAACTCGACGGTGACCTTGAGGTCAAGGGCCGCTGCCACCTTCTGGAGTGTCGTGAGCGTGGCGCCGACGCCGCCGGCCTCGAGGCGGGCCACCGCGGCCTGGCTTGTGCTCATTCGGGCGGCGAGCTCGCGCTGGCTGAGGCCAGCGGCCTCGCGGGCGTCGCGAACCTTCTCGCCGACGTCGAGGGCCAGGCGAGTCGCTTCGTAGGTCTTGTCAAAGGCGTTGCGTTCGCCGACGGTCATGTCGGCCAGGCGGCTCTTCTTCAGTTCATCAATCGTTGTACGGGCCATCAGTCGTCCTCCTCAGCGGTATGTCCTTCGTTGATGCAGCGGGTCATCGCCCAACGCGCTCGCTGCACTTCAGCGCGTTCGTTCTGGCGTTGCTTGTGGAAAATAGTCAGCAGCACAATGCGCCGGCCGGTGCCGAAGAAGTACGTGATCCGCCATGCCACGCGGAGCACGTCGAATCGCAGCTCGAACAATCCGTCGCCGAGCGCACGCGACGCCGGCATCCGTAGCAGATTGCCGCGCTCGGCCAGGCGCTCGACGTGAGGAAGTACCGAAGCGAAGTCGTGCACGGTCAGCCCACTCATCCATTGCTCCACCTCCGGCTCCAGCTCGACCGACCACATGACATCAGAGATGATATCTGAAGTCTCGGCGCGAGAGCGGCCACGCCGGTCGCTCGCGATCCGGTCGCATACAGTCAGCCCAGAAGGAGCCATCATGGTGACGCACGAACTCAGTCGACCAGATCTGCAAGCGGCATTTCGGCGCGTTGCACCGGCAATCGGCACTGACCAGCCGATATACGCGGGCGTCCGCTTGGCGGTGTCGGGCGGGAAGGTGACGATTGATGCACACAACGGCGAGCTCTACTTTCAGGCAGCATTTCAGTCGGCGGCCACACCGGACCTGCAGCCAGTCGTGGTTCCCGGTCGTCCTTTAGGGAGGTTTCTGCGGACCCTGGAACAGTCAGAGGATGAAACCGTTGGTGTCGAGGTTCTCGCGACCAACGAGGCGCGTTTGACCGCCAGCCAGACGTCGATGGTGATTCGGACCTTCGACGCTGACGACTGGACGATTGCCGTGTTCCCGACCGACGGAGCGGTCGTCCTCTCGCCGGCCGATCTCGATCGCGTGCGATCCGTGTTGTTCGCCGCGAGCACCGATGTGGCCAGAGGGGTGCTCCTTGGATTGCACCTTGCGGAAAACACGGCGACCGCGGTCGACAATGTCCGTCTTGCGCAGACCACGTTGGATGCTGGGCTGGGAGACTTCGTGGTGCCGGCTTCGTTCTTCAAGGAGGCATTGCGCAGCTGCACCGGCCCCGCTCACCTACTTCAGGATGAGCGGCGAGTTGTGCTCTCTGACGCTGGGGGTTTCTGGAGTTCGGTGCTGATGAATCTGCAATTCCCCGACGTCAAACAACTACTCGATCGGGACACCGAAGCAACGCTCAACGCAACGACTGAGTCGCTGAGGCGGGCTCTTGAGCACGTGTCAGTTCTCGACTCGCCGCGCGTCCACCTGCTGGTCGAGCAGGTGGGTTCTGCATCCCTCGTCGTGTCTGCCGAAGGCGTCGGGGTAGTCGAGGCGCACTTCGGGACCGAAGGCGACTGGCTCGGACATACTTGGTTCGACCGAAGACATCTAGCCGAGGCGATAGACCATCACGATGCGGAGCGCGTCGAGTTGAGATTCACAGGCGTCGACAAGCCTGTGTTGATCAGGGGAGAGAGGCTCGTGCAGATGCTGACGACTCGTAGTTCTGATTGACGATTGCCTACCTCGCGACGCCCAGCTCAAAGCTCGTCACTCGGACGACGACCAACCTCGGTGAGTCGAAACGAACGATGCACGCGACCCGAACTGTGGACCCATCGCGATGTGCAGCGATGGCTCGCGAGTAGGAGTATTCGTCGAGCTCAAACTTCATACTGCGGGTCGAGGATCCGGCACCTGCATCAAGGTAGCCCTGGACAGTTACCTCGCCGGCCCCAATGTTGGGTTCTCGATGCAACCGTGTCACGGATCCCGTTAAGACCGCCGACACCTCCTCCACAGAAGCCCTCAAAACGGCTACGCCCTCGGCCAGTACGGGCAGGAGACCTGGCTCGATTCGAATTGGTTCCGAGCGTGGCTCTGGCGCTGAGTATGTCCACGTGACGCCAAGTTCGACCGCGCTGGTCTCTCCTTCGGGGCCTCCCAAGCGAACCAGGGCGTCAAGCAATTCTGCGCTCACTCCTTCGGACACTGCGGCATCGAAGACGTTCGTGCCGGCTCCCTGGGAGCGTGCTTCGGCCGCGTCACGCGCGGCCCGCACACCCGAGATCAGTGTGCGCGATACCGATCGAATGCTAGCGGTGTCAAGCGCCGGGAGAAGCAACTGCTCCGGCGGCTCGGCGTTGATTGGAAGAAGCGCGCGCAGCGTGAAGCTGCCGGGCATCGATGGAATCATCTGCACTCGATCGAAGTAGCGACCAACCGTTGAAGACCAACCGCCACGGAAGTTCGCTTGGCGACTCTCCGAGGCACGAGCTGCCGCCACGACCAGATCGCGTAGAGCATCCGTTGCGCCGATCGCCTCCTGAATTGGTACGGCCGGCGAGGCGCTGTCCGCGTGCGTCCGTGCGGTCAGCTTGTCGTAGCCGGGCCAGGAAAGTTCAATGAGTACGTCGTCTTCGGATCGGCGCGCATTGGCAGCGACACGCACGACGAGTTCAGCGGCGAGCGACACAAAGTCATCGAGGCGACGACGGGGCAGCAGAACACGCGTCTCGTCGTCCGCCACCCAGATCTCCCGATCTTCGTTGGACTTGTCCACCCTCCAGCCCATTTGGCGGAGGTAGTCCCGAACATGGTTGATCTCAAGAGACGCAAGCAGTCCTGAATTCATACGGGCCCCCCTTCCGCCATTCTTCGGAGTATCTCTGGAGTCACCATGTTGGCAAGGGGGAGTGACACAGTCACGGTGGCCTGGTTGGGGCTGGCCGGCAAACCCTGGAGCGAGACGT
The DNA here is from genome assembly GCA_043753895.1 of Actinomycetota bacterium. Taxonomy (GTDB): domain Bacteria; phylum Actinomycetota; class Acidimicrobiia; order Acidimicrobiales; family Ilumatobacteraceae; genus WLMZ01. The sequence goes on from JAYUWK010000165.1 coordinate 7,375, forward strand.
ACCGAGCCCGCCGGCGCAGCGTGAACCCGCGGTCGGTGCAGCTCACCCAGTCCTCGATACGGGGACGGACTTCCATCAGTATCAGAAAGCTCGGAACGGTGAGCTTTCGGCGCAGGCGGTCGTAGGCGTCAAGCTCAAGCGCGTAACGAAGACTCTGGTCCTTGATCCTGACGCGACTCCTCGTCGTTTTGATCTGAATCCGAGCGATGTCGCCGTCGGCGGCTTCAAGGTTCAGGTCAAAGCCCAGGTCGAGTTCTGGCTTCGAGCAGGAAAGACCGCCAGCAGCGGCCAGCGCTCCGAGTGTCTTTTCGCCGAAGAATCCCTGCTGACGGTTCAACCAGCCCTCGGTGCCCTTGGCATTGGTCATCTCGGCGTCCATCTTCCGTGGCCCAACGTCGTGCGGTACAGCTTGGCACAGGCCTCTTGTTGATTCGCACATCCGCCGTCGTGGGTTGATCGGACTACACCGCCGCCACACCGAGTGGGCCGACGATCGGGCTGGTTCAGCGATGCTTCGTCGATGAGGACTCCCACATGGCGAGTTCAACCCCGAGCGCCATACAACTCGTCGGGTCGGAAGAGGCGGCCGATGGCGTCGCGGACTCGGTCTTCCTCGCCGGGCCAGAGGTGGCCGTAGACGTCGAGGGTGACCTTGGCGGACTTGTGGCCGAGGGCGGCCTGGATCTGCTTCACGCTGCAACCGGCGTGGATCAGAGCGCTGGCGAAGAAGTGTCGGAGGTCGTGGAAGGTGATCGACTCGGGCAGCGCGGCGCGTCGACGAGCCGCTCGCAGCTCGTAGCCGAACTTGGCCGAGTCGAAGGGCAAACCGTTTCGGTGGAGCAGCACACCGTCGGCGCCGAGGCCGTGCCGCTGGATGTGCGCAGCGAGGTGGTCGAGCACCCACTGATCCGCCGGCACGATACGGGTGCTGGCCTCAGTCTTCGGCGAGGTGAACGCTCCAGTCGCCGAGCCGGTCGCCTGCTGCCACTGGCGGTCGACAGTGATCGAGCGGCGAAGGAAGTTGACCCGATCCACAGTGAGGCCGGCGGCTTCGGACTGGCGCAGACCGAGCCCGGCGCCGATCACGATGGCAGCCTTGAACGGTTCGCTCGTCGCGTCGAGGAGTGCGTCGACCTGCTCGATCGACATCGGGTAGACGGGCGGCGAGTCGACCCGCGGTAGGCGAACTCCGTCGCACGGGTTTCGTCCGCCGAGCAGGCCGTCGTCGAGCGCTGTGTTGAACACTCCAGAGACGTGCTGCATCACGACCCGCACGGTGTTCGGCGCGAGCGGCAGCCCGCTGACGAACGACTGCAAGTCGCCCTTGCGGATCGAAGCGATCGGCCGGTCGCCGAAGTGTGCGACCGCGTAGCGCAGCCGTTCCTCGACCGTACGGTG
>JAYUWK010000166.1:0-2845 GCA_043753895.1 Actinomycetota bacterium
GATTCGATCGAAGACGAGAAGCAGTCCGGCCAAGATCGCCATCGCTCGGGCGATGCGGGTGATCTCGACCACTCTGATAGCGCTGACTCTGGCAAGGAACAGCCCTTGAGATCGGACTGCCCACAGGCCAGCCGCCATGGCGACCCCAGCCACGACGACAACGGTTCGGAACGTGTGGACCGTCCCGAATGGCGTCAGCATCAGTGTGAACATGAATCCGAAGAAGATGGACGCGCCGTCCCCGCCGACAAGGATCAACTTGAGCTTGTTCCGAACCAAAAAGGTCCTCAGCCCAGGCAGTGGTCGTGCCTCTGATTCGATTTCGTCCGCCATTCGCGCGCCTCGCCTTTGCTGGAGTCGGCCGTGTCTCGACCAACGCTGTGAACGGCAAAACGTGCCCGCTTGTCCGTCTCTGTACGTACGAAGACGACGATAGTCCAGATTCATTCTGGTTCGAACGCGCTCAGTGTCATTCGACACGCCCGGAACAAAACCCTTCAAGGTCGAGGTGCCCCTGCCGATATTCGAATTACGGCTATCAGGTGTGACTATTGTCAAGGGCAGGGGGTCTGCAACATGTATTTCGTTCTCAACGTTCCCGCTTCAATGCCACGCAGATCGGTGCTGTGGCGCCGTTTCGGTCGCTCGTTCACGAATCAGCAGCCACTGTGCCGATTCGCTGAGTGTGACGACAATGCCACGTCAGCGGACTTCGGTCGACCGCTGTGTGCTCTGCATCATTCGCTGATCGAGGAAATGGCGCATGAACGTCGACGGTTCACCGTTGCCGATGTTCCTGCCCAATACCACGGTGCGTGACCCAATGGCCACACCTGTTTCGTCCGATTCGTCACGCTGCGTATTGAATCGAACACCGCTTGTGAATGTGGCGGTATCGTCGATGGGGTGCGACCGGGCCGATTGCGACGATGGTCCGCGAGGGTCACATCTCGGCTGAGGGTGCCAGAGGTTTCGGACCTGACAGACGCGATTCGTGGCGACTTCCGGGCAGCATCACGCACGCAGCGCCTGTGGCTGATCATGACCGCGCTGTGGCTGGCGTACGAATGGGGACCCGGCAACGAGACCTTGACTCCGTTGATCTTGGCCAGGATCATCGGTCGCAACAACGGCATCGTTGTCATCCCCGTCACGTTCGCCGTCGGGTTCGCTTTCACGACCGCGCAACAACTGGCTTCGGGCTGGACCGCCCTTGCAGGTTTTTCGTCGTTCGACCGCACGTCCCAGGCCGCCTGGGCCAAGCTCAGGGGCGGCCGAACGTCGGTTCCGCGGAACTGGTACGGACTGAGTTGGTGGGCGCGCTGTTCGGTCGTCTTCACGCTCGGAACAACTGCGGTCGCGTTGATCCAAGTGATGACAACGGGTGAGGTCGGAGTCCGCCGCCACGCCAGCGCGATCCGTTCGAGTGCCATCCTGTGTGGTGCGATCGTGGGCACGATCGGAGGTTGCGCAGCGACAGTTGCGTATCTCGGCCGGCGTGTTCCCGTGCTGACCAGTGGAACCAACGGGGTCATCCGTATTCTCGGGAATCCCCTGTTCTGGCTGGGAATGGTCGTCATCCTCGGCGTGTTCCGCGCAGCATCTCGCCGGGCCGCCGACGAGGATGTCGAATCGACGGGATCGGCGGTGGCAGATTCCCAGGACAACGCATCATGATGGCGGGAATTCGGCTGCTGATCGAACTCTCAAGTTCTCGTCAGCAGCGCCGATGAATTTTTGTGCGGCCATCTGGAAGATCGGGACACGCTCGTATGGCGAAACTCGCTGACGATTCTGTGGCCGACGGTGGGGGAGCGACGTTCGACGTTGCGGACGACATGGTGTTGCTTCGCCGCGGATGGAATGGGGAACAAGACGGAGGCGATTCCGCCGATTCGGCTGTTCGAGGTTTCGAGCCGTCGAAAGCATCGACTCGGCCGACCTGGGTGGCGTTCACGATCTTCTCGATCATCATCGTGTTCCACGCATTGGGTGCATTTGGCGGAATTGGATACTCGGTAGTGACGCTCGGCGGGTCAGCCCTCGCCGTCTACGGCCTCCGCCATCACCGGCCGGCCCTGCAATGGCCGTGGTGGTCGATGGTCGCGACGGGTCTGTTGTGGACCATCGGGGGCGCTGTCGGCGACGCCACGGGAGCCTCGGGCGACCTGACCCGGTCGCGCTCGTTGTTGCCCGACCTCTTCCAATTGCCTGGCTACGGACTCTTCGCCCTGGCCCTGTACGGGCTGCTGCGCTCGCGCCGTTCCAAACAAAGCGAGCGCGGCGAGCTGCTGGATGGCATCATGCTCGGTGCCGGCGCGCTGTTGATGGTCAACGTGTTGATCATCGTGCCGACGATGGACGTCCCCAACACCTGGGTGATGGCCCGACTTTCGGTGTCGGTCTACCCGGCAGTGTCGATGTGCTTACTGGTCTTGGCCGCCAGACTGGCGTTCTCGCCGGGGGATCGCTCGGCGGCCTTCCGACTGCTCCTGATCGGCATGGCGTTCTTGTTCATCGGGGACATCATCTTCGCCTTCGGCGAGATCGGTCGCTTGGACAGGGTCCGACAGTCCCTGCTGGATGCGCCCTACCTGTTCGTTCCGGCCTGCATCGGCGCAGCAGTGTTGCATCCCTCCATTCGGGCGTTGGCCAGACCTTCCCCCGTTCTCAGTCACACGCTCGGCCTCAGCCGACTGATCGCCGTCAGCGCCGCGCTGCTCGCCCCGATCGTGGTGATCGCGACTCGCAGCACGTCCAAGGGTGTCCCTGCGACCATCGCGTTGTGTCTCGTCCTTGCTCTCGCGGCAATCCTTCGGCTGGCGAGCGCGATCCGAGAACAGGC
>JAYUWK010000167.1:0-2836 GCA_043753895.1 Actinomycetota bacterium
GAACTGCGGCCACGGCGGCGGCGGAATCGGCGAGATCGCAGACCATCGGAAGGCACTCCGCGGCGCCAGCAGACAGGACGGTTCGTTGCACCTCGGCCAGCCGATCAGCGCGCCGTGCGAGGAGCACCACACGACAGCCCCGAGCGCCGAGCGCGGTCGCCAGCGCGGCACCAATTCCCGATGACCCACCAGTCACGAGGACCGTCGTTCCAGGAACGATCGCACACGGAGCGGTACCCATCGGGCGAACCTACCTGACGCTCGTGTCAGGTGCAGTGGATACGATGAGCTGATGGTTGACGACACCGCCGCGACAGTTGCCCGCCGGTCACGGCAGGACGACCCGGACCGTGTTCGGGATACTCGATGACTGGCCCCCAGGTCGACATCCGCGATGTCCTGACCCGCTACTGCATGTTGTGTGATGACGGCCGCTTCGATGAGTGGGGTGAATTGTTCACGCCCGATGCTCGATTCGCGGTGATGGACCACGTCCACGAGGGTCGCGCCGCCATCCAGTCGTTCATCGAAGCCGGCCAGCCGGCTGAGCGACGCGGACGTCACGCAGGTTTGGGCAGCATCGTCGACGTGGACAGCGACGGATTGAGCGCACGGGCGTGGACTGACTTTCTCTTCGTCTCCCAGCAACGCGAGATCAAGGTGATCGGCCGGTATCACGACGAGTTGGTGCTCGACCCGAGCGATGGTCGGTGGCGATTCACGCTGCGCGAGATCGTGTTCCTCGGCTCAGAACCGACACTGACGTCGCATCCGTCAGGCCATCCGTAGCGGCCACATCGCAACGCCCGCATGCGAACATCGGAACTCGAACCACACTGGGTGTCGCTTCAATCCCAGTGTTCGCCGACCGACCGGCGGTCGCACGATGGTCAGGGTGACCGCAACCGTCACTCTTCGCCGGGACCGCCCCCGCCGCCGTAGGAAGCATCGAGGGTGTCGTAGTCGAGCGGCCAACCCAGCCGGGGAAGTGGCTCGGTTCGGAAGATGATCTGCTTCGGCTTCTTGTAGCTGGCGATCCGCCCTTTCACGAACGCAATGAGCTCGTCCTCGGTCACCGATTGATCATCGTGGAGCACCACGATCCCGCACACGGACTGACCCCATGCGGCGTCAGGGGTACCGATGACGGCTGCCTCGCGGACGGCGTCGTGAGCGTTGAGGGCTGCCTCGACCTCAGCGGGGTAGATGTTCTCGGCCGCCGACTTGATGAGTCGCCCCTTGGGTCCCACGAAGCTGATCGAGCCGTCCAACTCGCGGCGGCCGAGATCGCCGGTGTGATGCCACCCACCGACCTGGCGTCGGGTTGTCTCCTCGTCGCGGTTGCGATAGGCGTTCATCACCTGCGGACCTCGCGCCACGATCTCACCTGTCTCGCCCGGTTCGACCTCGTTGCCGTCAGGGTCCATCATGCGCACCGACAACACCGGCGATGGCCTCCCCGAGTTGCCCGTGGTGCCTACTCCCAGAGCGTTGAAGCTGAGCATCCCCATGACCTCGGTCTGTCCGAAACCTGCTGGGCGAGTGGCCCACGGCGAGGTGTCGACGGTGATCATGGCGTTCCACTCGGGTGTGCCACGGAAGGTGCGCAGTGTCGACAGGTCAAACGGTGCGACGCCATCGCCGTCGGGGGCGTTCGTCGCAAGGATCTGGTCGATAGTTGGACCCATCAGGAACGCCCCGGTGCACCCCTCGGCCTGGATGACCCGGCAGACCTCGGCGGCGTCGACTCTCGGTACGAAGACGTTGCGACCGCCCATCAGCAGCGTGGCGAAGGTGGTCATGGCCGTGGCGACGTGAAAGAGCGGGCCGGAGTTGAGGTACCGGTAGTCGCCGTCGATTCGCTGAAGGTTGGCCATCATCAGCGACTGGATGATCAAAGCGTTGTGGCTCAGCAGTGCCCCGTTGGGCGTTCCGGCGAACGCGGCGGTGTAGAGCATGAGCACAGGAGCTGCCGGGTCGACAATCAGGTTCGGATCTTCGGTCGTGCCGCTCGTAAGGAACGCTTCGTAGCTGTCGGGATCCGAATCAGGCGCATCGTGCTGCAACCAACGGGCGTCGGACTCGCCGATGTCGATCCGAGCGGCACCGACTGCCTCGCCCACCTCGGCGTCCTGCCAGATCACCACCGACGCCCCCGCATCGCGCAGCACGAAGGCGAACTCGTCGGCCGACTGGCGCCAATTGGCGACACAGCACGTCGCACCGATCTTTGCGCACGCCAGCAGAGTCTCGATGATGCGATGGCTGTTCTGGCCGAGCCACATCACCACGTCGTCGGTGCCGACTCCAGCGGCGGCGAGGGCGTTGGCCAAACGGTTGACCCGGTCGTCGACCTCGGGCCACGTCCAACGGTGGTCGCCATCGACCAGGCCGACCTCGAGAGGTCGGTTGCGTGCGTGCTCTCGCACGATGTCGCCGAGGGTGAACGAGTGCAGGATGTCGACGGTCATGGCGGTCCTTCGTTGTCGAGCGGCGGGGAGACGAGGTCGCGTTTGATGACTTTGCCGGTGGGATTTCGGGGGAGCTCGTCGAGGAACCAGATCCGTCGTGGGACGCGGTAGTCGGCGAGGCGCTCACGACAGAACCCGGCGATCTCGTCGGCAGTGAGTGTCATTCCGCTCCGGACGACAATCGCCGCCCCCACGTCCTCGCCGAGGACCTCGTGGGGGACTCCCACGACGGCGGCCTCCAGGATCGACGGGTGGGTATAGAGCACTGACTCGACATCGCTGGCGTGGACGTTGTTGCCGCCGCGGATGATCACGTCCTTTTTGCGTCCGACGATGCTCAGATAGCCATCGGCATCGAGTGTCCC
>JAYUWK010000168.1:0-2833 GCA_043753895.1 Actinomycetota bacterium
GTTCTACGAGTCGATCCCCGATGTGGCCCGGACCCGCATCCCCGTCGAATCGAGAACCCTGGCGTTGCTGCCGCCGTTGTTCGAGTTCTCCGGAGCCTGTGCGGGTTGCGGTGAGACCCCATACCTGCGACTGCTGACCCAGCTCTATGGTGATCGGCTCGTGATCGCCAACGCCACCGGGTGCTCGTCGATCTACGGCGCCAATCTGCCGACGACTCCATACACGACCGGCGCCGACGGTCGAGGCCCGGCGTGGAACAACTCGTTGTTCGAGGACAACGCCGAGTTCGGCTTCGGGATCCGCCTCGGCTTGGACGCACACGCTGCCCGCGCACGACTCCTGCTGCGGCGTCTCGCATCAACTCTGCCCGATCGACTCGTCAGCGCCTTGTCGGACCCGTGTGACGGTGGAGCCGAGTCGATCGAGACGCGTCGAGCCGATGTCGGGGAGCTCCGGAGTCTTCTGACCCGGACCCCGAGTGGCACAGCGCGGGATGCCGATGATGTCGCCGAGTTGACCCAGTTGGCAGATTCATTTGTGCCCCGCTCGGTGTGGATCGTTGGAGGGGACGGCTGGGCGTATGACATCGGCTACGGCGGCCTCGATCATGTGTTGGCTTCGAACCGCAAGGTCAACGTGTTGGTACTCGACACCGAGGTGTACTCCAACACTGGTGGCCAGGCATCCAAGGCCACTCCCATGGGCGCTGTCGCCAAGTTCGCCTCAGCCGGCAAGGAGACCGCCAAAAAGGACCTGGGCCTGCTCGCGATGACCTACGGCCACGTGTACGTTGCCAGCGTTGCGATGCAGGCCCGGAGTCATCAGACCGTCAAGGCGTTCCTCGAAGCCGAGGCATATCCCGGCCCGTCGCTCGTCATCGCTCACAGTCCCTGTATCGCCCACGGCTATGACCTCGTCCATTCGCCGGCTCAGCAGGCCCGGGCCATCAACAGCGGCGCCTGGCCGCTCTACCGGTTCGACCCCCGGCGGGCTGCTGCCGGTGAACCTCCCCTGCACATCGACGCCGATCCCGTGTCGGTACCAATGCGCGACTACATGCGAGAAGAAGCACGATTCCGGATGGTCGAACTTCGTGACCCCGAACGTTTCGACCGACTCGTGAGCGCCGCCGAACGAGCGGTCTCAGACCGCCACGCCCTCTACGAACAGCTCGCCCAGATCCGACTCCCACACCCGGAGGACCCCAATGGTTGACCTCACGACCGAGTGGTTGGGTCTCACGCTCCGGAGTCCGCTGGTGGTCGGTGCGTCCCCGCTGTGCGACACCGGCGGTGCTGCGCAACGGTTCGTCGATGCCGGCGCCGGCGCGGTCGTTGTGCACTCGCTGTTTGAGGAACAGCTGGTCGCGGATCAGATCGCGGCGCACCGGTTCTTCGACAACAACGTCGACACCAACGCCGAAGCCCGATCGTTTCTGGCCGAGACCGACGTGTTCGCCGTCGGTGCAACACCGACCCTCGAACGCATCGCGGCGCTCGCCGACACCCTCGATGTCCCGGTGATCGGATCGCTCAACGGCGTCACACCCGGTGGGTGGACCGGGTACGCCCGGCAACTTCAGGACGCCGGCGCCGCTGCCGTGGAGCTGAACCTGTACGACGTTGCCACCGACATCGCCGAAACCGGCGAGCAGATCGAGCAACGTCAGCTGGAAGTTGTTGCCGATGTCGTGGCAGCGGTGACCGTGCCGGTCTCGGTGAAACTGTCGCCGTTCTACGCATCGGTCCCGAGCTTCGCGACCCGGCTCGCTGCGGTCGGGGCAATGGGGGTCGTGCTGTTCAACCGCTTCTACCAACCCGACATCGATCTCGACACCCTGGACATCGACCGTCGACTCGTTCCGTCCACGTCCGCCGAACTCCCGCTGCGACTCCACGCGTTGGCCATTCTCCACGGCCGCACCGGGCTGTCACTGGCGTCGAGCGGCGGGGTCCATCACGGCACCGACGCGGCGAAGGCCGTGCTCTGCGGCGCCGATGTCGTGCAGATGGTGTCGGCCCTCCTTGATGACGGGCCCGCACAACTCGGCCGAATCTGTGCCGAGCTCACCGTCTGGCTCGACAACCACGGCTACCGGAACCTCGCCGAAGCTTGCGGTGCGACGGCCCTCGACAACGTCGCCAACCCCCACGAGCTCGAGCGCCTGAACTACGCACACCTCCTGCAGAGCTGGCAACCCCGGGTCGGACAATGAGCGTGAAACCATGACCGTGGCGATCGTGCTGCTCAGCCAGCAGTTGCGTGGAGCCCGGCTGACAGCACCTCGGTGAGCAACACACGGGTCGCTTCAGCGTCAACAGGGCGACCCAGGTGGAAGCCCTGAGCCAATGCGCAGCCGAGCGAGCGGAGGGCCTCGGCCTGGTCGGCGTGCTCGACGCCTTCCGCGACGGCTCGCAATCCGAGAGTCGCTGCAAGTTGGACAATTGCCCCGGCGAGTGAGCGTTCAGTGTCGCAGGCAACGTCGTCCACGAACGCCTTGTCGATCTTCAGGAAGTCGATGGGGAACTGTTTGAGGTAGGCCAACGACGAGTAGCCCGTTCCAAAGTCGTCGACTGCCAGGCTGACCCCGAGGCGACGAAGCGCACTGAGCGACTCGCTGGCAGTCTGCGGGTCGCGCATGAGGGCGCTCTCGGTGACTTCCAGGATGAGCTGGTCTGGCGCCACACCGTGGCGTTCGAGGACTGCATTGACCCGTTCGGGGAGCTGTCGGTCGAGGAGCTGACGCACTGACAGGTTGACGCTCATTCGCGGGAGTGGCCGATCGGCGAACATCTCGGACCACGTTGCGACCTCCTGGCACGCTGTCGCCAG
>JAYUWK010000169.1:0-2831 GCA_043753895.1 Actinomycetota bacterium
TCTGGCCTGAGTTCCCGTCGAGCGCATAACGACGGCTGCGGAACCGACGGTCCACTCGTCGATGAGCTGTCCCATAGGTGCCGAACGGTCGGGGACTCCCGCAGGATCCGTCGGCCACACAGCGCAGTGAACGGGCGCTCGAACGATCTACATCCGATATCCGCAGATCCGGCGTTTGGGGACACACGCAGATCTGGGTGTCTCGACGTCACTGCCGGGCGCGGTTGGTGTGCCCGTGGCTGCCGGGGAGCAGGAGTCGAGACCATGTGTCGGCCAGCCAGCGCTCGTAGGCGTCGGGGGTCCAGCGACGTTCCTGGGTGAGGAGGAGGTACAGCTCCGCGCTCGCCGTCGCCCAGATGACATCGGCCGCTTCGTTGACCAACAGACCGGCGCGGAGCGTGCCGTCCGGGCCGAGGTCACGAACGAGATCGCGCATGTTCTGAGCGCGCCGATCACTGATCTCCCGCCACACCTGCTGTGCTTCGTCGTCGGTGGTGGCGGCATCGCGTAAAGCGAGCAGCAAGGGCGCCATCCGGTCATGGATGTCACGTACGGCGACGGCATAGATGGCGAGCTTTCGCGCGGGGTCGGGCTCTGCGCCCATTGCTTGGACGTAGCCGCGCTGAGTCGGTGTGAGTGCTCGATCGGTGCCTGAGATCGCTCGTTCGACGAGCTCCCGCAGCAACTCAGGCTTGCGGCCGACGAGCTCGTAGATGGTGTCGAGGTGCACGTCCGCGGTGTGGGCGATCTCGGCGATGGTCACCGCCCGATAGCCGCGGGTAGTGATCAACTCTCGGGCAACCTCCAGGATTCGCGACCTCGTCGCCCCAGAACGTGCCCGGCGCGAGGCGTTGTCGTAGGACCGCTTGACAGGGGGAGCCACCCCAGCGACACTACTTCCATCCGAGCATGATTCGGAATGATGTTGGAGGACTTGATGTACGCATTCACGCAGGACGTGCCGATCGATGCAGGCTTCTACCGGCGGATCACCGACGGCCTCGGTGACGCCACGCCGCACGGACTGCTCGTGCACCTCGCGATCGAGCGGCCCGAGGGCGGGCTGCGCTACATCGACATCTGGGAGACCGAGGAGGACTGCGATCGCTTCGGTGAGCAGCGACTGCACCCGGTCGTGCACGGGTTACTGGCCGAAGTGTTCGGCGACCAACTCCCGCCTGAGCCGGCGCGGGTGCCCCTCCCGGTCGTGCACGTGTGGGGCACACTGATCGGTTCCGTCACCGCTCGGTGAGCCACGAGCGGTCGCGAGCTGGCAGCGCTTGACCGGCAACGTGGATCTGTCGGGCGAATCCGGTGCGCTCCGAAGTGCCGGTTCAGGCTCCGGCGACGAAGGCGACGACGACATAGGCGGCGTGGCGGTCGAAGTTCTCGCGCCGGCGGTCGTAGATCGTGGTCGTGCGCGGGTCGGCGTGGCGGGCGGCGAGTTGCACGTCGCGCAGCGGCACCCCGGCATCGAATGCGGCCATGATGAACGCGCCTCGAAGCATGTGGGGGTGGACGTGACCGAGACCAGCGCGCTTACCGACCGCTTTCACCCAACGATGCGCCGTCCGCCGATCGAGCCGCTGACCATCGTGACGCAGCAGGATCGGGCCCTCGCGTCGCTCGCCGATCGCGAGATCCACGGTGCGGGCGGTGCGAGGCACGAGCGGGATGACGGCGGGCTTGGCGCCTTTGCCGATGATCCGCAACGTGCGGTGCCCACGATCGAAGCCAAGATCGGCGATGTCGGTGTCGCACGCCTCGCTCACCCGCAGGCCGTTCAACCCGAGCAGCACAGCCAGTGCGGCCCGCTGGTGCCCGAAGTGTTCCGCTGTGAACAGGAACCTGCCGAGCTCTGTGCGGTCCATGCCGTGTCCTTGACTGGGGTGCACCTTTGGCCGCCGGACGTACTGGGCGGGGTTCGATGCGATCCTGCCGTCGATGTGCGCGAACCGGTACAGCCCGCACACCGTTGCGAGGCGCCGATCGATCGTCGACGCTGCGAGACCGCGTTGTTCCATGTGATGACGGAACAGCTCGATGTGTGGACGTGTCGCGGCGAGCACGTCCAATCCGACCGTTTGCGTCCAGGCGAAGAAGCAGCGGAGATCCTGCCGATACGCGTCCAACGTGCGGCCGCTGTAGCGGGCGAGGAACGCCACCGCCGCCAACTCCGCCTCGTCGACATCACGCGCGACGAGAACCTGATCAAACCCAACCTGATTCGATGACATGAGAACCCCCTGAAAGTCGTGTGGATCTTCACGGGACACCGACTGTCAACCGCCGGTAGGGGGCAGGCCCCGATGCGCCGTTCGGCGCTGCTGTTGTCAGCGTTCGCTCCGGTTGAACTGCTCGGGCGTTACGAGCTACGGGGACCACTGGTTTCGGGTACGCCCTTTGACCGGTCGTGGGCTGTGGCCCAGGTGAAATCGGCTGGGTCTGGCCTGCGGCTGGGCCGCAAGGCCATCCTCGAACGATTCTTCCGATCGCGACGAATCTGTCCAGGACGTGGGCGGTTCGATCGCTTTTGGCCCCTTCTCGTGACGCCCTACTAGGTATCCAGTCGGGCGGCACCTGCCGTCATCAACGCAGTGGCCTGCGCGATCGGTGTTGGGAGGGTGATGTCACCGAGTGCCACCGTGAGCGTCACGGTGGTGTCACCTGAGTAGAAGGCAGCCCCGGCAATCGGGCCGCCTCCGTTGACAAACGCGCCGTCACCGATGCCGGCGAGGACCTCGAACACCGACCGTCCGGACGTGTCGTTGGACTTGCCCTGCTGTGCACCGGCGAGGTAGGTGTCGTATCCCGCCTTGCCCCCGAGGTGG
>JAYUWK010000170.1:0-2800 GCA_043753895.1 Actinomycetota bacterium
GGTGCTTTTTGGCGAACGTCGACCTTAAACATCGGGTTAATCAAGAGGTTTATGGAGCAAAAAGCTCAATTTAGCAAAAAAACTGGCTTGAACATCCCACTAATTGTAAAGTCGGTAACAAGCCCGTTCGTCAAAGGAGACAAGCATGAACCTTCGTCGTTCCATCGCAGTATCGACGGTAGTTGCTCTACTCGCGCTGGGTGCGCTATCCGCACCCGCTCAAGCAGCGGGCCCCGTCCCCGCCGCAACCTACACCCCCCGCATTGCTGGTCCGTGGACAACTCTTTTTTCACCCACCCAGCCCGCGCCCGCTAACTACATGAATGACCACACCGTTATCAAAGGCGGCGACGGCCTTTGGCACGTTATCGGGATCTCGGGCGGTGGTGGCGGTCAAGAGAACTCTTTCGCGTCGGCGACAACAGCGTCGCTTACCTCGGGTACCTGGACCGAAGGTCCAGTCCTCGCGGCGTACTACGCCAACGGAACTCCACTTAATGCGTGGGCACCCCACGCGATCACTGTCAGCGGAACGACGTATCTGTTTTATCGCTCAAATCGTGCGGGAGTTCCGAACAACACGTCGCCGGGCGGCAACACGCTCGAAGTCGACTCCACTACCGACCCGACACTGACGACATGGACCCGGCGAACTGACATCACCATATCCGGGCTCTCGGAGGAGTTCCGTGATCCGATGGTTTATCCGTATAACGGTGGGTACGTAATGTACGCCCCTGCCACAGCGAACGGTGTCAACTTTCTAGCCAGCTACACCTCGACGAACCTTCTTGACTGGGTCTACGCGGGGCGCGCGCTGACCGTGAGCGGCACGGCGACGACGGCACCCTGGTCGAGCCTTGAATCGCCCTTCGTGTTCAAGTACGGCGATTATTATTACCTCAGCACGACAATCACCGACAGCAGCGCACCTACATACCACGATACGTTTATTTTCCGATCGACAAACCCGATGGACTTCGGTGATTTCAACGGGGTAACCGCCACTGGTGCTGGAACGCTTGTGGCCAAGCTGCCAGTGCATGCTCCCGAGTACATCCAGGACACGAACGGCCAGTGGTACATCACCACGTCGGGCTGGCAGAATTATTCTCTCTACCCTGAAGCATCCCACGGGGTCGCGATCGCGCCCCTCGCGTTCACGAATGACGCACACACCGTGCCGAGCAACAACAAGGTGCTGGGATACCAGTTCGACGATCAGACGGGCGCGGTCGATTCATCCGGAAACAGTCGCACCGGCACGCTTGCCGGCGACGCAACATTCGCGACGGCTGGACATACCGGGGGTGCTCTGTCGACATCTACCGGGAGCGTGACGCTGCCGCCTGTGTCGTACCCCGGTGACTTCACAGCTGCTGGATGGATTCGGACGGATACCGCACCGAGCAACGCGAATGGCCTCGTGTCAGGGATCGGGCAGGACATAAACCTCTACCAAGGATATCCGCGCCTGTACACAGGAGCCGACGTCGCGACATCGTCCGTCGCAGTAGCGGCAAACACCTGGGCGCACGTTGCCGTAACCCGGTCCGGGACCACGATTACAACCTACGTCAACGGCATGGCGCGCGGCACCGGAACCTGGAGCGGGATCTTCACGCCAAAGTTCGCGGGCCGCGCCATAGCCACGACGGGGCCACAAGCAATTGATGACTTCGTACTCGCGGGCCGTGCCTTGAGTTCGACCGAGGTGCAGCAGCTCGCACAACCCGCGCCAACGATACCGAGCGGACTTGACGTTCTCTACGGATTCAGCAGCACACCAACGACATCGGTCACCGATAGCTCAGGCCAGGGCCGCAACGGAGTTGCGAGCGGCAGCTACGTGTGGCGGCGGGACGGTCAGTTTGCTGGCTCATTCACGGCCAACTCCGGTGGCACCGGGACCATAGCCCTTCCGGCCATTTCCATCACCGGCGACTTCAGCATTGCCGCTTGGGTCAACCCGAGCGCTGGTCTGACGAATACGACTGGCTTGTTGCGTGGTAGTGGAATGGACATCAACTTCTATCAGGGCAAGCCGCGGCTCTATGCGGGATCCGATCGCGTCACTGCGACGAAAGCGATACCGACCGGGGCGTGGACGCATGTGGTGATTACCCGCACCGCAGGCACATTGAAACTTTATCTGGACGGGACCCTCGACAGCCAAGGCACCTGGTCGGGGACCTTCGCCCCTACCACCGTCGGTGGAGCTCTCGCAGGGAATGTCTCGATAGGACTCGATGAGCTTTACATCTATGACCGCGCACTGACCGCGACCGAGATCGCACAGCTGGGCTAGATCTCAGCCCGCGCCATCTTTGGAGCGCGCGCCAAAGATCTCCGCTGGAGGTTCGCAGCACCATCCCGAGGTTGCTGCGAACCTCCTCCGCGCTCTTCATTTCTAGCACCATGGAGGTCACCGCAGGATTGCGCAAGGGAAACGCGATCGCAGCCTCGGGAAGCGATGCCCTGTATGCCTTGGCGATCTCGCGAGACACGGCACCCGTTGCAGCACGTCGTCTGATGCCGGCTAATAGTGGTGCGTTGCGCCGGACGCGATGAGGCGAGGACGACCGAATTGAACACTCCCACCGCAACAACCGCCCGACCGGCGGCCGCCTCGAACACCTCGTCAGCACCGTGTTGCTCGAGGAGCGAGTATCGCCCGGCAAGCGTGGAATGTCGATATCGGCGCGCAGGAAAAGTTCGGTCACCGCCGCGCTGCTGTTGGAACCGATGCCCATCGCAGTGACCATGCCTTCGTCGCGTGACTCCAGAAGCGCGGCGGCAC
>JAYUWK010000171.1:0-155973 GCA_043753895.1 Actinomycetota bacterium
GGCGGAAGGGTGCCAGAGCGGACGAATGGGCCGGTCTCGAAAACCGTTGAGGCGTTCTGCGTCTCCGTGGGTTCAAATCCCACCCCTTCCGCTCCGAGCAGGAGCGGTGGCGCAGTTTCACACCTGCCGCCACCGCTGCCGCTCCGTGCCCACTCTCGTGATCTCGGTTGCCTCGCCCGGCACCGGCCCAGGGGTCTTGGGGGCAAATTCGAGCACAGCGGCATGGCTGCGAGACTGCTCGATGATCGGGCCAGCGAGCCTCGGTGAGTGTCTGCCTCGATTCCTGGGCGATCCTCGCATGGCTCGACGGCCAGGAACCGGCCTTCTCCAGGCTCGAACAGGTGGCGCCGACTCGCCCGACGGTGAGTTGGGTGAACCTGGTCGAGGTCTACTACCGCGTTGAGCGAGATCACGGCCGAGCCGCTGCGGATGAGACCTCGCGACAATTGCGCGCAGCGCTCGCCCAAGACCTACCAGGAACCGCGCGCATGATCGAGGCTGCTCGTCTGAAGGCGCGGGCGGCGATATCGCTTGGGGACTGCTTCGCCGTCGCGACGGCGGCGGCGCACGGCTTGGCGCTGCTGACCGGCGACCCGGAGATCCTCAACCTCGACGACCGCCCATGCGAAGTCGAGGACCTTCGACCCGTCCGGCGCCGAGCACATTAACCAGTCAGCATTGTCGCAATCGTGCTCAGCAGCGGGTTCCGACGGCTGGCGGCTTCTGGGTGATGAGGTAATTGTCGACTGCCTTCTGCGAGCAGTCGTTCACGCTGTAGCCAGTGTGTTGGGCGGCATCCACCACGAGCAGCACGCCTTGTTCGAGCGCCTTGGTCATGTTCTCCGAGCTCGACAGCGGCGTGGCCGGGTCGCCAGTGGTACCAACGACAAGGATCGGCCCGGCGCCCTTGCCCGTGATCGCCGCTTCGGGATCATTTGTTGGCGGGAAGAAAGTGCAGAAGTAGTTACCCGTAGTGCCGGGAGCAAAGCGCGGCGCGACCGCAATGTACTGGGCTGCGCTGGCGTCCGCTTCGGCAACGGTGGGTCGTTCGGATCGGTCCATACAGCTGATGGTCTGGAACGCCTCGAGCGAGTTGTCGTAGCTGCCATCGGGCTGGCGTTGGTAGTACGCGTCGTACAAAGCGAGCAGGCCAGCACCCTTGCCCCGTTGCGCATCGGCGAGAGCCTGCTCGAGTTCGGACCACAGCGACTGCGAATACATCGCCTGACCAACGGCCGTGAGTGCCATGGCGCGCGTGACGGCAGGGCGTCCCGATTCGCTCGGAATCGGCTTGGCATCGATGGCAAGCATCAGCGCGTCGAACGCCTTCTCGGCATTGCCGTTGTTGTTGAAGGCGCATTTGCTGTCGGCGCTGCACTTCTTCAGGAAGTTGGTGAGTGCATCTTCGAAACCCTTGCTCTGTTGCAATCCACTGGTGAGGAAGTCGGCTGTGGGGTCGGCAGCACCGTCGAGTACCGCTGCGCGCACGGTTGAGGGGAAGAGCGTGGCCCACGCGGCACCGAGTTCGCTGCCGTAACTGAAACCGAAGTACGAAATCTTCGTCTCGCCGAGCGCCTTGCGGATGGAATCCATGTCGCGGGCCGAATTGTTGGTACCGATGTACTGCAGGATCTTGGCGTTCTTCGCCGCGCAGTCGGTCTCGAACTCCTTGGCGAGATCGACGATCTTCTGACGCTCGGCACCGGTATCGGGGGTGATGTCGGTGTTCGCGAAGTAGCGGTCGTAGTCGTCGACACAATCGATGGCCGGCGTGCTCACTCCGGTGCCACGCGGGTCCCACGCAACGATATCGAAACGAGCCAGCAGTTCCTTGCGGTAGATCTGGTCGGCGTACAGGCCGAAATCACTACCACCGAATCCGGGGCCACCAGGGTTCACCAACAGACTGCCGATGCGCTTGGCCTTGTCGGTGGCCTGGTGCCGGGTGACGAAGAGCTTGAAGGAGCCCTTCGACAGATCCTTGTAGTCAATGGGCACGCGGAGGTGCCCCTTCTGAACTGCACCATCCGAGCCGACGTTCTTCCAGCCGAAGGGATCGTTGCCCGGCTTGGTTGGTGCATCGGTGCGTGACACGCTCTTCGTGGCCGTCACTCCATCGTTGCGTCCATCGCCGCACGCGGTCAGCAAAACAGCTGCGCTGATCAAGGAGATGGTGAGTCGTCGAGAGCGCATGGCGCAGATGGTACAACGACACCCCACCACCTGAACCGGCAGGCCCCGACCGCGCCACGGGGTATGCAGGAGCGCCCGCCGTAGCCTTGGCATCTATGCGAATGGGTCCCCACATGATGCTTCCTGGCGATTCCGATGCGGTGAAGGACGCCCGGCTCAATCGGGGCGCGTTGCGGCGCGTCTGGACGTTTGCGCGTCCGTATCGGACGAGCATCAACGGATTCCTGCTCACGATCGTGCTCGCCGCACTGCTCTCGCTGGTGGCGCCATTTGTGTTCCGGCGCATCATCGACCACTCGATCCCCACCAAGAACCGCCACGAACTCACCATGCTCGCAATCATCGTGGTGCTCGCTGCCGTTGCCGATGCAGGCTTGGCCATCGGCCAACGCTGGTACTCAGCGCGAATCGGTGAGGGTCTCATCTACGACCTGCGCGTTGCGCTGTTCGACAAGGTGCAGCGCATGCCCATCGCATTCTTCACCCGCACGCAGACGGGTGCGGTGATCAGCCGCCTGAACAACGACGTCATCGGAGCACAATCTGCCGTCACCAGCACCTTGGGCAGCGTGGTCAGCAACGTGGTCGTGCTCGTTACCACCTTGGTGGCGATGGCCGCAGTCGATTGGCGGCTCATGCTGTTGTCGCTCGTGGTGCTGCCGATCTTCGTCATTCCGGCCAAGCGGGTGGGCAAGAAGTTGCAGGTGATCGCGCGTCAGCAGATGGAATACAACGCGCAGATGAACACCCAAATGACCGAACGGTTCAACGTGAGCGGAGCGCTGCTCGTCAAGCTGTTCGGACGCCACGATCGCGAGGTGTCCACGTTCTCCAGGCGCGCTGAAGGTGTTCGCGACACCGGCATCAAGTCGGCCATGTACGGCCGGGTGTTCTTCGTGGCGCTCGGACTGGTGGGTGCGCTCGGCGCTGCCGCCGTCTACGGCGTCGGCGGACACCTCGCCATCTCGGGCAGCCTGTCAGCAGGCGACCTGGTGCTGCTCGCCACGCTCGTGTCGCGCATCTACCAACCTCTCACCGGGCTCACCAACGCGCGTGTCGACCTGATGACTGCGTTCGTCAGCTTCGAGCGCGTGTTCGAGGTACTCGACGCACCGGTGAACATCGTCGATGCGCCCGGCGCCGTGGAGCTGGTCAGCCCCTCGGGCTCGGTGCAGTTCGACAATGTCACCTTCCGATATCCGCCGGCGTCGGCTGTATCGATCCCCTCGCTCGAGGCGCCCGGGCCTCAGGGTGTCGATCCCGACCGTGACGTATTGCGCGGGCTCTCGTTGAGCATCGCACCTGGCGAGACCGTCGCGCTGGTTGGTTCCTCGGGTGCTGGTAAGACAACGCTGGCCTCGCTCATCACCCGCCTGTACGACGTGACCGGCGGCGCGGTGTTGGTCGATGGCCACGACGTGCGCTCGCTCACCGGTCAGTCGCTACGCGCCGCGATCGGCGTGGTATCGCAAGATCCTCACCTGTTCCACGAGAGCATCGAATCGAACCTGCGCTACGCCAAGCCCGATGCCACCGTGGCAGACCTTGATGAGGCATGTCGGGCCGCGCGCATCTACGACACCATCGCCACGTTGCCCGACGGGTACGCCACCATCGTGGGCGAGCGCGGCTATCGCCTCAGCGGCGGCGAGAAGCAGCGCCTCGCGATTGCGCGCATGTTGTTGAAGAATCCCGCGGTGATGATCCTCGACGAGGCCACGAGTCACCTCGACAACGAGAACGAGAGCCTGGTGCAGGCCGCGCTCGATCACGCCTTGCAGGGCCGAACGGCGTTGGTGATTGCGCACCGCCTGTCCACGATCCGCGACGCCGATCGCATCGTGGTGCTCGACGATGGGCAAGTGGTCGAGCAGGGTACGCACGACGAGCTGATGGCGCTCGGTGGTTTCTACGCGCGTCAGGAACAGGCCAGCCAGACGCTCGCTGAGTGACGACTCCCCCTTCCGTTGTCACACCCCGCGATCATGATCGGCTCATGAACACAGCGCTCGTTCTGATCATCGCCCTCGCGGCACTTGCCGTCGGCATCGCCGTCACCGTCGTCACCATGTCCTCGCTCATGCGTCGCCAAGGTGCGCTTCCGAACGGCCCTGACGCACACATCGAAGCCTCAGCCGAACTATCGGCCAAGAAAGATCTCATCGATGCGCGCCTCGGGCAGATGCAGAGCGAGGTGCGCACCGACCTCGATCGACTGGTGACACTGGTTGGTCGACTCGGCGACGCAACCACACAACGGTTCGGGCAGATGGATCAGTCGCTGCGCGAGCACACCGAGGTCACGCAACGATTGTCCACCACCACACAGAGCCTGCGCGAGGCGCTGGCCAGTCCCAATACCCGCGGCCAATGGGGCGAGCGCATGGCCGAGGACATCATCCGTGCGGCGGGGCTCATCGAGCACAAGCAGTATCTCAAACGCACTGCCGTTGCGGGCGATGCGCAGGGCATCCCCGACTTCACGTTCCTGCTCCCCAAGGGGCACGTGCTGTTCATGGACGTGAAGTTCCCCATGGCCGCCTATCTGCGCTACCTCGATGCCGACAACGACGCTGACCGGTCCGCAAACCGCGCCGCGTTCCTTCGCGATGTGCGGGCACGTGTGCGCGAACTGGCGCGGCGCGAATACACGCAGGCCGATGACCGGCCGGCCATCGACAACGTGTTGTTGTTCGTGCCGAACGAAACGCTCAGTGCCTTCATCCACGAGACCGACCCTGAACTGATCGATGAAGCGATGCGTCAGCACGTGGTGATCTGCTCGCCGCTCACCCTGTTTGCGTTCCTGGGCGTCATCCGCCAGGCGTTCGACAACTTCATGATCGAACAGACGAGCCACGAGATGTTGCAGATGCTTGGTCGCTTTGCGCAGCAGTGGACCAAGTACACCGACTCCGTCGACAAGGTGAAGCGTCAGTTCGACGCCGTCGCGAACTCGTTCCAGGAACTCGCCACCACCCGTCGACGGGCACTCGAGCGCCCGCTCACCGATCTCGAGGCGCTTCGAGTCAACCGGGGCGTGGTGATCGATGGCGAGTTGATCACCACGGGCGTGTGCGCGCCGGTCATGCTGTCAGGTGATCTCACCAAACTCGAAGCCGCTTCCGACAATTGCTGATCTTTCTTGATCTCTTTGTCGTCTCAGGAACGTATACACACTGTGAGTCGTTTACTGACGCGCGTGCCCCCACGCATGAAGGGACGTTGACATGCAAGAAGGCGAAAACGCTCAGCCAGTAGTCGCGGTCGGGGGTCCGACCACCGAGCACCAGCCACCACGGTGGTGGGGCGCGCTCATCGGACTGCTCGCGTTGGGCGCCGGACTGGCGATGGGTGGGGTGTTTGCCGGGTTCTCGCGTGTGTTGAGCTCACCGATCGTGAGCGTGGGTGACCGTGTGATCGACCATGTGCCCAAGCCGCTCAAGCTGTGGGCGGTACGCACCTTCGGCACCACCGACAAGACCGTGCTCGTCTGGAGCATCGTCATCGTCATCGCGATCATCGCCGTGCTCGTCGGTATCGTCACCGTTCGCGGTCGCACCGACATCGGCATTGCCTTCTCGGTGCTGCTCGGCCTAGCTGGCGCATGGGCCGGCGAGGTCGGACGCAATACCCATCTCATCGGCGTGCTGCCATCGCTCGTGGCAGGAGCAACAGCAGCCGGTGTGTTGTTGTTGGGACATCATCTCGCCCAACCACGAGCACCACAATCGGCGGCGGCAGCCAACGCGACGGCCCGGCCTGTGGCGCAGAGTATGACCGCCGCACCAGCCCTCGATCGACGTCGGTTCCTGATGGCGAGCGGAGGCATCGCCGTTGCCACGGTGGCCCTCGGTGCCGTTGGCCGCGGGCTGCAGCACCGCTTCGACTCGGCCATCGAACGCGCCGGGGTCCGTCCACCGACATCGAAGACACCGCTTCCCGCCCCGCCTACCGACCCCGCACTCACCACAGAGGGCCTGTCGCCGCTGATCACCCCGATCGGCGATTTCTATCGCATCGACACAGCGCTGTCGTTCCCGTCGGTGTCGTTGACGACCTGGAAGCTCAAGATCACCGGGATGGTCGACAACGAACGCACCTATACCTACGACGATCTTCTGAGTCGCGAACTCATCGAGCGCGACATCACCATCTCGTGCGTGTCGAACGAAGTGGGTGGCGACCTGGTCGGCAACGCACGCTGGGTCGGCATCCGTCTCGATGACCTGCTCGCGGAAGCTGGCGTGCACAACGACGCCGATCAGATCATGGGTGTCTCGGTCGACGAGTTCACCGCCGGCTTCCCCGTGGCCGCGCTCGACGGCCGTGATGCCATCGTTGCGTTGGGGATGAATGGCGAGGCGTTGCCGGTAAAGAACGGCTTCCCGGCGCGCCTGATCATCCCCGGTCTCTACGGCTACGTGTCGGCGACGAAGTGGTTAAGCGAGATTCGCCTCACCCGCTTCGACAAAGAGCAGGGCTACTGGGTGCCGCGCGGTTGGTCGGTGGAGGCGCCGGTGAAGACCCAGTCGCGCATCGATCGACCCGGCTCCGGCGTGGCCAAGGGCACGGTTGCCATCGCAGGCGTGGCCTGGGCGCCGACCCGCGGCATCGCTCAGGTCGAGGTGCAGGTCGACGACGGTGCATGGATGGTTGCCACACTCGGCCCGTCGCTGAGCGACAACTCGTGGCGGCAGTGGTGGCTGAAGTGGGATGCAACGCCCGGCAAGCATCAGATTCGTTGCCGCGCCACCGATGGATCGGGCGACACCCAAACCGAAGAACGCGTCGACGTGGCACCCAATGGCGCAACCGGATGGCACACGATCCGGGTGAACGTCAGCGCCTGAGCCAACGAGTCGCGCACACGTGCGGCAGACTCGTGGAGTGAACCAACCCGCCTTCGAGCTCGACCTCGACGACAATGCGAACGATGGCGACGCCGAGGAACACACCTACTCCGTTGGCGAACTCGCCGATGCGGTCAACGGCGCGCTGCGTCACCGATTTGGCGATGGCGTGTGGATTCGCGGCGAGATCCAGGGCTATAGCGAGCGTGGCCCACACGCGTACTTTCGCCTCGTCGAATCCACCGACACCGGCAAGGCCGTGCTCGATGTGTCGTTGTTCGCCAACACGAGGGCCCGGTTGCGTCCGTTGCTGCAGAAGCATCGGCTGCGCCTGGCCGACGGCATGAAAGTGCGTGTGTTCGGCTCGCTCGATTTCTATGCGCCGAGCGGGCGCCTGAGCCTGAAGATGTCCGGCATCGATCCGCGCTACACGCTCGGCGAGATGGCCCTACAGCGCGACGACGTGATCCGTCGGCTGGTGGCATCAGGTCTGTACGACGCCAACCGCCGCACCACACTGGCACTGCTCCCCCTACGCATCGGGCTGATCACCAGTGTTGGCAGCGCAGCGTGGCACGACTTCACCAACGAACTCGTCCAGAGCGGGCATGGCTTCGAGCTCCGCGTCGTCGACGTACGGGTACAGGGCGAGTTCGCTGCAGAGATGGTCACCGCCGCCATCTCCACCCTCAGCGGCTTCGATGATCTCGATGCCATCGTGGTGGTGCGTGGCGGCGGATCCCGAACCGAGTTGGCGGTGTTCGATGCCGAGTCCATCGCGCTGGCCATTGCTGCGGCGTCGGTACCGGTGCTCACTGGCCTCGGTCACGAGATCGATCGCAGCATTGCTGACGAGGTCGCCCACTCTGCGTTCAAGACACCCACGGCGTGCGCCAACGCGCTGATCGAACGGGTACAGGCATTTTCACTGCGCGCCGAGGCCACGTGGGCGTCGCTCTCGGCGCTCGCCGGTCGGCAGGTCGATCAGTCATCGGCTGGCCTGCTCGAGACCGCTCGCCGCATCGAACAGCGCACCATCGCCGCAGTCGAACGTGCTGATCAACGACTGACCGATCGCTCACACCGGGTCACGCTGTCATCAGGCCGCGCCCTTGACCAGGCCTCGACAGCACTCATCGCCTGCACGGAACGGGCGGGTCGGCGGGCGCTCCAATTCGCTGCGCAAGAACTTGCCACCTTGGGCCACATCGAAGCGCGGTTTCGGCTTCTCGATCCTGTGCACACACTCGCGCGCGGTTGGAGCCTCACTCGCGATGCCGATGGGCGGGTCGTGCGTGACGCCGCCGATCTGGCCGTCGGGGCAACGATCACCACCACCTTCGCTCTTGGCCACGCGCACAGTGTCGTCGCATCCACAAAAGCTGACTCCAGCACCCCTCACATCACCGCCCCTGAAGGAGCCAACGATGAGTGACCCCCTTGGCTATGCCGAAGCCCTCGCCGAACTCGAAGCCATTCTCGCCGAACTCGAACGCGACAATGTCGATGTCGACCGCCTGGCCAGCCAAGTGCAACGAGCTGCGGAACTCATTCGGCTGTGCCGCGAGCGAATTGGCAACGCACGCCTGCAGATCGAGCATGTGGTTGCCGAACTGGGTAGCTGAACCGCACCTTTGAACCGCCGCGCTAACTCAACGGGCCTCCTCGCACACCTGCCGCTATCCTGACGATGTGGTTCCTGTCGCACCTGCGTCGCTCGCTCACATCGCTGATCGAGTCGTTACACGCCTTCGTACCCTCATCGATGTCGAAGACCAGCGTTGGTCGCGATTCGACGAAACACTGGCCGATCCATTCATCGCGATTCGTGGCCTCGTGCTCGGTGGCGGCAAACGGCTGAGGCCGGCGTTCTGCCATTGGGGTTTCGTCGGTGCTGGTGGCGAGGCCGAGCATCAGCAGGTCATCGATGCCGGTGCCGCGCTCGAACTACTGCACGCGTTTGCGCTCTTCCACGACGACGTGATGGACGGCTCGTCCACCCGGCGCGGCGAACCCACCGTGCACACCGTGCACGAGCAACGTCACGGCGGGCATTGGGCCGGTGAGCCACGCCGCTACGGTGAGGGCGTTGCCATTCTCGTCGGCGACCTCACGTTCGTCTATGCCGATCAACTCATGCGCGGCGCTTCGGCTCCGGCTTGGGACATCTGGAACGAACTACGTATCGAGCTGAACATCGGCCAGTACCTCGACATCGTCGGCTCCGCGCACCGCGAGCGTCGTTGGCAGAAAGCTGCGCAGATCTGTCGCTACAAGAGTGGCAAATACACCATCGAACGCCCACTGCACCTCGGTGCGCTGCTCGCCGCGCCCGAGCGCGCCGACGAACTGCTCGCGCCGTTGTCCGCCTATGGCCTGCCCCTTGGCGACGCGTTCCAGATGCGCGACGACGTGCTCGGCGTGTACGGCGACACGGTCATCACGGGAAAACCCGTGGCCGACGATCTGCGCGAGGGCAAGCCCACGCCCCTCATGGCACTTGCATGCGCGGCCGCAACGCCGGCACAAGCCGCCGTGCTCGACCGCGTCGGCGAGCCCGACATGAGCGAGCAGACCATCGCAAACGTGCAGCAGGTCATCATCGACACCGGTGCGCTCGCAGAACTCGAGGGCCACATCCGCGTGCTCACTGATGAAGCCCTTTCTTCGCTGGCAACGATGCCGCTGACGCTCGACGCGCGCAACGAGTTGGCTGCGCTGGCCCACTACGTGAGCTGGCGCGACATCTGACCCGAAAGCGTCTCTGACCCGGCGTGCAATGGTGCAAGCTGTGCGTGTGCATCACCCTCAGATTCGAACGGCACAGGCGGCTGACGTGGCCACGCTTCGCGATGTGTTTCGTCGGTCGTCGCTTTCCAACGCCGGTGATCGGGCAAACCTGCGCGCCCATCCCGACTCACTCGAGTTCGACGACACACCCGTCGGCGAACACCGAACCCGGGTCGCACTCGACGGCGAACGCGTCATCGGCTTCGCCACCACACGATCCGGTGTCTCGCCAGACGCGATCGAACTCGACGATCTCTTCGTCGACCCTGTGTGGATGCGCCATGGCGTGGCGCGCGGCTTGGTTGTGGATGCCGCGGCGATCGCTCGTTCGCAGGGCGTCACCCGGGTCGAGGTCACGGCCAACCCTCACGCGATGCAGTTCTATCGAGCGGCAGGCTTCATCGATGACGGGATGACCGACACCCTCTTCGGTCCCGGCCGCCGGATGCACCTCGACGTGTATCCCTGACCACCGAGCGCTCAGCCCAGCCCTGACCCAGCCCTGAGGCAAGCCCAAGCCGGCCCCGAGGCAAGCCCAAGCCGGCTCGGGCGCGTTCCGCGCCACACTCTGGCGCGACATGCGCCCAAGAAACTGCTTAGTGGTCGCGCTCGGCGACGAACACCAGCTCAAGGCCGGGTCGGTCCGGGGCATCACGGACCTCCACGAGTCGCAGACCCACCGAAGCGAGCGAGGACGCGATCTCGCTTCGGGACCGAAACCTCAGGGTGGACTCAGATCTGATCATCTCGCCCGACTGCGCGAATTGGAACGTCCAAATGAAGGTGACCATTTGTCCGCTGACGTCGGTGACCTCGACCCACTGACTGACGGGGCCGACCCCGGCAATATCAATGCGCTCATAGGACTGGTCACGGTTCCATTTCTGCCACGCCTTTCGCGCTGGATCGCGAACCTCGAATACCACGCGTCCGCCCGGGCGTAACGCGTCCCTCACGCCGCGCAGCGTCGCTCGCCAAACCTCGTCGTCGAGGAACACTTGGGCGACGTTGCCGGTCATTGTGGCAAGGTCGACTCGCAAAGTGGGCAGCATGGTTGCATCACCCAGTAGCCATTTCACCCGTTCGGCCTGGGGTTTGCGCTTTGCGACGTTCAACGATGCAACCGCTGGATCGACAGCCACCACATCGAACCCCTGCGCGGCGAGGAGACACGCGAAGGTTCCGGTCCCGCAGCCGACGTCGAGAACAGAGCGCGCCCCGAACTCAGCAGCGATCGCCGCGTACGCATCGAGATCGACGCGATGCGGGTCGAGTGGGTCGTAGATCTCGGCCAAGCGTCGGTCGGCAAAGATCGGATCCGGCGCGCCGACCACCGCGCGCTCAGCGACTCGTCATGTAGACGACGAGTTGGTCGAGCGAAACGCCCCAACCGTCGACAAATCCCATGTCCGCATGAACCGCGTTGTGTTCCGCGGTCGCATGTAGCACCCGCGCGGTGTACTTGGTGCCGGCACCGGCGGGTTCGAGGGTAATCTCGGCCGTGAACCCGAAGCCGCCTCCGGAGAAGTCATTCGGGCGATAGCCGGGCCCGAGCGCAGCGGTCCACACGAGTCGCTTGTTCTCGACAACCTCGAGGTAGCAGCCGCTGTTGTCGACACGGTCGCCCTCTGGGGAGCACATCACGGTGCGAAAGACTCCGCCCGGGTGCAGGTCCACTTCGGCTTCGACCGTGCTCCACGGCGCCGGCGTGAACCACTTGGTCAGGTGGTCGGGTTGGGTCCACGCAGCCCACACGAGTTCGGGGGCGATGTCGACGACGCGCTCGAGGACAAGGTCGAGCTGGGGATTGACAGCGGCAGTGTTCATATTGCTTCCTTATACGTTACGAGGGCCTCACGCACGGTTGCCTGCGCCACGCCGACTTCGTCGGCGACAGCCGCGAGCCATGGCGGGCGCACGATGGCGGCGACCGTGATGGGCTCCTCGAGACCGCTATGTTCCATCGCCATCCGCACGAAAAGCGTTGCATAGTCGGGCGGACGAAGATCTCGCGACAACTCGAACAACGCATATGGGTCGGGTGGCGTGCTGCGCGGCTCGAGCGAGAGAAAGCTCGACGACGTGGGGCCCACTGCGCCACCGGCCAGACCCGGCCCATCGGCCAGGACGGCACCGCGAACCGACCCGGCGCGCGCACCTGCGAGTTGCAACGCGATGTAGGCACCAAGGCCGCGACCGACCACCGTCACCTCGCCGAGTGCGGCGAGCGCGGCGTCGGCGTCGGCGAGCAACATCTCGGCGCTGTAACCGCCGCCACGTGGAATCGTTGACTCGCCATGCCCGGTGAAGTCCAACGCGGCAACGGGTCCGACCCATTCGCTGCACCACGCCGGCTCACTGTGGGGCGCGTGTTCACCGAGACCATGCAACAACAGCAGCGCGCGACCATTGCCGTCGCGCAGGTGGTGCAGCGCCAAGGCAACCTTGCCGTGCGCCAGCATCGAGACCCGGCTCACGAAGGTCCACCGAGAAAGCCGAGCACCATCTGCGAGACGAGATGTGGTTGTTCGATGTGCACGAAGTGACCGACGTTGTCGAGCACCTCGCATCGCCCGCCATCGGGCAGGTACTTGGCGACATGACGTGGCAAGGTGCCCCAACCCATCTCCTCGAGCTCGCTGCCGAGAATGCCGAAGAACGGCATCGGCAAACCGGGCAGGCGCGTGATGGTCCACTCGGGGCGCCACGGACCGAATCCGCCAAAACGCATCGCGGGATCGATCTTCCAGCGCCAACCATCGGCTTCGTGGCGCGCTCCGACGGTGACGAGATGGCACAGCCACTCGTGCGAGAGGCGCGGGTTCATCCGGCCGCGCCGACGCGCCAGGTCTTCGAGCGTGCCGGGCTTGCGCGAGGCAAGGCTCACCTTGCGGCGGTCGTCGAGCCACCGCTCGACATCACCCAGCATCATCCGGGTGCGCTCGTGGTCGGACACATCGGGAATTCGGCGGCGATACGGGATGCCATCGATGTTGACCAGATGGCTGAAGCGATACGGCTGGGCATCGGCGAGTTGGATCATCAGCGCGCCGCCCTTGCTGTGGCCGATCACCGGCGCCGGCTTCGTGGTGACGGAGTCCATCACCGCCATCGCGTCGCGCATGTCGCCGTCCCACGAGTACAGCTCGGTCTGATCGCTGTCACCGTGACCGCGCTGGTCCCAGCTGATGACGCGCCAACCAGCAGCCGCCAACAGCGGCGCGAACACGTCGTATGTCCGTGCAAAATCGAAGCCCCCATGCACCAAGAACAGTGGAGGATTGGACGTGTCGCCCCACTCGTGCACGGCCAGGTTCACCTGGCCTGCCGCCACCGAATAGTCACGGTCTGGCGCGACGGCACCCGGGTAGTCACCGAGATGAAGATCTGACGTAGGGGTGGGCTCCACCCGGATGAATCTACGCGTAGCATGATGTCGATGAGCTATTTCGCGCGTACCGCTGGCATCGCCACACTGTTGTCGTGCGGTGCGGTGCTCGTCGCGTGCGGGAGCAGCAGCAGTTCGGCCAGCGACACGCTGCCGCCGATCGCCACCACCACGACCACCACCACGCTTCCTCCAACCACCACGACCATTCCCTTGGTGTATGTGGTGAAGAAGGGTGAGTCGCTGTTCAGCATCGCCAAGCAGTTCGGCATCAGCTCCGGCGATCTTGCCGCCTACAACGGCATCACCAACCCCGACAAGATTCAGGCCGGCCAGAAGCTGAAACTACCCCAGCCGGGCGAGGTGGTGCCGACGACGTCGAGCCCCGCCGCCACGCCGTAATCTGCGTGACCAGCAACTGATCAGTCGGCCGATCGTGTCATCGTGATGATGCTGAACGTCGCACCCTGAGGATCACCCACCACTGCGAAGCGACCAGGCGGGATATCCGTTGGCGGCACCGACACCGTTCCGCCGAGTTCGACGACCAGCGCTGCCGCAACGTCGGTGTCGGACACTGCGAAGTACACCATCCAGTGGTTGGGGAGGTCGCCGGGCCACATATCGCCCTGCATCGGCATCATGCCGGCGATCGAGCGATCGTTGATGAGGAACTCGGTGTAGGAGCCGTGTTCCATCTCGTCGGTCTTGGGCTCCCATCCGAACACTGAGCCATAGAACTCGATGGCACCGGTGGGTTCGCGCGTCATCAACTCGTTCCAGCACAGCGTGCCCGGCTCGTTGACCAGCCCAGCGCCGATGTGCGCGCGTGGCTGCCAGATCGAAAACACAGCACCGAAGCGATCGAAGGCGACCGCCATACGCCCGGCGTCGAGCACGTCCACCGGCTCCACCAGCAACTGACCACCCTCGGCCACGATGTTCGCTGCGGTCTCATCGGCATCATCGACGCTGATGTAGGTGGTCCACCATGGCGGCATCTCGGGATTCATCTGCGGCCCGAGACCGGCTACCGGGCGGCCATCGAGCATGCACATGCGGTAGCCGCCAGCCTCTGGGGGACCCTCGTCGATGGTCCAACCGAACAGCTTCGAGTAGAACAACGCTCCGGCGGCGGGATCGGGTATCCCCAGATCGATCCACGATGGTGTGCCGGGCAGATAACGGGTGACCTCTGACATCGGATTCCCCTTTCACCGGGTTGCGCAACTCACGATACCAGCGGCAGCCGAGCCCCCGCCGAGGCGCCTCGGCGAAGTCAGGTCGATTCGAGCAGGTGGAGCAATTCGCGTTGCGCTCCGGCTTCGGGACCTGCCATTGGCCGGTGCGCCGCCACCGCAGCGAGCGCGACGTCTCGCGGTTCGCCCATACGCATCAACAACCCAGCCGCAACGGTGCCGGCGCGCCCGATGCCTGCGCCGCAATGCACCAACAGCGTGTGGCCCTGGTCGACGCGTTGACGTAGATCGTCGACCAGCGAGATCGCCGAGTGCATCGGTGGTGCATCCAGATCGGGAATGGGGAACCACACCGCGCGTTCAACTGGTTGCAGATGCAACCAGTTGACATACTGCGGATAGCGGTCGACCAGTTCGCGCTGCTGGTTCAAGCAGACCACCGTGGTGGCATGCACAGCGCGCATTGCCCGCTCAGGGTCTGGTGCAACGAAGTGTTTACCGCACAACCACAAGCGGCCCGGCGATGCCGGGAGCGGAATCTCGTCGACGCCGCCGTGGTGTGATCGTTGACCGATCCAGTCGTTCACGTTGGGTCCGGCGCCGATCAAGAGCCGTTGCGATGGTTCGCGGCGAGTTCGGCGATGTCGCGCATGATCCTGCCGAGTTCGTAGTCCTTTGGCGTGTATACCCGCGCGATACCGATGGCAGCCAGCCGATCGCGGTCGTCCTGAGGAATGATGCCACCAACCACCACCGGTGCATCGACGCCGGCCGCAGCGAGGCACGCAAGCACATCGGGAACCAGTGCCAGATGCGAACCACTGAGGATCGACAGACCGATTACATCGGGGTCTTCATCGCGGGCCGACGCGGCGATCTGCTCAGGCGTCAGGCGGATGCCGCTGTACACGACCTCCATGCCGGCGTCGCGAGCCGCCACGGCGATCTGCTCGGCCCCATTGGAGTGGCCATCGAGGCCGGGCTTGGCAACGAGGAACCTCGGCGGACCGCCGGGGATGGTACGCACGTAGTCAGCCACGGCCGCGAGCTCGTTTGTACGCCGACCCACGGCTGCGCCTACACCGGTGGGTGCGCGGTATTCACCGAAAACCGAACGCAGGGTGGTGGCCCATTCGCCCGTGGTGCCGCCGGCGCGGGCGAGTCGGATGGACGCAAGCATGATGTTCTCGTCGCCCTCAGCAGCGACGCGGAGTGCGTCGATCGCCTCGTGGACTGCAGCGTTGTCGCGTGCAGCGCGCCATGCGTCGACTTGGTCGATGGTGTGCTGCTCGACCGCGGGATCGACGACCAGAATGTTGCCCTCGCCACCGAGTGGACTTTCGGCGGTCTCCTGATAGCTGTTCACACCGACCACCGTCTGCGCACCCGACTCGATGCGGCGCGTGCGTTCGGCCATGGACCGCACGAGCCGACCCTTCAACTCGTCGACCGCCTGGAACGCACCGCCGAGCGCAAGCACGTCCTGCAGCTCGGCCCACGCTGCGTCGCACAGCTCGGATGTTTTCGCCTCGATGACCGTCGAGCCCTCGAAGATGTCGCCATACTCGAGCAGATCGGTTTCGAACGCGAGCACTTGTTGCATCCGCAACGACCATTGCTGATCCCATGGGCGCGGAAGTCCGAGGGCTTCATTCCATGCCGGCAATTGCACGCTGCGCGCCCGAGCGTCTTTCGACAATGTGACCGCGAGCATCTCGAGCACGATGCGCTGCACGTTGTTCTCGGGCTGAGCTTCGGTGAGGCCGAGCGAGTTCACCTGGACGCCGTATCGGAACCGCCGCGCCTTGGCGTCGGTGACGCCGTATCGCTCGAGACCGATGCGATCCCACAATTGCGTGAAGGCACGCATCTTGCAGATCTCCTCGATGAAACGAATCCCGGCATTCACGAAGAACGAGATCGAGCCGAATACCTGGGTGAACTGCTCGGGCTCCACCTGACCGCTGTCGCGTACAGCATCGAGCACACCAATAGCAGTGGCCAGCGAATAGGCGATCTCCTGCACCGGCGTAGCACCGGCCTCCTGCAGGTGATAGGAGCACACGTTCATCGGATTCCACTTCGGCGCATGCTGCGCGCACCAAGCCACCATGTCGACAATGAGTCGGCGCGATGCCTCTGGCGGGAAAATGAACGTGCCGCGGCTGAGGTATTCCTTGACGATGTCGTTCTGGGTCGTGCCGCGCAGGGCTTCCGATGCAACCCCTTGTTCGTCGGCGTTCGCGATGTAGAGGGCCAACAGCCATGCTGCTGTGGCATTGATGGTCATCGACGTATTCATCTTGGCTGGCGGGATGGAATGCAACAGGGTGCGCATGTCTCCCAGATGCGATACGGGCACGCCCACTTTGCCCACCTCGCCACGGGCGAGTTTGTCGTCGGGGTCATAGCCGGTTTGCGTGGGCAGATCGAATGCGATGGACAGCCCAGTTTGACCCTTGGAAAGATTGGTGCGGTACAACTCGTTCGACGCTTGCGCCGAGGAATGACCGGAGTACGTGCGCATCAGCCACGGTTCATCGCGTGGCACGTTGGGCGGCCTGCTGTCGTTCATGGTGCCAGTGTTACCCGTTGGCGGGGCGAACTTCCACCTGCACCGTCGCGCCAACCGGGCCGAGGGTGATCGTCCAGCCGTTGGTGGTCCACGATGCGCCCGGGTCCGACAGCAACTGCAGATGCGGCGCAGGACTCCCGAGCGTTTCCTGAACCCGGTCCGGCCCGGTGCAGGGAAACACCGCTTTCGAATTGGTTGGGCACGCTGCTGACGACTGATCGATGCGGTGCACGGCCAATCCGGCTGCAGGCAAGAAGTCGTTGAAGCCGTCAGCCGTGAGGTACTCCACCGTCAGAAACGAACCGTTGGCGAGCGGTAGGGCGAGCATGCGCAGCCGGTTCGCGCCGCCGGTGGGTGCGCCCGTCGACGCCAGGAGTGCATAGGTGCCGCCGGTCGCCGGGGCTACCGCTAGGTCGTCCACCGACAACCACCCGAGCGCAAGCCGGTTGATCGCGAGCGTGTCGGGACCATTGCGACGATCGGGTTCGGTACTGCGCGGCGACGCGCTGTTGCTCATCAGGTCGATGTCGCTGGCATGTTGATCCGCGCTCGTCGGGTCGCCACTGTGCGCTAGGCCGAGCGTGTGCCCGATCTCGTGCTCGGTGAGGTCCACCGCAGGGACGGTGCCCCAGTCCGGATGGAAATCTGACGCGCCGATGTAGAGCGCCCGCTGGGTCTCACGGGCTGGGCACAACGCGGTCACGCACGGCGTTCCCGGCCGGCCCCACCCGCCCGGTTCGGTCTCGAGATGCTCGGCGTTGGCCACCACCATCACCGCGCTCGTGTCGGCCGCGCTGGCATCGATGGCGCGCTGCACACAGTGATCGTGGGTCTCATCATCGGACATCGACAACGAGGAACCAGCGACGAAAGCCGGATGATAGAGACCATGTGACAAGGCCTCGAAGTAGGGGGTGACGGTGGCGTTGAGCTTGGCCGTCACATCGCGTGGCGTGAGTGCCAGCCGCAGCGTGAGCGCGCCATAGATCGGGTCGGTCGTCGACAACGGCACCTCACAGACGTATACCTCGAAGGTATCCTCTGCCGGGGCGTGCCGACCGCCGAGGATCAGCGTAAGCCCGGCCGGCTGATCGACCGAACCCAGCGTCGAGGTCGGCGCAGGCGCCGACGTGGTGCTCGTGCAGGCCAACCCGAACAAGGCCGGAACGAGCAGGAAGAAGAATTTGAAAGAATTCTTCAAGAATCGCTCAAGTTCGTCACAACACCAACCGATACCTCTGGCACAACGATGCGCAGACGGGATTGCGCATCGGCCGGGTTGGTGGGCTGATCCGCCGTCCCGTGAGGTTCTCCGGTGTCGGTCGTGGCGGAACGCGCCGGCACCGGCGAACCACCCCCACCGGTCAGCACGACCCGCTGCGCAGCGGCCGAACATCATGGAACGATCGCTTCGTCGAGCAATCGCAAGTACGTACTGCGCGGGATCTCGATGGTGCCCAACGACGCCAGATGATCGGTGCTCCACTGCACGTCGAGCAAGAACACACCTGCGGCACGGAGTTCGTCGACCAGCGCGACCAGTGCCACCTTCGAAGCATCCCGGGCGGCCGAGAACATGCTTTCGCCCGCAAAGAAGTGATTGATCCTCACGCCGTACAGACCGCCAACGAGGTCACCGCTGGCATCGAACACCTCCATGCTGTGCGCCCAGCCCATCGTGTGCAAGACGTGATACGCGTCGACGAAGGGCTGATTAATCCAACCATTCGGCCGGGCCGGATCACCACAGCTCAGCATCACCTCACGAAAGCAGGTGTTGAAACGAACCTCGTATTTGCGACAGCTCTGACGAAGCGACTTCGACACCTTCAGTCCGTCGAGGGGCAACACGCCGCGTGGATTGGGGGACCACCACGCGACCTTCCATCGATCGATCGGCATCGGGAACAAGCCGTTGCGGTATGCAGACAGCAGTGTGCCGGGCTCAAGGTCGGCGCCTACGCCCACCAGACCGTGCTTGTCGGCGCGGTGCGCCGGGGGCAGACGCCACCGTGTTGGCGACGGTTCGACGGGCGTCACATCGAAAGCAGTCACGACACCAGCATGCCCGAATCGCTGCAGCAGAGCAGCGCGCTGCGCCAATCACCGCGCCAAGAATCAGCTCGAATAGTCGAAGAAACCGCGGCCGCTCTTTCGTCCGAGCCGACCAGCGGCCACCATGCGGCGCAGCGTGGGGACCGCAGCGTAGTTCGGGTCACGGAACTCGTCGTACAGCGCATCGAGGATCGCCAGCGATGTGTCGAGTCCCACGAGATCGAGCAGTGCGAACGGGCCCATCGGGAAGTTGCAGCCGCCCTTCATCGCCGTATCGATGTCGGCAATGGTGGCCGTGCCCTGCTCGTGCAGTCGCACCGCGTTGTTGAGGTAGGGGAACAACAGCGCATTCACGATGAAGCCGGCTTGGTCCTTGACCTCGACAGCGTCCTTACCGCAGGCCACTGCA
The DNA here is from genome assembly GCA_043753895.1 of Actinomycetota bacterium. Taxonomy (GTDB): domain Bacteria; phylum Actinomycetota; class Acidimicrobiia; order Acidimicrobiales; family Ilumatobacteraceae; genus WLMZ01. Next base: position 19,463 of record JAYUWK010000171.1, read on the forward strand.
AACGCGGTGGCAGTAGCGATGGTCTCGTCGCTGGCGGTGAGCGGGCGAACAACCTCGACCAGCTTCATCGCAGGCGCGGGATTGAAGAAGTGAATGCCGCACACCTTGTCGGGACGCTGCGTGACCATCGCGAGCTCGACCACGGCAAGGGTGCTGGTGTTGGTAGCGAGGATCGCGTTGGGCTGCACGACCTGTTCGAGTTCGGCAAACAGCTCCTTTTTGATGGCGAGGTCTTCGACCACGCTCTCGATGATGAGGTCACACTCTCGCAACGCACCGAGGTGATCGGTGGCGCTCACCCGGGCGAGGATCGCCACGCGCTCATCGTCGGTGAGCTTGGCGCGCTCCACCTGCTTGGCCAGGCTCTTGGTCAGCGATGCAACCATCGCGTCGGCACTGGCCTGGGTGCGCGAGCGCACGATCACCGTGTATCCGGCGCGTGCTGCGACCTCGGCGAGGCCCGATCCCATGATGCCCGAACCGAGAATGCCGACTGTTGTGATTTCGCTCATCCTCAAACGCTACTTACCCACGGGTAACCAGCCAAAGCCGGACGACGCGGCTCGATTCGTTGGCGACTCGATTCGACCAACGCCTGCACTGCGTAGAATCCGCCGGTGGCCCAACGGCAAGTATTCCGACCCCTGCGTGATTTTTTGGCCACCGAGTCGGCAGGCGGTGTGCTGGCCGTGGGAGCCGCTGTCGCAGCGATGATCTGGGCCAACGTGGCCCCGCACCACTACGAATCCCTGTGGTCCACCGAAATCGCCATCACCATTGGCCACCATTCGCTCAGCCTCGATCTGACCCACTGGGTGAACGACGGACTCATGGCGATCTTCTTCCTCGTCGTCGGTTTGGAGATCAAACGCGAACTGGTGCAGGGCGAACTGCGCGTCCCGCGCCGGGCGGCGTTGCCGGTGGCCGCCGCGCTGGGCGGCATGATTGTGCCGGCAGGCATCTTCTTCGCGATCAACCACGGACAGTCCACCAGCCACGGTTGGGGTGTCCCCATGGCCACCGATATCGCGCTGGCTCTCGGCGTGGTCGCACTCGCGGGAAGCCGAGTCGTTCCGGCGTCGCTCTCGCTGTTCCTCCTGGCCGTCGCCATCGTCGATGACATCGGGGCTATCGTGGTGATCGCGGTGTTCTACAGCAACGGCATCAACATGCGCTGGCTGCTCCTCGGTGGGGTCATGGTGGTTCTCACCATTGCGATGCAACGCGTTCGAGTCGGAGCAATGACTCCCTACCTGCTGGTCGGAGCGGTGCTCTGGCTGGCGCTGCATGAAGCTGGCATTCACGCCACTATTGCGGGCGTGATCATGGGACTGCTTGCCCCAACCACTCCGCTGTTGTCACCCGGCGCCATCGACGAAGCCGAGTTGCTCGATGTGTCCACTCCCGTAGCCGTACACACCACCGTCACGATCGCGCGACATTCGGTGAGCGTGGTCGAACGACTCGAACATGCGCTCCATCCATGGTCGAGCTTCGTCATCGTTCCGATCTTCGCCCTTGCCAACGCGGGCATTCGCTTCAACAGTGAGTTGTTCGACGGGGTGTTCAGCTCGCACGTGTTCTGGGGGATCATGCTCGGGCTGCTCATCGGTAAGCCGGTGGGCATCACGATCGCATCGTGGCTCGCGGTACGCACCGGCGTGGCCGAGCTTCCACCGGGTGTCCGGATGACGCAGATCGGTGCCATTGGCTGTGTGGCCGGTATCGGCTTCACGGTCAGTCTGTTCGTGTCCGATCTCGCCTTCGGGTATCCGCCCGACCTGGGGCACGCGAAGTTCGCGATTCTGGTCGCTTCGATTTCGGCTGGCGTTCTCGGTGTGGTCGCACTTCGCTCATCGGCGCGCCGGAACTATTCATCAACGTGATGCCCGCGCGTACAGTGACGAGCATGACCGGAACGCTTGCTCTCTTGGGTGGTGGCCCATTCACCGCCAACGACGAACTCGACCGTCACCTGATCGCGTCGGCCTCGGCGACCGAGGTGGTCGTGCTGCCCACCGCCGACGCGTTCGAACACCCGAGCCGCTGCATCGATTCGGCTCGCGTGTGGGGAGAGCGGCTCGGTGTCACCATCGACGGACGTCTCGTCCTGCGGCGTGCCGATGCGAACGATCACGAACACGTGCATGCCGTAGAGCACGCGCGCATGGTGTATCTCGCTGGCGATTCTCCGCTGCACCTGCGCTCAGTTCTCAAGAACGCAGCCATGTTCGACGCGCTCCGCGCGGTCATTTCCAACGGTGGCGTGGTTGCGGCTGTTGGTGCCAGTGCGGCCTGCCTGTGTGACCCGATGACCGACCCGCGCGGCGGTGCCTTCACGCTCGGTCTCGGTCTGGTCGACGGGCTCGCACTGCTCACCGAGGCCGAAACCTGGTCGCCGGAACGGCTGCACCGCACGCTGAAGCTTGCCAAGGGATTCGCGGTCGCGGTGTTGCCTACCGGTAGCGCGTTGTTGCACAGCAACTCGACGTGGGAGCGCATTGGCGCGGCCGACGTCCACGGCGACCTCGCCTGATGTCGTTGCAGTGATGTCGGGGGGCCCGCAGCACCGATCACTTCTCGGTGATGGTGACCTTGGTGATCGTCAGCGGTGTCAATGGCGGAACCCCATTGGCCGCGGCCGGATTTGCTTGCGCCTCGAGCGCTTTCACCGTGGTATCGAATCCGTCGGTGACCTGGCCGAGCAGGCTGTACTCAGCCGGCAGTGCAACACCCTGGGAACCGGTGACCACGAAGAACTGACTGTCGTTGGTGGTGGCACCCTGGGCCTTGGCCATGGCCACCGAAGCGAGCTCATACTTGCCACTCTTGGGTGGTTCCACCGAGACAGAGATGCCGGCACCGCCGGTACCCGTGCCCGTGGGGTCGCCACACTGCACCATGAAGTCCTTGATCGCGCGGTGGCATGGCGTGTTGTCGTAGAAGCGGTAACGAGCGAGGTACACGAACAGGTTCACGTTCTGCGGTGAGTTCACGGCATCGAGCGCGATGGTGTAGCTGCCCTTGTTGGTGTCCACGAGTGCCGTGTAGGTCTTGCCCGCCGTGATGCAGGTCGGGGCAGGCTTCGGGAACGACACCACTCGGCCTGCCGAACCATCTGCTGGCGGGCACGGATACGCGCCGGAGGCATCGGGCGTCGGCGGTGTGCCGATGACGGTGACGATCGGCGCAATCGTGGCCGTGGACGATGTGGACGGCGTGCTCGCCGAATCACTCGGCCCGAAAAGTCGCACGAGACCGAAGACCGCAACGATGAGCAGCGGTACCCCAATGCCGATCTGCAGGCCACGCTTTTTGGTCTTGGCGCGGCGAGCCTCTCGAGCCATTTCCTCGAGCTTCAGCTGCCGGTTTGCTTTCTGACGTTCACGCTTGTCGGTACCCACAAGGACGACACGCTAGTGCCTGCTCTGGCCTCAACACCGGTCGACTCCATCGCCGTTCGTCAACGTATCGAAAAGTCTGACGTGCAGTTCTTGCGTCTCGATCGACAAGAACCACTCAAGGAAACGACGTTGCGTGCCGATATCCCCATTGCAGCGTTCGTTCGCGGCGGGACACAGCACACGGCACACAGCACGGTCAGAAGCGGGAAAGCCACATCATGCAGGTCGGGACACCATGAGTCGGTTGACGAACTCAGACTCGCCATCTCGGCGGCACGCAGAACCTGATCGACGCGCCGATGCGCCGGCAGGCACCGTGCACCGCATCGGTCGACAAATCGCCCTACTGTCCCTTCTCACCGGGTTTGCGTACCTCGTCTGGCGGAGCATGTGGTCGTGGCACGGTTCGGGCACGACGATCGCATGGTGGTTGGCCATACCTGCGCTCGCGGTCGAAGTCACCGGATTTGTCGTTGTCGCCGTGTTGTTCTGGGCCCTGTGGCGCCACCCCCGGATGAACCCCCCCGTGTTCGAAACCACCGGCGAGGGATCGCGCGACCAGCTCGACGATGTGCATCATCCCGACTACGACGTGGCGATCCTCGCTACTGACCGGAGCATCGAGGACGTTCGCGCCACGCTGGTGTCGCTGCGGTTCGATCCCTCAGCGGCCATCGCGCTGATCATCGATCACGCGGGCCGCCCCGAAACGGTGCGTCTCGCGGCCGAGTTCGGTGCCAACTATCGCGTCCCAGACATCACCGATGTGGCGGGTCTCGCGGCCGCCGTCGCGGCATCGGTGCACGAGTTCTTCTTGTTGGTGAACGGTGGGGACATCCCCGCTATCGGCGCCGCTGGCACATTGCGCGAGTGGATGACCAGCGACGACATCGTCGTCGTTCAGGGTGTCGTGACCGCCACGCCAGGGGATTCGGTCGAGCACGGACCCAACGGACGCCATGACCTCACCTTCGAGCGAGCCGGCCTCAACCCCGGACTCGGAGCGCGGGGAACCGGAATCCTGACGGGGAGTGGTGCGCTGATTCGACGCGTCGCGTTACGCGACATCGATCTGTGTCAGGCCTCGCGCCAGAGCGCGCTCTGGGAGCTGATGCCACTACTCGCAGCCAACGGATTGCGCGTGGTCGCTGCAGGCGGCCATCCGGTGGTCGCTGAGAAGCCGCTCACCTCAGCCCCCGCCGTCGCGGCCAACCGACGTTCACAGGCCGACGCCGGATGGCGCCTGCTGGCCGGTCCGAACGGTGCACTGCGAGCCCGTGGGCTTCGCTGGCAGGATCGCCTCGCGTTGGTTGCCTGGGCGGCACGATCACTCGACGGGTTGCGCAGAGTGGTGCTCTGCACCATTGTGCTCGGAGCGCTCCTCGCAGGTCGCGCCCCGTTTGCGCCATCTGCCCGGCCAATGCTGTATCTGTGGGTACCGACGTTTGTCTTGGCTTCTGTTGCCCTGGCGCTGTTGTCGGGTGGAGCGCTGCGGCCCGGCGACCGCGTACGCGGCTCCGTGCGAGCGGTGGGGTTGTCCATCGGGCTCGTCATCGCGATCAACTCGGTACTCGTGATTCGCGGCATCTCGGACCGCTTTACCCATGCGCTGCGACCCCTCGATCACAACACACAAATTGGGCTGTCGGCGATCTCGTTGTGGCTCCTCGCCGGATCGCTCGACTCGCTTCGCATGCTGGCGCGCCGTCGCCAGAACCGTCGTGCCATTCGGCTGGCGGCGTCGGGCACGGGTCGCCTGGACGAGTTCGGGGTGTATGTCGCCGACATCACCATGCTCGGTGCAGGCCTGCTCTCGGATCAGCCCACGGCGCTCGGGGGCCGACATCGTCTCGCGTTCTCCGTGCCGAGCGAGTCGGGCATCACCTCGATCGAGGTGCCCTGCGTCGTTCGTAACGTGCGCCCCGACATGTTGACCGCGTGGAGAATCGGCGTCGAGTTCTACGACGTCGACGAATACGCCCTGAACACGCTCGCCGAATGCTGCGCAGTGATGCCCGCTCGCGCCGCGCTCGCTGGAGCAGAGCTTGCGCCTGGCGTGTTCGACGAGCCGGCAGAGGCGAGGGTGGGGCCGCGTCGTCTGGCACTGCAGGTCGCCACCCTGCTTGCGCTCGCCGGCGTCGTGTCATCCACAGCGCCCATCAACGCCGAAGCCAGCCCGCCGACGACGCGTCTGGTGTCGGGCGAGATCGTCGACGTCGGCGAGGCCCCGGTGATGCCTCAACCAACGCAGACCAGCACCACACCCGCGACCAACGGCCCCGCAACAGCAGGCACAGCCGACGCGAGCCCGACCTCCATCGACACGAACCCGAATCCGGTCACCACCGACTCGCCCCCCCTCGAGTCAGCGATGCCGACCGATCCGATCGTGAGCGACCCCGCGACTTCGCAGGTGCCCCCCGCCTCCGAAGTCGCGGGTGGAAACGACCACAGCGACCTCGGCGGCATCACCGTCGTCGGCGTGTGCTCCTCCGATGCAGGCAACGACGGGGTATTCGGTACCAACGACGACACGTACGGCTCCACGGTGAGCACCGTCACCGACCCGCAGGGTAGGTACAACCTCAGCCTCGACGGGTTGGCCTGCTGGGTGTCGATCGAGCCGCCGCTGCAACCGTTACAGGCGCCGTCGACCATCGCGGGGCCATCGATTGGCCGAGCCGCGCTCGTGGGATTGAGTGATACGGGTCGGATCACGATGGCCCCCGTACGGATCAGCCGTACTTCGCTGTTGGGCGTGGCCCCCGCACCGACAGCCACCAACGAGGCGACTGGGGCAATCGGTGATCTCGTCTGGGTGGATCGCAACGCCGACGGAATTCAGCAACCCGGTGAGGGTGGCGTCGCCAAGGCCACGATCACGCTCTACAACGCAACGGGTAAGACCGTGGGCACAGCAACTACCAACAACGACGGCACCTTCTTGTTCGATGCGCTCACCGAGGGTATGTACAGCTTGGGTGTCTCGAACCTGCCCGCCGGACTGCGTGTCCCTCGCGTCGATCCGCTCACATCGCGGACACCACTGGTTTGGTTGCAAGCAGGCCAGAGACTGTCTGCAGCCGATGTCGGCGTGGTCCCTGAGTCCGCCTCATCGGCGTCTCGCGCATTGGCCACTGTCGCGTTACCGGCACCGTCAACCGACCAACTCCATCCTTCCGGTCGCTCGGGTTCATCGGGGTTGCCGACGATGCTCGTCATCCTGATGGCAGCCATGCTCGGGGCAAGCGTCATCTTTGCGTCGGCGCAACCTATTCGTGGTCGTCGCCCGACTTCGCAATGAGATAGCCCACCGCGCGCTCAGCTTTCGGGTAACGATGCACAATGCTCCAGAACGACGGTGAGTGGTCGTTCACCTCGAGATGGGCGAGCTCGTGCACGATCACATAGTCGATCACCCAGTCGGGGAATGGGGCCAAACGCGTGCTGATCCGGATGACTCCCGTCGTCGGAGTGCACGAGCCCCAACGCTTCAACATGTCGTCCGACCAACGGATGTCCCGAGCACGCGCCAGGTCGTAGCGCCTCGACAAGGTGAGCGCTCGGTCGACGAGATCGACGCGATCGGCAGAGAGCTTGCGACGGAATCGACCGCTCATCACATCGACCCAGTGGTCCTGCTCAGCGCGGCTCATCCATGTGGGCACGACGACCGTGAGCACGCCGCCGACGAGCTGCGCACCGACGGTGCGCTTGCGTCGCGCCGACCGTTCGATCGTCACGACGAACGGTTCGTCAGGGGTTTCAGTACGGGTGTCAGTCGGCGTTTCGACCGGCGCGTCGACCGGCGTGTCGACCGGAACCCGGTCATCGAAGTCGTCGCCGAAGAGTCGCAGATCGTCGCTCATGACCTTCCCTCATCGTTGCGGCATCTCAGCATGCTTCAAGCACGTGCTACAACGCCATCCCGGTGGCCCCGGCGTCGACGAGACGCACGACATCTCCGGCCGCAACATTGGCATCGCATACCGTGAACCAGCTCGCACCGAGATTGGGCATGTGACCGCTCGCCGCGCCGAGCAGCCGACGCACGGCGCGAATGACACCACCATGGCTCATGACGAGTACCTCTCCCCCGGGGTTCTCTGCCGCGATGTCGCGAAAGGCAGCAAGCATGCGCTCGGCCGCGTCGTCATACGGCTCGAACCCGGCGGGACGCCGACGATCTGCCAAGAAACCGGGCCACCCCGCCTCGACGTCGGCATGGTTGAGGCCCTGCCATGGCCCGACATCGGTTTCACGCAGGCGGGCATCGACGAGCACAGGACCGACGCCGAGAATTTCCGCAATGATGTTCGCCGTCAGCGAGGCTCGCTGCAGGTCGCTCGACCAGATGGCATCGAACATGCCCAGGCTCAACCCCGCGTCTGCTGCCTGACGCATGCCCTCGTCGCTGAGCGGTGGATCAGCATGACCCTGCCAACGTCCGATCGCATTCCACTCGCTCTGCCCATGACGCGCGACGAGCAAGCGAGTTGGGGGCACATTGGCAGCAGACCGCGCAGACATCCCCGGCGAGGGTATCGGCACAGCTACGATTGAGGCGTGGCTATTCTGCGACTGTTTGCATCGGCTCGCGAGGCAGCAGGCACTGGCCGCGACGACCTGCCGGGGCAGACCGTCGGCGAGCTGCTCGCCACAGCAGAGCTTCGCTACGGCGCCGCGTTCGGGGCCGTGTTGAGCAGCTGTCGTATCTGGGTCAACGGAGAATCGGCAACGCCCGATACTGTCATTTCTGCGCGCGACGAAGTGGCTGTTCTGCCACCGGTGTCGGGCGGAGCGGTCTGAGGAGATTTCATGGAGAGTTCAACGGTCGACCCATCTGCGCTGAGTCTCGCCGAGCTGCGTGCCATGCGCGCCCGATTGCAGGCCGACGACGATGTGATCAGTTACGTCCGTCGACTCGTGCAGGCTCGGCTCGATCTCGTGCTCGCCGAGCAGAACCGGCGCATTAGCGGTGACCTCCGCGATGTCTCAGAAGATCTTCCGGCCATCCTCGGGCGGCACCTCACCGGCGGTCCGGCGCGGCCGCCGCGACCCACCGAAGACGCCAGCGAGCATCCGTTGGCCATCGAACTCGACGAGTTGTGCACCAGCCTCGGCGCAAACCACGTCACCGAACTCGACGACACGCAACTGCAGCAGTTGTCATCCAGCCTCAGCGCATTCGAACAGGCACGATCCCACGAGCGACGCGACCTGTTCGGTCGCCTCGACGCGCTCAGCGCCGAACTCGTGCGGCGCTATCGCGACGGCGAAGCCAGCGTCGACGGTTTGCTGGCCGACGAGTGAAACCGCCGCCGGGCGTGGCCCCCGAACTCCGTCAGGAGCTCGGCGATCGCGTGGCCGATGTCGGCGATTTCATCCGCAGCCAGCGCGAGACCGCGAGCATGTCAGTGCGTCGCCTCGCCGATCTGGCCGGCGTCTCCAATCCCTACCTTTCCCAGATCGAACGCGGCCTCCGTCGGCCGTCAGCTGAGATCCTGCAGCAGATCGCCAAAGCCTTGAAGATCTCCGTCGAGACGCTGTATATCCGTGCCGGAATCCTCACCGACGAGACGACCCCTGCCATTGGGGTACGCGAGGCCATCGGCAGCGACCCATGGCTCACCCCGGAGCAGAAGCAGGCACTCCTCAACGTGTACGCGAGCTTCGTCAGCCAGTAGCGCCCACACGTCGTCCCAGCCGCTCTCTCGGCGATTGCCTCACTCAACGTGTTGGAACCAGAGCCGTTGCCCCACGTGAATCGTCTTGAAACGGACAAGTTTGCGTGCAGCTCTCAGGTTCGGCGATGTGGATGTCGATGGGTTCGTCGGAATGCGAGCGGGCGTCTTCCTCACGCACAGCATCAACAAGCGAGAGGACATCACCACCATGAAATTCACGACTCACCATCGGAACCCCAAGATCGTTCACGGCACCAGTCCCAACGAAGGATTCACACTTGTCGAGTTGTTGATCGTGATCGTGATTCTGGGCATTCTTGCCACCGTCACCGTGTTCGCAGTGAGAGGCATCACCGACAAAGGCCAGACCAGCGCATGCGCTGCCGACAAGAAAACCATCGAGAGTGCCGTCGAGGCGTACTTCGCCCAATACAGCGGTGCGACGATTGCCGTCAGTCCCGCAGCGGCGCCGGCGGGGGCCACGTGGACCACACGCGCCACGCCAGACGACACCCTGGTGAGCGCCGGACTGTTGCGGTCGGTGTCTACCAAGTACACCACGAGCGCCGATGGAGCAACACTGACGCCCGTTGTCGGCTCCAACTGTCCGTGATCAGCTGAAATTCTCGATCCACCAGCATCACCCCCCACAACCACGAGAGGACCCGGCGGCCACCCCCGTCGGGTCCTTTTCGTGTGGTTGCTCCGGTGGCGGAATACCGACCAACTCGGTAGGGTTTCCACTTATCGTGCAACGAGTTGCTGTGCTCTCTCTCCATACATCACCCTTGGCCCAGCCGGGCTCGGGTGACAGTGGCGGTATGAATGTCTACGTGCGCGAGTTGGTCTCCGCGCTCGCTCAGGCCGGGGTGGACTGCACCACCTACACGCGTGCATCACGGCCGGGCCTGCCCGAGGTCGTGCAGGTGGAACCCGGCCATCGTGTCGTTCATCTTCCCGCCGGTCCATTCGATCTCGCCAAGGAAGACCTGCCGCACGTCGTCAGCGAGTTCGGTGATGCCGTCATCGATCATCTCAAGAATGGTCCGGGCGCCGACGTCGTGCACGCCAACTATTGGCTCAGCGGACTCGTGGCCCACCGCGTGAAGCACGAACTCGAACTGCCTTTCGTGAGCACGTTCCACACGTTGGCGCGGGTCAAGGCCGAGGGCGGCGATCCGGAGCCTGCATGGCGCGAACGTGCCGAGGCCGAGATCATCAACTGCGCCGACGCCATCTGCGTCAGCTGTACTGAAGAGGAAAGCCAGTTCCGCCGCCTCTACGGCAACCCGCGGGGTCGCATCGAGATCGTGGCTCCCGGCGTGGAGCACGCGTTCTTCGCACCCGGCGACAAGCGCGGCGCGCGACATGCGCTGGGTTTCGGTGCCGGACCGATGCTGCTCTTCGTCGGTCGCATCCAGCCGCTGAAGGGACTCGACGTTGCCGTCCGTGCGCTGGCCGAATTGCGTCGGCCCGATGCGTGCCTCGTCGTGGTCGGCGGGGCCAGCGGCGCCGACGGCAGTGCCGAGATTGCGCGAATCGGCGCGATCATCGATCAGCTCGGTGTGCGCGAACAAGTTCGTTTCGTAGAACCTCAGCCGCATCACATCCTCTCCACCTATTACCGCGCCGCGGATGTCGTGGTCGTGCCCAGCCGCAGCGAGAGCTTTGGTCTGGTCGCGCTCGAAGCTGCCGCATGCGGCATCCCCGTTGTGGCCAGCGCGGTCGGTGGTCTGCTCACCCTCGTCGACGACGGCCTCACCGGCTACCTCGTCGCCGGCCGCGATCCATCGCACTTCGCATTGCGCATCTCGAGCATCCTCGACGATCCCGTTCTGGCAGCCTCCATGAGCATTCGCGCGGCCGAGCGCGCCCGGCGTTATACGTGGAGCTTTGCAGCCGCCAGGTTGCGTCGCGTCTACACCGATCTCACCGTGCGCGAACTCGTCGCCTGCTCGTAGATCCAATGAGCAACCTAGAGTGAGCAACCCAGAGTGAGCAACCCAGAGTGAGCAACCCAGCGTGAGCAACCTCTTCGACGATCGATCCGTCGCCGTCATCGAGCGTCAGATCGACGAATGGCTCAGTGGTTTCGCATCCACGAACCCGGCCATTGCCGCCATCGATCGCGGCGATGCCGACGAGTTGCGCTGGTACGTGCGCATGCGCGGCGACGACAAGGAGTTCATCACCGTGTGGCTCACTCTCGGTCAACGCACGCTGCGCTACGAGGCATATGTCATGCCGGCTCCCGAGGAGAACGCGGAGGCGTTCTACGAGAACCTACTGCGCCGCAACGAACGACTCATCGGGCTGCATTTCGCGATCGGCATCGAAGACGCCGTGTTCCTACGCGGCGATCTGCCCCTCGCCGCGCTCTGCGAGGACGAACTCGACCGCATCATCGGCTCGCTGTACGCAACCACCGAGCAGTGCTTCCAGGGTCTGCTGCGCATCGGTTTCGCCAGCCACTTCGACTGACCCAACGGCTACTCTCGCAGCCCATGGGGGAACGTATCTTGGTGGTCGGCGGCACTGGTCCCACCGGGCTGCCGCTCGTTCGTGGTCTCGTTGCACGTGGACACGATGTGACCATCCTGCACCGGGGTCTGCACGAGCACGATGAGACCCCCACCTCAGTGACCCACCTGCATGCCGACCCGTACGACACCGCCTCGCTGGAGGGTGTCTTGCATGGACAGACCTTCGACGTGACGTTGGTGATGTACGGACGCCTGCGGCGTATCGCCGAGATCATGATCGGCCGCACCGGGCGTCTGCTCTCGGTGGGGGGCGTGCCTGCCTATCGCGGTTGGATGAATCCGTGGTCGTTCGAGCCGCGAGGTTTGCCCGTCCCCACCGCCGAACATGCCCCGACAGTAGAGGAAGCCGTTGAGGACGAGAAGGGTTTTCGCATCGTACGCACGGAACAGGCCGTGTTCGCCGCTCATCCGGGAGCCGCGCACTTCCGCTATCCGTATGTGTACGGCCCTCACCAATTGGCGCCGCGAGAGTGGTGCGTGGTGCGGCGCGTGCTCGATGGGCGACGACGCATCGTGGTGGCCGACGATGGCCTCACCCTGCATCACCACGGCTACACAGAGAACCTCGCCCACGCCCTACTGCTCGCGGTTGATCAGCCCGAGGCGGCGTCCGCCAAGATCTTCAACCTCGGTGACACCGAGGTGCTCACGGTGCGCCAGGTGATCGAGTTGATCTGCACGGAGCTGGGCCATCAGATGGAAATCATCTCGCTGCCGTTCGATCTCGCCACGCCGGCGCTACCGATGTTGGCCCAGCCAGCCAACACGCATCGCGTGCTCGATCTTGGTCGCCTCGTTCACGATCTCGGCTATCACGATCTCGTACCCGCTCGCGTCGCCGTTGGCGTCACCGCGCGTTGGCTCGCCGACCATCGCCCGCCACCAGAGGGCACCGAGGAGATGGTGCTCACCGATCCCTTCGACTACGCAGCAGAGGACGCACTCATCGAGCGATGGAATGCAGCGCGGAGCAACGTTGAACCATTCGCCGCATCGGCTGATTCGTCGGGCAACACCACTCGAACTCCCGGCTGCGGACTTGCCTACAGCGGCCCCGGCGGGAGGCCCCGATCGCAGAAAGACTTCATCGAATGACATCGCCAACAGAATCCCGCGCGGTTGCCGCACACCCGGGTCCGATGCGCGGCATCCGCATTCTCGACTTCTCCATTGCGCTCACCGGTCCCTACGCAGCGACACTGCTGGCCGATCAGGGTGCGACGGTGGTCAAGGTCGACAGGCCGGGCTTGGGCGACATCGCCCGCTGGATCGGCGTGTCCGTAGGCGGTATGTCGTCGCTATTTCAGATGTGCAATCGCGGCAAGCGATCGATCGCGATCGATCTCGACTCAGAGCCCGGCCGAGAGGTGGCGCGCCAGTTGGCTGCGAATGCCGATGTGATCATTCAGAACTTCCGCCCAGGTGTGATGGACCGACTCGGGCTCAGCTACGAAACACTGCGCGGCGATCGCGACGATCTCGTCTATGTGTCGCTCTCGGGCTTCGGGCCAACGGGTCCCTACGCCAGCAAGGGCGCGTACGACACCGTCATCCAAGCCTACGGCGGCCTCGGTGCCAACCAGGCCGACCGCGACACCGGCGAGCCGCGATTCTTGAATCAGGTCGCAGCCGACAAGATCACCGCGATGTACGCCGTACAGGCCATCACCGCCGCATTGTTCGCTCGCGAGCGCGGCGACGGTGGCCAGCATGTGGAGCTGTCGATGCTCGATTCCGTGGTGTCGTTCCTGTGGGCCGACGCTGCAGGAAACGAGGTGATGCTCGATGCGGATGGCAGTATGCCGTCGAGCTTCACCACGGCTGTCAAACCATTGCACTTCACCGATGGCTGGGGTATCTGTACGCCGACATCCGACGCCGACTTCGCCGGCATGTGCAAGGCGCTCGATGTCGACGGTTACGACGACCCACGCGTGGCCGGCATCGTTGCGCGACGCACCAACGTGGAGTTGATGGCCGACATCATGAGCCGCTGCCATGCCTCCGCGTCCACGATGACCACGGCCGAGGCGATGGTGCGTTTCGATGCGCTGAAGGTGCCCGCTGGCGTGGTGCTGTCTCCTGCAACGTTGTCGTCTGACCCGCACGTGCAAGCCATCGAGATGCTGCGCGACTCGGTGCACCCAACCGCCGGGCGTCTGCGCCAGCCGCGTCACCCCGCACAGTTCAGCAGCACTCCCGCAACGCTCGGCGAAAGCGCACCCACCCTCGGCCAGCACACCGACGAACTGCTCGCCGAGCTCGGCTTCGACGACGTTGCGATCGCTGCGCTGCGAACAGCCGGTGCTGTCTCCTAGGTCGCGGTAGTCGCCGGCGCCTCGTTCGCTTTTTCCACTCACCGCGGCTCGGGACACTCAGCCCAGCGCCGACGCGGGCCAGATCGGGGAAGTCGATTCATGTGCCCGCGTCGGTGATCACCACGGCATAGGTTGTGGCGATGAAGACACACGCACTTGCGGTCATCGGCGGCGGCAACATGGGCATTGCACTCATCGGCGGCCTCGTCTCGTCGGGTTGGATCGATGCCGCCGATCTCGCCGTCGTCGAGGTGATCGCAAGTCAACGTGACGAACTGTCCCGTCGCTTTCCCGGAGCCACCGTTGCCGAGACGGTCCCCGCGTGTAGCGCGGCGATCGTTGCGGTGAAGCCTCCCGACGCGCAGGCTGCGGCTGCTGCCGCCGTACAGGCAGGCGCCACCCGCGTGTTGTCGGTGGCCGCTGGCGTTTCCATCGCAACGCTCGAACTCGCCACTGGACCTGGCATCGCAGTGATCCGCACGATGCCCAACACGCCCGCCCTCGTGGGGCTCGGGGCAGCGGGTATGGCCGGCGGCACGTCGGCCGGACCCGCTGACATCACCTGGGCCACCGACATCCTCACGTCAGTGGGCACTGTGGAAGTCGTCCCCGAGTATCAACTCGATGCCATCACCGGTCTCGTTGGCAGCGGTCCTGCGTATCTGTTCATGATCGCTGAGGCGCTCATCGATGGCGGAGTGCTCGCGGGTCTCGCACGGCCGGCGGCCGAGGCACTGGTGACCCAGCTGTTCCTCGGTTCCGCAGCGATGTTGAGCCAACGGGGAAACCCAGCCGCGTTGCGCGCGATGGTCACATCACCCGGAGGGACCACTGCGGCGGGACTCAAGGCGCTCGAGGACCGTGCCGTGCGTGCCGCCATGCAGTCAGCAGTCATGGCAGCTACCGAACGCAGTCGCCAATTGGGCCTATCACACTCGTGACGCGTGTGCTGAAAAGAAACCTGACAAATTCTTTGGTGTGACTCTTTTCTCTGAGGCAATCGTTCGTCTACTGTTCACCTTGAGGTCGTCAATGACCTCCGGTTGCGAAAGCAAACGGGAGTCGCGCCCCGCAAGGGCTGCGCCGACAGGGCTGGTGTCATCGGGGGGTTGACACCAGCCCTCGTCGTTTTTCTGCCCAGCCGTTTGCGGACCGCCTCGACGCTGCGCTCGCTAGCCTCGCTGGCATGGCACGCACGTACGACACGATCTCGTTCCTCACCGATTACGGCAACGTCGATGAGTTCGTCGGCGTCGTCAAGAGTGTCGTGCGCGACATCGCCAGCCACGTGACGGTCATCGACATCACTCACGAGGTGCCGGTCTTCGATGTGCGCGCCGGTTCGCTCACGCTTGCCCGTGCCATCTCCTACGTGCCCTCAGGGGTGGTGCTCGCGGTGGTCGATCCCGGCGTCGGCACCAACCGCAGATGTATCGCCATCGAGGTCGGCGATGGCGAGGGCGTGCTCGTCGGTCCCGACAACGGTTTACTCGCACCGGCAGTGGCAATGGCCGGCGGTGCAGGACGCGCAGTGGTGCTCTCGAACGCCGACTATCACCTTGTGGCCCCGGGGGCCACGTTTGCCGGACGCGATATCTTCGCCCCGGCTGCAGCGCACCTGTGCAACGGTGTCGATCTGTACGAACTCGGCGATCCCATCGACGCCGAGTTGCTGTTACCCGGCGTCATCCCGCTGCCTCGCGAAGAAGGCAGCGCCCTCGTCACCGAGGTGCTGTGGGTCGACCGCTTCGGCAACTGCCAACTCAATGTTGGCCCCGGTGAGGTCGCCCATCTTGGCGATCACATCACGGTCACTGTCGGTGAGTTAAGCGGCGCTGCCATCACTCGCGTTGCCCGGTTGACGCCAAATTTCGCCGAGCTCGGCACCGGAGCGGTTGGCCTGGTCACCGATTCGTACGGCATGCTTGCACTGATTATGGATCGTCGCTCCGCTGCGCTCGAACTGCACATCGGGCCTTCCGATCAGGTGGTGCTCGAGGCCGTCAACGACACCGACGATCCGCGACACGAGAGCATCAGCAGTCCCGTGAACCTGCGCATCAACCGATAACGTCGTACCATGCGCCCGGCCACCACGCTTGCCCTTGGTCTGCTGCTGCTGGCCATCCTGCTCGCTGGCACGCTCTCGCTCATGCGTCTCTAGCCGTCGAAGCACTACAGTCATGACCCAGGGGGTCTGAGCCTGTGAACCTTGCGAACATCATCGATGGCCATCCGGGCGACCATGTGGCGCTCATCAGTCGTAATCGCGCCACCACGTACGGCGCACTCGGCGAGCAAGTCGCGGGTTTGCGTGGCGGTCTTGCCGAATTGGGCGTACAACAGGGCGACCGTGTGGCCCTGCTCGTTGGCAACGGCCGCTTCTTCGTCGTGTCGTATCTCGCCGTCCTCGGACTCGGCGCGGTGGCAGTGCCCCTGAACCCCAGCAGTCCCGCACCAGAACTCACCCGCGAACTCGTCACCGTCGGGGCCTCGACGGTGATCATCGGTCCCGCTGCAGTGAACGCCTGGCGGCATATCGACCGCTCCAAGGTGCCGCTCGTGCGTCAGGTCATCGCCACCGAGGGACACGAGCTCGCCGATGCCTCGTCGATCGACGAGCTCATCACCTCCTCCCCGGTGCCTGTCGTTGATGTCGAGCCAGACCACTTGGCAGTGCTCATGTTCACCAGTGGTACGGCCGGCTCGCCACGCGCGGCCATGCTCAGTCACGCCAACCTGCAGGCCAACATCGATCAGGTCGTGCACACCGAGACAGCAATGCGCGCCAGTGACATCGTCTACGCGGTGTTGCCGATGTTCCACATCATGGGCCTCAACGTGGTGCTCGGTATCTCGTTGGCCGTTGGTGCAACCGTGGTGTTGGTCCAGCGCTTCGATCCGTCGACCGCGCTCGAGACCATCCGTGATCGCCACGTCACCGTGGTTCCGGGCGCGCCGCCGATGTGGGTCGATTTCTCCATGTGCGATGCGCCGGCCGATGCCTTCGCGAGCGTACGCATCGCGCTCACTGGCGCGGCCAAGATGCCTGAGGAAGCCATGCGTCGCCTGCAGGAGCGCTTCGGACTGCAACTCGCCGAGGGCTACGGCCTCACCGAGGCGTCACCGATCGTCACCTCCTCGGGTGGTGGTGCGATGAAGCCTGGCTCAGTCGGCAAGGTCATCGATGGCGTGCAGGTGCGCATCGTCGACGACACCGGCGACGATGCGCTCGAAGGCGACACCGGCGAGATCTGGGTGCACGGGCCTAACGTGTTCCAGGGCTACCTCAACGACGCCGAGAGCACCGCCCGGGTCCTCACGAGCGACGGCTGGCTACGCACCGGCGACATCGGCATGACCGATACCGAGGGCTACCTGTACCTCATCGACCGCGCCAAGGACCTCATCATCGTCAGCGGATTCAACGTCTTCCCCAACGAGGTCGAAGAGGTGCTGCTCGAACACGCCGGCGTGGCCGAGGTGGGCGTCATCGGCGTGCCACATCCCCACACCGGCGAGGCCGTGAAGGCATTCGTCGTCCCCCAACCCGGTGTGCACCTCGACGAGGACGAACTCATCGCGTTCTGTAACAGCGAACTGGCCCGCTACAAGTGCCCGACAAAGATCTTGTTCGTCGACGAACTGCCGCGCAATCTGAGCGGCAAACTGCTACGCCGCTCGTTGGTCTGATTCAACAAGGTTGAGACGTCGGTTCGTGCCGCTGCTCGCCACCAAGAAGCCGGCGAACAGGATGCAGATGCCCACCAATAGAGTGAGCGCAAAGGCGCGGTCCTTGCCGAGCCGGCCCGCCATCGTTCCGCTTGCCGACAACACCAACGTGCCCAAGGCGATCAGTACGTTTCCGACGGCGAGCCGCTTGGGGAGCGACACCGAACGCTGTGCGCCGGCACCGAGTGCAGGAACTTGACCTCGCGCCACGCGCCATGCCGACCACAATGCACCACCGATGATCAACAGCGCCGGCACGCCGGACGCGACCGCCGCGAACACACGCGGCGCCACACCGAAGACTTCACTGCCCTTGGGAAGGTCGGTGCCTGACACAGGTATCCGCGTCGGCGCACTGAGCACCACGCCAGTCGCCACCCCGGACAACGCGATCAACCAGAGGCGGATTCGATCACCCCACCGCTGACCGGCGAGGAGATAGACCGTGCCGAGACCGAGCCAGGGCACGTTGAGCACTGCGCCAGCGAGGAAGAACACCCGAAAGGCGGCTGTGCCCCAACCGTGCGATTCGGCCCACCACAGTGCAACTCCACCCAGCGCGAAGAACGACAGCGAGATCGTCCAAGCGAGCTCGTGCGAACGACCACGCCGTAGATAACGATCGAACGTACTCAGTGCAAACGCAACGGCCACCAGAGTCGCTCCAGCAGCAAGGGCGGCATTCGTGGTCACCGCGTCACGCTAGTGGTTCAGTAGCTCCCGAACCTCGGCTGCCGGCCGCGTAGCCGGAACCGTGGATCGCCCACCATTCGAGAGGCGTGACGAAGAGCACCCGTCATATGGATGATTTCACACCGGGCTGACTTTGTGAACGTGTGCACATGTGCCTAGCGTGTACATCGCATGCCCGTTGAACGTGTTCGCCGCCGAATCCCCGAGGCCACTGTTGCCCGGCTTCCGGTGTATCTGCGCATCCTTGTCGAGCAAGCCAATCTCGAGGTCGAGAACATCAGCAGCGAGGGCCTCGCCGAACTCGCCGGCGTGAACGCAGCCAAGGTCCGCAAGGACCTGTCGTATCTCGGTAGCTACGGCACGCGTGGCGTTGGTTACGAGGTCGCATTTCTCGTGTACCAGATCCGGCGCGAGCTCGGCCTCACGCATGATTGGCCCGTCGTGATCGTCGGTGCCGGCAACCTCGGCCAGGCCCTTGCCGGTTACGGCGGATTTGGCGAGCGGGGTTTCCCGGTGGCTGGCGTGGTCGACATCGATCCCGCCAAGGTCGACAGCGTCATCGGCGGTGTCCGTGTCCGCCACATCGACGACCTCGGCCAGATCGTGCAAGGCCGTCAGGTGAGTATCGGTGTCGTGGCAACGCCACCCGCAGCGGCACAGGACGCGGCGGATCGCCTCGTGCGCGCGGGCGTCACCAGCATCTTGAACTTCGCCCCGGTTGTGCTCGCGGTGCCGCACGGCGTCAGCGTGCGCAAGGTCGACCTCGCGGTCGAGCTACAGATACTCAGCTATTACGAGCAGCGCCGCGTCGGCGTGGGCCTGCACGCGATCGGGTCGAATGACTCTGGTCGCGGGGCCAGCGCGTAAGATTCCATGTCGAGAAACGAAAGGTTGTCGCACACGTGTCCATCGTTGTAATCGGCGTGAATCACCGCACAGGGTCCCTCGCCCTGCTCGAGCGCGTCGCCGTCACGGTGGAGTCGCTGCCCAAGGCCATCGCCAGCCTCACTAGTCGCGTCAACATACGCGAAGCCGTGGTGTTGAGCACGTGCAACCGCACCGAGGTATACGCCGTCGCCGAGCGTTTCCACGGCGCCTACGCTGACATCCGCGACTTCTTCTGCGAACTCGGCGGGCTCTCCCCCGACCAGCTTCACCCGCATCTCTACAGCCAGCACGACGACGCCGCTGTGTCGCATCTGTTCGAAGTTGCCGCGGGCCTCGACTCGGCCGTGTTAGGCGAGACCGAGATCCTCGGTCAGGTCCGTCACGCATGGGAGTTCGCCCAGACCGAGGGTGGTGCCAAGGCCACGCTCAACCTGCTCTTCCGCCACGCCATCGAAACGGGCAAGCGCGCCCGCACCGAGACCGGCATCAGCCGCTCCACCACGAGCGTCAGCCATGCAGCAGTCGAGATGGCCAACGAGCATCTCGGGAGCCTTCACGGCCGTCGGGTGCTGGTTGTGGGTGCGGGCGAGATGGGCGAGGGCGTCGCTGTTGCGCTGGTCGCAGCTGGAGCCGCCGACATCACCGTCACCAACCGCACCGAATCGCGCGCCGAACATCTCGCCCAACGCGTGAACGGCACGGTCGTCCCCTTTCACTCACTTGGCGACGCCATTGCCCAAGTCGACGTGCTGCTCACATGCACGGGTTCGGGTTCGGTGCTCATCGAACGCGACACCGTCCACGCCGCACGCGCCGGTGTCGACTCGCCGTTGTTGGTCGTCGACATCGCGGTGCCCCGCGACGTCGACAGCGCAGTCGCTGATCTCGCCGGCGTCACGTTGCTCGATCTCGACAATCTGCGCGACTGGGCCGCCAAGGGCATCGAGAAGCGCTCCGCCGAGGCCGAATCCGTGCGCCTCATCGTCGGCGAGGAAGTCGAACGCTTCGCCATCGACGTCACCGCTCGTCAGGCAGCTCCGCTGGTCGCCCAACTGCACGAGCACGCCGAGGCCATTCGTCTCGCGGAACTCGAACGTTTCGCGTCGCGTCTCGCGAACTTGGAACCCACGCAACGCGCTGCAGTCGAGGCCATCACCAAGGGCATCATCGCCAAGCTGTTGCATACCCCCAGCGTGCGCCTGAAGGAAGACGTCGGCACGCCGAGCGGCGAACGCAACGCTGCCGCGGTGCACGACCTGTTCGACCTGAGCTGAGCTCGGTCGTGGCCGGGAACACGCTGCGCATCGCGACGCGTTCAAGCGCGCAGGCGCGTGCTCAGGCTGCAGTGATCGCCGCCGCCATCGAAGCTGCCAACCCGGGTTGGCGGACCGAGTTGGTGTTCGTCGACACCCTCGGCGATCAACGCCAAGATGTGCCGTTGCACACCATCGGCGGACAGGGAGTGTTCGTGAAAGAGGTGCAACGCGCAGTGTTGCGGGGCGATGCCGACATCGCCGTGCACAGCGCGAAGGACCTCCCGTCGCAATCAGATGCTGGCCTTGCAATCGCTGCGTTCAGCGAGCGACGCGACGCGCGCGATGCCCTCGTGGGCAGCGCACTCGACGGTCTCCAGATCGGCGCAACGGTTGCCACGGGCTCCGTCCGTCGCCGGGCACAGTTACGAGCGCTGCGACCTGATCTTCACTTCGTCGAACTGCGTGGCAACATCAACACCCGACTGACGAAGGTTCCTCCCGACGGCGCCATCGTGATGGCAGTTGCCGCGTTGGAGATACTCGGCCTCACCGATCGCATTGCCGAATACATGGACGCCGACGCGATGGTTCCTGCAGTGGGTCAGGGCTGCGTTGCCGTCGAGTGCCGAGTCGGCGATACCACGACGACGAATCTGCTCCGACCGATCGATCACGCACCCAGCCGTCACGCCGTGGTGGCCGAGCGCGCCTTTCTCGCCGAACTCGGGTCGGGATGTTCGCTGCCCATCGGCGCGCATGTGAGCCACGGTCAGCTCAGTGCGTTCCTGGCAAACGACGACGGGCGTGTACTCCAAACGACTGTGCGGCTCGGGCACGACTGGGTGGCCACGGCTGCCGAGACGGCTCGCTCTCTACACGCGGCGATACTGCAGTGACCACACTGCCACTCGCTGGACGACGGGTGGTGATCACGCGTGCAGCCGAACAGGTCGCGCCATTGGCTCGACGCCTCATCGCGGTTGGCGCGGTACCGATCGTCATGCCGCTCATCGAGATCGTCGATCCATCAGATGGTGGCGTCGCGTTGCACGCTGCCCTCGCCCGCCTGCCGGAGTTCGATTGGCTGGTTGTCACCTCCCCCAACGGTGCCGCACGCGTGGCCCCCGCCTTGGCTGTACACGGCGCACCTCGCCCGAACATCGCTGCCGTGGGAACAACCACTGAAGTCGCCCTCGGTGTGCCTGCGGATCTGGTGCCGCAACGCCAGCTCGCCGCGGGATTGCTCGCCGAATTTCCCGCCGGTTGCGGACGCGTCCTCATCGCTCAGGCCGAGTCAGCCGATCCTCACCTTGCCCAAGGCCTGGTCGAGCGGGGTTGGAGCGTCGAGGCGGTCGCTGCCTACCGAACAGTCCCCACGCGCACCAGCAGCGCCTCGAATTCGGCACTGTTGCTCGCAGTTCTTGCTGCCGACGCCGTTCTTTTCGCCAGCGGGTCCGCCGTACGCGCCTGGATCGACGTGCTCGGCGATGCCACACCTCCCGTTGTTATCGCAATCGGGCCCGCGACCGCCGAGGTGGCCCAACGTCTCGGGCTCAAGGTCAGTGCCATTGCCGCCGATCATTCTCTGGAAGGACTGGTCGCCTGCCTGCAGGACTACCTACTCGATCATGGATAGAGTTGCGGACACGATTGACCAGTGATCCCCATCCTCAGACGCGCGGGCGAGGCACACAGTATTCACATGACAACACGGCACAGAAAAAGACACGGAGCAGCCCACAGCGCGCGACGCTTGGCGCTTGGCGGAGGTATCGCGACAATCGCTGTCGCAGGCCTCGCCTCGTTCGCCGCGCCCGTACCCGTGGCGGCGCGCATCGTTGCCACCACCGTGGCGTTCTCGGTCGTTTCGCCGATGGTAGCCGACAACCCGACCACATCGGGCGATGGCCGCATGGTGGTGTTCACCGCGGCGCCGGCATCGGCCGACGGACGGACCAGCAGCGTGTGGCTCAACGACCGCGGCACCGGCCAACTGATCGAGCTCACTCTGGCGAAGGACGGCATTCGCCTCGGCAACAGCGTGCTCCCCGTCATCAGCGCCGATGGCTGCGTGGTGGCCGTCACCACCGAGATGGCTTTCGACCTGTTCCGCGACGAAGATCGCGGCAGGCGCTGGGACGTGTACCGCACCAAGCTCAAGGCGTGCGGCGGCACAGCAAACGATTGGGAGCTCGTCTCCACCGTCACCGGCATCGACGGACAGGGGCAGGCGCGCGGCGACGTCGATCCCACTCAGCCCATCGCGCTGTCGGGCAGCGGGTCGGTCGTTGCCTATGCCCATCCCTTCAAGTCGTTGTCCGGCAACGACGACCCACTCCACCGTCCCTCAGCCATCGATGTCGTCGATCTCATCAAATTGATCGATCAGCCCGGACGGTCCACACCGGCTGCCGGTCTGCCGGCCGAAGGGGCCAACAACGGCGCTCACTACCTCGGCCAGCGCACCCCAGCGCTATCGGGTGACGGCAACATCGTGGTGTTCAGCTCCGACGCCAACTCGAACGAAGCTGTCCCCGATTGGGTGTCGCCGGCTACCGGCGCAACGACCGCACCCAGCCAGGTGTTCGCGTGGGACAGAAGCAACCCTGACCCGTTCAAAGCCGTCGCACTCGTGTCGTCGGGCGCGCGGGGTGCAGCCAACGCAAGTGCGCTCACTCCCTCGGTGTCAGCCGATGGCCGTCTCGTCGCGTTTGTGTCGGCCGCCAACAACCTGGTGGCCTCGCCGAGTTTCGCCGCGTGCGCCAGTGCGTGCCCGCCGCAGATCTACGCCGTTGATCGCGACACCGACGCCAACTTCGTCTTCGACCAAGTCGGTACCACGAGCGTCCGCCTCGTCAGTCGTGTGCCCGCCGCCGCGGCCGCCGCCGCAGATACGCCCATCGTTGCAGCGAACGGCATGTCGAGCTCACCAACGATGTCGGCCGATGGCAACACCATCGGCTTCGCCACCCAAGCGTCCAACCTGCTCCAGATTCAAACGCCAGGTGGCGGCGAGGCTGGCGACGGTGATCTGCTCGTCGCCGACCTCGGTACAGGCAAACTCCGTCGCGCATTCGACAGCCCTGCGCCGGCACCCGGCGCCCATGCACATCCTCATCTGTCGGCGAACGGGCGTGTGCTTGTCGCCGATTCGCTCGTGGCCGATCGGCTTATCGGCGACCAAAACATCACCGGACGCCGCGTCGTAGCAGCGACCCTTGCTCCGCATCTCAGCATCGCCCAAGGTGATCTCGGCACCGTCACCGTGGGCGTGCCCGGTCCCGAGTGGTACCTCAATGTGGTCAACGATGGACCCGGTGCATTCGTGCCTGCCACGGCAACGAGTGACACCCCGGATTTTGCCATCACCGGTGGTTCGTGTCTCGATCATTCCCCCGTGCCAGCGGGCAAGAGTTGCTCGGTGTACGTGCTGCTTACCCCCTCTACCAGTGGTCCCATCACCGGCACACTCACCGTGGCCGAGGCGGGCTTCGGCGCCATCACACTGACTTCGCCGCTGATGGGTGCCGGCGGCGAACCGGCACTGGTTGCCACGCCGGCAGGTGCTGACTTCGAACGCACCCTCGTCCGGGCCACCAGTGCCCCCACGATCCTCATGGTCGCCAATATCTATGTCGGTCCGGCGACCGTGAGCAGCGTCAGCGTCAGCGGCGCCGATCCGTTCGACTTTGCGGTCGTGCTCAATGGCTGCGGGAACCAACTCATCATGGGTGAGAGCTGCCCGGTCGTGGTCGCATTCAAGCCCATTGCATCCGGGCGGCGAACCGCAACGATCAACGTCGGTACTGTCGCTGGTCAGTACACCAGCATCTTCCTCAGCGGCGAGGGGTACTACTCGCCGACTCTGACCACTACGGGCGACGCCCGGCCCGGATCGCGCCTCGGCATCGGCGGCACCGGCTTGCCCGCGAACGCAACGGTGCTGATTGGTTGGGGTGATGGCGCAGGTCGCCCCACGCTCGCCATCACTGACGCTTTCGGTGCGTTCGTCACCGACCTGCTCATTCCAAAGGGTGCACGCAGCGGCACGCGCACCTTGGTGGCCCAGGTGGCCGACGGCACAGTCGCCAGCGCAACGGTCACCGTAGCGCGCAGTGCTGACAACGGACCTGCGTCGCCCACGTGGCCCCGCCCCTGACACGGCGGGACTGATCAGCTGTCAACGGTCAACTGTCAACGGTCAGCCAGTGTGCCGCTGAGTAAGACCGCGGGCACGCACGACCCCGTAGGCGCATCGCCGACACTGTCGCACGTGAACTGGAACGTCACCTTGTCACCGGCCCTGAACACCAAGGGACTCACCAGGGGGAGGCTGTCGTTACCCGTGGCATTTTCGAGTCGCCACGGGACCAGCACAGCATCGTTGTTCGACAGGCTCGCCGGACCCGTATCGAGGTTCGGGTTCTGCAGCACCACGTCGGTGACGCGCAGCACCTTGCCGCTCGGCACCACGTACTGATCGCTGCCTGACGCACTGAGCGCCACTTTGACGACGAGACGTTGATTGAAGGCCTGGGTGCCAGCGGCACTGTTGTTGACCGGCACCGAGGAGTCAGATGCAAGCGTGGAGTCGGTAGGGGTCTGTTGGTCGGGCACGGTGGTAGGAGCGCCACTGGGGGTCTGGCCCTTCACTGCGTTGCGTGCGGCGTGCTCGGCTGCGGGTTTGATCAACGCAAACCATGCACCCACGAGCAATCCAGCGACGACGCCGACACCGAGCAGTTTGCGCCCCAAGCGTTCGGGCATCAACGAGGTCTGCACGAAGGTGGCCTCGGCAGTGGCGGTGGGGAATCCTAGCTGATCGGCTTCGATCGAGAAGGGAAGCGTGCGCGAACCCGATGACCACTGACGATGGAGCGACTTCAGGCGAAGGCGAACGAGGCTCTTCGCGCCCGGCTCGACGCCCACCGCCGGCGGATCGAAGTCGCCGTCGAGTCGCTGCGTGGTATCGATCAGGTGGAGTCTGCAGCTGGCCTGGAGATTGCCATGGTTCTCGATGAGGAACTCGAACGTGGCCCGCCGCCGACCGCGCAACACCGGTTGCAACACCTGAACACGCCGATCGTGAAACGCCCCGATCTGCACAGTGGTCTCGGCAATGGTGACGTCGTCGGGCTGCTCCTGGGGGATGATCCGCACCGTGAGCGGTGCCGGGCCCGCGGCGGTGGATGCCAACAGCGGTGGCCGCAGCGTGACGTTGATGACCTCGTGCGAGCCGCCGAACAACGTGACCACGGGAGGAGACAAACGCACCCAGCCGGCCACGAGACCCGACGGGACGAGGGTGAAGGTCTCCGTATGGTCATCGAGGTTGAACAGCGTGAGCGACAGCGTCTCGACCTCGCCCGGCTGAACCTGAACGTCTGTTGCGGAGAACTGAGCTTGAGCCACCATCGTCCGATGAGGTTAGCTGCTGGCAGGTAGCGTCAACGGTCGTGGCCGCGCTCGTTCTCCCCGACGCGATCGTGTTCGATCTCGACGGCACCATCGTCGATACCGAAACCGTGGAGTACCAGTCCATCCGGACAGTGTGGGCCGAGCATGGGGCCGAGTACACCATTGCCCACTTCGAACATGTCATCGGCACCACGATCGGACCCGACTGGGTCGAAGAACTTGCCACCCATCTCGGTCGGCCGTTGGACATCGGTGCTGCGCATGCGCGTCGCAGCGCCGTGAAGGTGCGGTTGCTGCGGACTCTGCGCGCCAGAGCCGGTATCGATGCCCTCATCGAGCAAGCGGCCACCGCCGGAATCCCGATGGCGGTCGCGTCGAACTCGCCGCTCGACTGGGTGCAGGCTCGGTTGCGCCAACTCGAGTTGCATCACCACCTCAGTGCGCTCATCACCATCGACGTTGCTTCGCAGCCCAAGCCACACCCCGCGCCCTATCTCGAGGCGTGCGCAGCGCTCGGCGCCGATCCGGCTCGTTCCATCGCATTCGAGGACAGCGCCACCGGCGTGGCCTCGGCACGCGCCGCGGGCCTGTACACGATTGCCTGCCCCGGACCGTTGACCCAGGGGCACGATCTCTCCGCGGCACATCGGATCATCGGTGCGCACACCGAGCTCACCCTCGCCGATCTGGGGCGTGCGGTCTGGGCCTGAACCCCTACGATGCTTGATGTGGTTGCCAACTTCCCCACCGCCCGACCCCGCCGCCTGCGTCGCACCGCTGCCCTACGCGAACTGATTGCCGAGACTCGCCTGTCGGTGAACGATCTCGTCGCGCCGTTGTTCGTGCGCGAGGACATCAGCGCCCCACAGCCGATCGCTTCGTTGCCGGGCGTGATGCAACACACCGTGGCCAGTCTCGTGAGCGAAGTTCGTGAGTTGGCCGAATTGGGTGTGCGCGCCGTGATTCTGTTCGGCGTGCCCACACATAAGGACGCCGTTGGTTCCGGTGCTTACGATCCCGATGGCATCGTGCAGGTGGCGCTACGCGCGTTGCGCGACGAGTTCGGCGACCGGGTCGTGCTCATGTCCGACCTGTGCGTCGATGAATACACCGATCACGGTCACTGCGGGGTCCTCGACGCGCACGGCGAGGTGGACAACGACCTCACACTGGAGATCTACGCGAAGACCGCCGTTGCCCAGGCCGAGGCCGGCAGCCGCGTAGTGGCGCCGAGCGGCATGATGGATGGGCAGGTCGGCGCTATTCGCGCCGCACTCGACGCTGCCGGCCACATCGACGTGTCCATCCTCGCCTACTCGGCCAAGTACGCGAGCGGTCTCTACGGACCCTTCCGCGATGCCGTCGATGTGCAAATTGCCGATGGCGGCGACCGCAAGGGTTACCAGCAGGACTGGCGCAACGCCCGGGAGGCCCTCACCGAAGTGGCCGCCGACATCGCCCAAGGTGCCGACATGGTGATGGTCAAGCCGGCGCTGTCGTATCTCGACGTGATCGTTGCAGTGCGCGCGATGACCAACCTGCCCGTGGCTGCGTACCACGTCAGTGGCGAATACGCGATGATCAAAGCCGCAGCAGCGAACGGTTGGATCGATCACGATGTTGTCGCCCTCGAACAGCTCACCGCCATCAAGCGCGCCGGAGCCGATGTGATCCTCACCTATTTCACGCGATGGTTCGCAGAACGCGCTGCAGCCAACGCATCGCCGACACAGGCCTCACCCGCACAGGACACAGCATTGTGATCCCGTATTGCGATCCCGCAACCTGCCCTGGCGCCGATTGCCGGCCCACCGTGTGTACCGGTGCCGGTGTGCCGTCGAATCGCGAATTGTTCGAGCGTTCGTGCCGCGCCATACCGGGCGGTGTCAACTCGTCAATCCGCGCGTTCAAAGCCGTTGGCGGCTCGCCCTATGTGGTGGCCCGAGCGCAGGGACCGTATGTGTTCGATGTCGAGGGCACTCGCTACATCGATCTCGTGCAGAGCTACGGCGCAGTCATTCTCGGACATGCGCATCCAGCGATCACTGAAGCGATCACCGCAGCCGCCGCGGACGGCACATCGTTCGGTGCGCCGACCCCGCGTGAGATGAAACTGGCCGAGGCCATCGGCGAACGCGTCGCCACCTGCGAACGCGTCCGGCTGATGAATAGCGGCACCGAGGCCACCAGTACGGCCATCCGCTTGGCCCGCGGCGTTACCGGGCGCGATCTCATCGTCACCTTCTCCGGCAATTTCCACGGCGCTACCGACGCGCTGCTGGTTGCCGGCGGAAGCGGTGTGGCCACGTTGGGCCTTCCGGGCACCGCAGGTGTTCCCAACGCAACGGTGGCCAACACCATCGTCGCCCCCTACAACATGGTTCCCCAGCTCGACGAGCACGTGGCCGCCGTCATCGTCGAACCCGTCGCCGCGAACATGGGGGTCGTGGCACCGCTTCCTGGCTTCCTGGCAGGGTTGCGCGCCGAGTGCGATCGTGTCGGTGCGCTCCTCATCTTCGACGAGGTCATCACTGGCTTTCGTCTCGGCGCTGGAGGGGCACAGGCACTGTTCGATGTCCGCCCGGATCTCACCTGTTTCGGCAAGGTCATCGGCGGTGGGCTTCCCATCGGTGCAGTCGGTGGTCGCGCTGACATCATGGAAGGACTCACGCCCATCGGTAAGGTGTTCCACGCGGGAACATTGGCGGGGAACCCCATCGCAACCGCGGCCGGACTGGCGGTGCTGAACGAACTCACCGACGACACCTACGCCGAACTAGGCCGCCGGGCACGCCGCGTTGCGACCGTGTTGGGCGACGCATGCCACTCGGCAGGACTATCGGCACAGTTCCCCGTAGTCGGCACCCTCGTGGGTATGTATCTCGGCGAGGGCGCGCTGCCCACCAACTTCGATCAGGCCAAGACCACCAACGAGGCTGCGTACGCTGCACTCTTCCAGGCCTCGCTCACCGCTGGCATCGCTCTCGCCCCTGGTGCGTACGAGGCACTCTTCGTCGGCCTCGGCCACGACGACTCCGTCATCGATCAGATTGCCGAAGCCGCGCACTCCGCCGCGGTGGCAGCGGTGCGCTCGCTCAGTTCCTGAGTGACCCACTGACACAACATCGTCGATCCACTGACATACGCTCGTTCCAATGCGGCAGTTCTTCTCATGGCGAATCTGGGCTGCCTGCGTCGTGCTCATCGCGCTTGCCTTGCTGATCAAGACATCGCTGCCCAGCACGGCCAACACCGCCAACACCGCCAAAACGGACGCCGCCACGCACATGGTCGACTTCATCTCGGTGGTGTTCCAGATGCAGCCGTCGAGCGATTTCTCCATGACGGACGGCGTCACCACTGGTCTCGCTGATGTCGTCATCGATGGTCAACGCACGATGCACATCGTCGCGGGGACACCCGGATCGATCACCTGCCCTGACGCCACCGTGATCGGGAGTTGCGTCGTACTTGCCGACCTGCTCGGCGATGCGGTCGTATGGTTCGCGATCGTGCCCGTGGAACCCGGCCCGAAGGTCTCGGCGCCTCCCATTGCCCAACTGATGGGCAACGGCGTGGTACGCCTCACCAACGGCTGGCTAGTGAGAACCGCAACCACAGTTGATCGCCAGTGCCCGCAGGACACCGTCTCTCTCACCGAGTTTGTCAAGAGGCTGGGCTCCGACAGCACGACCGTAATCGATGTTTCCAAACAGCGAGTCACCGCGGTGCGCTGCGCGGCTGCCGCCACCGCGACATCCTGATGTGAACCACCGCCCGGTCACGAGAACAGCAGTGCACCGGCCGCAGAAAGGCCTGACAGCACCGCGCCTTCCACCCGCGGGCCCGCAAAGGCGTCGCCCGCCAACACCAGTGGCCCCGCTGCCTCGGCGGCCATCCAGCACGGCTCGGGCCACAGGGTGCGCGGCGTTGCGAACCGCCACTTCTTCACCTGCGACTCGGTCACGATGGAATGGTGGAGATAGGTGCTGGCAGCGTCTCGCAACGACTGCATCACGTCGTCGGGCGCGTCGTTCCAATGAGCGTCGGACCATGCAGCGTTCGCGTGAACCGTGAGCGCTGGCGCATCGCTGATGCCCTTGCGCTGGTTGTCGGCGACAAAACTCAACACATCGGTCGGATTGTTCAGACCACCGGGCTTAGGGACCGAGGGTGCGGAATCGAGCGTCAGTAAAAGCGCAATCGTTTTGTCGTATTCGGTTCGAACGAGTTCTTCCGGCAACGCCACCTCGGCTGACACCAGCAGCGAATACGACTGGGGAAGTGGGCAGGTGACGACAAGCGCGTCGGCCGGGATCGATGTGCCATCGTCGAGTGCCACGTCCCAGGCCGCGCCGCTCGCGACAGAGCCTGGCCGAACCGCGAACACCAACGTCGCGCAGCGCACATCAAGACCACGCGCCAACGCCTTGGCCCAGGCATTCATCCCATCGCGCACGGCATAGCGGGCATGGCCGTCGCCATACTCGGAGAAGCCACGACACCATTCGTACACCAGACCGGATTCGAGGTGCGGTTGCACGAACGCAGCGAACGCATCGCTGCGTACCGTGAAGAATTGCGCACCATGATCGAGTCGTGCCTGTCCGATACGTCGAGTCGCCAACCGGCCGCCCGGCGAACGGCCCTTGTCGAGAAGCGTGACCGAGTGACCGTCACGCACCAACTCCTGGGCAGCGGCAAGTCCGGCGAGTCCGGCACCGACGACAACGACACGCGCCATGAATCAGGAGGCGAGTGCTGTATCGGCGGCTGGGACGGCCACTTGTTCGGCACGAACGCATCGGTCGAGAAAATCGAGCAAGACGCGATTGAAGGTGGCCGCGTGCTCGAACATGAAACCGTGGGCCGCGCCGGAGATGACCGCGAGTTCTGCAGTTGGAATGCGTTCGGCCAACTCTTCTGAATCGCCGCGCGGGGTCAGGATGTCCTGATTGCCGACCATCACCAACGTCGGCATCGTGAACGAACCGAGCTCTGAAGCCATCGATTCATCCGTCGCCAAAATGGCACGCACCTGCGCGACGAACGCGTGCGTCGGCCGTCCGAATGCCATCGGTCCGAGCCAGCCGAACATCGGCCACACCCGTCGGAACGAGCGCGGCCCGATCACCCAGCGCGCGGCCTCGTTGGCCATCGCGCCCATCCCGCGCTCGCTCGCAGCGGTGGCCCAGCTGTTCAACAGTTCGCGCCGCCACGGATGATTGCGACACGCCGTGCAGGCCAGCGTCAGCGAACGAACTCGCTCCGGGTACTTCAGGGCGATGATCTGGCTGATCGCTCCACCCATCGAAGCGCCGATGACGTGCGCTGATTCCACTCCGGCGTGATCCAGAACGGTCATGGCATCGTCGGCCATCTGCTCGAGCGAATAGGTGCCGAACGGTTTGTCGCTTCGGCCCGCGCCGCGGTTGTCGAGCGCGATGGTGCGGTATCGGGGCGCGAGCGCCAGACGTTGTAGATCCCATCCGTGCTTGTCGGCACCCAGACCCTGAATGAGCAGAACCGGCGGACCATGACGGCGACCGACCGCCTCGTAGTGCAACCGAATACCGTCGGTCGCTCGCGCATATGTCATGAGATCAGCCCTCGCCCAACCATCCGAGACCGGGAACCCCGGTACGTGTTCCACCCATTTCGTCGAGAAGATCCTGCAGTCGTCGCTGCGCATGTTCGGCGAGCTCCACCTCGGCCAGGGGCCCGCGCCGTTTCTTGCGCGGGCGAATCGCTGCGGCAACCTCGACCCGTGCCTGACGACTGATCATCGTGCTCAGCGTCGCGGCAACATGCACTGGAACGTGTTCGCGAACGGCCGCGGCAAGCAGCGTGTGATCGACCACGCCGGCATGACGAGGGTTCGATGTGCCCTGTGCGCCGAGTATGACGAGTTCGCCGGCCCTCAGTGCGCCGGCGATTTCGCCAGCAAGCGCGAGTAATCCGCCGACCCTACGCAGGAACGGTCCGAATGGAACGGTGTCGGGTCGGCCCACAAATCGAACAGGACGATCCAACGCCTCGCCGAGGGCGAGCGCTGTGGAGATCGGCGTGAGCGCGAATCGGCGCGTGTTGACCACGATGAGCGCCCCGCCCGACGGCAGATGGTGCTCGCCACCGACACTGACGCTCCACCGCAGATGCGCTGCGGGTGCAAGTGCCTCGATCAGTCGGGCGTCGCGACCCCATCCGTCGACCGTGGGTCGCGGCCACACCACGCCAACGGGTCGCGCAGCCACATGCAATGCCTGGCTCAGTGGCGACCGCCGTGAAGCGGGCACATCGAGCTGGATGACCTCGGCACCATTCGCGGTCATGACGCCATCCCCTGCTGGTCGATCACGGGCAGGGCGGGAGCGACGCGAATGACCGACGGCCACTCGAACAGGCGGTCGATCACCTCAGACGTGGAGTGCTGCGCAACCACACCGAGCAATTCTTCGGCTCGGTCGCCATCGACGAGACGGCCGCGGTGCAAGACCTCGACGACGTGATCGGGAACGGGTGCGCCGAGGAGGTGACTGAGCCGGCGGGCCATCGTCCATTCGGGGCCAAACAGGGGTATCGGCAGTCGGCGGCCACGCAGAATTGCCTGCCATGCCGTGATGGCACCGGGGCCCACCACGTTGACCGGTTCGGCCAAGCCGACGCGGGCTGCGGCCACCAGTGCCCGAGCGGCATCGGAGTCACGCACCACCGCAAACGGCGGATCAGCAAGCGCGCTGAACGGCACCGCGGGCAGCCGCAGGAGTCGACCGAGCGGGCTCGGCACATGCGGACCGAGCACGGGCGCCAATCGAACGGCGCCGACGCTGACACCCGTACGCGCGGCCACGTCGGCCGCGGTTGACTCGAGCCGGGCGACCATTCGCCCGAATTCGGTGGTCGGGTTCACGGGCGCTGATTCATCGGGGCGCGACAACGAGCCTCTGGCCCTGCCATAGACGGAGGCCCCGCTGCGCAAGACGATGTGCTCGAGCGCCGGACACTCGGCAGCGGCGCCGAGGAACGACGTCGCAGCTTCCTGAGTGAAGGTCCGCGCGTGCGCTGTGTTGACCCGTGCATCGGGCTCCCAGACGGCGATGTGAATGAGAATGTGCGGATTGAACCGTGTGACGACATCGACGACCTGGCTGCGATGATGCGCCTCGATCCGATGAAAGGTCGCCTTGCGCAACCGACGCCGCGGCGGGTCAACGTCGACACCCTCGAGCGCGCCGACCCACGGCTCTGACTCGAGCATGGTTGCCACGAGCGAGCCAAGCTCACTGCCCATTCCGCTCACCAGAACTCGACGTCCGCGCATCACGGCAAGGTTACAGGCGCGCGCGGCGCTGGGTCGGGTTGCAACGACGTCAGCCGAGACCGCGGGCGTCCTGCTTCAGCGCGGTATCGACGGACAGCGCGGCCGCAACGACCAGCGAGAGCAGCGGTTGCGGGAGCTGGGCGTGGATCTGCACGACATAGTTGTCGGCCGTAGTGAACATCGTCTTGGCGACGCCCTCGAACGTCTTGGTCATGCGCGCCACCTCGTTGCCGTTGTGATCCTCGATCCGAAAGTTCCACGCTCGCCAGTTCTCGGCGTTAATGGAACCGAGCGTGTAGCCCCCGCCCTGCAAGCTGAAGTGAATCTTGCCGAACACGTTGTCTTGGATGATGCGCCCGATCTCGGTACCGGCGCCGTCGGCAACGATGATGCTCGACTTGATCAACTTCGCCGGACGGGTGAGTTGCAGCACGGGTGCGCCGGCCGCATCGTTGATCACGTAGCGATGCGTCAGGTACTGGTCGTAGCTCGTGAGTAGGCGAACTGCTTTCTTCGCTGCCGACTGACCCACCTCGGTGACACTGGCGACCTGCTGGCCCTGCGCGTTGAACACGCCGTACTGATTGGTCAGCTCGATGATCTTGGCCTTCTGGTTGACGACGAGGATCGGCTCGCTGAACAGATGCCCGGCACCTTCGAATGCCGAGCCGGTGACTCCGGCGCTGCGATGCCCGGTAGCCGCAACCTGTTGCGCGATCTTGGTGGGATCGCCTTCTGTACCAACGGTGAGCGCCTTCTCGATGCGGTCGAATCCCTTTGCCTTCAATGGATCGATACCGGTGACGCCATTGTCGCTGACGTGTTCGGTCCACGCCTTGCCATCCCAGTAACGCAACTGATGACGGTTCATCGGATCGGGATGCCAATTCGCAGGAGACGCGCTCATCACTTCACCATAATGGGGATCGCTCAGAGCGATTGTCTGCGTCGGCTCAGCGGAGCGTATGCGCCATGAGGATGACCTCACGCGCGAAGGGATCGAGCTGACGCTCAGCGATGCGTTCGGTGATCATGATCGCCTGCGAGCTGTCCTCGACGAGTCCGCTCCAGCGGATGTATCCACCCATGATGCCGATGAGACGGTCGCCGACTTCCTCGTTGTGCACGATCACCTTCACACCGGCATCGAGCAGCGTGCGCAGTTCGGTGTAGAAGGCCTTCAGCCAATGCGGAAGGTCTTCGCCGGTGAAGGGCCGGTGGCGATAGTTCACACCGAGCTCTTCGTAGTTGTGCAGGTTGTGCGGCGCGGGAATGATGCTGATGAGGCACCCGAAGCCGTTCTCGCGAATCCAGATGATCTCTTCTTGGCGCCGTACCCGGCGATGGTTCTCGCCATAGCCGCCCGGGCGCTCGCAGATTGCGAGCTTGTCCTTCAGCACCCAGGTGAAGTTACGTGGGGTGATTCCCAACGCCCACTTGCCGCGCAGGCGGGGCGGCATCAGTTCGCCCCGCGCAACAGCACCATGCAGCAAGACGACAAGATCGGATCGGGTACACAGCTGGGCATCGGCTCGCAAGGTTATCGGGGCCGAGGCCCATCGAGCGAGAGCTGCTGACGATGACGACTGATTCGTCGGCCGTCGTTGGTCTCACACGCAGCAACCTCGCCACGGGCCACAGCGAGCACGCGCTCGATGGTGGCGAGGTCGGGCGGGTGCTCTCGCGTCAGCCAGGCACGAACGGCGCGCCGGGCCAAAGCAGGCGGGGCTGCGGTCAGTGCCTTGGCATCGGTGGGATCGAGCGCCGACGCCCACTCATCGAGCAGATCGGCATCGGCGCGCCACAGCTCGGCCTGACGGGCGAGCAGCGGCACAAGGTCTCGTTGCGCCAGTGTGTCCATCAATGGGAGCAACTCCGCACGCACCCGATTGCGCAGATGCAACGGACTTCGGTTCGACGGATCGTCGACGGTGGCGATGCCCAAGACGCGACACAACTCATGCGTCTCGGACCGGCGCAGATCGAGCAGCGGATGGCGCTGCGGACGCATCCCGCTGAGCCCGTTGAGCGCGCCGCCGCGCAACAGATTGAGCAGCATCGTCTCGGCCTGGTCGTCGGCAGTGTGACCGGTGAGTGCATCAGGCCCGAGCACGGCGTGGCGAGCAACGCGGGCGCGCGCTTCCTGGTTCGGGCCGGGTATCACGCAAACGCGCTCGCTGCGGAACTCGGCCCCGAGACGTTCGGCAGCGGCGGCCACGACGGCGGCCTCGACATCGGATCCCGCACGCAGGCCGTGATCCACATGCACCGCGGTCACACGGCATCCTGCCGCGGTTGCCAGCGCGAGTAACGCCATCGAATCCGGACCACCCGACACCGCGCAGACCACCGTTGCATCGACACCGGGATAGACGCCGAGCTGCGGGCAGCGCGCCAGCAACGCCGCGACCAATGGGTGCTTGTCAGGCAATCCGCCGCTCCACTCCCAGACGATCGAGCCACATGTGTGGTTGACGGATCTCGTCGAGGGAGGGTAGGTTCTCCACCCGTTGCCAGCAACGATCGATCACGTCGATTCCACCAGCGGCTTCGATCTCGGCGATGAACTGTTCGCCGGCGAGGTACTGATTGAGTTTGCCCTCGAGACCAATCAGGCGCTGAATCAGTCGCCCGAGTGGATTGACTCGTCGGCGCCGTTCGCGCAGCACCCGGGCGAAGCGATCGCCGCCGGGGATCAGGTCGGCGCCGGCACGGTCCATCACCACATCGCCATGACCCTCGAGCAGCGACATCAGTCCGGCGATCTGACCGAACACCACTCGCTGTTCCGGCGTTGCGACCACTGCAACCACACCACCGTCGCGCAGCCGTTGGCGGGCCGCGTCGCGGTCACGCATCGCCTCTCGAGCAGCGGCGAGGAAGGCTGCAGGGTCAGGGTTTGCGAGATCGAGTGTGCGGTGCACAAGATCGAGAAAGTGGTTGCGCATCCATGGCACACCGGTGAATTGGGCGCGGTGCGTGAGTTCGTGCAGAGTGACCCAGAGCCGGAACTCCTCAGGCGGAAAACCGAACCGATGCTCGAGTCCCAGCAGATTTGGACCGACGAGGTACACCGCATCGTCATCCACGTCGCCGACGAGGAGGTCGTACTGACCGAGCACGCGAGCGCTCATCCACCCGAGCATCATGCCGACTTCGACCGCCGCAAATTGGCTCCCGATCGCGTTTGTTCGGCGAGCAAGCGGGCCCTCGATCGCGTTTGTTCGGCGGGCAAGCGGGCCCTCGGCCCATCGTTGTATGACGGGGTCGAGCAGCTTCTGGAACGATGCGATGTTTGCTCTGATCCAGTCCGCCCGGTCGATGACCTGCACGTGTGCGGGGCCGAGACTCGAGCGCAGTCCCGTGGTTGCCTGCACCCTGTCCTCGGCAACACGTGCGAGGACTTCAAGATCAGCGGACCGAAGGCTGCCAGGCGGGGGCGCCGGGTGACGAGCGGCGACGCTCAACGCCACCTGCTCGGCGCGTTTCCAGTCGACGGGTGCAACCATGCGAGTGCGTCCGTCGGCCGTTTCAGTCGTCGCGACGACGTCGGCCGTTGGGGTACTTCGCGGCGGTGACAGTCTTGAGGTAGGCACCGACGAGCGCCACTGTGGCTACGACGCCACCGAGAAGGAGCAGCAGCCCGAGCCACCAGTGGAAAATAACTGCGATCACGCGACGAGCATAGCCACGAGGCTGTCGTTGGCCTGAATCTGGCGGGAATCACGCCGTGCTGTCGTTGGCGGGCGGCTGACTAGCCGATCTGGCCGTCGCCGTCGAAGTCTTCGCCGAAACAACGCTCGATCTTGCTCAACAGCCCGGCCGGCATTTCGTCGTTGTGACACTTGGTGGCAATGACCGTGCGGAGTTCGGCGTGAAAATCGAACGCCTGCAGGCAGTCGGGACATCCGTCGAGATGCGAATGAATGGTCCGGCGCGCACCCTCTGACAATTCGTCGTCGAGGAAGGTCTCGAGTTCTCGCAGCGTCTCGTTGCAGTCAGCCATGTGTTGTTTCCGTCGAAGTTTCAAGCAGGGTCGTGTCTTGACCGTGGTGCTCGGGCTCGTTGGCAATAAGCCCTCGCGCGCTGGCAAAGTCGTACAACAGCTTGTGCATCGCTTTTCTTCCCCGATGTAGACGACTCATCACCGTGCCCACCGGAATCTCGAGAATCTCGGCGATCTCCTTGTACGCAAAACCCTCCACATCGCACAGCAGCACCGGCAGGCGGAAGTTCTCGGGCAGCGCTTCGAGGGCGGCCTTTACTTCGTCGTCGGTGAACAGATCGAACATCGTGTCCTCGGCGCTGCGATTGCCCAATGCGGTATCGAGCGAGCCCAACCGCTTGTAGAGATACAGGTCCTCGATGTTGTCGAGACCCGCCTCGCTCGGACGACGCTGCTTAGCGCGATAGGTATTGATGAAGCTGTTCGTCAGGATGCGATAGAGCCACGCACGCAGGTTGGTGCCTTCTTGGAATGTGGCGAAGCTGCGCCACGCACGCAGATACGTATCCTGAACCAGATCCTCCGCATCAGCAGAGTTACGGGTGAGGCGCAGCGCCGCCGAATACAGCTGAGGTGCATACTGCATGGCCTGTTCTGCGAACTCTGCTCGATCGGCCATTTCGATGACCCTAGTGGCCTCTCGGCACACGTGTCAGAACGCGCAAGCGTCGGCGTCAGGAACCTGCGCTGGGGAGATCGTCGACAACCTCGTCGAGTTGTTGCACGAATCGCGTGAGCAGATCGGCCAAATCGGCGCGCTCATCGGGGGCGAAGGCGCTCATCAATCGGCTGATCACATAGCCGCGTCGAACGTCGATGTCCTTGTGGAGGCGGCGTCCGGCGTCGGTGGCACAGACGATCACCACGCGGCCGTCATCGCGATCGGCACGACGCGACGCCAGACTCACCTTCACCAATCGCTGTACCGCGCGAGTCGCAGTGGAGGGATCCACGTGAAGCGCCTCGGCCAGCTCGCTCATCCGCCACGACGGCCGCTGCGCAAGGACGTCGAGCGTGTCCATCTGGCCCGCGTCGAGCGCGTCGTCCGCAGTACCGAACATGTAGTCGCGTAGTGCCGATGTGCTTGCGCCCCGGCGCATCTCGCGCCACGCCCGGCCGATACGAACGGCCACATCGAGATCGGCGGCCTGCCTGAGATCGACCGCTGATCGGGGTGTCGCCATGGGCACGTAGGGTACAACCGATGTTGGACCCGGCTAACGACCCAGCGACGAACCCAACCGGCGACTCGGGCTCCGATGCCGCTGGTCGTCTCCAGACACCGCTCGATGCACTCGGGGTCATCGCCAGCCAAGATGTGATGATCACCTCGTCGCTGCGCCACGCCGAGTTCTTCACAATGCGCGGCCTGCTCACGTTGTTGTGGCACGAACCCGAAGACGATGTTGCCGTGGTACCTGCGGCGATCGTTGCCTGTGGCGGGGCGATGGGAGGTCTGCTCGGCCCGGCCAATGGTTTGTATCATCAACTCGGCGAGACCTGGGCCACACGCGGTGTTCCGGTGCTACGAGTCAGCTATCGGCAACCGAACGATCTCGACGCCTGTTGCATCGACGTGGCAGCGGCCGTACAGCTCGCGGTCACCGCAGGCGGCGCCGAGCGGGTGGTGCTGATGGGCCACAGCTTCGGCGGTGCAGTCGCCATCCGCGTCGCCGTTGGTCTGGCCGACATGGTGCCGGGCGTGGTGACCTTCGCCACCCAGTCGGCCGGTTGCGAGATCGCGGGCGGATTGGCTGGACGACCGTTGCTGATGTTTCATGGCGACCGTGACGAAATCCTGCCGATGCAGTCGAGTGAGGTGGTGCGCGCCATCGCCGGAACCGCAGAGCTGGTGATCTGCCCCAACGACGGCCATCTGCTCGCCAAGAGCGGCGCACTGATGACCGAGCGCCTCGAAGCGTGGCTCCCGGCCGCCCTCGGCCTCTGACACCCCGCAGCCCGCACCCCGATTGTGCGCCGTGAATGCTGAGCGCACGTCTACGGTGCGCTCAGCATTCACGAGGCTCTCTGAACTCCACCAACTTCTCGAACCACGAACCACGGACCTCACCACGACACTTCCGGGACTCGATCTCCTCGATCATTGCGGCCAGGCCACGCCCTTTGATGTCCTGCACCCGACGCGCTGTCTGCTCCAACCATCGCAGGCTCGCGCCCCTTCGTTGAAAGTCATCGATGGCGCGCTCGCCCATCTCGCGTCCGTACAACTCGAAGATGTCGCAGACAGTTCTCGCCAGACCGGTGCAGGGAATCGGACCGATATGCACGATGTCTTGTGGTTCATAGTTCGCGATGGTCTGCAGTACCATCACGCCCTCGAGTCGTACGGTTGCTCCTCGGCGCTTCGTGACCGCCAGCTGCGGATCCGTCTCGAAACCGTCGACACGGAGTAGCCGCCCGGCAGACGCTGCGATACCGATACTCGGCGAACCTCCCGCCAGCGTT
This sequence comes from Actinomycetota bacterium, assembly GCA_043753895.1. GTDB lineage: Bacteria > Actinomycetota > Acidimicrobiia > Acidimicrobiales > Ilumatobacteraceae > WLMZ01. The sequence goes on from JAYUWK010000171.1 coordinate 59,195, forward strand.
GCGACGCGGAGACGTTGCTCCCAGGTGGTCGGTGCACCGACGACGACCAGCACGTTCGACACGGGTTCGACGAGAACGCCGCGTCCTTTGAGGGCGGCGATAGCCCCACGATGCAGTTGGTGTGCGGCAGCCTGGCTTCGAGTGAAGGCACCGTGGTGAGAGGCTGCGAACTCGCCGACGGCGCCAAGGGCGACGCTGCGGGTCATAGAACGAAAACGCTATGGCGCCGCGACCGCCGCGCCAACGCGCACGCCTTCGTGAAGGCGAAGTGAGGATGCGCATGCGGATGCGGCGTGAGGAACTGACGTTGGCGTGGAGGGGACAGCGGCTAGGTCCGCAGGGGCGCGTGGCGGAGACGAGGGAGCACGAGTCGACCGAACCACTCGGCCTCATCGCGATGTGGATAGCCCGAGAGCACGAAGGCCTCGATCCCCAGGTCCCGGTAGGCCTGCAGCTTGGCAAGGATCTGGTCAGGGTCGCCGACGAGCGCCGCTCCGCAACCGCTGCGGGCCCGTCCGATGCCGGTCCACAAACAATCCTCGATGAAACCGTCGAGACTCGCCGCCTCACGAAGCTCGGCCTGCCGGCGCACTCCCACGGACTGGCTATCGAGCGAGCGAGCGCGAATGCGCGCACCCTCGTCGTCGTCGAGAGCAGCCATCAGATGTGCGGCCGCGGCGCGGGCCGCGGTCTCGGTTTCGCGAACGATCACATGCACCCGATACCCGAAGCGCAGGGTTCGCCCGTGGCGCTCGGCTCGAAGACGCATGTCGCGAAGCACCGATGCAACGCCGGCGAGCGTGTCGGGCCACATCAGATACACGTCGGCGGCAGCCGCAGCGACCTCGCTTGCATCATCGGACAGACCTCCAAAATAGAGCGGCGGACAACGCCCGCTGACGGTTCCAATCCGCGGCGGGTCCAGATGGAGTTGGACGAACTCGCCATCGACGTCGACCCGCCGACCGTCGAGCAGTGTGCGCAACGCCGTCATGACCTCGAGGGTGCGCCGGTACCGAGGCGCCGATGCCAGTTCTTGGCCGGGCATGTCGGACGAGATGATATTGATCGTGAGTCGGCCCGTGAGCATCTGGTCGAGCGTGGCGAGTTGGCGGGCCAACTGCGGCACCCACATCTCTCCGCAGCGCACGGCAACGAGCATGCGCATGCGATCGACGACCGGTGCCATTGCGGCGGCGAACGCAACCGTGTCGATGCCCAGCGCGTAGCCCGATGGCAAGAGCACGTTGTCGAAGCCAACTGTCTGCGCGGTGCGGACGATCTCGCCGCAATGCTCGAGGCTGCTTCTCAACGACGGATCGGCGACACCCAATTGCGCGTAGTCGTCATCACAGAGCGCAGAGAACCAACTGACCTCGCAGCTCGACGCATCGGCATCAACCGTCACGGAAGCGGCGTTCCGTCACTGGCCTGGATGATGGCGTAGACGTCGGCCCGATCGAGATGCACGGTCGTCGCGGCCGCGAGTTCGGTGAGCCGTTGCGGACTCTGCGACCCGACGACGGCCACGATGCGGGCCGGGTGAGCGAGTAGAAACGCGACGGCAATGACCGCCGGGCTGACACCTTCACGGGCACCCAACCGTCGAAGAACTGCGTTCAATGCCTTGGGTACGTTGTGCCCAGTGGCGAGACGACCACCTGACAACGGACTCCACGCCAACGGCGTGATACCCAGTTCCATGCACATGTCGAGCGTGCCGTCGCGCATGGCATTCAGGCGGAGCGCCGATAGCTCGGGCTGGTTCGTCGTCAACGACATCTGATGCAGGGCGAGGTGAGCAGACAGCGCACGCACCTGTGACGGCGTGTGATTCGAGACGCCAACGGAACGCACAAGACCCCGCTCGCGCAGCTTCGCGAGGGCACCGGCCACCTGCGCTGGATGCGTGAACGGATCCGGACGATGAATCTGGAGGAGGTCGACATGATCGGTGCCGAGGCGGCGCAACGACGCCTCGGTGGCATCGACGAGATAGGAGGGGTCGCTCACGTATGGAACCCCGGGCACGATGCCGACCTTGGTTGCGAGCACGATGCGATCTCGTAGCGCCGGGCTGTGGCGAAGCACGTCACCCAGCGCAGTTTCGTTGGCACCGAATCCGGACCCTCCCCAATCGAGGCCGTATACATCAGCTGTGTCGATGAGGTTCATACCGAGGTCGATGGCGTGCTCGATCAGCGCGATGTCACCGGCGCGGTCCGTGCCCGTGAAACGCCAGCAGCCAAACGACACCGCGCCGACGCGCACATCGCCGGCACCGAGTAACCGCTCAGTGCCATCAACGAGATTGCCGGCGGTGGTCATCGGCGAGATGCTAGTGCGCGGTCACGCGGCGGGGTTTGGCGGACTTCTCGACCCGGGCACTCACGGCTTCGAGCGCGAGGCGACGTATCTCGGTCAGCGCCCGCCCATACACGACGGTGCCGAGGAGCATGTGTTCCACCGACGATGTCCTGTCGATCTGGCCACGAGCCGAAGCGACCTCGAATTCGGCCATCTGCTCGGCTGCATCGGCAATGCCATCGAGATCGTCGAGGCCGATCCCGAAATCGAATTGGCGCAACGTCAACAGCGCTTCTGCCAGCAACTGGATCGCCGGGGCGTGCGCCTTCACCGACCACTGACGAGCCCGCAGCCATGTCAGAACGGCCTTGCGTGCTGAGGCAAGTTCGGAATCCACCTCTGTTGGCGGCGTCGGGTCGAGTGCGTGCATCACCGAGCCGAACGCATCGTGGAGCGACGTCGTTCCACTGTCGACGGCCTCCAACACCGCCTTCACGCTCGCGATCGGCAGTCCGCCAATGTCGATCAGCGCACGGATCAAGCGGAGCCGACGCAGGTGATGGTCGTCATACGTCGCCTGATTGGCAGCCGTGGCCTGACCAGCCGGGAGCAGACCCTCGCGAAGGTAGTACTTGATTGATGGCACGGACACGTCGCTCTGGTTACTGAGCTCGGAGATTTTCACGATCGACCCCTTGACATCAACGATGGATAGTACAACTATCCATTCCAGATAGCTTCACTATCCATTATGTCAACGGCCGACCGGTCGTGCAACATGAAAGACACCAACACATGGCTCGCAACACAGTTCAACCAGGTCGGTTTACCGGAAACATCGAGGGCGACTTCGTGGTCTTCGTCATCGGGATGCGCTTCAACAAGCTTTGGAAGGTACATCGGTGGTTCCCTGTCTTCACTGCGATGCCCCGAATGCTCAAGGAGTTGATGACTCATCCCGAGAAGGGGTACATGGGCGGCAGGCTGATGGTGGGCGGGCGCACGATCACGATGGTGCAACACTGGCGCAGCTTCGATCAGCTAGAGGCGTTTGCGCGCAACCCTGACGAGACCCACTTTCCGGCATGGAGAGCATTCAACGCGTCGGTCGGCAGCAACGGCGACGTGGGTGTGTACCACGAGACCTACCGGGTGGCGGCGGGAGCATACGAATGCATCTACGCGAACATGCCCGTGATGGGACTCGCTGCCGCCGGCGAACACGTTGGCGTCGGCCGCGGGACGGAGCGAGCCCGCGAGCGCATTGGCGCCTGACGAACAACACCCACCAGCACGACCAACTGCGGGTTCGATCAACCGCCGGCCAAGGGGATCACTCGTTCGCCGAATTCGCTGAGGCGATCGAGTCTCCCGGGGCCGGCGAAGAAGAAGGCGGGGATCATCACCCGACCCACTCCGATCTCACTCAGTTGCTCCGCCCCGGCAACAGGGTCGGCCATCTGGGCGCCGAACATCGCGTTGATCTCGATGCTGGCCGGATCGCGCCCATGTACTTCAGCCGTGCGGCGGAGGTCGCCGATGAGCAGGCCGAGCCGCTCGGCGTTGCCCTCGCCGGGGAAGTAACCATCGGCGATCCGGACAGCACGCCGAATCGTGGTGGGCAGGATCACGTGCTCGCCGCCCCACACCGATTCGAATCCAACCGACTCGGCACGACGACAGATCTCGAGTGCGTCTGCGCCCTCGATGCCGATACTGCTTGCAAACGCCAATCCGAATTTCACGTCGGTGTCCCTTCTTGGTTCGTCAGTCGGTTCGTCACACGACTCGTCTCACTTGTTGGTCTCGTCGTGAACGCGAAGCAGCAGCTTGCCGGTGTGGCCACCAGCGAGCAGCATGTGCAAGGCGGCAGGGAAGCGGTCGATGCCGCGCTCGACGTGTTCACGCATGCTCAGCCTGCCATCGAGCAACCATTCGGTCAGCGCCGCTTCGGCCTCCGCAAATCGGGAGTGAAAATGCGTGACGGCGAAGCCCTCCATACGCGCGTGACGCTCGGCGAGCTTCAGGTAATTGCGTGGTCCCTGCACGTGATCCATCTGCTGATACTGCGAGATTGCTCCGCAGATGACGACACGCGAGCCCTCGACAATGTGTTCGAGTACTGCGTCGAGGATGTCGCCGCCGACGTTGTCGAACATCACGTTGACGCCGTTCGGCGCCAGTTCGCGAAGTCGCACACCGACGTCTTCGTGCTTGTAGTCGATGCCGGCGTCGAAGCCGAGTTCGTCGACCAGGAATGCAATCTTGTCCGGTCCACCGGCGATCCCGATCACGGTGGCTGCCCCGGCGATGCGGGCGAGTTGTCCGGCCACCGAGCCCACCGCACCGGCGGCTCCCGAGACCACCACGGTGTCGCCCGGCTGCACCGCACCGACTGCGACGATTCCGAAGTAGGCAGTGAGGCCGGTGGTCATCCCGAGCGCACCGAGATACGTCGTTGGTGCCACATCAGCCACGTTGAGTTTGCGCAGCGCGTATCCGGGGAGTCGGGCGATGGTTTGTGCTCCGAGTGGGCCGCCGACGTGATCGCCGGGCACCAGCCCATCGAAGGCACTCTCGAGCACCTGACCCACGCCGAGCGCCGTGATGGTGCCGCCGATACGAACCGACGAGTGGTAGCTGCCTTCGTCGAGCACGGTGCGGATGAACGCGTCGATCGAGAGCGTCCCGACCTGCACGAGTACCTCGCCATCAGCCGGTCCGCCGACCGATTCCTCATCGATGCGGAAGTCCGAATCGGTCGGTGTGCCAACCGGCCGCGACGCGAGCACGACCTTTCGGTTGGTCGGTCGTACCGACATCACATCCCGCCGTCCACGGACAGAATCTGACCCGTGACCCAACTGCTGGCCGGCGAGACGAAATACAACACGGCAGCGCCGAGATCACTCGGTGTACCGAGCCGACGCATCGGCAGACGCAGACGGCGTTCGAGCATCGGCAGGTCATCGTCGCCGAGGCGGAGCGCCGTCATCATGATCTCGGTCGGCACGGCCCCCGGCATGATGCAGTTCACGCGGATGCGCGGACCGAGCTCTTTTGCATACGTCTGCGTGAGCGAGTTCACCGCGGCTTTGGCCGCGGCGTAGTGGCCGCTTCCCGGGATAGGAGAGACGGCGGCTCGCGACGAGATGTTCACGACGCGCCCGCCATCAAGCATGTGTCGCGCGGCTGTGTTCGTGCACACCCAGATGGCGGTGAGATTAAGACGCATGGTCGCATCCCATTCGGCAGGGTCGAGATCCGTCAACGGTGCCTGCACGGGCGATCCACCGGCGTTGTTGACCCAGATGTCGAGCGACCCGAACTCGCGAACCGCAGCCAGGGCCAACGCCTCGACGGCAGCGTTGTCGGTGACGTCGGTCTGCACTGCGATGGCACGCCCGCCCCGCTCACGAATGCCCTGCGCGACGCGCTCGACCTCGTCGCCTCGACGCGCCGCGCACACGACGGCAGCGCCCGCATCGCCAAGCGTGGTCGCGATGCCCTCACCAATGCCGCGGCCGGCTCCGGTGACAACGGCGACGTCATTCGACAGATCGAACAGGGTCGTGCTCATGATGTGGTCGTCCTTAGTTCTCTGGGTTGGGCATTGACCGATGAACTTACTCTAGGTAAGTATTACCCCATGTCCACGGGTGAGCAAGCGCTGAACAGTCTCGACCCGCCTCGGGTAGAGCCGCGAGTCCTATGAAGGTCACGTCACGCCGGCGGCCGGGTCGGCCTCCCGGTGGCCAGCACGTCGTGAACCGTGACTTCGTGCTCGACGCTGCCGAGCGGGCCATCCGCCGCGATGGCCCAACGGTGTCACTCGAAGCAATCGCCATCGAGGCGGGGGTCACCAAGCCGGTTGTCTACGCACGAGTCGGCGGCCGCACCGAGGTCGCCAATGCGCTCTCGGAACGACTCGCCGACCGCATCATGAACGCAGTCTTCGCCGTTATCGAGGGCAAGCCGATCGGGCGCCCCACGCTCGTGTCATTCCTGATCGCAAACCTCGAGGTCGTCGCCGAACACCGCGAGCTGTTCCTGTACGTCACCGGCGGCACGTCCGACGACACGCCCGAGCGAACCCTGCACCTTGCTCGCCATTCCGCTATGCCGCTCGCCGATGTGCTCACGTCGTGGCGCACGACGAGCGGACTCGATCCCGCCGTTGCGATCCCGTGGGCGTTCGGCGTGATCGGCATGCTGCACCTGGTCTCGCTGTGGTGGATCAACGAGTCCGACCGGCCGGCGCCGGAGTTGGCCGAGCAACTCGCCGAGCTGCTCTGGAGCGGATTGGCCACAGCATGAACAACAGCATGAACGACTCCAGCAACACGAGCGGCAACGACGCATCTGCTCCACCCACTACGCCGCGAACGCTAGACGACATCAGCGTGGAGTGGATGCGCGCTGTCCTCGACCGCACCATCGATTCCATCGACGTGCAACCGATTGCGGCTGGCGAGGGATTCATGGGCCAACTGTTCCGCGTCACCCTGCACGCATCTGATCCCCACGTGCCACGAACGGTCATCGTCAAGTTGCCTACCGCCGATCCAGGCGGCCAATTCATCGGCCAGATGATGCGCGTCTGGGAGCGCGAGCACTGCTTCTATCGAGACGTCGCGCCGCATCTCAACATCCGCACGCCGAAGGCATTCGTCAATATCGCCGACCCGCCGTGTCTGGTGCTCGAAGATCTTGCCCCCGCGGTTCCCGGTGACCACGTCGTCGGCGCAACCCTCGATCAGGCCGAGCGGGCCATCGACGTACTCGCCCGCCATCACGCAGCATGGTTCGAGCACCCGATGCTCGCCACGCTCGAGTGGATGCCCGGTCTCGATGACCCGTCGGTGCTGTCGTTGGCACCCACGTTTGCCATTGGTTGGCCGATGTTCCTCGAGCGGTTCGGCAACGAGTTGCCACCACGGTGCCTTCGATGGTGCGAGCGCTTTGTCGAGAACATCCCCGAATGGATCGCCTCGCACTTCGACGATCCGGTCACCATCACCCATGGCGACTTCCGCCTCGACAACCTCTTCTTCAGCAACGATGGTTCCGTCGCGGTCATCGATTGGCAACTCAGTATGCGTGGGCCTGGTCAGGCAGACCTCGTGTACTTCTGCGCCAACAACCTCACGACCCCAATGCGTCGGGCCCACGAGGACGCGCTCATCGAGCGATACGTGAACGGCCTCCACTCGCAAGGTGTGCCGCTCGATGCCGTCACCGTCGCCGGAGTTCGCAGCGGCTATCTCGAAGGGTTGCTCTTCTATGCCGTCTCGTTCGGGGCCAGCCTGCTCACCATTAATCCTGCCAACGAGCGAGGCGTGGCGCTGTTCGACGCGCTGGTGCGACGTACGTTCATCGCAGTCGACGATCTCGACGTCGGCACCGTGATGGGACTGTCCGACTGATTCCTGAAATACGGACGACGAAACGCTTGGCTGACAAACAACTTACCGGGGGTAGATTTATCGCTTCGGGAGTGTTACTGTCCGGTGTGGCCGGTGACTACGAAGACCTCTCGGAGTGCGCGCTCTCGGCGGAGCTCGAGCACAAGCTGGTGAACACCCAGCGCGAATGCGTCTTCATGTGGACCAATGCGTCGAACGAGGCATTCGGGGTTGTGATGTCGTATCTCCCCAAAGATGGCAAGCTCTGGCTCACGGCCGCCGAGCGGCGCAAACGCATCTCCGCGATCCGTCGCTTCCCCCGCGCTTCGGTGTGCATCAACAGTTCGGGCTCGCGCATGGGCGGCGGTAAAACCGTCACCTATAAGGGCACGTGTGTCGTGCACAACGACCGTGAGACCAAACACTGGTTCTATCCCGAGTTCGCCCACTATCTGCGGCCCGACGACACCCACGCCGCGCAGGTCTTTCAGGACTTTCTCGATTCGCCACATCGCGTGGTGATCGAGTTTGTTCCCGATTACACACTCAGCTTCGACGCCACGCTCATGTGGGCACGCTCACCCGACGTCGTCTCCTGAATCGACATGCCAAACCAGACCGCAACCCAACCCAACCCGCACTACCCAGCCTGAACCAACCCACACCCTGAAATACCGAGGAGAAATCATGTCCACCACCGAAGACCTCCCTCTGCACCTGCGTGGCAACGGCGCGCCGGTGTTCGAGGAGCGGACCCTCACCGATCTACACATCGTCGGTACCATCCCTGGCGAACTCGACGGTCGCTATCTCCGCAACGGCGCCAACCCGATCACGGGAATAAGCGAACACCCATTCATCGGTGACGGTATGGTGCACGGCATCCGCCTGCGCGGTGGTCAGGCCGAGTGGTACCGCAACCGCTATGTGCAGACACCATTCATGAGCGACCCGGACCGCGTCATCATCGACGCGCGCGCGAGCCTCACCGACATGGCCCAGTCGAAGGCGAACACCAACGTCATCGGCCACGCCGGCATGATCCTCGCTCTCGAAGAGGGTCACTTCCCGTATCTGCTCGACGGCAACCTCGAAACGGTCGGACCGACCAGCTTCGACGGAGTCCTCACCGGGCCGTTCACGGCCCACCCGAAGATCTGCGCGGCCACCGGTGAGCTCATCGCGTTCGGTTACAGCATGTTGGAGCCCTACCTCACCTACCTACGCGTGTCCGCCGACGGCAAGCTCGTCCAGAAGGAGAACATCACCGTGGGCGGGCCCACGATGATGCACGACTTCAACATTACCCGCAACCACGTGATCTTCATGGACCTTCCCGCTGTGTTCGACATCGAGATGGCGATTCGCGGCGAGATGCCAATTCGTTGGGGAGACGACTACCCGTCGCGGCTCGGCGTGATGCCACGTGATGGCAACGACTCCACCGTCACCTGGTACGACATCAACCCGTGTTACGTGTTCCACCCGATGAACGCGTACGAGGACGGCACCAACATCGTGCTCGACGTCGCCCGACTCGATCACATCTGGCGTGACGGACCGATGGACTTCCCGCCGCCCACGTTGTACCGCTGGACCATCGACACCGTCACCGGCCGCGTCGCCGAGGAGCAGATCGATGACACCCCCGCCGAATTCCCACGCGTCGCCGATTCGGTGGTCGGCCAGAAGCATCGCTACGGCTATTCGTTGGGTATCCCCGACACCGACGCATTCGAGAACCCATCGCTCGGATCAGGCGTCATCCTCAAATACGACCGCATCAGTGGGCAGCGCACATCGGTCAACATCGGCAAAGGGCGTATGCCCGGCGAGTCGGTCTTCGTGCCTGCTGCGAGTAGTACGGCCGAAGACGACGGCTACTTGATGACGTTCGTCTACGACGCGGCGTCGGACTCCAGTGAGTTCATCATCCTCGATGCCGCGACGATGAGCCCCGAACCCATCGCTACTGTGCACTTGCCGCGCATCCCATTTGGGTTCCACGGCAACTGGGTTCCAGCAGCGGTCGTGGGCTGAGTACAACGAAAGGTACGGTGACCTATCGGTCCTTGGGGGGCCAACAGGTGGAATCACACGTTGACAAGGCAATAGGGAGAATGCGAAGTAAGCACACCAACGCCGGCCGCGCCGACGTTCGACACCTTGGGGGAATCACCATGACCAGAGCATCTACTCGACACGGTACGCGGCGATCACGTGCGCTCACTGTGTGCGCCGGTCTGACAGCGTTCGCGCTGCTCGCCGGCGCTTGCAGCAGCGACAAGGCTGCATCGCCCGGCACCAGTCCCGCCGCCACCACACCGGCCACCAGCGGCGCCAGCACAGCTGGCACGACGGTTGATACGGCACCAACGAGTACGCCAAACAACACGCTCGGGCCTGCCAAAGGCAAGGAGATGCTCGTCGGACTCGTCAACACCGAAGGCACTCCGGGTCTCGACTTCCCCGACATTCGCGTCGACATTGCGGCAGCGGTCGAATACCTCAACCAGAACGGCGGTTTCGGCGGTCGCAAGATCACCATCGCCAACTGCACGGCGAAGGGCAACCCCGAGTCGTCACAGGCTTGTGCCCAAGAGCTCGTTGGCAAGAAGGTCGAGCTGGTTATGGTCGGCCTCGATCTGTTCGTGGACTATCCCACGTTCACGGCTGCGAAGATCCCTGTCATCGGCATGCTGCCGATCCTCGCCGGCGACTCGAACGCAAACGCGCTGTTCCTCACCGGGGGTACCGCAACGGTGATGTCAGCAATCGCTGTGGTCGCGCGTGACAAGTACAAGGCCACCTCGGTTGGCATCGTCAGCAGCAACAACGTCGGCGCATCCGCAAACGCGGCGGCATTGAAAGCATCGCTCGACAAGGCCGGCATCGCATCAAAGCTCGTCTCGGGCGGCGACAACGAAACCGACGCCGGCTATCAGGGTCTGATGCGTGAGGCCGCTGCAGACAAGCCCACCGTTCTGGTCTCGCTGTACTCCGATGCAGGTTGCATCGGCACCATGCGCGGCAGGGCGGCACTCGGCATCACCATCCCGGTCATGACCACCGGTATCTGTGCGAGCGCCGATGTCATCAAAGAGGTCGGCGACGACGCGGTCGGTTGGTCGTTCGTCGGCGTACAGACAGCAACGCCCGGACCCAATCTGACGCGGCTACAGAATATCCTCGCTCCCGTGCAGAGCCCGCCGATCGTTCCGGCATCGGATCTCGATCCGAACAGCCTCAGCCTGGGTGGTATCGGCTACCTGATGATCATGTCGCTCGCGAAGTATTCCAACGACGTGGCCGCCAAGGGCACCGAGGTCACTGGACAATCGATCTACGACTACCTCAAGACAGCAAAGGGCCTCACCCTCGCCGGAGGCGCGCTGCCTGTCGAATGCGGCATCCTCGCCACCTACTCGTCGATCTGCTCGTTCCAGTTCCCCTTCGCCGAATACCTCAAGGGTGAAGGAGTCAAGACGGTGGCAGGTCTCGAGGCTGTCGACAGCCGGCCGTTGCTGCCGTGACATTCAATCGGATGTGGCGCTCACCTCGATGAGCGACTACTTCTTCTACGTATTGCTCGGCAGCGGTGCCGGGGCGATCATCGCGGCGTTCGGACTCGGGTTGGTGCTCACCTACCAGGGTTCGGGCGTCGTGAACTTCGCCTATGGCGCGATGGCAATGTGGTCAACCTACGTCTATGCCGATCTGCGCACCGGCGTGTACCCGTTCCCCATTCCTGGGTTGCCTGGCCGATATCACTTCAACGGCGACGTCGGATACCGATGGGCGATGGTCATGTCATTGGGCACGGCCGCGCTCATCGGTCTCGGCGCGTACGTTCTGGTGTTCCGTCCACTCCGGCGCGCCCCGGCGCTCGCCAAGGTGGTGGCGAGTGTCGGTCTGCTCATCGTGTTCATCGCGCTTGTCGAGCGACGCTTCGCTGACACACTCACGATCAGGGTTCCGGGGATCTTGCCACGCGAACCGGTCACCATCACCGGCAACCTCACCGTGCCGCGTGACGGACTCTGGCTCGCCTTGATCGTGGTCATCGTCACCGCGATCATGTGGACGATCTACCGCTATACACGGGTCGGGTTGGCCACACGAGCCGCAGCCGAGAACGAAAAGGGCGCGGTCATACTCGGGTTGTCCCCCGACTTCCTGGCCGGGTTGAACTGGATGGTAGCCACGGTGGTCGGCAGCTTCATCGCCATCCTCGCCGCGCCGATGATCCAGCTCAGCTCGAGCATCTTCACCTTCGGATTCCTCATCCCCGCACTCGGCGCGGCGCTCATCGGCAAGTTCCGTTTCTTCTGGCCCACGGTCATCACCGGCTTCCTGATCGGCATGGTGCAGTCCACCTTCACCAAGCTGCAGAACGACCTCAGCTGGTTCCCGAAGTACGGCGCCCGCGAGGGTCTGCCGTTCCTGGTGATCATCATCGCCATGGTCGTACTGGGCGAGCGCTTGCCGGAACGCGGTTCGGCCGACACGTGGAAACTGCCCAAGGTGCCACTGGCCCACATCACACCCGTCAGCATGCTCTTCCCCGTGGTCGCTGCCGTCGCCGGGCTGCTGTTACTCGGGCCGTTGTGGCGCGGCGCGATCATGACCACCGTCATCGCATCGGTGCTCGCGCTCGCGCTTGTGGTCATCACCGGCTTCGGTGGGCAGACATCGCTTGCACAGATCGCGTTCGCTGGAATCGCCGGGTTTTCCCTCTCGAAGTTGGCAATGCATTGGCATGTGCCTTTCCCCTTCGCCCCAATTCTCGCCGCTCTTGTGGCCACTGCGTTCGGCGTGCTGCTCGGCCTGCCCGCGCTACGCGTACGCGGCACGAACTTGGCAATCATCACGCTCGCCGGCGGAGTTGCAATATCCGAATTCGTCTTCAAGAACCCAGCGTACGTCGGCGACAGCACCACCGGCGGCGCGAAGATACCGAACCCGAAACTCGACCGATGGGACTTCGGCCTGGTGTTGGGCTCGAAATCATCGCGTCCGATCTTCGGCATCTTCCTCGTTGCTGTTGCGTTCGTGCTCTGCATCGCCGTTGCCAACATCCGCCGAAGTTCCACCGGCCGCAAGATGCTCGCGATTCGTTCGAACGAACGCGCTGCTGCCTCCATCGGCATCAGCGTCGCCTCGACGAAGTTGCTCGTATTCGCTCTGTCTGCGTTCATCAGCGGCATCGGTGGTTGTCTCGTCGCATACCGATTCGGCACCATCTCCGATGTCTCCTACGGCACGATCGCCTCGCTTACTGCACTTGCGTTCGCGTACCTCGGTGGCATCACCAGCGTCAGCGGTGCCATCACCGCCGGCATCGTGGGCACCTCCGGCCTTGCGTTCTTTGCGGGCAGCCGCATCTACGGTTCGTTCGGACGGTGGGAGGCATTCATCGGCGGCGTACTGCTGATCATGACGGCGATCCAGAACCCCGAGGGCATCGCCGGCGCATTCCGGGCCCAAGCCGCCACGGCCCGACGCAAGCGGGCCGATGCACAAGCACGCAAGCGCGCGCCGGTCCCCGAACCCGCGTAATCAAACGTCGCGCTCGCCGCCGTTCCGTGCCACGACGCCGTTTTGGGGCACCACCACGTGGAGCCCAAGGCGGGAATCGAACCCGCGACCTACGCATTACGAGTGCGTTGCTCTACCGACTGAGCTACCTGGGCGTGGGAAACAATGCTAGCGGACGTCGGCAGAGCGACCTACCCGGATACGCGGCGGTCCAGATTCATACTCCCTGCTTCACGTCGGCTGAGCGGCCTACACCGATTCCTCGGACGGTGCCATCTTGGTACCCGGCACGTAATAACGCGCGTGCCAAATGCCGCGCGGATCCTCGCCGGGTAACGGCATCCGCCATGTGGACACCAGCGTGGTGGGCGCAGTGAGGTCGACGGCACACAGGGCGCGGGGCTGATCGTCGGTACTGTCCACATAGGCGTTCGCCGCGTCGACGGGAATGTAGCGCGACGCGATCGCACGATAGAGATGCTGCCACAGGCGATCACGACCCGGTTCGTACAGCACCTGCACATGGCCCTGTACCGTCACCTTGCGGTACGGCGCCTCGTCTTCGTCGACCGAGATTCCTACACGTGCATCGCGCAACATGTTCTGCCAGATCACGGCTGGCTCGCGTGGCGTGAAGCACAACAGATCGCCGTCCATGATGAACCACAGTGGTACCACGCGTGGCATACCGCCAGCATCGACGGTGGCGATGCGCGCGAGATGATTCGGTTCGGCAAGGAACGAAAATACTTCGTCGGTCGACAGCTTCGGCACGATGTTGGTCTAGCCGCTAACGGGTCATCGACGGAAGTCCGAGCAACAGTGCTTGCAACAGCAACGGTTCATTCGGATTGCGCTCGAGCGCGTCCAACGAGGCGTGGATACGCGAGATCGCCGTCGCCGCTGAGTCCGGTCGTGCGAGCGAGCCGTCGACCAAGGCATCTCGATACGACCGTGCGAGTGTGGTCAGGCCTGATCGAAGCTCGTCGGTTCGAAGCCGTCGCAGTTCGCGCTTGTGGCGCTCTTCCAAGGTCTTCTTGCCACTGCCCCGTTCGCCCAGTGCGGCGATACGTTCCTCGAGCGCGACCACCTCTTCGGCTTGCTGCGCGACCAATGGCGCGGCGGCTGTATCGATCGCATCGAGGATCTCTTCGACAGTGGCAACAACCACCCGACCCGTGCCATCGAGGCGAGAGGGTGCAGCGGCAAACATCTCGCGGCGAGCGACGAGGTGAGGATCGTTCGCGAGCAGTCGGGCTCGCGACAGATCGCCCGTCGCTGCCTCGGCCGATTGCTGTGCCCGCTCCGAGTCGATGCCTTCGGCGACCAGCGTGGCAACCACGATATCGTCAGGGATCGCGGTGAACTCGATGCGAACACAACGCGAGGCGATGGTCACCAACTCGGGTGGCATGAAATCGGCGAGCACGATGAACACGGTGCTGTCGGGCGGTTCCTCGATCGTCTTGAGCAGCTTTGCCGCTCCCTCGGCACTGAGTAGATGGAACTCGTCGAGGATGAGCACCTTGCGATCGCTCTCATTCGGGGCGAGCGCGGCAAGGCGTACGATCTCGCCGGCCTGATCACGCGAGATCGATGGTCCGACACGCGCGAACTCGCGCACGTCAGGGTGCTCGCCGGCGAGCGCGAGGCGGGCATCGCGATGATCGGCGTTGTCGACACCCGCAAGCAACAGTGCAGCGAACGCGCGGGCCGCCTCGTTCTTCGTGCTGCCGGGCGGCCCTACGAAGAGATATGCATGCAATGGATTGACTGCCGATGCCTGCAGCCGTGCAACGGCGCTCGGTTGCCCGACCACGGATTGCCAGACACTCGTCATCAGATACCCAGTCGGTCGAGCGTGGCCGCGCGAATATCGTGCGCAACGTCGTCCTTTGTGCGGGTTCCGTCGATGACGACCCAGTGCCAGGGATCGGCAGCGGCCAACTCGGTGAAGCCGGCGCGAACACGCGCATGAAACGCATCGTCGGCCTGCTCGAAACGATCGAGGTCGCGAAGGCTCATCCGCTCGGCAAGCACCTCGACCGGAACATCGATGAGGATCACGAGTTCGGGCCACATGCCGTCGGTGGCCCAATCGCTGATGTGGCGAACCTCGTCGAGGTCCAGTCCACGGCCGTAACCCTGATACGCCAAGCTCGAGTATGCGCTGCGGTCACTCACCACGTGACGCCCGAGTGCCAATGCTGGGCATACCAACTCCTGGCAGTGCTGGGCGCGATCTGCGGCGATGAGCAGCGCCTCGGCCTTGTCGGCCAAGTGGGTGTTGGCCGGATCGTGCAACAACGTACGGATCTCGTTGCCGATGTGGGTACCACCAGTTTCGCGGGTGAGCACGGCATCGAGCGCAACGGCGAGCCGAGCCGCGTGTGTGCTCTTGCCGCAACCCTCGGCACCCTCCAACGCGATGTAGTGGCCCAGGCTCGTCACGCACAGCACCATATCTGGTCACATCGCGCAGGCGGCGGCGACCCGCCGCTCGAGCGCCACCACGTAACGAGGTGTATCATAGAACGGTACACTAATCCCAGTAGATGAGACACGCGCCAATGTGGATACCGATCACCCTATTCGCCGCCGGCTTTCAGACTGCACGCACCGCGATGCAGCAGCGCCTGCGCGCCCTGTTGTCGGTGAGCGGCGCAGGTTTCGTGCGCTACGTGTACGGCGCGCCGCTGTCGCTGTCAGCCGTGGCCGTTGCTGTGCTCTTCGGTGTTCGATTCCCACATGTCCCGGCTCACTTCTGGCCGATCATCACCGGAGCCGGCATCGCCCAGATCATCGGCACCATTTGCCTCATTCGCGCCTTCGACGCGCGCGACTACGCGATCGGCACCGTGTACTCCAAGACCGAAGTCGTGCAGGTGGCAGTGTTCTCGTTGGTGTTCCTCGGCGAGTCGCTGCGGCCACTCGGTTGGGCGGCCGTCGCGGTCTGCATGGCGGGCATCGTCGTGCTCGCAACGAAGGGACAGCGGCTCTCGCTGGCCACGTTGCGCGACCCGGCCGGGTTGTACGGCCTCGCCGCCGGAGGGTTGTTCGGATTAGCTGCGGTGGGTATTCGCGCCTCGTCGAAGTCACTCACCGACAGCCCCACGGTGATGCGCGCGATCGTCACGCTGGCCGCGATGAACACCATCCAGACTGTCGTGCACGGCGGCTACCTACTGGCGCGCGAACGCGAACAGATCGGACTGGCGTTCAGGCACTGGCGATCGAGCTCGGTCGTGGGACTGCTCAGCGTGTGCGGTTCGGCGTGCTGGACAATCGCGTTCACGCTGCAGAACGCGGCACGCGTGCGAACCTTCGGCCAGATCGAACTGCTCTTCACGTTCGTGGTCGCGCACGTATGGCTGCACGAACGCCACAGCCGCTACGAGATTGCCGCCAGCGGCCTGGTGCTTACCGGTGTCGTCGGCGTGATGCTCTTCGGCTGACCCGCACCCGTGCGACGCAGTGGGGCTCAGTCCTTCTTGGCGGTGACCTTCTTCGCAGCCGCCTTCTTCGCCGCGGGCTTCTTGGCCGTGGCCTTCTTCGCGGCGGCCTTCTTGGGAGCGGCTCGCTTCGCAGCAGCCTTCTTCGTCGCGGTTGCCTTGCGTGCGGGCAGACCACCCTTTTCGATGATAGCTTCGCGCCGCACAGCGAGCAGTTCGTAGGCGCGCTCGTTGGGCATTACCTCCAGGCGATCACCCTTACTCAGCGACGCATTGGTCTCGCCGTCGGTGACGTAGACGCCGAACTTGCCGTCCTTGGCAACCACGGGTTTGCCGCTGATGGGGTCATCACCGAACTCACGCAACGGACCCTTGGCGGCCAGCGACTGCCCACCGCGCTTGAACACTTTCGGGGCTGCGAAAATCAGCAACGCCTGATCGAGGGTGATCTCGAGCAGCTGCTCCTCGCTCGTGATGTTGCGGAAGTCCTTACCCTTTTGCACATAGGGGCCATAGCGTCCGTTGTTGGCCACGATCGCCACACCATCGGCCGGATCGACGCCGACCGTGCGCGGCAACTGCAGCAGATCGGTGGCATCGGCGAGGGTGATGCGCTCGAGCGTCATTGTCTTGAACAAGCTCGCCATACGCGGCTTTTCGAGACCGGGCGGTAGCGCGTCGGGCGTACCCCATTGCACATAAGGCCCATAACGACCGCTCTTGGCGAACACCGGGAAACCGTCGAGCTCGCCGATGGGTGTGTCGCTCTTGGGTTGCGCCAACAGCGTCAGCGCCATCTCGACGGTGAGTTCGTCGGGCGTGAGCGTCTCGGGCACGCTGGCAGTGTCGTCACCGCGCTTCACATAGGGTCCGTACTTACCGGGCTTGACCACGATCTCGACACCATCGGCATCGTGCCCCAGGGGGAACGTGTTGATCGCTGCTGCATCGATCTCGTCGAGGTTCTCGACCACGAGCCGCTTCAACCCGGGCAGCTGTTCGTCGCCGTCATCGCCGAAGTAGAACCGCTGCAGCCACTGATCCTTCTTCTGCTCATTGCGCGCGATCGCATCGAGGTCCTCTTCGACGCGCGCCGTGAAGGCGTAGTCGACCAGACCCTCGAAGTGCTTCTCCATCAGACCGACCACGGCGAACGCGGTCCACGTAGGCACCAGCGCCTGACCCTTCTTCCACACGTAGCCACGATCCTGAACGGTCTGGATGATGCTGGCCCATGTGCTGGGACGGCCGATACCAAGTTCTTCGAGGCGCTTGACGATACTGGCCTCGGTGAAACGCGCGGGCGGCGATGTGGCGTGGCCGTTGGGGGTAATGGACTCTACGGGCACCGACTGGCCCACCGTGAGGGTGGGAAGCAAGGCCTCTTTGTCGTCATCGTTCGCAGTGTCTTCGTCGGTGGATTCCACATACACCTGGCGGTAGCCGGGGAACGTGATGGTGGTGCCGCTTGCAGCGAACTCGCAGTCCTGCCCGGAGCTCGATGTGGCCCCAAGTCGCACACTGACCGTGACGCCCGCAGCATCGGCCATCTGCGACGCAAGGGTGCGCTGCCAGATCATGCGGTACAGCGAGAGTTCCTGACCGTTCAATTCCCCCGCCACCTGATCGGGTGCGCGCAGCGGTGTGGTGGGACGGATGGCCTCGTGGGCCTCCTGTGCGTTCTTGATCTTGCCGGTGAACTGGCGCGGCCCCTTCGAGAGGAACTGCTGACCATAGGCTCGGCCAACCTCGGCACGAACTGCGGCGAGCGCTTCTTCGCTGAGCATCGCGCTGTCGGTACGCATATAGGTGATGAAACCGCGCTCGTACAGACCTTGGGCGATGCGCATCACCTGTGCGGCTCCGAGTCGAAGCTTGCGACCACCCTCTTGCTGCAAGGTGCTCGTGGTGAACGGTGCCTTGGGGCTACTGCGATAGGGCCTGTCCTCCACCGAGCGAACCGACACGACAGCAGACGACAATCCCGCCGCCAACGTGTGCGCTTCGTTCTGGCTGACAACGACGACACCCTTCTTCGGATTGCCATCACTTCCGAAATCTTTGCCCGACGCGACCTTGGTGCCATCGAGTGCCACCAACGTTGCGGTGAACGCGGGGTGTGTACCGGTGAGCAATTCGAGATCCCAGTAACCGGCGGTCACGAACGCGATGCGTTCGCGTTCGCGCTCGACGACGAGCCGGATGGTGGGACTCTGCACACGCCCGGCCGACAGGCCTCGGTTCACGCGACGCCACAGCACCGGGCTGACCTCATAGCCGTACAGCCGGTCGAGGATGCGCCGCGTCTCGGCGGCATCGACAAGTCCGTAGTCGATGCTGCGCGGGTTGTTGACCGCGTTGTCGATAGCGGCTTTGGTGATCTCGTGGAACACCATCCGCTTCACCGGCACCTTCGGCTTGAGGTACTCGAGCAGATGCCAGCTGATGGCTTCTCCCTCGCGGTCTTCGTCCGTTGCGAGATAGAGCTCGCTCGCGTCCTTCAGGGCCGCCCGGAGATCCTTGATCACCACCTTGCCGCGCTCGGTGAGTTCGTAGGTGGGCTTGAAGCCGTTGTCGACATCAACCGCCAAACCCTTGCTCGGGAGGTCGGCCACATGGCCCACCGAGGCGCGCACGTCGAAGGTGCTGCCGAGGAACTTGGAGATCGTCTTGGCTTTCGCAGGCGACTCCACAATCACGAGGGGTTTTGACATGCGACCTATTCGCTAAGGCATGGAAGGGGTCGTTGTCAAGACGAACGACGGTATTGCACGAATGAAATCACCGACGAGGCACCGCAACAGGTACCAGTGACATGTGCCAGTGACAGGTCTCAGTGACAGGTCTCAGTCGACCAGAGTCGATGTCACCGTTGGCGCGACGGGCGTGCTGTGATGATGACCCTCGACATCGATCTTGGGGATCAGACGATCGAGCCAACCAGGCAACCACCAGTTGCGTGCGCCAAGGAGTTCCATCGTCGCGGGCACCAGCAACATACGCACGATGGTGGCGTCGATGAATACCGCAGAGGCCAGACCGAGTCCGAACAGTTTGAGCTGACGGTTATCACCGAGGATGAACGCGCTGAACACGCACACCATGATGAGCGCGGCCGCGGTGATCACGCGAGCGGTGGCTGCGAGACCATCGGCAACGGCAGTGGCATTGTCGCCGGTGCGATCGAACTCCTCTTTCATACGCGAGAGCAGGAACACCTCGTAGTCCATCGAGAGACCAAACACGATGGCGAAGAGCATCATCGGTGCCCATGCCTCCACCGGGCCGGCCTTGCCGACGCCGATGAGATTCTCGCCCCACCCCCACTGGAAGACCGCGACGATCACGCCGTAGGCCGCGCCGATGGACAGCAGGTTCATGATCACTGCCTTCAACGGAACGAGCAGACTTCGGAACACGGCCATCAGCAGCAAGAAGCTGAGCACCAGCACCGCACCGATCAACAACGGCAGGCGTGCCCCGAGGTACTCGGAGAAATCTTGGCTCGCCGCAGTGAAGCCGCCGACACGCGCCTTGTACCCGGAGTCAGGGATCACCTGGGCGCGCAGTCGATGCACCAGATCGGTGGTGGCCACGTCCTGCGGCGCGCTCGCGGGCACCACAGTGATCAACGCCAGATCAGCGCGTATCGGGCGGGCGAAGGCGACCTGTACTCCCTCGGTGGACTGCAGCGTCTTGGTGAATGCCTGCACCTTCGCGGCGTCGGCCGCCGGTGCACCTTCCAAGGTGACCACGAGTGGTCCGTTGAAGCCCGGGCCGAAGCCCTCGGCGAGTAGGTCGTAGGCCTTACGCACGGTCTGATCAGGTTGGGCGTTGCCGGTATCACCGAACCCGAGACGAATCGAGAACAGCGGGATCGTGAGCACCACCAACACACCGGCGCCCAGCGCGAACGCCGGCCAAGGCCTGCGCTGGATCAGTCTGCTCCAGCGATACCAGAAACCCTGCTCGCGGGGCTTCTCGGCCCGGTGTGGCACGGGCTTGCGCAACGACGGAAACACCAAGCTCGCGAGGAGCACAGCTACGGCGAGGGCAAGGCCGCCGACCACGATGCCCACGTTCGAAGTGATGATCGCGCCAAGGCCGCCGACCACGAGCAGCCCGAGTGAGATGAGCGCGGCACGCGAGGTGACGTTGATGCGATGTCCAACCATGCCCAACAGTGCGGGCAGCAGTGTGACCGAGGCAATCATCATCATCAGCACGCCGACCGCGGCGCCAGTGGCAAGGCCACGCACGAACGACAGCCCCATGATGTAGAGGCCGAGCAACGAGATGATCACCGTGGTGCCGGCAAAGAGCACGGCACGCCCACTGGTGTCGACGGACTCGACGACCGCGTCCTCGACCGACAAACCATCCTGCAGGCCCTCGCGGTAACGCGTGACGATGAACAGCGCATAGTCGATGCCTACGCCGAGGCCGATCATTGCGACCATTTGTGTGGTGAAGTCGGGCATCTCGGCCACGTTGCTCAGCAGACCAACGATGCTCGATCCGAGGCCGAGTCCGATGAGTGCCGTGCCGATGGGCAGACCCATCGCAAGCACCGAGCCGAACGCAAGCACAAGGATGATCACCGCCGCGATCACGCCGAGTGCCTCTGACGCGGGGAACTTCACCTTCTGGAAGGCCTGCCCGCCGTATTCGATCTGCAATGAATGACCCGGCGTCATGTGCGTGGGTGTTGCTGCGCCGAGACCCTGAATCTGATCAGCGAGTGCGGCGAACTGCGTCTGGGTGCGTTCGGTGATCTTCAACTGCGCGAAACCGATTGTTCCATCTGCACTGATCTGTTGCTTCGGTGCGTCAAAGGGACTGGTCACCTGCACGCCGTTGATCGCGTCGACCTCGGTGAACAGATCCGTGAGCGCTGTCTTGACCGCCGGGTCATTGACGCCTTGGGTCGCCTTCACGACGATCTGTGAGTCGAAGCCGGCCTGTTCCTTACTCACACTTTCGAGCAGGCGGAACACGTCGCGAGCCTCACCACTGGGC
Source organism: Actinomycetota bacterium (assembly GCA_043753895.1). GTDB lineage: Bacteria > Actinomycetota > Acidimicrobiia > Acidimicrobiales > Ilumatobacteraceae > WLMZ01. The sequence continues at coordinate 80,916 of JAYUWK010000171.1, forward strand.
AACTGCATCTGCGTATGGAAGTCGGAGCCGACAACACTCGACGTAACACCGAGCGCGACGAACAACGGAATCCAGATCGCGAAGACAACGACCTTTCGGTGGCGTACGCACCAGCGCGCGAGACGAGACAGCATGAGGGGAGTTCCGTTCTTCGGAGCAAGCATCGGGGGGATGGCCACACGATCGTCAGATCGGTTAGCGCTCACACGTTATTCGGTCGAAAACGGCGGAGCGAGGGTTATTGGTCACAGTCAGTGTCCATGAACAGAGGCGTTGACGAACCGGCGTCCACTCTCTACGGTCAGGGGCACGATGACGCACGCGCCCGAAGCTGCACTTGGCTGGACTCCCCAACTGGACGCGCTGTGGGCAGAGGGCGGGCGTGGGGGTGAACCCGGACGGGTGATGCGTCTCGATCGGGGTTGGAGCACGGTGCGTCAGAGCATCGCCGACGAACCACTGCGGGTCCGCAACATCGGTATCGACATCGCGGTGGGCGACTGGGTCATTCCGTCATCCGACCGCGAGAAGATCGACTCAGTGCTCGATCGCCAGAGTGCCTTCGTTCGGCGCGCCTCGGCCGAAGGGGCGCGAGCCGAAGCACACACCCTTGCCGCAAACATCGATGTGGTGTTCCTGGTACACGGGCTCAACAGTCCACCCAACCAACGACGACTCGAGCGCGAGTTGGTCCTCGCCTTCGACAGTGGCGCCCGGCCGGTGGTGGTGTTGTCGAAGCTCGACCTGGTCGACGATCCCGCGATCGTCGCGAACTCGGTGGCATCACTCGAGGCCGTGTCGTTCGGCGTGCCCGTGCACGCGGTGAGCGGCATCACCCATGCCGGGCTCGAGACATTGCGTGGCTACGCCGCGACGGGCCGCACGATTGCACTGTTGGGTGCAAGTGGCGTGGGCAAGAGCACCATCATCAACGCCTTGGTTGGCGACTCCGTGCAGCGCACCAACGATGTGCGTATGGGCGACCAACGCGGCCGACACACCACCACCGCGGCCGAGCTGGTATCGCTGCCCACAGGCGGTTGGCTGCTCGATACGCCGGGCGTGCGCGCCGTAAGCCTGTGGCTCAGCGGCCAAGGCATCGAGCGCGCCTTTGCCGACGTGTTCGACCTGATGGACCACTGCCGGTTCCGCAACTGTAAACACGAAGACGAGCCTGGTTGCGCCGTGCACGCGGCGATCGAACGGGGTGACCTGCCTGCCGTGCGACTTGACAGCCTGAAGCGCTTGGTCGCAGAAGAAGCAGCGCTAGAGGAGGAACAACGGGCCCACATCAAAGCGGGCGACCGCCGCGGGGTGCATCGCCCCCGTACAACAGGTCGGTTCGGCTAAACCAGCGCAAGCTGGCGACGACTCAGCTCGTTTGGGGCTTGCGGCGACGCACTGCAGCGACGCCAACCAAGGCGCCACCGGCGAGGACGATCATGCCAGCGGTCTGCAGGGTACTGGTGCTGTCGCCACCCGTGACGGGGAGCGTGACGGGCGGCGGCGGCGGGATCTGGGCCTGGAGCGTTGTGGTGGGCGCTGGGGGATAGATGCAGGTCTGGCCCTCGATCTGCTGATTCGGGGATTCCGCCTGGCACAGCGGTAGCGCTGCATGGGCAGTCCCGACCGCGCCAATGACGACAAATCCAATGGTCGATGCCAACACAGCTAGTTTCCGCATGATCGGGCCTCCTTCGCTTTCCGGGTCAAACAATAACAGCCGCCATTTGAAAGCGCCAGAGGCCAACGGCGAAAGGTGGGAATCTTGACGATTCCCAGACCATCGACCCGACACGGGGGCGTACTCTATGTCGAGAACTCTGTCACTCGGCGTGGTGGCGCGGTAGGGTTCGTATAGTTCGAGCAGCGGGCCAGGCACCGTGAGCTGAGAGGCGGCTTCAGTTGGTGAAGACACTGAAAGGTTGGATGCGGCGGCATCTTCCTGTCGTCTACTTCGCTGTCGATGCAGCCTCTTGGGCGATCGCGCTCGTTGTTGTCACGTGGCTGCGGCTCGAGTTCTCCTTCCACAAAGTGGGCCCGCTGTCGCTCTTTCTCACCGTCGAGGTCGCAATCATTGCGCATGGCGTCACCGGAGTCCTCGGTGGGCTGTATCGGCGCCGCTGGCGCTACGGGAGCTTCGAGGAGATCCTCGGTCTAGCCGCCACCGCTGCTGTTGGCGCAGCCGTCACGACACTGTTCCTGTTGATTCCGAGCATCGATGTGCCGCGTTCAGTTGCCCTGCTCGGTGCCCCGGCGGCCGTGCTCCTCAGCGTCGGCATGCGCGCACTCTGGCGTCTCTACCGCGCTCGGCAGACCCGACCATCCGCATCGAATGCCGAGCCACTGTTGGTGATTGGCGCCGGCGAGGGTGCCGATCAGGTACTCCGCATGCTGCTCAAAAATGTCGACAGCCCGTACCTTCCGGTAGCGCTCATCGACGACGATCCCGACAAGCAGCAGCTCCGCATGCACGGCATCCGCGTCGCCGGTACCCTCGCCGACCTCCACGAGGTCGCCAAGCGTTTTGGTGCAACCACGGTGTTGCTCGCGATCCCCACGGCAGACAGCGATTTGATTCGCCAGGTCGACGAAGCCGCAACGCAGGCGCGGTTGCGCCTGTTGGTGCTTCCCCCCGTATACGGCATGCTCGACGCACCGGTGATGGGCGACATTCGCCCGGTGTCAGAGGGCGACCTGCTCGGCCGCCATCCAACCAACATCGACACCGACGCGGTTGCCAACTACGTCACCGGCAAGCGAGTGCTCGTCACCGGTGCCGGAGGCAGCATCGGTAGCGAACTGTGCCGCCAACTCGCCCGCTTCGACCCTGCCACGCTGACCATGCTCGACCGAGACGAGAACGGTCTGCACCGGGTGCAGCTCAGCATTCAGGGTCGTGCCCTGCTCGACAGCCCCGACCTGGCGTTGGCCGACCTGCGCGACGCGCAGCGGCTACTCGATCTGTTCGAGCTGCATCAGCCCCAGGTGGTGTTCCATGCGGCCGCGCTGAAACACCTGCCCTTGCTCGAGGCGGCACCCGGCGAAGCGTGGAAGACCAACGTCGTCGGTACGCGCAACGTTCTCGAAGCGGCGCGAGCCGTTGGCGTCGAACGCGTCGTCAACATCAGTACCGACAAGGCCGCCGATCCCGCGAGTGTGTTGGGCTACAGCAAACGCATCACCGAGCGTCTCACCGCACACGCTGGCGAGACGTCCGACGGCAGCTACGTGTCGGTGCGGTTCGGCAACGTGCTCGGCTCGAACGGCTCCGTGCTCACTGCATTCCGCGCCCAGGCCGCAGCCGGTGGTCCGCTGACGGTGACCCACCCCGACGTCACGCGGTACTTCATGACGGTGGAAGAAGCCGTGCGTCTCACCATATATGCGGGCGCCATCGGCAGATCCGGCGAGGTGCTCATTCTCGACATGGGCAGCCCGGTGCGTATAGCCGATCTCGCCGAGCGTCTGGCCGTGCAGCACAAGCCACAGCTGAAGGTGATCTACACCGGCCTCCGACCGGGCGAGAAGTTGCACGAGGACCTCATCAGTGCCACCGAGGACGACAACCGCCCGGTGCATCCGCTCATCACCCATGTGAACGTGCCGCGGCTGGCGTTCGAGGAAGCTGTTGCGCTCATGCCCAGCGACCAGGCCATCACCATCGAGCGCATCCGCGTGGTTGCCGCGCACGATCCGTCGGTGACTGCGACGGTCGAGCACCAAACAGTATGAGCCGAATATTTCTGTCATCGCCCGATGTCGGACCGCTCGAACGCGAGGCTCTGCTGCGTGCGTTCGACAGCGGCTGGGTCGCCCCGGCGGGCCCCGAGTTAGAGGCTTTCGAACACGACGTCGCCGCGATCACCGGGTGGCCCGGAGCTGTCGCGATGTCGAGCGGTACTGCGGCCCTGCACCTCGCGCTGCTCGGCCAGGGAGTACAGCCCGGCGACCGCGTTCTGCTCTCCAGTTTCACCTTTGCCGCAACGGCCAACGCGGTTGCCTATTGCGGCGCCGAGCCCACCTTCATCGACAGTGACACCGCCACGTGGAACATGAACCCGCAGTTGCTCGCAGACGAACTCGCCGATGCCCGCCGCCACAATCGCCTGCCCAAGGCCGTCGTGGTCGTCGACTTGTACGGACAGTGCGCCGACTACGACCCAATCGTGGCGCAGTGCCACGAGTTGGGCATTCCGGTGGTGGAGGACGCTGCCGAAGCGCTGGGTGCCACCTACAAGGGTCGGCCCGCTGGCACCCTTGGCGATACCGGTGTGTTCTCGTTCAATGGCAACAAGATCATCACTACCAGCGGCGGCGGCATGTTCGTGTCGCCTGATCTCGAGTCGTCGAATCGCGTGCGCAATCTGGCCACACAGGCGCGGCGGCCGGCCGTTCACTACGAGCACACTGAAATCGGCTACAACTACCGACTGAGCAACCTGCTAGCCGCAATGGGCCGCGCGCAATTGCAACGGCTTCCGGCAATGTCGGCGCGCCGGCTGCATACCAACGCGCACTATCGCGAGTTGCTCGGCGACCTGCCCGGTGTGTCATTCATGCCTATTGCGCCGTGGGGTGGCTGGAACGGCTGGCTCACGTGCGTGGTCTTCGACGACGTTGCACAACGCAGTGCCGTGCAGCACGCGCTCGACGAGCACGACATCGAGAGTCGACCGCTGTGGAAACCGATGCATTTGCAACCAGTTTTCTCGGGGTGCGCGGCGCGCGTCGACGGCACCAGCGAATATCTCTTCGATCACGGTCTGTGCCTGCCAAGTGGCAGCGTGCTCACCGATGATCAGATCGACCTCGTTGCCAAAGTGACCATCGAAACGGTGCAGGCCAGCTAGAGCACCTCGCCCGTGAAGGTCTGGCCGCGCAACAGGTTCTTGGTATCGAACACCCGCCCGGCATGCGCGGCGATGGTCACTGGATCAAACTCCGGGTGGTCGACAAGCACCACCACCACGTCGGCCGCCGCCAATTCGGCCGGAGAAAAAGGAACAAGGGGGAAGCGCACCTGTTGCGCGTTCACCTCGGCAATGTAGGGATCGCAGAAGCGAACCTCGGCACCGCTCGACGCGAGACGATCGGCGACGGCAACGCTGGGGCTCTCGCGCCAGTCGCTGGTGCCGGCCTTGTACGCGAGACCGAGCAGCAGCACCTTCGCACCGTTGACCGCCATGCGGTCGCGATTCAGCATTGCGGTGATGCGGTCGTGCACGTAGTCGGGCATGTGTTCGTTCACATCGTTGGCGAGTTCCACGAAACGGAAGGTGTGACCGAGGTGTTGCTTCACACGCCACGCCAGATAGCTCGGGTCGATGGGGAGGCAGTGCCCGCCGACGCCAGGGCCGGGTGTGAAGCGCATGAATCCGAATGGCTTGGTGGCCGCTGCGTCGATGGCGCGCCAGATATCGACATCGAGATCGCGTGCGAACATGGCCAGCTCGTTGACCAGCGCGATGTTCACATGCCGGAAAGTGTTCTCGAGCAGCTTCACCAACTCAGCCTCGGCCGCTGACCCAACGGGAACGGTGGTATCGACGAGTACCGAGAAGAATGCGTCGACGGCGGTGAGCGAATCGGCGTCGATGCCGCTGACCACCTTCGGGGTGTTCTTCAAGCCGTAGCGGGAGTTGCCGGGGTCGATGCGCTCGGGCGAGTATCCGCAGAAGAAGCTGCCGACGTCGAGACCCGATCCCTGTGCCAGCAAAGGCGCGAGCAGCTCGGCCGTCGTGCCGGGATAGGTGGTGCTCTCCAAGATCACACAGGCTCCGGCTCGAAGGTGAACCGCCAGTGAACGCCCAGCCGCCTCGATGAACGACAGATCGGGAAGACCCTCGGCAAGCGGCGTCGGCACGCTGACGACAGCGATGTCGAAGCCAGCGAGATCGGCGGGGTCGCTGGTGGGCAAATACCCGTTCGCGAGTGCTGAGGCCAACTCGACGTCGCTCACATCGCCGACGTAGCTCTCGCCCGCAGCAAGCGAATGCACGCGGGCCGGTGAGGCCTCGAAGCCCACGACCGGAAACCCAACCTGCACGGCCCGCATTGCAACGGGCAGACCCACATATCCCTGACCGACAACCACGACCTTCGCAGTGCGATCAGCGAGGCGGGACAGGAGGGATTCGAGATTCGGCGACATGCAGGGCAGACCTTGCTTTCTGGTCAGTGCGAGACGCCGAGCTTACTGCGGCGACCCAGGGCGATCGTATGTCTCCGAACGGCATCAGGGGTATGGTCGATTTACCACCGCCGTTGGAGCGGAGTGACCAGGCCGGTCGGGCGATTGGGCTGTGCGATAGCGTCGGCGTGTGACTTCGACTCAACGACGCGTGTTGGTAGTGGGCGCAGGCGGGCACGCGCGTGTGTGCATCGAGGCCCTGACCGACGACATCTCCACGGTGATCGTCGGCTGTGTCAGTAGCGATGGAACCGGCATCGCAGGCCTTGACGCGGCGATGCTCGGCACTGATTCCGATCTCGAACGGATAGCCGCAGAGCACGGAGCCACACACGTGTTCGTCGCGGTTGGCGACAACGCCGCTCGTTCGCGGGTGACTGCTCGATGCGGGGCTGCGGGCCTGACCGTCGCCACTGCGGTGAGCCGGTTCGCAATGCTCTCGCACACCGCTGTGATCGCCGAGGGCGCGGCCATCTTGCCGTGTGCCATCGTCAACGCTGCGACACACATCGGCGATGGAGTCATCGTGAACACCGGCGCGAGCATCGATCACGACTGCGTGCTTGGCGAGTTCGCTCATGTTGCGCCGGGTGTGGCCATCGCGGGTGGTGTCACCATCGGGTCCCGGGCATTCATCGGCATCGGCGCACGCATCATTCCCGGCATCACCATCGGTGACGATGCCGTCGTTGGTGCTGGCGCGGTGGTGATACGCGACGTACCCGCTGGCACCACCGTCGTTGGCGTGCCGGCCCGACCCATCCGCGAACGGACTCGGTGACCAACGATGTTCGCGAACGCGGTACGGCGCACGCTCGACATCAGCGTGGCGCTCCTGATTCTCGTCGTCGGATCACCCGTGCTCCTTGCCGTTGCGATCGCCGTTCGCATCCGGCTCGGATCACCCGTGCTGTTCCGCCAGAGTCGCCTCGGCATCGGTGGCCAGCCCTTCGACGTGCTCAAGTTCCGCACCATGCGCGATCCGGCACCGGGTCGCGAAGGCCCAGAATTCGACGCCGAACGTCTTCCCCGACTTGGCCAGTTCCTGCGTGGGGCAAGTCTCGATGAACTGCCCTCGATGATCAACCTCTTGCGCGGCGACGTATCACTCGTCGGCCCGCGTCCCCTGCCCGAGCACTATTGGGCCCGGTACCGCGGTGCCGAATACGAACGCTTCCTCGTGAAGCCAGGAGTCACCGGACTGGCCCAGATCAACGGACGTAACACTGTCGACTGGGATGCACGCCTTGCCTTCGATGTGCTGTACGTACGCACACGCAGCCTGCGCCTCGATCTGCAAATCCTGATCAAGACCATTCCAGTGGTGCTTGGCCGTTCTGGAGTGAACCATGCCGAGGGCGTGACAATGCACGCTCTCCCGGCCGATCGCCCTTAGCTCGCAAGCGCTCGGTACTGGGCCAGCGTGATATCGACCTGACGCTGCTGATCGAAGTCGGTGGCCGCACGTGCCATAGCGGCGCGGCCCTGCGAGGTGCGCAGCTCGCCAGAGTCGACGAGGGCCCCGATGGCTCGCGCAAGTGCTGCGGGATCGCGCACCGGTACGAGCGCACCGGTAACGCCATCAGCGATGACCTGACGATTGCCGCGAATATCGGTGCCAATTGTGGGAAGACCCATCGCTGCCGCTTCCATCGCTGCCCGTGGGAAACCCTCGCGCCAGCTCGCAGTCACGAACACGTCCATCGCCGAATAGCACTCGACCATGTCGGTGCGTTGTCCGGTGAACACCACACCGTCGGCCCTGGCGCGCTCGATGAGCGCCTCGTCGACGGCATCGGACTTGCCAGGTTCGCTTGGCCCGATGATCACGAACCGTGCTGACGACCCTGCGCCGCGCAACTCGTGCGCCGCGTCGAGGATCTCTGCGATGCCCTTCTCGCGCACGAGCCGGCCGACCGTGCCGCAAAGGACCTCGCCATCTTTGATACCCCACTCATCGCGGAGTCGGTCGCGGGTCTGTACGGGAGCAGCCGCGGGATCGAAGCGCGTCAGATCGATGCCATTGCCGAGCAGGTGCACGCGCCTGGCCGGGATGTGCAACACCTTCACTAGCGTGATCACGTCTTCGGGGTTCTGCACCAGTTCGGCATCGCTGAACGCGGCGGCAATTCGCTCGGCCACGTATACCGGCCAGCGCCGCTGCCACCGATCGCTCGGCTGCGCGTAGAGCCCGTGCTGGGTGTTGACGACCACGGGCACTCGCATCAACCACCCGGCAATACGCCCGAGGATGCCGGGCTTGGGATTGTGCGTGTGCAAAATGTCAGGCCGTACCTGACGCAGCAAACGAATCAGTTGACCGAAGGCTCGTACGTCCTGCAACGGATTGCTCGACCGGGTGAATGCGTGCACGTCAACATGTGCGATGCCCATCGCCTTCAGATTGGCCACGTGTTCACCAGCCGCGGACATGCCGATGACCTCGTAGCCCGCATCGGCGAAGGCGCGCAACTGTGGACCGAGCAGCCAATCGAGGCTCATGTCGGTGGTGGTGAGATGCACCAGCCGCGGTCGCGATGGATCCTTGCGGGAAAGCGTCACCGGATCGGTCATTTGCTCATCCCGCGGTACTTCACCCGGGCGACGAGGGCGCGAAGTTCGCCTTCGAGGCGCAGACCACCGCGTGCCTTGGCAGCGAAGAACTCCGCCGTGTCACTGCGCTGCACAGGGGTCCGCCACAACCGATGCAGATCGGCGCGGCCGGGCCGGTTGACGCGGCTTGCAGCGAGTGCCGCCGATCGGAACCGCCGCCGAACCGCGATCTCGGCCTCTGCGGAACCGGGGAGCGCCTTCGGGTATGCGAAATGAGCGGGCGCATAGCCGATGTGCTCGCCGATGAGCTCGATCGACCGGTCGAGATCGCCGTCGATCACCGATGCGTCGAGACGATCCATCAACCAGTGCGAGTGGGTGTGCGAGCCAACCGTGATGAGGCCGGTGCTGCATGAGTCGCGCAGTGCCGACCACGAGATGGGCGGCGCTCCCCAGGGAAAGTCCGCGCCCTCGTCGATGAAGCGAGTCGCTGCGTACAACGTGGCGGGCAGGTTGTGCCGCGCCAGAGCCGGCACGACGACATCGGCAAAGTCGGTGGTTCCATCATCGAAAGTGAGCACTACCCCTTCGATCGACGAACCAGCGGACAAACCGGCGACGGCCTGATCGAGGGTGAGCACGTGGTGGTGCTCACCGAGGTGAGTGAGATGCTCGTCGAACACCTCAGGATCGAGATCAACCTCACTGGACGAACCGCCACCGACGCGATGATAGATGAGCACCACCACGCCTGCAGGTGGACGCGCCAACACGTCGGCCGCAGCCGCCACACGCTTCACGAGTGTGCGGGCGCTCATGGCGAGATCAAGGTGGTGTTCGAGGCATCGTGACGGTCGTGGGCCAGGCCTGCGTCGACGTCGGGACGCTCTGCCTGCTTGGCGTGCCACGGCGGCAGCGCCCACGGCAGGAGGAACAGCGGCATGATCAACGATCGTTGGCGGGTGAGAATCCCGAGGTTGCCGAAGCTGGCGAACGCGAGGCCGAACACACACAGCACCACGAACGCGAAGACCAAATACGGGGTTCGCCGCGCCATATGGAAAACATTGAAGAATCGACGCCAACTGACGACCGCGAGCACTAGGAGGAAGGTCATTTCCACGGCAGGAATCAGTTCGGCAACGCTGCGGGCCTCGTACAGCAGCGGGCGTGTGAGCGTGCGCACGATGGCATAGGGCCAGTCCTTGGGACCATTGATGGTAATGGTCTGGAATGATGACCCGCCCTCGTTCGTGCGGTGATTCGTGGTGGCGAATAGCTTGGTGACCTGCGTCGTGACTGCCGCTGTCGAGTCGCCCGAGGCGTTCTCGTTGAGGAATCGCAGCGTTGCGCCACCAACGCCGTACAGCCCGGCGACGGCGACCACGAGCAGGCTGAGCGTGATGAGCTTGTTGCGTCCATTACGTCCAGCGCGACGGGTGAAAAGCCCGACGAACAGGGCAATCACCAGAGCGCCGGTCCAGATCGCTGCGAAGTGCGGGCGCACCACGCCAGCGCCGGTGAGGCCGACAACGATCAGCACAATTGAGGACGGACCCCAACGGCCTGCCAGCACGCGGGCAACGCCATACGTGGCGATGCCCAGGTTGAGAAAGATCCACGCCTCCTTGCCGATGGATGACGGCCAGTACAACAACGACGGCGTCAGGAACACCAAGTACGCGTAACGCTTCGCGGCGAGTCGGGGGATAGCGATCATCGCAGCGCGAAGAAACAGCACCGACCCCCAGTACGCCATCGACGCAAAGACAATGAACCCTGCAAATCGGCTGGAGCCCACAACTGTGTAGATCGTCGAGGTCAGCGACCTGATAAAGGCGGTGTTCGTACCGCTGGGGATGATCTCGGTCAGTGGCACCGCACCGCTGCGAATATCGGCAGCGAGCGTCTTCGCAGCAATGTGATACCCCTCGGCATCCGAGAGACCCCCGTAGCTGGAGTAGGTGAGCCAATAGCGAAAGATCGTGCCCACGAACTTGGCGCCGAGCCCGATCGCAGCAATCTTGAACAGTCCACTCGAATTGTCGGAGAAGACGCGCCGCAGGATCGCAATGGAGATCAATGCGATCGGGGGTAGCAGCAGGAAGGCCCCCCACACGTCGTAGCTCACATTCACCATGGCCCAACCGAGAACCAACACGTACAGCCCGCCGAGCGCGATCACCAAGCGTTCGGCGGTCTTGTTCACGGTCAGTCCTCGTCGAGTTCCTCACCCCGAGTTGGGGTGGGTAGGTCTCCGGAATACTCCTCGTAACGCGAACGGTCACCGGCTTCGCCGACCACAGTGAGCACGAGGTGTGCGTTGGTCAATGAGCGGATGATCTCGATCGCGCGCGTCGCGGACTCGATGGACGAATGGTTCAAACGAGTGACCAGCACGATCACGTCGGCATGCGGGACCAACTCGAGTACTTCAGCGGTGACACCCACCGGGGAGCTGTCGATGACGACTGCGGAAGCCAACGCGGTGAGCTCGGGAAGTAGACGCGCTGTCTCGCGCGCCAGATCGCCGGGCGATGCATCGATGCCGGCGAGATCGAGGATCGCGAGATCGGGGATGCTGCTCGATGCCAGCAACACCGCAGTCGGCAGATTGACGAGGTCTTCGTAGGAGAAGCCGAGGCGGCGGGCCTTCCTCCCGACGATGCGCTCCATCAGCGCCGGCCGGCGGAAATCGGTGTTCACTGCAACGGTTCGCAATCCGGTTTCGACGAACGCGGCCGCGAGGTTGGCCGACACCGATGTCTTGCCATCGCCCGATCCAGCTGAGACTACAAGCACCACCGGTGCGCGTCCCACGGCACGCGCTGCACCACCTTCGACAAAACCAACCACACTGCGCAGCGTGCGATAGGCATCGGACAGGGCGTCGTGACGACCGGGGACCACCACCAGTCCCTCAGCGACCTCCTTCGTGGTGATCGGAATCGCAACCTGCATACGAAGGCCGAAGATCGACTCGGCCTGCTGTCGTGTGCGAATGCGCCGGTCGAGTCGGGCGAGCACCAGCACCACCCCGAAACCGATCATCGCGCCGACACCGCCGAGGAGGACGCCGCGACTCAGGCGCGACTGCGGCGCCGAAAGGCCGCCGATACCGCCGCTCTGGCCCTTGATGGCAATGGCTTCGGCGCGCTCCAACGTGGTCAGCTGCAATTGACTCTGATCGATCTGGAGCTGGTTGTTCTGCTCGAACGCGAGGCTGTACTGATGGCTCAGCGCGTCGAGCTGTGCTGCGGTGACCTTGTCATTGGGACTCGCGGCGGCAACCGGTTCGAGCAGTTGGATCTGGGCCTTCAGCGCGTCGAGACGCTTCTGCGATGCCGCGACACGATCGAACTGGAGAGTGTCTTGGCGCTCGGCGAGATACTTGGTGAGTTCATCGGCAAATGCGTCGGCGATGAGCACCGCTTGCTCGGCGGTTGCCTGCGTGGTGGTGATGCGCAGCGCCCCACTGTTCTGGTCGTACTCGACCACTACCTGCGTAGCGAGCTCGGCTGGCGCACCGTTGTAACGAATCGACTGCGCCACACGCTTGGGCACCTCGCCTGTGGTAGTGAACAACTGCAATTGATTGATCACGACCGAGTTGCCGGATGAACCCTGTAAGGACGAGGAATCCGCGATCAGCAATGTATGGCTTGCGGTCCACCTCGTGGTGGAGTCAACCGCAGCCGCTTTGGGGGTCGCCGGGGAAGGCAGTGCCCCGGCGAGCACGCCCAGCAACGCCAACGCCACCACCACCCACCAGCGGCGTCGAAGCGCCCCAAGAATTGTCGCCGTATTCAGGACCTGCTCCGCCTTTCGAAGTACGCCGAGTGTAGACGCCCGACCTGCTGGCTCAACGCCAGGCCACCAATCCTGAGAGAGACAAGACACTGCGCCGCTTCAGCGTGCCGGCGTAGCCAGCGACCGTGCGGCCGTCGCCGTCGATGGCCTTCGCAAAGAGTCTCTCAGGAATCCGCAGGGGCTGGGGTCGATACACCAGTTCATAGGGGCTTGCCGAAAGATTGCCCTCGAGCGTGAACCGAACTGTCAACTTCTGCCCCGGGGCGAGGGTGATCAGTGTCGAGTACACGTTCCATCCCAGCTCGGTGCCCGAGAAGGTACCGATCTGTTTGCCGTCGATCGAAACGCCCTGCAGTGACAGCGGCGAATATACGCTGAGCAGGGTGCGATTTGTTCCGGCGGGCAGGCCGATGATGTTGCCGATCACATAGTCGGGATAGCCGGTGGACGGTGCCGTGTTGGTCAACGTGATCGAGGCAACTGAGGTTGTATGACCCGTGTGTTGATCGAACTTTGCGTCGTAGCGCACCTCGCGTTGCAGAAAGCTGTCGATCTTGCTGCCGCTCGCGTTGTCGCTGACCACCGCGAGCCCGTCGTGCCCGCCGGTACTCGGCAGGCTGGCATCGATGCCGGCGAGGTCGAAGAGATGCTGCTCATCGGGTCGCTTCGCCCAGCCCGAAATATGACCCTGGGTTGCCGCAGGACCGAGGTCGGCCGCGAGCACCTGGGGACTCGGCAGGTGTGATCCGAGCACCTGATCGACTGTGGCCTGCGTGACCGCTTCGAGGACATCGCGTCGTTCGCCCTCGGGACGGCTGTACTGGTCGAGCAAGAGAAATTGCTCTACCGTCGACGCCGACAGTGACAGCCCGACCTCGGGAAGTGTCACCGGACCCGTCAACTTGAGAAGAGCGGCGATGCCGGCCGTGTCGATGATGAACACCCCGTCGACAGGACGCCCCGTCGCCTGCTCGTAGAGCTGGGCCATCGACGTGCCGACGGCGGGCATGTCGGGAGGCATGGTGATGTTGCTCCAGAACTTCGGCGTCACCGAGCCGCCCTGTGTGCCCGCACCGAATTGCCCGAAGCGAGCGAAATACTCGTCGCTGGCCTGCAAGGTAACCTTAGGGAGCTTCGACAAAGCGTTGATCAGCTCGGCGGTTCGCCCGTTGGCCGCCATCTTCATGCGGCCATGGTCGATGGTGATCTCGGCCCAGTTGCCCATCAATCCCGTCTGGCCCCGCGCTTCGGCAGAGCTGGTGAACGCCACGAAGTACCGTCGCAGTCCATCGATACCGAGCAGCGCCGGACCGCGTTGCGCTGCCTGTGCGCTGGTCTCGGCTTGACGAGCAATCTCATGCGCGAGAACGGTGGCCTTGTCGAGCCGACCCTGGAACTGGGTGAGCAACCACGGCGACGCTGCATCGTCGAGTGCCGTTGCGAGACCGTCCACGGTGGCCTGCAGCTCACCAAGCGGCTTGGAGAGCAGCGACAGGGCCTGCACATCGATGACACCGTTTTGCACAGTGAGTTGATTGAGGTCGACCACGTCGAGCGTCTTCGCGGCAGCCGTGGCCGCAGCAGCAGCCTTACCCATGATGTCGCCAGCCGCACGGTGCTGGGCCAACACGGGCACCAGTCGAGCCGGCTGTGTCCACGGCGCGCCCAGACTGTCGGAGGCATCGTTCAATTCGGTTGCAGCCGAGCGCAGCGCCTTGGCCGCAGCAGTGGGATCACCACTCTTGATCGCGTTCAGGCCGTGCACGAGATCGCGATATCCGCCGGTCGCGTGGGATCGGGCCGACAAACCACCGGCCGCCAACCCAATGGTGGCAAGAACCCCAAGGGCTAGCAGAATGCACGCGCCCCAATACACGCGGACGCGCACATAGCCCGGTCGTCGGGCCAGGCCCGTGAGGATCAGGAACAGCGCAACGGCGGCGGCGGTGACCACGGATGCCGAGAACCACGGGTTCACGTGAGACCGCAACAGCGCTTGCACCACGGTGGCCGCGATCAGCGCTCGCACTGGCGCATATCCGCGTTGTTGCAGACCCAGCCAGACGGACGCACCGAAACCTACTAATGCCGCGATCGCAAACACCGGGCTACCCATTGCAAGAAGGGCACCGATGCTCGACCCCACGAGCAACGCCCACCAGGGCGCCGAGGCGCCCACCCACGTGACGAATAACGCGAACGCCGCGGTGACGAATGCGTCCGGTACGGCTTCTCCCGTCGGATGACAACCGGCAAACGCGGCAAGCACGCCGGCGGCGACCGCAATGGCCCCCACGGCATACGCGTTTGCCCGCGTGATGGTATTGCGCCGCCTCGATTTCATCCGCCGACCATTCTTACCGTGCGAACCCCTCCAACGGAGGTCACCATGAGCATGCTACGAGCGCGGTCACTGCGATCGCATCCAGGCGACCGTCGCTGCAAGGCCCTCGGCGAAGGGTGTCGGCTGCACGTTGGCGAACAACTCCATGAGCCGCGTCGAGTCGGCTTGACTGTGCGGCACGTCGCCGACGCGCACGTCACTGTGCACGCGCTCAACCGGATGGCCGAGAAGCCGTTCGATCTCGGCAATCACGTCAAGCAGACTCACGCGGCCGCCGTGGGCGAGGTTCACGGGTTCGTCACTGGTGACCCGACGCACGATTGCGTCGGTGACCACCGCGCACAACGTGTCGACGTAGGTGAAGTCGCGGCTTTGCGTGCCGTCGCCGTGAACAGGCAACGGTTGTCCGCGTAAGGCCGCATCGACGAACACCGGAATGACCGCGGCATAGACGTGACCCGCCGATTGATGCGGGCCGAACACGTTGAAGAAACGAAACACCAGCACCGGCAATCCGTAACTGCGCCCCCACGCAAGCGTGTACGACTCGGTGGCCAGCTTGCTCGCCGCATACGGCGACAGCGGTCGTGTGGCAAGACCCTCGTGCTTGGGCAGCGTGGGGTTCGCGCCATACACACTGCTCGACGATGCAACCACCACGTGCAAGTTGCCGTGTCGACGCGCCGCCTCGAGCACCATCGCCGTACCGGTTGCATTGGCGTGATGGGTGGCCATCGGGTCGGCCACGCTGCGCGGCACGCTGCCCAGCGCGGCGAGATGCACGACCGCGCCAGCACCGGCGAATGCCTCGTCGAGCGCAGTGTTGTCGGTGATGGATCCGTGCACGAACGTGACATCGAGACCATCGAGGTTGGCGCCAATACCCGTGGACAGGTCGTCGAGGACCACTACCGATGACACCGTTGGCGCGGCGAGCAGATGCCGACACAGGTTCGACCCGATGAAACCTGCCCCACCCGTGACAACAACTCGCATCGGGGCAGGCTACTTCTTGGCGAGGGCGGCCATCACGTCGCCGAGCGGCGCGTGATCACCGAAGTCCTTATCGAGATGTTGGTAGAACACGGTGTCGCCGGGACCCATCACGAAGGTGGCACCCAACTGCAGGGACCGCGAACCGGTCTTGTGCTGGGAATGTCCTGCCTTGCGCGCACGATTGCCGGCTTTCAACACACTCGGGCTGAGCATGCCGGTGAGGGCCTTGGCGCCGCCCTTCAGCGAGGCCACCCCGGCAGCGTTGCCGTCCTCGTCGACCAGCACTGCGAACGGCACCTTCTCGTCATCGACGAACGACTTGGCGTACATCATGTTGCCGGTTCCAACGGCTACCACATCGGCGCCAGCGGCCGTGATCTCGGAGTAGTTGTCACGCAACTGCGCGGCATGCTCTCGGCAGAACACTCAACCGAAGTGTCGGAGGAAGACGAGCACGATCGGCTTGTCGGACCAGTAGTCACCGAGGCGGTGCTGCTGGCCGTCGATACCATCGAGCTGGATATCAGCAAGCTGTGCGGGGTTCATGTGGTCAGTCTGTCACGAACGTCGTGTCCTGCTTCGTCCGTCACCGATTCGTGACGATGGGTTCGGTGGGGCCGATACCGCGTTGGGGACACGGCACGTTGGCGTCACCGACTCGAACGTCGGCACCGAGCGTCTCGGATGATGTGCCCGACGGCGACACGAGGGCAATGGTGAGTTGGCTACATCCCTTCGATGGCGTGCCTGACAGCCAGTGGCCAGCCTTGGTCTGCGTGAACGGTTCGCCGCCGGGCCACGCAAGCGTGACCGCTCCGTCGCCGACCACGACGACCTCTATCGGCTTGGCGGTGTCAATCAGGATCGGGTCGTAGTCGAACGCGATGTAGCCGGTGCCGGTGAGCGTGGCGCACTCCGAGGAGCCAATGCCGAACGTGGGGTCCACGCTCTTGCCGTCGACGACCAGGGTCACGGTCGGCAACACTTCGCCGGCCACGCAGTCTCCCGGCGGCGGAACGGTGCCAACGGGCGTGGCGGCGACGCTCGCGCTGTCGGGAGTGGACGACGTTTCGTTCGAACACGCGGTCAGCGCGACAGCAGCGACGACAGCAAGGGAACAGAACAACATGCGTCGCATAGGCGACAGTGAAGGTATCGCACGCCCGTCCGCCACTGCGTGCAGCCCACAGCCGTGCGATTCTCCCGCCGGTGTGTCCATTTACCTACTGTAGAGTAGACTACTGTAGAGTAGATAATGAGGAGAAACATGATTGATCCCTTTGTCTGGAAGTCGGTGGACCAGTTCGTCAATCGGGTCGACGAGCTCGGGGTGCTCGACCGATGGTGGAACTCTGCCGAGCGGATGCCCGTGAATCTGTACGGTCGGCGACGTGCTGGCAAGTCGTGGCTTTTCCGCCGTTTCGCCCACGGCAAGCCGGCTGTTCTCCTTGTGGCACGTCGCGTCGCACCCGGCACTCTCTTGGACGACTTCGCCGAGCGACTCGAGCCATTGCTGGGTGTCCGCCCCGCGTTGCCCGATCTCGCCACCCTGTTCCGGGTTCTCTATCGGAGTGCTCGCGAGCACAAGGTATTGGTCGTCATCGATGAGTTCCCGTACCTGCTGCCGACAACGAATACCGAGATCGAGCGGGAACTCAGCGCACTCCAGCAGGTCATCGAGGAAGAACGCGATGGATCGCGTCTCAAGCTCGTGCTGTGCGGGTCACTCGTGGATCAGATGGAATCGCTCCTCGCCGAGCGCAGCCCGCTGTATGGCCGCCTCCTCCCACTGCAATTGAAGCCACTTGACTTCAACAGCGCTCGCCTCTTCCTCGATGGTTTCGCTTCGTACGAGCAGTTCGAGCGCTTCGCCATCGCTGGAGGCATGCCCCGATATCTTTCGGTGTTCAGCGAACGGTCGAAGGTACGCGAGATCGTCTGCTCGCACGTTCTCAACCGCAACTCGGCCTTGTGGGACGAGGGTCGCTCCGTGCTCGAGCAGGAGCTTCGGGAACCGAAGGTCTATTTCGCGATCCTGCAGGCTTTGGCCACCGGTGACAAAGAAATCAACGAGATCGCTCAGGCGATCAGGTCCGACGCCAAACGAGTGTCCAAGTACCTCAACGTCCTCCACGACATGAGCGTGATCGAGCGAAGAATGCCCATCGACGCTGACGTGAACAGCCGCAGTGGTCACTGGCACCTACGCGATCCATTCTTCCGATTCTGGTTTCGCTTTGTCTTCCCGTTCCAAGACGATCTGGAGTCAGGACTGCGGGCTACCGACCTGTACGACGCGGAGATCGCCGACTCCTTGAACGACCACGTGGCACCCGAGTTCGAGGAGTTCTGTCGGCGATGGACCCGTCAGCAGTACGGCGCTCAAGCAACCAAAGTCGGCGCTTGGTGGGGACTTGCGCTCAACAATCTCCGTCGATCCGGTGAACGCCATTCTGAGGAGATCGACGTTGTCGGACTGCGACAAGGCCGTGTGACTCTGGTTGGGGAGGCACGTTGGCGAAACGCTGCGATGGGAGTCGACCTGCTCGCTTCGATCGACGAATTCAAGCTCCCTGCACTCAGGCAATCCGGACTCAAGGTCGTCAAGCAGCCGCATATTCTCCTGTACTCGCGAGGTGGTTACACCAAAGGCGTCATCGCCGCAGCGACCGATCGGGACGACGTGACCCTGGTGGATGTCGAAGCAGCGCTCCGCGACTGATGACTGGTTAACGGGCTGGGACGTCCGCAGGGTCGCTGGCTATCGGGCCGGCGGCTGCGGCCATCGTGGCTACCACTCGCACGGCGCGGTCGAAGCCGGTTCTTACGAAGCGGTCAGTCAACGACGCGTCGGTGCACAGCACAACCAGGTCGCCGCCAGCGTCTCGCAGTCGGCCGGCGGCACCGAGTAGCACGCCGAGCGCGGAGTCATCGCACGCAGACACGCCGTCGAGGTCGACCACCAACGTGGCACCGGGATACTCGTTGCTGAAGCGAACCAGAGCACTGTGAAATGCGGGGATGGTGGCAAGGTCGATCTCGCCACTCACATGCAAGACCTCGGCAGAACCGACACTGGCTCGGCGCAGGTTGAGTTCCACAGCGCTCGACCCTACCGGGTGCTCCGAGCACCGATGAACGACGCGCTTCACGGAGGTTCCAAGATCATCGTGGCGGTGCCATGCAACTCGACATTGCGCATGAGTACGCCGATGAGCGGCACGTCGGTGAGGTTCGTGATGACAACGGTCACCGTGACGTAGCCGTCGTGGGTTGTGGTTGAGACGCGAGCCGCCAACGACACGGCGTGTCGCACCGCGGCGTCGGCGGCGGTGGCCGGGTCAGGCGACACTGCCGCCGCCCGCGCACCCGCCCGCGCCGCTTCGATGGCCACGAGCTGATCGCGAACGACAACCGCGATCTGCACGATGCCCAACAGCAGCAGGCACAACAGCGGCATGGCGAGCGCAAGTTCCACTGTGGCCTGACCGCGATCAACTCGGCACCAAGGGCGAGAGCGAATGGTCACCCGACGCGGTTGATCACTTCGTCGAGGACACGATCGAACAGTCGACCGATCTTGCCCCCGCCACCGCCCGACGTGGCCCAGCTCACCACGAGCAACGCGATCACAGCAGCACCGAGCAGCACGAGCGCATATTCGGTGGTGGCCTGACCGCTGTCGCCAGGTGTGATGAGCCAGGTATGGAGACGTACGACTTGTTTACGCATGATGAAACCTCCGAGGTGAACGTGATGAGGGTCGTCAGCGTTGGAGGCGCTGTAGCGACGAGATGGCTCCGGCCATGAGCGGAACGATGGTGAGCAAGACGAACGACGGCAGCGTGAGTCCCACTAGGGGGAACGAAAGACGAATCGGAAGCTGCCGTGCCGCCGCGTCGGCATTGCGACGTCGTTGGGCGCGCGCTTCATCGGCGAGGCGGTCGAGGATCGGTGCGAGCGGCGTGCCGTAGCGGTCGCACAGCGCCAGAGCGTCGGCAAGTGGTTGAGCGATAGTGCCGAGTTGGTCGACAAGTTGGGCAATTGCATCTGAGAATCGTGCGCCGCCGGCCACGCTCTGCACGACGGCCGACAGCGCATCGCGCAGCAGCGGGTCCGCCGACGAAGCCAGCGTCTCGAAGGCCTGTAGCGGCGTGCAGCCTGCGCGTACCGTGAGCACCAACAGATCGATGAAGTCGGGGAAGGCCAGCGTCAGACGACGATCCATGCGACGTTGCGTGATCACGCGTACCGGCCCGTTCATCGCAGACCACCGATGATGCGCTGCATTGCCCGCCAACCCAGCAGGTTCAGGCCCAACCCCAATGCCACGCAGATCACGCCAACGGGTGTGATCATGAAATGCTGCACGTCGCGGCTGGTGAGCAGCGTCCATGATGCAAAGCCAAGTGGAACGAGGGTGAGCACTCGCGCCGACAGCCGTGCCTGCGCGCTCTGTGCGACGCGTTCTTGCGACGCGGCGTGCCGCTCGCGCAGTGTGGCCGCAGCACGGTCGAGTGGTTCGCTGACATTGCCACCCACACGTGCGCATAACCCCAGGATGTGCACGACCAATGCGACCCCAGGAGTTTCGGCCGATTGCTGTTGCAGGGCTTCGGCAAACGTGGCACCACGCTGCAGTGCGATCAACGTGCGATCGAACAGTGGCGAAAGCGTGGCCACCTCGCGCGACGCAGTAAAGGCGTGTGCCAATGCTTCGCCACTTGCACAGCGTCGGGCGACATCGTCGAGCAGCGCTGCGAGTGCTTGTACCGGTGGGCCCTCGACGAGGCGCGACCGACGAATTCGAACTCGCCGCGGGGCGCTACGCGCCGGCACAACCCCAGGCCGTAACCTCGCCCGGGCGATGCCCGCGAGCGCCCATGAGCGAAGACCCGCGGCCACCACGAAGACCGCGCCAACGCTGAGCAACGTGGCCAACATCAGCATCGCCCCCGTGTGAGGTGCTGCTTCACCGCGCCGTCGACAACAAGGGTTCGCGGAATTGCATCGCCTGCTTCCGGCTGCGCGAGCTCGACGATGTCGGTCACCCGTCGCTGCCCATCGGCGGCGCGTGCGAGATGCACGACGACATCAAGACAGCTGCGCACATGCTCGCGCACCGCGTCGATTGGCCACGTGGGTGCGTGCTGTACCACGAGCGCCTCGACCCGGCGCAGCGTGTCGAGTGCGGCGTTGGCATGACACGTGGCCATCGAGCCGTCGTGCCCGGTGTTCATCGCCTGCAACATGTCAATCACTTCGCTGCCGCGAATCTCACCGATGATCAATCGGTCGGGTCGTAGCCGTAACGAGGTACGCACCAGATCGCTCATCGTGATCGCCGGTACCCCATCAGCGGTGGCCGGGCGAGTCTCCAAGCGCAGAACATGAGCCGTGTCGAGCTGCAACTCGGCGGTGTCTTCGAGCGTGATGACGCGCTGGCCACAGGGCACATGGGAGACCAGCACGTTCAGCAGGCTGGTCTTGCCCGACGATGCCGCCCCGCTGATGAGCACGTTGCAGCGCCGGTCGACGATGTCTTGCAACACATCGATGACACCATCGTCGGCGAACTCGGCGAGCGATCGTCGGTGTACTCCGAAGCGACGCAACGTGAGGCACGTTCCGTCGATCGCGATCGGCGCGAGCACGGCGCATACGCGAGATCCATCGGGCAGGCGGGCATCGACAATGGGCGACAATCGATCCAGCCGGCGTCCGAGTGGATTGAGGATGCGTTCGATGATGCGCGGCGTGACGTCGTCGGACAGGCGACGGGCGAACGCAATGGCACCGTCGCGTTCGACCCACACATCGCCGCCGTTGTTGATCATGATCTCGTTGACCAGCGGATCGAGCAGCAGCGGCTGCAAGGGCTCGAGCCCTGCCATGTTTGCGATAGCAGCGAGCGCATGGTCGGGGGTCATGCAGCCAACTCGCGCAGAGCGGCCGACAGCGTGCGCGGCAGCCGCGCTGCGAGCAGACCAGCGTCGACCGCGCGCGCCACAGCCGGATCGAGATTGATCTCTGCCGACACGGGCGCCTGAGTTGCATATGCAACATCTTGTGCGCGCAACGCTCGACCCGGTTCGTGCACCACGATGATGCCGGTGGGAACCAGTGGACTGGCTGCGGCGCGACGAAGCGCGAGATAACACGCACGGGTCACCAGAAATCGCTGCTGTGCTGCCGCGACCAACGCCGGCGGTGGCGCGAAGGAGCCAGCATCGACAATGACATGCCGGGTTCCGGCTGACAGATACTGACCGAGGTCGGCCCACCGCGCCAGATCGCCAGACGCCGTGGCGGTGCCGCGAGGGATGAGCACCAACCCATCAGCTGCCGGAGCGCCGAGCGATTCGAGTGCAGGCGGCGGCGCCGTCGGTGAGAGCACCCATTCGTGCACGCCCGAGCCAGCCGGTTCGGGCAAACCCATTGCGGCGGGCACATCGCCCGCAAGATCGATCAACCAGGTGGCTTCCCCGGCCGGTTGATGAGCCGGTTCATGGGCTGCTGCAGTGAGCAACGCCAACGCACACGACACGACCGTGGTACCACTGCCACCCTTGGCAGCCCAACAAACGGTGAGCACAACACACCCCCGGACTCGATCGCACACATGGTGCAATCGTGAGAAACACATCAACGGGGGGAAGCCCGCTAGCAACCTATCCGGCGATGGTGCCCGCTCCAACATGGTCGCTCGTGACCTCGTTGCACAACGGTTCGCCGCGCACGAAGCGGCCCATGTTGTCGATGAAGATCTGTGCGCCGCGATGGTTGGCCAGTGCGGTCGCCCCCGAGTTGTGCGGCGTGATGATCACATTGGGCATGTCCCACAAGGGACTATCGGCACTCAACGGTTCGGTCGCGAACACATCAAGGCCCGCTCCGGCGAGGCGACCGTTCGAGAGCGCATCAATGAGTGCGGGTTCATCGACCAACCCGCCACGACCCACGTTGATGAATCGTGCGGTCGGTTTCATCATCGCCAACTCGTCGACCCCGATGAGTTCGCGGGTGTCGTTGGTGAGCGGCAATGCGAGCACTACATAGTCGGCCCACGCGAGCAACGTCGCCAAGCCGTCCCACGTGCGCGTCTCGCATGGTTCGCGACCCGTGACGGAGCGTCGACACCCGAGCACGTTCATGCCCAGCGCCAGGCCGAGCCGCGCCGTCTCTTCGCCGATGGGTCCCATGCCGATGACGGCCAAGTTTGCGCCCTCGACTTCGTCACCCATGTGCGGTGCCCAGACGTGCTGCTGCTGGGCTCGCATCCACGCGGGAGCGTCGCGGCTGAGGCCGAGGATCATCAATATCACCGTCTGTGCGATCGGACGCGCCGAGGATCCTGACGATGTGGTCAGGCGGGCCCCGCGCCGAACGAACTCACCGAACACCGGACTGTCGACACCGGCCGAAAAAGTGTGCAGCCACTGCAGTTTCGGTGCCTGTAGGCACGCCATGATGTAGTGCGCCGTGCGCTCGGGCCATGCATCCCCGCTGAAGAACGCAACGGTTACTCGCGCCAGATCTTCGTCGCTGACGTGTTCGTCGCCGTTCAGCGTGATGACATCGAGTTGTGGCGCAACGGTAAGCAGTTCGGCTCCGTACCGAGCCCATGCGGTGTCGGTACAGAACAGCACCGGCCCGTTCAGGACGAACTGACCTTCTTCGCCGCGAATGCGATCAGACCAACGAGTGCAACCAGGAGGACGAGCTTCTTCCACATGCCGGTCACGCTAGCGGTTGTGCCGGAGTAACGACAGCACGAGTCATCGCGGTGTGCGCCTTCGGTCGGCCCTCGCTCCACCGATGCATTTCGAGCACATCAAAGCCGGCAGCCGAGAGCATCGAAGGCACGTGCCGGATGAGATGACACCCACCCGCGATGCGTTGCTGCAACGGGTCGAGGCGCTTCTGCCAACGCTGCGTCTTGTCGTCGTCGGCGAGTCCGTGTTCGAGCACGTGCAGCGTGCCGCCTGCGACGAGCACACGACCGATCTCGCGCAGCGCGGCGCCCACGTCGGGGATGGTGCACAGCGTGAACGTGGAGACCACGCAATCGACCGAGCCATCGTCGAGCGGCAGCGTCTCGCCGTTCAGACCAATGACCTCCACGGGGAACGGAGCCTTCGCGATTCGCTCACGGGCAAGCTCGACAGCGCGTGCCGACGGCTCGACCACCAGCAGCCGCTGCACTGCGGCTGGATACAGCGCAAGGTTGTGACCGGAACCGAAGCCAATTTCGAGAACGGTACCGTGCGTGCCGGCGAGCGTGTCGCGCCGATGCGGCCGGAACGCCTTGGTGCCGCACATCCGGTCGATCGCAACCGGCAGCACGCGTTCTTCGTAGTACTCACTGAAGCGACTCATGCCCGCTGAGTCTGCCACGTGTCGCAACACGTTCGGCCCGAGTAGCATCATCGGCGGAGGTGTCCGGGTACCTGGTGGGCTCCACCGCCTTCAAAGCGGCTGGGACGAGCGATCCTCGTCCGGCGGGTTCGATTCCCGTCCACCTCCGCCAAATAACTGCAGGTCAGAGCCTATTTCTGTCGGCGAAATCCGCCGATTGGTCACAGAATGGTCACGGCGGAAGAGTTCCGTCGGTCCCGATCTCGTCGCGCCAACTGTGAAACTCGGCTCGTATGAGCGCGAACGTGGAGTCGTCCACCTCGAATGCCGACCGCGGCAGATCGTCGAGCACGCCGATCGCTTCGCGCAGAACAGCAAGGTTGAAGCCGAGATCCTTCGCGACCGCGAGCGACTCGAGTGTTCGGCGGGTAAAGCGTGCACGCAGCGCATGCACGTCGACGCGGAGGCCCGCGTTGAACAGGCTGTCGCGGATCGCCGGCCAGAGCCGATCGACGGCGTCGCGGGATGGACCGAAGCAGTCGAAATCACGCGTCGTGCGATCGACCACATCGTGAGCGATCAGCGCGCCACCTCCTGCCAAAGCGAACCCATCGGCCTCGGCGAGCGAGAAGACCAACGATGCAACTCGTTGCTGCAGCTCAGACAGCGACATGAACGAGGTGTTCTCGAATCCAACCGTCCCACGCCTCGTGCACGGCCGGCGGCAACCACAACGAGTCCCAGATGGCCAGCAGCGTCGCCTGATGAATCCACTCGCGGACGTCGTCCTGCGAACCCTCGCGCAACACTGTCGCGTATACAACCCGTAGTTCCGCAGGGTCGTCAAGCTCAAAGGTCGAACTGGGACCCGACCATGAAAGGTGTTCGGGCAGCGTGACACGCCCACGCCACTTCCCGCCTGAGGTCGGCCAGTTCAGCGGAGGCGTCGCTGATCGCCACCATGATGGTTTGTCGACATCTGACATCTCTGCACCTCCTTGCATCGCGAGCCTAGATGATTGGCTCCAAGCCTGTTAGTGGTCGAAGGCGAGTATTGAGTGGGCGGGTCCGGGATGGTGGGTTGTTTCGTTGTGCCAGATGGCGGCGGCAATCAACCATCTAGCACCCACAGAACGGTAGCGGCCGGTGACTTGACAAGGGAACCGGTTCTCCATGAAGGCGAAGCGCTGGTACTGTTCACGGAGTGAAGGCTGAGCTCGTTGAACGCTTCCGGGGCCGTTGGGTGGCACTGGACGACACCGGGAACGTAGTCGCGGACTCCGAGGAGCTTGGTGCGCTGCTCGAGCGTCTTGAGCGAGCCGGACTGCGCGCCGACACCGTGCAACGTGTTCCGGGTGCAGACGACCCGTTGTTCGTCGGGCTGAGCTGACCGACCATCGTCGATGGGTGATACGTGGGTTTACCACCACCAGGACCTTGGAGAGCCGGTCCACGTCGATGGCTCGCCAATCTTGCGGCCAGTGGTGCCATTAATCGTGGGTGCTGAGCTTCCGGCGGTGCTCGGCGTGTTGGACTCCGGCTCGCCGATCTCGGTGGCGAGCGCCGACCTCTTCGCCTTTCTCGGCGTCGATATCGAGGCCGACGACCCGTTGTACGAGATCCCCCTGAGCGTGGGTGGAGGATTCGAGCGGACACCAGTCTTTCGTGTTCGCCTACGACTCAGCTCGCCGGTTGACCACGCTCATGGTGTGTCGTGGAGTCTCGATCTTGGAGCGCGCAGCCGATGGCGTTTGCCGTTCGCTGTGCTCCTGGGCCAGCGGGGCTGGTTTGACTCCTTCCCGACCCGGATCGACGCGACGACATCCACTGTCGAACTCCCCGTCGGTTCTGCAAGTGACGTCGAGTATTGAGCACTTCTGTCGGCTGTCGGCCACTCGACTCGTAGGCCTCGGTCACCGAGAACACCAATGATTCGACCGTGCAGCGTCAAGGCGCAAGCAGGGAGTCGGCTCTAATTGCGGCGTCCTCGTCGTCACCGGGCAGGACGTGGGCGTACACCTTCAAGGTGACCCCAACATCGGCGTGGCCGACTCGTTGCGACACAACTTTCACCGGCACTCCGCTGGCGAGAGCAGCCGTCGCGTAGCTGTGCAGAAGATCGTGCAACCGGATTGAGGGCAACTCGGCGCGCTTGGCGAGATCGACGAAAAGGTTCGAGAAGGCCTCGGGGTTTGGTGGCGAGCCATCGACGTTCGTCACGATCAGACCGCCGCGATCCGCCGGCCAGGAGACGCTCGGCATTCTGTTGGCGCTTCCATGCCCGCAGTGCGCTCGCAGTGGCCGGTCCGATCGCAATCGTTCTGTTGCCCCGAGCGGTCTTCGGAGTCGAGGTCGCGATTGTCGTCCCGTACCGAATACGCGTCGAGCGAATCGTCACCGCACCGCCGTCGAGGTCAACGTCTGACCATCGCAGGCCAAGCGTTGTGTGATGAGCGCGTTAGGTCCGCTGGTCAGGCGGCGTACCGGATCGAGGGCGTCTCGTATGCCGTCCCAGGTTTCGGCCTCTGAGGATTCGAGCTGAGCGATTCGTTCGTCGAGGTCGACGATCGCATCGGGTTTGTTCGACAGGTCGGGCATCGGGAGATTGGAGCCGAGCAAGGCGTCGCTTTCGGCTGCTCGTTCGGCGAGGAGCTCATTGGCGCGGGTGGCGAACGCCTCGCCGTCTCTCGGCCACCAGGCTTCGATCGAGTCGTACGGGCTGTCCATCCGGTCGACTCGGCCGACCCGTTGTTCTGCCACGCGAAGCGCGGTTGGTAGGTCGAGGTGCACGATCGCCGACGCGCCTTGGAGGTTGAGCCCCTCGTTCATTGCGTCGGAGCAGAGGGCGATGGCGGACT
Organism: Actinomycetota bacterium; assembly: GCA_043753895.1. Taxonomy (GTDB): domain Bacteria; phylum Actinomycetota; class Acidimicrobiia; order Acidimicrobiales; family Ilumatobacteraceae; genus WLMZ01. The sequence goes on from JAYUWK010000171.1 coordinate 108,028, forward strand.
CATGGGAGTCACGCGCGAATAGCCGCTCAACTGTGTCGCGGTTTGCCTTGTTCGCTCCGGTAGCGACGACGACTCGGCGCCCGGCGCCTTCGAGCATCGGCGCGAGCGCAGTCAGGGTGATGAGGTGATGATCGAATGCGAGCACACGATCATGCTTCGCGGCGAGGTCCGCGAGCAGCTTCGCCTTGCGTTGCTCTCGTGCAGGGGTCAGCCGACTAGCTGCATCGAGCATCGCGACATAGGCGTTCCGCTCCGTTCTGCGGTGTTCGCGCCACGCCTCGAGGTCGGTGAGCCAGCTCGGCACGTCGCAATCGAGTTTCACCTCCGGTGGATTCGACTCGGCACGACTCCTCAACCGGCCGATCATGTTGCCCGTCGGTTGAGCCTTGAACGACTTTGAGAGACCGAAGCGGCTCGCGGCCTCGATCGTGCCGACAAGGTGTTCCACGAGCGCGGCCCTCGACGAACGCATCGCACCGAGCACATGGTGAGCAGCCAGCTCTCTCGACGCCGCAAGCCGGAATTGCAACCATCGCTCGTCGGTGTACTCGTGACGCAACGCCTTGGGAACCACGAGCGTGGTCTCCAATTGCGCCACACCGGTGAGCGCTCTGGCGAGCACTCGTATCCTCCGCGCCGCCTCCTCGTCGTCGGCCGTCTCTCCCGTGTCGTAGGCGTGTGCGTCGTGGCGCGGGTAGCGACACACCCGGCCCGTGTCGGGATGGCGGTAGGCGTCGGGTTCCCGGTCGACGAGCTCGTTCAACGCGCTCTTCGTGCGTCGCACCGTGAAGCGCTGAATCTCACGTCGGAGCTTGTCCCGTTCCGCACTCGACATCGCCGCGTCTGCACCTCTGCGCCGATCGAGCCGCTCGAGTACGGCGAGCGCCTCATCATCGAAGTTGTCGGCGCCGAGCAGGCCGACGAGCTGCAGCAGGTCGGCCGCGCCACGGTTGATCGGTGTGGCGGTGAACAACAACACGTGATCGGCCAAGCTGTCGCGAACCTGCCGGGTGCGGTTCGTACCGCGGCTGAGGAAGTTGTGCGACTCGTCGACCGCAAGGATCTGCGCCTGGCGAACAGCCTCTTCTTTTGCCCGGGGTCCGTCGGTCGCTCCCCGGCTCAGCAAACCGTGCGACACCGTGTTGATCGTGAGACCGCACGACACCGCCTCCCGGTACCAAGTGTTCTCCACCGCCGGCGGGCGGGCACACCAGTACGCTCAAATCACGTCGGACGCTCCCGGTGCTCCACAGTCTGTCGCGGACGGCGCGAACAAGGTGGGCACCCATGCGCGTCTTGCCGGAGCCGGTGGCGTCGGCGACCAGCACGCTGCCCACGTTCTCCGCGATCCATAACGCCTGGGCTATCCCGACCACCTGTGACGGCCAGAGCCGCTTGCCTGCCGCGTCGCCCGCCCAAGTAGCGGGCAGCCCAGTCACCCTCCAGCAAGTCTGCGCATGCCCGAGCCAACGCCTCCTGCCACGAGACGAACCGCAGCAACGCCATCAATAGCTCACGGAACTGCTCATCCCAAGACGCACCGACGCTCCACAGATTCTCGGCGACCTGGACCAACTCGTCATATCGGCTCGGGTCTGTCGCCCGTTCGAATCGGGCGTTCGCCTCGATCTGGTCACCCAGACCAGCGCCGGTGAAGTTGCTCGACCCGACCGTTCCGGCCGCCGCACCGACGTATATCTTCGCGTGAAGCCGAGTCCGTCCGTGGACGAAGCTGACCCGGAGTCGGCCAGCGTCAAGCAGTTCGATCGCTTGGACCGCCTTCGCCGACGAGCGAAGCGAGATCCCGTGCTCCTCCAGCCAATACTTCCGGACCTCCTCTGTGAACGCTGCTTCGGCGGAAGCGAAGCTCGAACGCTCCGTGGCGAACGGCTCGGATCCCATGAGCACGCGCAAAGAACCCTCATGCTGGCGGTGCGCCCACGCAGCGGCCAGATCGATCAACTCTCCGATCGACGAGAAGCCGGCGATGACCAATGGATCCTGCGACCCGATGAGGTCACCCCAAACCTGATGACGAACCCGACTTGCTGCGTGGTTCACCGGGAAGCGTGAAGGCTCCCTCCATCGACGACTCGCCAACTCCGTTGTTAGGTATGCCGTCGGATCGAGGGAGAACAGATCTGCTGGCAGTTGCTCGCCGGGGCCTCGGCGCCGAGGTCGCGCCATGGTCAGACCTCGTCTCCGGTGGGCTGCACCCGACGCGGAACACCTGGGCTTGGTGATGCGGCGCCGTTTCCAGGCCGCAGCTGTCCCAGGTCAACATCACAATCTGCCGGGAACGCCGATCTGTCCGGCGCAGACAGATCGCCGATCGAGACAAATCGACTCCACCCGTGCTCTGTCACAGCGCGCTCATGAGGTCGCCGGTCAACGTGATGAGGGTGAGGGTGAGCTCCTCGCGGTCGATGATCGCCCTCGTTGCCCGAACTGCCAATTCGATGCCTGCACCAGATCGGGCGCCGAAGAGGACCCGAAGCTGCTCGATTGCGGCGGCTGTCACTTCGCCCGCCTCCCGCGAGTCTCGGAGGCGGATGAGTCGTCCCGCGAGATCGTCGGTCGGGATGGCTTGGAGCAGTCGGAAGACGTCGAGTGCGTCCTTGTCGCGCACTCGGTCGTCGGTCGTCGTTCGCTCCCAGATCTTGTGGGCCTTCGCCACGATCAATGCACCCGGCCCGGCGACGTTCATTGTCACGGTGCGATCGTCGGCGCCGTCGAGTGAGCCGATTGTGAGGAGTCCGCGATCGACTCGGGCGCCTTCCAGCCCAAGCGCGCGTCGTGCCACCCGACGCCCATGTGCACCGAGGTCGGCGCCTCGGGTGCCGGGTCCGGCGAGGGCCTCGGGCACCATGACGTCGACGTACACACCGGCAGGAGTACGCCATCCGCCGGGATGTTCTCTTGGTGTGAAACCGTGCGCTTCGAGTAGTTCGGCCAACAGTGGCTCGTCGCTCAGCAGCGCGGGCTCGACGCTGAAGTCGGCGTCGGTAGAGAACTCAGCGACGACCAGATCGGCCGCGCCCGTGTGGAGGTAAATGGCCTGGGCGCCGACCAGGATGATCGAATCGAGGTGAGGTGCCAGCGCCTCGGCAGCGTCGAGCAACGCGGCCCTAGCGCGGATGTACTGCTCATCGAGTTCGCCAGCCACGTTCGTTTCCTTTCATCCATACGAGGAGCTCCTCGCCTTCCGACGGATCTCGGCCGGGGCCTGTGAGGAGGTCGACTGCAAGCTGGGTCGGACTGACGCAGACGGTGCCCTCCCGGCTCGTTGTTCGATCGAAGACCACGTCGTCGTACGGCTCGAGGAGCCAGACGTTCGCGCCGCTGTCGGCGGGTCGAAGGTCGAGCCGTTCCGACCAACCGATGACATCGTTGACGTAGATCGCTGCGAGGCGAGTCGGCGCGACGGGGGAGAAGCGTTGGGCGGCGAACGCGCCCGTCACCGCGTATCCACGTTTCAGCTTGCCCAGCTTGGTGGACAGCGCTGCGAGGCCACGCGGCTCCAGAAAGGTGTTCACCTGGTTCGTGGAGGTGATGTCATAGTCCTTGGCCCAGCGCCGGATGACTCCCTCCCAGTCGAGGTCGGTGATCGGGCCTCGTCCTTCTTTGGTGATGAGCCCGTCGCGGTCGAGCAGGTCGACCGTTCGTGACAGGGAGCCGAGTGGCACATTGGCTCGCGTAGCAAGCTCGCGAATGCCATACGGTGGCTGGAAGTCCAGCAGCGCGCGCAACGCTCGGCCGGCTCCTCGACCTTTGAGGGTGCGAAGAGTCTCGTCAGAGGGCCAGGGATCCTTCGTGGCGCCGCCCTGCTTGATGAACAGCGCCGGCCGCTGCGCACGGATCAGGATGTTGCCCGTGCTGTCGATGTAGTTCGCGTTGAGGTTCGCGATCTGCTCTCGTGCCGTCTCGCTGAGGAAAGGGGCGACCACGACAAGGGTGGCATCTTTCAGCCCGACCTGCTCGGCGTACGACCGCAGCTGCATCACCGCGTCAGCGGCATCACGGGGCACGAGCGTGCGCTTCGCCTCCACGATGAGCGACGCCTCGGCACCGTCGGGACCCTTCACGACGGCGATGAGGTCGGGTCGCCCTCGTCCCGCTGGCTCGGCCAGCGTCGTTATCGTCCAGTCGTTCGGGAGCAAGGCTTCGATATTGCGCACGACCTGACGAAGCAGGCGAGCTTCAGTTGGTCGTTGTGTTGCCATGATGAGTCCTTGTCGAGGTTCGATCTCTGTTCCATGAGTGTATAAGTTCCGGTGCAACCGGAACAAGGCCATTTCCGGAACACTTCTAACGGAACTTCTAACGGACAAGGTGATACAGAGCGTTATCCACAGCCACCAGGTGACAAGATGAGATTGCAAAAGCCCTGGTAGATGCGACTAAATGGCACAGCGCATCACAGGGTGACAGCACCTTTCCACGGCTCATAACCCGAAGGTCGCAGGTTCAAATCCTGTCCCTGCCACCAATTGTCCTGTCTCAGGACATAGGAAACGATCCGTTGACCGGCGTCGCGAATGGTGACGGTGGAGCGTGTCGATGGCTCTGAGAACGTCCAGACGTCGCCGTCGACGGTTGGGGTGTATTCGGGATGGAATCCGGCGTTATCGAGAATCGTGTGAAGTACCGCCGTTGGCCTCGTCGTAGCCGATGATCTCGGTGCCCCGGACTCCCGCGTGCCGACAACTGCGTCCCAGCGGGATCTTTCACCATCAGCGTGCGGACGCGTTGGCTGTGTCGATCGCGTCGACAAGGTCAGCCTTTGACATCGCCCACCGCCCGCGGATGTCGAGCCGGGTGGCCACCTCGAGCAAGTGCGCCTTGGTGGCCCGAGCGTTCACCCCGCCCGCGGTTTTGACCGGCCTCGTTCGGGCTTCCACACCGGTCTTCGCGTCCTGATCGTCGCTCGGACCGGGCTCGTCCTTGGGCTCCCAGTGATCGCCAACCTTTTCGAATGAGTGCTTCAGCGATCCGAACGCGATCCGATGGGCAGCCTCACCGTCGCCGTGGTCTTGCTCAGCGGACTCGAGGGTGTGCATGTAGGTCGCCTGTGCCTTGGCGGGCGACCGCTTCAACGTCGCCGGAAGCCGTTCCTTCTCTTGTTTGTTGAGCACCATGACGTTCTTCCTACCTCCTGCAATATTCGAACGGCTTCGTTGATTGTCGCCACAGATGGCGCACGAATACGGTTTCATCGACGTCGACGGTTCGCAGCCGGACGCTTGGGCTACGCCCTGAGAGCGAACGTCTCTGCAAAACCCTGCGGTTGATCAGAGTGCTGCCTAGAGCCGTTGATGTTTTCTCGGCGACGTTCACGAAGCTCGGTGTTCATAGTGGCGTTCAGGCCGAAAGTCGCCTCGTCCGTCCGGTGTCAGGTCGAACATGTTGCACATCGGATCGAGTAGGTCGAGGTGACGCCAGTTCCGCTCGTGAAGACGTAATCGGTGCTGACCAGCCCACCGTGCGGCGGGCCCCGGCGTTCGAGCGCCACGACCTCCAACCGCCGGCGAAGTCCCATCTCCTGTTCAAGGAGTTGGTTGCGAGCGATGCGGTACTCGGTCGATTCGTTGGGGTACTTGGTCCCCTTGCTCGTCGAGATCGTTGACGTGGTGTTGTCGGACAAAAGTATCCTCCACTGATAGATGGAGCGGGGTACCCAGAATCAGGCGTCGTCAAACAGCGGCAACCACCCGTGTGGATAAACGCAGATCTGGGATTCGGCCCGCGTGTCTACCTTTACACCGCGCCGTCGTGACAGTGGTCACGGATTGGTCACAGATTGGTCACAGAAAATTCAGCACAGGCCGATATCAGGCAACATCAAGCAGGACTCGAGCTGACAAGAAACTAGCTTTGACCTGCTTGTATTGAAATTAGTTGATACAGGGCGACACAGGGCAACACCCCCGGATTCGGGTTCGATTCCCGTCCACCTCCGCCAAACACTCTCCCGATTGCCGAGGAGAGACGCGAAATGATGACCGGGCCGGCTGTCTGCGCCAGAATAGTGTTCTCGGAGCGTTGTCGCGCACAGATGTAGACCGGCCAAGCGGGACCAAATGTCGAAATATTGACCGTGAACATGCTGAACGCGCCAGAATGATGACCGGCGCGGCGCTGTGCCCGCAAAATGTTGACCGATGAGAAGGACCGATGGCGAACGCGCAAGGTTGGGACGACCTCGTGTGGGCAAGCGACCACGACCGGACCGCGCTGAGCCGCGCCGCGTCTCGTGGAACGCTGCGACGGCTGAGCTCGGGCCTCTACACCGGCTCGGTGGACGAAGAACCCGCCGACATCGTCGCACGCCACCTTCGCAGCATCCTCGCTCACGATCTTCCCGGCGCAGTGATCGCCGACCGCAGCGCCAAGGTCGGCGGCACGCCAGTCGGTAGCGAGTTGCTCGTCGTGCATACGCGACGACGCCCACTCGTCCTTCCAGGACTCACCATCGTCGCTCGGCCCGGACCCGGCGCCGTTGAACGAGACATCCCACTTCCGGGCGGCGTCTTCGTTGCCTCAGAGCCACGAATCATGTTGGAGTCGCTGCAACGACCCGGCGGTCGACGTCTCTCGCGCGACGAGGTCGAAGCGTGGATTGACGAGCTGTGCGCGGCCGGAGGCGCCCACCGACTCAACTCGATACGCGACCTCGCTGGCGCGATTGCCAAAGATCTTGACGCTGAGCCCGCACTCGCCACGCTGAAAGCTCTGATCGCCGCCGCGCTGCAGACCGGCGATGCCAGCGCCGCAACCAACGAGCGGCTTGCTGCGCGCGCCGCAGGCCATGGATTCGACCCACCTCGAATCGAGCTGTTCGAGAAACTTGCCGCCCGCCTGAGGGATCGTGCGCCCGGAGTCGTTCTCGAGCTTCCCGCCGACTCGGCCCGACGGATGACCCTGCCGTTCTATGAGGCGTACTTTTCGAACTTCATCGAGGGCACTGAGTTCACACTCGTTGAGGCTGAGCGGATCGTGTACCACGGCGAGATCCCCAAAGAGCGTCCTGCGGACGCCCACGACATCGTCGGCACCTACTCCATCGTTGCTGACCCGGAACGGCGCGCCAAAGTCCCACGCGATGCCGACGATTTCATCAAGCTGATGCTCGACCGCCACGCAGAAGTGATGGCTGGCAGACCCGACAAACGCCCCGGCGAATTCAAGCATCTGAAGAATCGGGCCGGGTCCACCGAGTTCGTTGCCCCTGAACTCGTTGACGGGACATTGCGACGCGGGTTCGAGGCCGGCGCCGGGCTCATCGACCCGTTTCAGCGCGCGCTGTACATGATGTTCGTCATCGCTGAGGTACATCCGTTCCTCGATGGCAACGGACGAGTCGCCCGTATTGCGATGAACGCCGAACTTTCCGCCGGACGCCAGGTGCGCATCATCATTCCGACCGTGCTTCGGCTCAACTACATCTCAGCATTGAAAGCTGCGACCCTCCACGGGCAGTTCGACGCATACATCGCCGTCGCTGAGTTCACCCAGCGATACACCGCCCGGGTCGACTTCTCGACACTCCAGTCTGCAGAACAAGTCCTCACCGCAACCCACGCTTTGCGCGACCCGTACGAGGCCGAGAGCGCCGGCGTACGCCTTGAGCTTCCCTAACCGGGCCACCTCGCCTACGGCGATCTGAAGATGTGGGATGTGCCAGCGTTGCCGGCACACATCGAGAGGGCTCGGCGCTCGTTGCTGCGTGATTCCTACTCTGGTAAGAGTTCTGCCATGGCTGTGACAAAGTGGTCCGTGAGCGTCGAGGAGGCTCTCGCCGCCCGAGTCGAATCACATGTCGGCGATCGCGGCCTCAGTGGCTTCGTGGCTCGGGCGGTCGAACACGAGCTGGAGCGCGACCTGCTCGCTGAGTACCTTGACGAACTCGATGCAGAGTTCGGGATGGTTCTGCAGGCACTGGTTGAGCAGTACGACGAACTGTGGCCGTCCTAGTCCTGGACAGCGAAGCGCTGTCGGCGCTCGCACGTCCACACCAAGATCTGCAACGTCATCAGCTCGTGCGAGCTGCTCTCCGTAGCGCACACCAAAGGAACTTCCCAGTGCGAGTACCAGCGGCTGTGCTCGTGGAGTTGTACCGAGGCGGAGGCACCGACGTCGCCATCGATTCGGTTCTCGCGCGCGGCTTCGCACAAGTTGTGACTACGGGGGCGCGCACAGCCCGAGTCGCCGGTCACCTTCTCGCTGCGGCCGGCGCGGGCAGCGAATTGGCGATCGATGCGCTTGTCGTCGCGACCGCGATCCGCTTCGGTGGTGGCGTTGTTCTCACACATGATCCCGGCGACCTGACCCGCCTCGCCGCCGGCCGTCCCGCCGTCGCCATCGCCTCTCTCTGACGGCATCCCTGGCCACGAGTGGCCTGTGTTGGCTATAGTTAAGGCTATGAATGTGAGCGAGCAGTTGCCCTTGGCCGACGTGAAGAACCGCCTGTCCGACGTGGTCGAACGCGTCGAACGCGAGCACCGACGGATCGTCATCACCAGATATGGAAAACCTGCTGCGGTACTGATCAGCGTCGATGACCTCGAATCGCTTGAAGAGACCCTGCAAATTCTGTCCGACCCAATCCTCGTGGCAGACATCAAGCTCGCGCGTTCCGAGACGCCCACACCAATGAGCCGGGCCGACGCTTTGGCCTTCATCCGCAAACAGTGAGTTACGACGCCGCCTGGTCATCGCCGGCGAAACGAGCGGTGAGTCGGCTACCAGAGAAGGTGGCGACTGCAATCGTCGAGTACATCTACGGCGTCATCGCTGAAAATCCGCAACGAGCAGGCCACCCACTTCATTTTGACTTGGAAGGCACCTTCAGTGCGCGTCGCGGGGACTTCAGGGTCATCTACGAGATCCACGATGACACGGCGACGATTACCATCGCGACCATCGGGCATCGCAGCGACCTATACCGGCCGAAGTAGTTCAAGGACCGATGGGTTCCAGCGTCGGTGAGACGGCGGGGTTACGCAGCGACGGTGCGGGGGCGGCGACGGCGATACGACGCGACCGCAACGAGCAAACCACCCGAGAGCACGGCAATCAAGCCTGCCATCAATGGAGTCTGGCTGTTGGCGCCGGTAGCCGGCACCGAGGCAGCCACATTGATGCTCGACTGTGCCGTCAGGGTGCAGGCGCCACCGGCCGACGAGGAGGCAATCACGACATATGTACCGGCGGTACCGGGTGCGGTGGTGGGCAGGGTGGCCTTGCCATTGGCATCGGCAGTTGCCGAGCCAACCGAAATGCCACCGATGGAGAAGTTGACGATGGAACCGGGGCAGAAACCCTGCGCCGTGAGCGTGATCTTCGCTCCGGGTGCCGGTGATGAGTTGTCGACCGTGACGATGGGTGCAGATGGTGGGTAGATACAAGTCTGGCCGACCACTTGCGTTGTGGCAGATTCGGCAAGGCATGGCGGCAGCGAAGCACGCGCTACGGAGCTGGATCCGACGACAAAGAGACCCAGCAACGAGATCAGCATGAAGATTTTGCGCATTACGTTCGCCTTTCCGCAGAAGAAAACCAAATGCTACCAGAGCAACCACGCCCGCGGAAGGCCAACGCACATGGCTCTTCGTGATTGGCTCAGCGCAGATGGCTCAGCGGGGGTGGTGCTCGGCCAGCCAGCTCTCCAGCATCAACACACCCCACAGGCGATACTCCCAATTGCGCTTGCCCGAGAGGTGTTCCTGCCACACCCGTTGCACGGCGGCACCATCGATCCAGCCTTCGCTGACCGCCCGCGGCGCAGCGAGCAGGTCGCCGGCCCACGGCTTGAGTTCGTTGCGCAACCAACCGCCGAGCGGCGGATCGAAACCCATTTTGGGCCGGTTGGTGATCTCCTTGGGAAGCATTCCTTCAGCCACCCGGCGCAACACCAACTTGCCGACACCACCGGCTGTCTTCACCGACAGGGGTTGCTGCCACGACCATTCGAGAATGCGATGGTCGAGGAAGGGCACGCGCACCTCGAGCGACGAAGCCATACTGGCCCGGTCGACTTTCACCAACATCTGGTCGGGCAGCACCGCCGATGTATCGGCGAGCATCATTTGCTCCACTGGATCGAGCGATGCCTGCAGCGTGGGCACCATTGGCTGTAATGGGATCACGCCGAGTTCGCTCACCGGCCAGATCTCCGACAGCTTCTCCCAGACCGAACCCCCGCCGCTCAGGAGTAGCCCAGCCTTTTGCACCTTGTCGCCCATATTCGGCAGGCGGCGCGAAGTGGGCAGCACGTGCGACACGGCTCGCCCGAGCGCATCGACGCGGCTCGGAGATGGACGAAGAAGCACGCGCCCGAGGGCACGTTGGGTAGATGGCGACAGGCGTGCCGCAGCACCGGAGATACGGGCACCGATGGCATGACGGTTGTACCCGGCGAACAATTCGTCGCCACCGTCGCCGCCGAGGCACACGGTGAGGTGCGCTCGCGCGGCGTGACACAGCAACGCGGAAGGCAACATCGATGGATCGGCGTACGGTTCGTCCCACACCGTGGCCAACTTGGGGATGTACGCCAACGCCTCTTCCAACGACAGGTCGATGGTTTCGTGGTCGGTGCCGAGATGACGGGCGACCGCGAATGCCGGGATCGATTCGTCGAAACCTAGGTCGGGCATGCGCACGGTGAAGGTGCGCAGGTTGCCACCGCCGGTCATGGACCGTTGCGCGAACGCTGCAATCAGGGACGAATCAACGCCCCCCGACAGGAACGCACCGAGCGGGACGTCGCTCTGCTGACGCATCCCCACGGCGTCAGCAATAAGCGGCTCGAGTTGCTCGGCAGCGGCGTCGAGCGAAATCGGCGCCCGCTTGGCGACGGCGTGATCGATGGTGTCGCCGAGCGACCACCACAAACTTTCCTTCACCGCTGGAATGCCGGTGCTGAGGTCCACCCGCACCATGCCGCCGGGGGAAAGTTGGCGCACGCCCGCGTAGATGGTGTTCGGGTGAGGAATATACGACCAGCGCAACAACGCCGCCGCGGCCGCAGGGTCGATGCTGAGGTTGGCTTCGGGCAGGGTGCGCAACGCACGCAGCTCACTGGCGAAGGCAAATCGCTCGCCCTGCTGCTGCCAATACAGGGGCTTCTCGCCGAGCCGGTCGCGGGCCAACAGCAGTTGCCGTTCGGCCACGTTCCACGCAGCAATTGCAAACATGCCGTTCGTTCGGGTCAGCGCCGCTTCGAACCCCCACGCGTCGATGGCCTCGACCAGTGTTTCGGTGTCACTGTGGCCGCGAAAGGTGGCGCCGCTGGCCTGCAACTCGGTGCGCAGCGCACGGTGGTTGTAGACCTCGCCGTTGTAGACGATGACCCAACGGCCCGAGCGACTGGTCATCGGCTGGCCGCCGGCGGGGCTGAGATCGATGATGGCCAGACGGCGGAAACCGAGTGCGAGGGGTGCGTTCGCATCCGAATACAGGCCATCGTCGTCGGGCCCCCGATGCATCAGCGTGGCGGCCATCGTGGAGACGAGACGGGCGATATCGTCGCTTCGTCCGTAGTCGCCAGCCAAACCCACGATCCCGCACATACATGCCTCCCCGGCGAGTCGGGGAAGCCTAACCGAGCATCGGGCGCCATGTAAGGTCGCTCTCGTGAAGGCGCGCGTGCTCTGGGTGGTGAAGGGGCTCGGGCCGGGCGGGGCCGAGCACCTGTTGTTGGCGGCGGCGCGCGCCCACGACCCGGCGCAGTTCGACATCGAATGCGCGTACGTGTTGCCGTGGAAGGACCATCTCGCCGAGCAACTCGAGCACGCCGGGGTGCCCACGCATTGCCTCAGCACGAAGCGACACGATCGGCGATGGCCGCTGCATCTACGCGAGCTCATTCAGAACGGCAACTTCGACATCGTGCACGTGCACTCGCCACTACCCGGTTCCGTAGCCCGGGTCGCCGTGCGCATGATGCCCAAGGGGACACGCCCCGCGGTGGTGTGCACCGAGCACAACGTATGGAGCACCCACAACGTGTTCACGCGTTGGGCGAACAGGCTTACCGGTCGCTGGGACGCCAAGGTCCTGGCCGTCACCGATGAATCGCGTCTGTCGATGCGTGGGCCGATGGCCGCGCACGCCGAGACCCTCGCCCACGGCATCGATGTCGCAACGGTCGCTACCCAACGTTCACATCGGCATGCGGTGCGCGCCGAGTTCGGCATCGGCGACGACGAGTTCGTGGTGGGCACGGTGGCGAACTTTCGCGAGCAGAAGGACTACCCGAACCTGCTCGCCGCAGCCCGACTGCTCGTGGATCGCGAGACACCGGTGCAGTTCGTGGCCGTCGGACAGGGCCCACTCGAGACCGAGATGCGCGCTCGGCGTGACGAACTCGGTCTTGCCGATCGGGTGATCTTCACCGGCTTTCGTGACGACGCAACCCGCGTGATGGCAGCTGCCGATGTGTTCACGTTGGCGTCGAGATGGGAGGGCCTTCCCGTTGCGTTGATGGAAGCGCTCGCACTGGGCCTGCCAGTGGTGGCCACCAACGTGGGCGGCGTCGGCGAAGCGATGCACGACGGCATCGATGCGCTACTCGTGCCGCCCGGCGACCCGGCCGCGTTGGCCGACGCGTTGCAACGGGTGTGCACCGATCAGCACGTGCGCGAGCGGCTCGCCGTTGCGTCAGCCGCACGTGCGAGCGAGTTCGACGTGAGCCGTGCGGTGCAGCGCCTGGAGCAGGTCTATGCCGAGTTGGTCCGTCCCCACCCAGAGGCTGCGGCCGAAGAAAGTCCTCCTGAAGCACCAAGCCCAGAGCCGAAGCCAGCACGGCGGCGGCTCCCTCAGGGGATGGAGATCCGTGCAGCCACGCCCGACGACCGGCCAGCCATTCTCGAACTTGGCAGGCAGTCGTTGGGCTGGGGTGACGATCCCCGATTCCAGCAGTTGTACGCGTGGAAGCACGACCAGAACGCCTTCGGCCCGTCGCCCACATGGGTGGCCACCGACGCTGGTCGCATAGTGGGCCTGCGCGCGTTCATGCGCTGGGAGTTCACGCGTGGCGGAACGGTGCTGCGCGCGGTTCGCGCCGTCGATACGGCGACACATCCCGACTATCAGGGCAAGGGCTTGTTCACCGCGCTCACGTTGCACGGGCTCGATGAGATGCTCGCCGACGGCGTGCACTTCGTGTTCAACACCCCGAACCCGAAGAGCCGAGCCGGATACCTGAAGATGGGTTGGCAACTGGTCGGCCGACTACCGGCTGCCGCCCGAGTTGCCGGCCCGATATCGGCGGTCTCCACGGTTCGATCCCGTGTGTCAGCGCATCACTGGTCACTGCCACTGACCGTTGGTGAACCCTTTCTGGATTGGCTCGATCGCGAGGGATACCAGCCTCGGGCAGCGATTCATCCAAGTGCCGTGCGCGACCTGAGAACCAACGTGAGCGAGCCGTTCCTGCGGTGGCGATACGGAATTCCATTGCTGCAGTACCGAGCGATCGCCGATGGCGACGGCGCGCTCATTGTGCGAGCCCGAGAGCGAGGCTCCGCTCGTGAACTCGTGATGCTCGGCCAACCCAGCATGCCAGCAGGTCGCGCCGACAAAGTGGCTGCCCATGCGCTCCGCGCCGCCGACTGCAACCACGCACTGCGCATTGGTGAGCCGCGTTTGCGTAACGGATTCGTCACGCTGCCCGGCGGTGGCCCGGTGCTCACGTGGCGAGCGCTGAACAGCGAGGCGATGCCGCCGCTGAGCAACTGGCGGCTCGGCATGGGCGACGTCGAGCTGTTCTGACCATGCGCATTTTGCAGGTCATCACCGACACCGATCGACGTGGCGCGCAGGTGTTCGCGCTCGACTTGCAGGGAGCCATGCGGCGCAAGGGGCATCAGGTGGAAACGGTCGGGTTGGCTCCGGGCATGCAGCGGCCAGCACTCGATGTCGAGGTACTCGGCACACGACCGCGTGCGATCTCGACACTGCGCGAGTTGGGACATCGCATGGGCGCGGTTGACATCACCATCGCCCATGGATCGTCTACCGGTCTGGCGTGCGCGCTGACCGGGCGCCCCTTCGTATACCGCCAGATCAGCGACACCCGCTTCTGGGCAGACACGTGGCCAAAGCGGCTACGAGTTGCCGGCTATCTGCGACGCGCCCGCTCGATCGTGGCATTGTCGGCTGGAGCAAAGGCCGCTTTGGTGGAACACCTGTGGATCCCCGAAGACCGTATCCAAATCGTGCCCAACGGTGTGCCCGTGGGCGTGTTCCACGCTCCGACACCGCCAGAGCGCGCCGAGGCGCGCCGAGCGCTGGATCTTCCCATCGACTCGTTCGTGGCGCTGTACATCGGGGCGTTGGTTCCTGAGAAGGGAGTCGACGTCGCCATCCGTGCCGTTCGACACCTGCCCGACGTGACACTGGCGATTGCGGGAGGCGGACCCGAGAAGGGGCGTCTCCAAACTCTCGCCAGCGAAGTCGGCGACGGACGCGTGCACTTTCTCGGCGTGGCCGATCAGCCGATGCAGACGTATGCAGCAGCCGATGTTGTGCTGCTGCCAAGTCAGGGCGGGGACAGCATGCCGGCCACGCTGATCGAGGCCGGTTTTTGTGCACGGCCCGCTATAGCAACGCCGATCGGTTCGATAGAAGAAGTCTTGCTGAACGGTGGGACCGGACTGATCGTGCCCGCGGGCGACGAGTCCGCACTCGCCGCGGCGATCCAGCGATTGGCCGACGACCCAGACGAACGTCATCGGCTCGGTGCCGCGGCCCGTGGACATTGCCTGGCGCACTTCGAGATCGAGGTAGTGGCCGATGGATGGCTGAGAGCAATCGACCGCTAAAGCAGCCCCGACAACTCGAGAGCCTCTCGGTAGAAGGGGTCGGTGGTCGCCAGCACGTCGGGGGCGTCGAAGCCCCGCATCGTGCCATCCTGAATCACCATGATGCGATCGCACACGTCGAGTGTCGAGAGCCGGTGGGCAATCACGATGATCGTCACCTCGCCGGCAAGTTCGGCCAGTGTCTCTCGGATGAGCGATTCCGAACGCACATCGAGCGCGCTCGTTGGTTCATCGAGGATCAGTACTTCTGGCCGACCGGCGAGCGCGCGGGCAATAGACAGGCGTTGCCGCTGCCCTCCCGACAGGCGAGCGCCACGTTCTCCAACAGACTCGTGGTAACCGCCCTCCATCGCGATGATGTCATCGTGCAGGTTGGCTTTCCGACCCGCTGACTCGACGTCTTCATCGCTGAGCCCGGGACGAAAGAAGCGGATGTTGTCCGCAACACTGCCGGCGAACAACAGCGCATCCTGGGGCACGAACGCCACTCGCGACGTCCAAGCGCCGCGTTCGACATCGGTGAGATCGACATCGCCGATTCGTATGGTGCCACTCGTGGCGTTGCGCAGCCCGAGCAGCAGCTGCACCAACGTGGTCTTTCCACTGCCCGAAGGTCCGACGATACCGACAACCTCGCCAACGCCGATGGTGAACGTGAGGCCGCGGAGCACCTCGACACCCGGCGAATACTCAAACGACACGTTGTCTGCGCGCAGGTCACCGGCATGTTCTACAAGGGTGGCACCACCCGTGGCCCGATTGTCCAGATAATGCGCCATCGTTTCCTCGACGACCTCGAGAAATGGCACGTTTCCTGCCACGTTGGCCAGCGAACCTTGCAGGTTCTGCCCGTACGACAGTGAGCGCATCATGACCAACAGAACCGCACCGACAGTGGAGAGTTCGTGAACACCCACCCACGCGGCCACGGCAAGTCCGCCGAGGATCGCGAGGTATGCTAAAGCGTTGTAGATGGGGCCGATGGCCGCCTGTAGCAATGATGCCCGCCGGTAGGCGCGGAGCGCGAGGGCAATCAACCGATCGATGCGTTCGACAAATGCGTCACGGGCGCCGAACACCTGCATCTCCAAACCGAGAGCACCGAGCTCGGCCACTGACGTCGCGTAGTCGAGGCCGGCGGCCGCGGCGATCTGAGATTGTGCGCGGATCCGCCGTCGAAGTGGCGCAAGGCCGCTACCGAGCACTGTGAGCGCGCCGAGCACGACAAGCGTCGCTGTGGGGTCAACTACCAACGAGGCGCCGATCAGCGCAGCCAGGTTGACACCTGCCACGATTCCGCCCACCAGCGATGTCACCGTTCCAGACACTGCCCCTGAATAAGAGCCCATCAGTTCCTGCAGCCGGCCCGATCGCTCACCCTGCTGCACCTCCCACGAGGCGTGCAGGAAGGCCCGCGACAGATCTCGACGAACACCGGTGCTGACCGCCAGCGACAGGTCGACTGACAGCCAACCAGCGCCCAGTGCCAACAGCAGCCGTAACACGACAATGCCAGCGGAGATCGCGAGCGCCGTCCCCACTGATTGGAACCAGCCGGCGAGGACACCGACTTCGTTCTTCCCCGCTGCGACTGCCAGGGCCGTACGCGTGATGACAACAAGGAACGCCGCCTCCGCGAGGCCGCCGACGAACGACACCGACGAAAGCGCGAGCACGCGCCCACGGTGCGGCCGAATCAATCGCCAGATCGGCCGCCGCCCCGGCTTGTCCATGTAGCTGTATCTCACGGCTAACGACCTTCGTTCAGTTCAACGGTTTCAGCCCACATGGAGTTCCGGCTCGTGCGGAAAGTAGGCGCGCATCGCTGCAGACCACGCATCCTCGGGTTGGCCGCGATCGACCCAGTCGATACGGTCGCGGGTGGTCGTGGCAAACCGCGCCGAATAGAAGTTGTGATACACCACGCCACCAAACACAGAGCCCAAGATGCCCGGTCCCCGGCTCGATGTGATCGGCAGAGTGTGGATGTTTGGCCATTCCTTCATCGAGATTGATTGCGCTGTGTCCCACGACTCGCCCGGCGAGAACGTGTGGTGCTGATCGACGAACCGTCGAGTGGACATAGCGAGGCAACAGGCATGCACGTAGGGTTGAACTGCTGGGTCAGGTATTGGCGGATACCCCGCGCCAACAACCTTTGCGCCGCTGCGGAGGGGTTCGAGCAACCGATCCAGCCAGGTGTCGTCAACGGGGAAGGCATCGACATCGATGGCAATGAAGTGGGTGGTGCGGCAGCGCAGGATGCCAATGTCCATCGCCGGACCGTGGTGCACATTGACAGGCAGTCGGGAGAATCGAGCGCCGGGCTGCTCACTCGCCCATGATTTGCTCGCGTCTGTGGAGGCATTGTCGATGATGTGAATCGGCAACTCGGTCGACGAATGCCTGCGAACACCTGCGACCAGCGCCTTCATGTACGGGAGGGTGTTGAAGTTGACCGCGATCACGGTCACTCCCTCGGTGAGCTCAGCCCGCCGAGCGCGCCAACGCAGCGCGTCGGTGTACGGACCGGTGAGCATACGCACAGCGAGTCGTCGAACGCGTGATCTAACCCGGTCGGCCACGCGCACGGTCTCGTTGCTCATCGTCACTCCCGCCTGCCAGTCTTGATGTCGTCTAACTCTACCAATGCGGGTTCATTCGACGAGATGACCTCGGTCATCCACCGCCGTATTTGGCGATGAAGGCCTCAACATTGGGCGACGTCAGATCGTCGACGCGGCGGATGATCACGTCGTCCGGCCATTCCCACCAGGAGATAGCGAGCAGTGCCTCGCACACAGAGTCAGGAAACCGGCGGCGCTTCACGACTGCAGGGGCACCGGCGACGATCGAATACGGCTTAACGTTCTTCGTAACCACAGAGTAGGCCGCTACGACGGCACCATGCCCGATCGTCACGCCCCCAAGGATCTTGGCGCCCCGACCGATCCACACGTCGTTCCCGACGATGACATCGCCCTTCGAAGGCGCCAGATCCCTACTCGCATCGGGAAGGTTGAAGACCCTCCGCATCGGGAAGGTCGTCACTCGATCGGTGTGGTGATTGCCGCCCGGCAAGAACTCGACATCGTGCGCAACCGAGGTGAAATGACCCACACGTACAACTTGCATCTCGGCAAGGTCACGATGAACCCGCCGCACCCCGTACGAGTGACGACCCATGGTCATGAATCCACGCTCCACCGCTGTCGGTTCAGGCGGTCCGACAGCGATCCGCTTAGCCAATGCGCGGAGCTTTCATGGAAGACTGGGCGATGACGTCACTGGCCATCACGCTAGTCGCCACAGCCGCCACCAGAGGCTCTACACTTTCCGTATGCGTGCGCTTGTCACCGGTACTGCCGGCTTCATCGGCAGTACCATCGCCGATCGTTTACTCGGCGATGGTTGGCAGGTGCGGGGGATTGATTGCTTCACGCACTATTACGACCCCGCTGCGAAGCACCGAAACCTGTTGGGGGCGCATGGAAATCCTCAGTTCGAACTCATCGAGGCCGATCTGCTCGACGCCGATCTTGAGTCGTTGCTCGACTGTGTTGACGTTGTCTTCCACCAAGCCGCGCAGCCCGGAGTTCGGTTGTCATGGGCCGAGGGCTTCACCACCTACAACTCGCTCAATGTCAATGCCACCCAGCGGTTGTTGGAGGCCTCGCGGTCCGCCGACCTTGCGCGATTCGTGTACGCGTCGAGCTCATCCGTGTACGGCAATGCCGCACACCATCCCACCACGGAGTCGGAGCCGACGCGGCCGCACAGCCCATACGGCGTCACCAAACTGGCCGGCGAGCTGTTGTGCAACGCGTATGCCGCGAACTTCGGGGTTCCTGTTGTCGCGCTGCGCTATTTTACGGTCTACGGTCCGCGGCAACGGCCCGACATGGCCATCCATCGCATGATCGAGGCTGCGCTGAATCAAACGGAGTTCAGCGTCTTCGGCGATGGATCGCACATACGCGACTTCACGTACGTGGGCGACGTCGTCGCGGCCAACCTCGCTGCCGCAACGGCAGAGGTGCCACCGGGCACCATGGTGAACGTGGCCGGCGGATCGTCGGTGACCGTAAAGGAGTTGCTCGACCTGGTCGGCGAACGGGTCGGTTCACCGGTCCCGGTGCGCTGGCTCGCCGAGCAGGCCGGCGACGTACAACGAACCGGTGGCGGCATTGCACGTGCCCAGCAGCTGCTCGGTTGGTCTCCGAAGGTCAGCCTGCCCGAAGGCATCGGCCTGCAGGCCGCCTGGCATCGCGACCTCCGCTCGCCCCGTGCCAACTGATCCGAGCCACGCCACACGTCCGGCCGTGTCAGTGCTCTTGCCGGCGTACAACGCCGAGGACTACGTCGTTGCCTCGATCGAGAGTCTGCTTGCCCAAACGTTCACAGATTTCGAGATTGTCGTGATCGATGACGGCTCCACCGATTCCACCCCACAGCTGCTGCGCGAATTGACAGCGCGCGATACTCGTGTGCACGTCATCACGCACCTCGCCAATCAGGGTCTTGTCGTCAGCTTGAACGACGCCCTCGCTGCCGCGCATGGAGAACTGATCGCCCGCCTCGATGCCGACGACATATCGCTCCCACATCGGCTCGAACGGCAGGTGCAAGTGTTCGACGACTCGCCCGACGCGGTGCTGTGTGCCACCGCGTACGATCGGGTCGACCCGGCGGGGCAGGTGATCCGGACGGCATGCCCCCCTCTGACCCATGGCGCGCTGGCCGGCGCGTTGCTGGCGGGCAATTGCCTGTGTCACTCCACCGTGATGTTTCGCCGGTCCACGGCGCTCTCGCTGGGTGGGTATCAAGCCGAATGGTTTCCGGCGGAGGACTACGACTTGTGGATTCGCCTCCTCGAGCGCGGCTCCTACCGAGGCATCAACACGGTGGAGGTTCGCTATCTTGAGAACCCAGGCGGCGTCTCGTCGTTGAGCACCACTCGACAAACGGAGATCGCGAACCGGCGCGCGGCGGAATACGTTGCCCAGTGGAGCGCACATCCACCGGACGCTGACACTGCGGGTGCAATCACGTTCGCTACGCTCGCGCCCGGTACCTGGCGCCACGAGCGCACCGCCGTGCGCGGGCTACAGCAGGCAGCGCTTGGCATTGCGGCCGATCTGCGTCGGCGCAGCATCGACGCGGGCGGATTGTGGACAGCACCGCTGGGATCGAGCCTGCAACTGCTGCGCGGTCACCACCGTCTGTTGAGGCAACTGCTCCTGTTTGTCTATGCCCCCCGACTCGCCATGGCTGGCCGCATCGACCGGATCCGCAGGCGATGACGGCGATCAGCGTGATCATCCCAGCATGGAACCGCGCCGATCGGATCGGTCGTGCCGTGCAGTCGGTTCTGACTCAGACAATAACCGATCTACAGGTGGTGGTCGTTGACAACGCGTCCGACGATGGCACGGCCGAGGTCGTGGAACAGATCGGCGACCCACGAATCGTCGTGCTGCGACTCGATTCCAACCGTGGTGCGGCTGGTGGCCGAAATGCGGGCCTCGCCATCGCGACCGGCGACTATGTGGGCTTTCTCGACAGCGACGACGAGTTCGCGCCTACCTGGGCAGAGCAGCTCTTGGCGGCGGTCGGTGACGGTAGCAGCCTTGCCACCTGTGGGTTCGCCATGGCGAACGACGACGGTTGCACGCTTCACGAATATGGCGCCGAGGACCTCGGCCCAGCGTTCAGCGGCCTGACCGGCCCGTTCCAAGCCGGTACCTTCCTGGTGGAAAGGGGGTTGCTCACAGAAGTCGGCGGTTACACCGGCATCCTGCGGTACTCAGAAAATACCGACCTTGGCCTGAGGTTGGCGGCGCGTTGCGCGACAACCAGCCGATCCACGGCATCAGTGGACGAGCCGCTGCTGCGGTGGCATCACAACGCCAGCCACGTCTACGACACACCCGAGCGACGGGCCGCTTGCGCCTACATGCTCGCGCAGCACTCCACCCTGCTCGCCCGTGATCCCCGGATGCTCAGCTCGTATCGGTCTCAGTTGGCCGTCTGGGATGCTCGGGCGGAAGATTTCGCGAGCGCGCGGCGCCACTTCTGGTCGGCGTGGAAAGCCTATCCCAGGGGATTGCGGAATCTGAGCCGGTTGGCGATCGCCATGGTTCCATCGATCGCTCGGCGCACCTGGCCGCAGACTGTTTGATTCGGCGTTCTCTCCGACACAGCACGTCCCAGTTCGATGAACCAGAGATCAGCAGGCGACTCAACGGTGTTCAAGTCGACCCGCGATGCGACCCGCACGAAGCGCCGAGAGGCGCACCCACCGGTATCTGACGCTTCGTAAGAACACTGCAACGGGTGCCATAAGAACGATGTACCCCCAGACCTTTACATCGAATCGGCGTTCGGGGGTGTCCAACAGCTGCCCCCCTTGCCGGGTCATCATCTGGGTCTGCGACTTGCCCTTTCGGTATTTCTGGCGCGCCATGACGCGCAGCCCTGACCGAAGGCGATAGTGGATCACTGCACCCGGCGCCCACTCCACCCGATAGCCGTGTGCCCAGGCGCGTAGGAAGAACTCGGTCTCGTCGCCGTGACCGCTCATGGTTTCGTCAAAGTGACCGACGTCCTCCCACATCCTGCGGGTGAACGCACAGTTCCCGCCGAAGGCCGTGTCTACATACGGCTGAGTTCCGCGATGCTCCACTCTGCGCGTCACCCCCCACATCTGTCGGGTGTCCTCGGAGTTCAACAGCTCTGGGTCGAGATCACCTGCCAGCCACGCACCATCGACATAGGCGGCTGTCAGCGACTCGAGCCATTCCGGGAAGACAATGTCGTCCGCGTCGCACAGCACAATGAGGCCGTCAGCGGCCGCCGCAACCCCCGCGTTTCGAGCCAGGTTGACACCACGTCGAGGTTCGCTGACCACGCGCACGCTGAACGTATCTGACAGATAGGACTGTGCGATCGCTGCGGTGGCGTCGGTGGAACCGTTGTCGACCACGATCACCTCGAACGGTGCGGCATACGTTTGCCCACGCAGTGCTTCAAGTTGGGCACCCAACGTGCTGGCGGCGTTGAGCGCCGGAATCACCACCGTGACCGGTTCTCCCGCTGGCCATCCGGCTGAACACTCCGTCACGGGTTACCTGCCCGCGGGGTAGCTGCCGGTGAGGTTGCCTGGGTAGCTGCGGCCCGACGGGCGACCAAATCGCGCCGGCGCGCCCTGGTGGACGGACGTATCCGGGTTTCGAGCGGCACCATCAGCTTTCGCAGACGCAGCAACGTGCGCTTGGCAGGCGACGAGGGTTCCCATGCAATTCGCCACGCCAAACTCGCCCGGATCCAATCCGTGTAGGAGCGCGTCGTGCCGAACGCTCCTCGGGTGTGGTGCACCATGTCAATCGGTGCAAGCGCAACAACCTGTCCCGAGGCAAGAGCCTGCGAACAAATATCGGCGTCGTAGCCGTGGAAGGGCGGATAAGACCGTTCGTCAAACCGCAATGTGCGGGACGCGTTGGGTGACAACGCTATGAACAAGCCGTCGATGACATCGACCGCCGCAGAGCGATCCCCGAAGTCGTAGTCCCGACCAGGTTCATGAACCGCTCCACGCTTCTCGACCCGAGTGAACCAGGCCATGCCTCCCCTGCCAGATGCTCCGATCACGCCGACGACTGCGGTGTCAGCATGTCCAAACGCTTCGAACAACTTCGACCTCCACATTGAGTCCGTGATCTCCACATCGTCGTGCAGCAGCACCACAGCTTCGAGATCCTCGCAACGAACGGCCTCATCAAGAATTCTGTTGTACGCGGATGCAATCGATCTCTGGTTGTGCAGCACGATCACCTGCGCGTCTGGAGCGTGCTTGGTGAGAGCCGGGCCCGCAATGACGTTGAAGCGATTGCCGGGACCCGCGCACACGCCGAACACGATCATGTGCGGCCTCCCAACATCTCCCTGTACATGGCGACGAACCCATCGGCGGACTTGTCAAGCGTGAACCTGGCTTCGTAGTCGGCCTCACCCACATCGCGCAACCGGTCAGCGAGCCCCTCCTCGGTGAGCACGCGCCGCATTGCATCGGCCAGCCTTGTCGGGTCGGCAATCGGTACAAGCGACGCAGTTCGATCAGCTGTCAGAATGCCGCGCAGGCCAATAAGGTCTGTGCTCACCACCGGGCACCGCAGTGCCAGAGCCTCGAGCGCAGCACCGGCTGTGCCCTCCCAATGCGACGACACCACCAAAACGTCGGCAGCAACCATAAGGTCGGCCACGTCGTCACGATGGCCGAGCACCCGCACAACGTTGCTCAAGGCTGGCCGCTCGTCGAGAGCCTGATGGAGCACAGCGGACGCATTGCCCTCTGGCCCGGCAATGAGCACGCAGAGATCGGCAACCTCGGGGAGCAACAGCTCTGCCGCCAGCACCAGATCGACCTGTGCCTTCTGAAACTCGTGGCGGCCGGCCGCTAGCACGACCGGGCCGTTCTCCGCTAGACCAAGCTCACGGCGCACACGCAGCCGGCGTTCGGTGGACCAATGCCCGAGCCCATCGCGGCTTCGACCGCGTTCTACCGTGGTGATACGAGACGCCGGATAGTGCAGCGCCGCACGGTTTGCCTCGGCCACACCTGTCGACACTGCATGAAGGCGGTGGGTGAACAGGCGGGCCGTGACCGCGTCGATGATCTGAACGGTTCGGAGCTTCCACCGACGAACATTGGGGTCACCCAATCTCGCGCGGTCGTAGGGCGTGTTCACCAGGCTCGACACCACGAGGGCCCCTGTTCGCCACGCCGCCAGACGACCAACGACGTCGGCGGCGAACAGGGCGGTGTGAACGATGTCAGGGTGCATGCACCCGATCAATGCACGCAGCGCCGCGATCTGCTGACGCTTCGACGATCCCTCCAACACAACAACCTCGATGCCCGACGTGGTCAGTGCCGCCTCGTCGCCACTCTTCGAAGCGCGCAGCACCGCGACCGTCGGCTCGATGCCCCGATCGCGCAGATAGGGCAACAGCACAACGGTGGAACGCTCGGTGCCGCCACCGAAGAGACTGTCGAGCACGAAGAGCACCTTCATGACGACACCAGTTCTTCCGAGGCCAGCCTTTTCGCCACTGCGAGCGGTGACAACCATTCGTCGAAGTACCGACGTGCGTTCAGCTCGAGTTGACGCCCTTGGGCAGGGTCGGCCACGAGCCGATCGACTGCTTCCACGGCCTCGTCTGCGCTCGAGACGATCACCATGTGTACGCCCGGTTCGAAGTCACCGGGCATCGGGTGGGTCAACGGCAATGAGACGATCGCCTTGCCGAGCACGAAGAACTCGCCGAGCTTCCAGCCGAAGCAGTCGTGAACGGCAGGCGTGTTGAGCGCCACCACAGAGTGCGCCGTGTGGTCGAGATACTCACGCATCGAATAGTGCCTGCCTGCTCGCAGGACGGATGGCACGTCGGCTGGGGCACCGACGAAACCACCCTCCAACTCCACATCGCGCACGCGCCTCATCGCATTCCAGAGTTCGATTCGAGCTGTGTTTGCCTGAGGGTGCTTGTGCCAATACGACGCCAGGAAGAACAGCGAGTGATCGTCGCTGCTGCCTGGCTGGTAGGCCGACAGAGGCAGCCGCTGTTGTTGGTGCTTCATCAGCGCGCGCCAGCGCGCGGCGGGACCTGCGAAGTGTCGACCGCCGGCCCGCCAGGCATCGAACACGTAGCGCGTTGCATGAACACGGCCGTGCCAGCGGACACCGAAACCGGGGCCAATGGCCATGAGCTTGTGACCATTGGGCAACTCCTGGTTCGCAGGGTCCACGTTGATCTGGCCGTAGACATCGCACCAGGCGAGCGCCTCTTCGTTCACCGTGGGGTGGTCATCGGCCGCGACGAAAATCTTACGACCGTCAGGAAGTACCAGAGCCATGCCGTCGCGGGGCCCGCTGAGACGGGGCAGATCACTGACGCTGAATGACAGGTCGAGCTGGCCGAATAGCTGCTCGAAGCCCGACAGGTAATAGCTGTAGTACTGCGGACTCGAGTCGGCGCTGACCACCAATCGGGTCATGACGGCTCCACTGTCCGGCCGGTGCGGCCACGCATGCCGTCGATGATGCCGCGGCTGCGCATGGCCACCCGCTGCCAGCGATCCGGCGCGCGAAGCGACGCGAGCATGTACTTCAGCTGCCGTTTCGACCACCACAGCAAGGAACCGATCGATCCATACTCGCGTAGCGTGATCAGCGAGTTACGCGCCTCGTAGTAGGTGCGCCACGGTCGATAGCGCGCTCCCGGCGGCATGCCATCAATATCGACCAATGGCTCGGGCAATACCATGATGCCCCATCCGGCACGAGCAGCCCGTAAACAGAACTCGTACTCCTCCCACATCATGAAGAAGTCGGCGCGAGGCACGCCGACGTTACGTATGACGGCGGTAGGGACAAGTAGGCCGCCAAAGGTCGAGACGTCGGCTGCATACGGCTGATCCCCGACGTCGGCGATATCGGGATACTCCAAGCCATGCCGCAGGAGCGCGCCCGAGGCGATGACGCGACCGGACAGGTTCACCCAACCCATTGCCATCGTGGGCGACGCACCGCTGGTGGCCAACGCGAGCAGCAATTCGATCGCGCGCGCACGAGGCCGATCGTCGTCGTTGATCAGGTAGACCCAATGGTGGTCGGCGTCGGTTGCAGCCTGCATCCCGAGTGCAAACCCCCCGGCAGCGCCGGTGTTGTCACCTGGTGACACGAGCACAATGCCGCTCTGGTCTTCGAAGTCCGTGAGAACCACGTCGCCACCGTTGTCGACGATGACGATTGAACAGGGCGGATGGGTCTGCGCACGAAGTGCCGCGACCGTGGCCCTCAAACCCTCGCGGCGGTGGAAGGTGACGACGACAGCGGCCACGCTGGAAGGCGCCCCGGCCACGTGAAACCCGTCAGAACTCACGAGTCCCTAATATCATTCGAATCCGACGGCTCATGACCTGGATCACTCAGTGCAAGCGCGTAACAGATTTGGATTGATGAACGTGCAATCGAACTCGATGACGCGAAGCCCCGCCGCATATCTATGAATCGGGAACGCCCCCGTCAACTCAAAGCCGAGACCGGCCATCACCGCAAGAACGTCCGGGACGGTGGGTGCCCCTTCGTACAACGGCATTACAGCGACCTCCATCAAAACCGCCGGGATCTTCCGCAGAAGTTCGCCGGCCCCCTCAATCACTTCCAAATCGAAACCCTGCGTGTCGGTCTTCAGCAGGGTTGAACCTAGATGAACGTCTTGTGGTGTCCAGACTGCATCAAGTCTCTGTACCGGGACAGTGATCGTACTCTGCAGCGAAAGACCTGACGAATAGGTGGCGGCGTGGCTCCCAAGCGACCGTAATGAGTCAAACTGACCGTCTCCCCCGAACTCGTGGAATTCAGCGGTCCCGGCGCGAGCTCCGAGCGCAAGGTTCACTGGGTTCCAGAGCGGATCAGCAGACGCCGCCTCACGAAGTCGACGGAAACTTGAAGGCGACGGCTCGAAGGACGTAATCGCCTTCGTGTACTTCGCGTCGTCACGAAGGCGTCGGGCAAACCCACCATGGTGTGCCCCAACATCTATGACGTGGGAGATGTCCAGCCTAAGCAGGAGGCGTCGCAGCTCACATGTCAGACTTGCCGGAGCGGGTGACCGAGCGATATTCCAGCCCAGAATCCGCCCGGCATTATGGTTCAGCTGCGAGGCCCGCTTCTTGGCTATCCGACTGAATGCTGACACAACGACAGGCTAGCTCGGCGGCTTTGCAGCACGTGCGACCCGGCGCAGGCTCGGTGGCGCTTGAGACGTGCTGCGCGGACCTGCAAGGCGCGGCGCACCGCCTGGGACATCAGGCCGATACCGTGGCGGAGGCTCAGCTCGCCCCGCGACATTCGGCTGATGCGTTCCCACGAACCGGTATGGACGACATCGAGCATCTCGTTCCGTTGTGAAGCTGCCGCCCTGGCAGATTGTGAAGCAGCGATGAGTTCGGCGCTCGACTCTGACACACACAGCACCGCGTTCAGTTGGTACCACACCTCAACCTCGGGGTTGGTCCAGACAACGGGCGGACGACATCGAACGCGGCACACACAGCCGTGGGCGGCAATACGCTGGGTCCATTGGCTCGGCCATTGTTCGTTGATGTGGTCCTGACGCCCTGATACGGAACGGCAGACGAGAACAGCACCATGTCGGCCAAGCCGCACAGGTCGGCGACGAACCCCCTGCCCGCTCGGGCGGCAGATGCTTGGCAACTTCGACCGAGATGGCCAGATCTAACCGACGGCCGACGTGCGGTAGCGGCTTGGACAGGTCGGCGGCTCGAAACTCCGTCTGCTCGATCTCGAGCAGATCCCCTGGGATGTGATCGCCGTCGAAGCCGAGCACCTCATCGACACCGAGCGACTTCGAGGCTCGCAACCAGGCACCAACTCCGCAACCGACATCGACCACGCTGGTCGGCGTACCGATCGCACGAAACTCATCGTCACCAGTCGGTCCTTAGCCGACTCGGGCAACGACGGTGAAATGAGTTGCGCGAAACTCGACAGACAGCCGTCCGAACAATCGAAGTGCGCGAATCATTCGCCCAGCCCGCGCGTGGAAACCAGGCATCACCGTCTCGACTGAATAGCCGCACTCTCGAAAGAGTTCCTCCAATGACCGCCGCGTGAAGAACCGGAGGTGCGTACGGTCAAGGATCCCAGCGTCGGTATATGTGAACAGTCCATTGACCAACAAGCGTCTCATCACGGTGTAATAACGAATGTTGGGGACCGAGGCGACAACGACGCCAGAATCGCCGAGTAGGCCGGCCGTCGCCCGGAGCACTTCCCACGGATCAGCGAAGTGCTCGAGCGAATCGCAGAAGGTAATGCAATCGAACGACCGCTGCGGAACGTCCCGAGGGTAGAGCCCGGAGATGAAACGGTCGAGTCGTTCCGTCGCGAGAGGGGCGACCGACTGCTCCGGGTCTATTCCCCAGACCTCCAAACTTGGACGCTGAGACCGTAGCCCGGACCCGAATGCTCCGCTTCCACAGCCGACATCGAGCACGGAGGTGGCACCAAGTGGGACGAGCGACTGCACGTCGGGCCGCGGGGAGTCTTGATAGGCGTACGTTTGGGGAGCAACAGACACGCTGCGACTATAGGCGGTGCCGACCTACGTAGCTCGGAGTTCTATGTCCCCATCGGACCCAGATGCGACCTGCCTGCTCACCGCAGGCGGTCGAGGCTCTTGCTGCCGCGCCGCTTCGCTCGCTGCCAGTAGGTCATCGAACGTGAACTGTCGTGGGAGTAACTCGACGCTCGATGGAACGCCCGAGTCCGACCCGTTCGCCGCATCCACGCGTCGATCCGCTTCTCGAACAGTTCGCCACCGTAGACCGGATAGCGCTCCGAGTCTGGATGGCTGAAGCCATAGATGCTGGCGGCGAAGTCGGCGGGCCGGACCATGTAGCACTGATCCGAGAAACCGTCGCCGAACCACCACTGATCATCGCTGGCGCTGGCTCCAGTTCGTACTTCGTCGTATCGCCGGTTCCAGACCGGGTTCACAACGGCAACCTCCGGCCGCAGGGCCAGCAACTCGGCACCGAGATCGATCCACGGGCCGTTGTCGATCATCAGGCAATCGCCGGCAAAATGAACCAGCAACGGAGTACGGGCCAGGTGGATCCCGACGAGTTCGCAGATCGAGTACACATACCCGCGCCCCAGACCCTCCGCGCTGAGCTCGAAGCGCTCCAGGGCGGCTGCCGCGTGCTCTTCGGCGAGCACGACCTCGTCGATCAGTCCTTGCGACACCAGACGGTTGGCTGCCTTGAGCACCCCAACCGGTCGTTCGACATTGTTCACATACAGTACGCGATGAGAAAACTCGAACGGCTCGGAGGCCACAATTCGTTCGAGCCCGCCGCGCCTGAGCAGATAGCGCCAGTCGCCCTCCCAGCATTTCGTCTCAAGCGTCACGGCTGGGGTCGAGCGAGAGGTACTGCGCGGCGCGTTCACAAGTGTCGACACTACCCATCGATACCTTCCCATTAGTGTGGTCGCCCCAGCGGATCAGAGCAAAGCTGCGTTCGGAGAGCAAGCAGCTCGCGAAGGGCCCCGTCCGCTCGTTGCTGCTCATGGTCTTCTGCAACGGGGGCTCCCGCTTTTACTCCATCGGGGACAGCCACTGTGAAACACTGATCGAGTGGCCGGGCGCGAAGACCGGGCACGTCGGTCCCGTCACTGCCTTCCTAGCCGGACGTTATGGCGAATTGGCCAGCCTCATCGCCGGAAAGGCCTTCGGTCCCTTCGGACGCTGGAACACGAGCCTTCTCTGCCGTCTGCTGATCCGGCCAGGAGATTCTGTGTTGCTCTTCTTCGGCGAGATCGACGTTCGAACTCATTTTCATTCACGATGGAAGGAGCACGGCGATGCGGGGGAACTCGCTCGGTTCTTGGCGCAAAGACTCGCCGCTGAGGCACGCTCCCTCGCTTACGCGACCGGCGCCACCGTCGGCATATCGCGCGTCGCTCCACCCGTGGAGAACCTCGTCGACAAGGATTTCCCGACGCGAGGCGAAATCTCGGATCGGCTTCTCTGGTCGCGCGCCTTGAACCAGGAATTCGATCGGGCCTGCAGCAGATTCGGTCTCGTATTCGTCGACGCGTACTCGTCATACTCAGACGACCGCGGACTCCTCGACAACACGCTGTCTGACGGCAAGGTGCATGTGCGGCCGGACGCGGCGGAAGCGATGATCGAGGAATGTCGCCGCCTCTTTTCCCTCCAATAAGCCCACGCTCAACGTCGCTTGAAGCGGTCCACTCGTACCTGCACGGCCCGGCGCACAGCCTGGGACGTCATGCCGATTGCGTAGCGCAGGCTCGGCTCGGATCGCGACATGTGGCTGAGGCGTTCCCACGATGCCGGGTGAACGACGTCGAGCATGACCGTTCGCTGTGCCGCGGTCACTCTGGCAGCCTGCGCTGAGGCGATGAGATCCACGCGCGACTCCGCCACGAACAGCAACGTGTTCTGCTGGTACCAGACCTCGACTTCGGGGTTGGCCCACACCACGGGGCGGACGACGTCGAACGGGATATAGCCGTGGCTGGCGAAGCGCTCGGCCCACTGACTGGGCCATTCCTCGTTGATGTGGTCCTGGCCACCCTGATAGGGAACGGCGGCCGAGAACAGCACCATGTCGGCCAAGCCACACAAGTCTTCGACGAAACCGTCTGCGCGCTCGCGCGGGAGATGTTCGGCAACTTCGAGCGAGATGGCCAGATCGAACCGACGGCCGACGTGCGGCAGCGGCTTGGACAGATCGGCGGCTCGAAACTCCGGCTGCTCGATCTCGAGCAGGTCCACCGGAACGTGATCGCCGTCGAAGCCGAGCACCTTGTCGACACCGGCCGATTTCGAGGCCCGCAACCACGCGCCGACGCCGCAGCCGACATCGACCACGCTGGCCGGCTTGCCGATCTCGAAGACGAGAGGAAGCACGATCTCAGCGCTTCGGCCGGATCCTCCGGCGATTTCGTTGTAGAACGTCTTGCTGTAACCCTCGCCGCCCGGGCCGATTCTGTCGCTCACGGTGAGCGACGCTACATCAATGGGCCTTCTTCGGCGACGAACTACCATCTGCGCCATGCAGTCACTCGGTTCCCGTCTGACTCGGACACGAACCGCTGACCATCAGGCGATTGCCCATGCCGAAACCGCGAGCTTTCGCGGCGACATTCAGGGCATTCGCGGAATCGCTGTGCTGCTGGTCGTGGCATTTCACGCAGACGTGCTGTTCGGCGGTGGTTTTGTCGGCGTGGATGTCTTCTTCGTAGTGTCAGGATTCGTCATCACCCGCCTCCTGACCAAGGAACTGCGTGCAGAAGGGCGCCTCAGCTTTCGTCGCTTCTATCTTCGTCGCATCCGCCGCCTGCTTCCGGCGCTGGGACTGCTGCTGGCGGCGACCATGGTGCTCAGCATCGCCCTGCTGCCCATCGGAGCTCAGCAGATCACCGCCCGAACCGGCGCAGCCGCCGCGCTGTTCAACGCGAACACCTACCTCACCCGGTACGGCGGAGATGGCGGCTACTTCGGCCTGGGCGCAGAGTCGAACGCACTGCTGCACACGTGGTCACTTTCGGTGGAAGAACAGTTCTACCTGTTGATGCCTGCACTGGTCGCCGCCGGCTGGGTCGTGGCAGTGCGCCGCAGGATGAACCCCCGCCGCGTCGTGGGAGTAGTACTCGGCACGATTTTCGCGGTCTCGTTCGCGCTGTCGTGGCTACTGACCAGCGGCCGACTCGATCCCTCGGGTTTCGGTGCTCAGATCGCCTTCTACTCGGCGCCAACGCGCGCCTGGGAGTTCGCGGCGGGGGGTATCCTCGCGGTTGCCGGTGGCCGAGCGGCTCGTGTTGGCGCCCACCGGGCAGCCACGATTGCCATCGCCGGGATGGTGGTGATCGCGTTCGCTGCGTTGAGCTTCGACGCGCAGACGTCGTTTCCAGGGACGGCCGCTCTGCTCCCGGTTCTCGGTACGGCGTTCCTGCTGCTGGCCGGCGAGTCCCCCCGGCCCAACGTCATCTCTCGGGCGCTGGCATGGCGGCCGCTGCAGTATGTCGGTGACCTGTCCTACAGCTGGTACCTGTGGCACTGGCCGATCATCGTCTTCGCCGCCGCCATCTGGCCAATGGCGCCTGCAGCGAAGGTGGCCGCTGCTGCCTTCTCACTACTGCCTGCCTGGCTCTCGTACCGATTGATCGAATCCCGCTTTCGATCGCAGGCAACACCGCGGGCCCGCCGCACGCTCGCACTCGGTGCCATCTGCGCACTCGTCCCGCTGATTGCCGCTGTCGGACTCGAGTTCGGCCATTGGCAACTGACTGATACCGATACCTGGAAGCAGTTCTCCAACCACGCAGACCTCACACGCGGCTGTGAAAACTCGGTCGGTCTCGGCCAGCGCGACACCACCAACTGCCTGTGGCTGACGCCAGCCTCGACGGGCCGTGCGGTGCTCATTGGCGACTCGAACGCGGGGCACTTCACCGAAGGGTTCGTTGCCGCCGCCAACGCCGTCGGCCTTGATGCCCTCGTTGCCACAAAAGCAGCGTGCCCCTTTGTCGACATCAGGCTGTGGAATCAGGGCGGCGAGAAGGTTGCCTGTGCGGAGTTCGTGAAACAATCTATGGACGACCTTGTCCAGCATCCGCCTCGACTGGTCGTCATCGCATCGGCATCGGACGCGTACATCGAATCGAACTCGGTCGAGGTGCGTTCCCCCGATGGCCGGGCGGTAGCTCGCACGCCGGCGGAGAAGGCCGATGCCTGGGCCGGCGGACTCGGGCGCATCATCCAACGCCTGCGCGGCGCTGGCATCGAGGTGATCATTGTGCATCCCGCGCCAAGGCTTCCACCAGACTGGTCACCACTTCGGCTCGCCCCCGTGAGGCTGTTTGGCCCACCAAGCTGGTACAACGCCTCGGTAAGTCGCGCTGACGCGATGCAATACCGGTCACTCGCACTCGCTGCGGAGAACCAAGCCGCGGGCGACCAGGCTCGGACGATCGAAGTGTTCGACGAGCTGTGCGCAGGCGAGAGATGTGCCGCGTACGACGGCACGCATTGGCTCTATTTGGACAGCCTTCACATCACCGTCGCGTCGTCACGGATGTTGACCGAAACCTTTCGACCCGTGTTCGCCGCAGCCGTGCATCGTCCGTAGCCCGTCATCTCGGCGAGCAGATACGCTCCTCGGCACATGCACATTCTCGTTGTGGCCAGATCCTCGCTCCAGATCTACACGGGAGCACGCATTCGACTCTTCGCCACTCTTGACGCGCTCGCCACACTCGGCTCGGTCGACCTCATCACGCTGAACGAGCCTGGTGGCGCCACCAGCAGAACCTGGGCAGATGCGGACGCTCTCACCCCCCGAGGTGTTGACCGGATCGCCACGGTGCCGCGGAGCCCACGCCGCCTCGGCTGGGCAGACGCTGCGAGGTGGCTCCTCCGTCACGATCGACCGCGGAGTCTGCTCATGGCCGACTTCCGTGGCGAGCAGACCGCTGTCGCCGCACTGCTTGACCGCCGTTATGACCTGGTGTGGTGTCTGACCGATCGTGCCTTCGCGTCAATGCCGCCCACACTTGTCGGTGTACCGGCGGTCGTTGATCTCATCGACTGGGAGGGTGATCGTCAGGTAGAACTCGCCCGTAATTCCGGTTGGGCGCGGACTGCGGCAGCAAAGCTTGATCGTTCTGCGATGCGCAAGACGTACAGAGGATGGACGCGCACGGCCCGACTCATCGTCAGCAGCGAACTCGACCTGAGGCGGTTGGGAGTGGCCGGAATTCAAGAACTACCAAACTGCTATCCGATGACGGTTGAACAAACCCTGCCAACTCACGGAGATCGGTCGCCGACCGTGACGTTCATCGGCTTCATGGGGTACGGCCCCAACAGCGACGCCGCTGCGTGGCTGTGTGACGAGATTGCGCCAACTCTGCGCCGAGCGGTCCCGGGTGCTTCAGTCCGGATCGTCGGCGCTGGATGGAACCGGCCGCTCGGCGAGATTGTCCCGGGCGTTACCCACGTTGGCCCTGTGGAGTCCGTAAAATCGGAGCTTGCTCGCGCTGACGCCATCTGCGTGCCACTGCGGTTCGGTTCCGGCACCCGCGTGAAGATCCTTGAAGCGTGGGCGCATCATCTACCGGTGATATCGACAACAGTGGGTGCCGAGGGGCTACACGCACTTCACGGCGAGCACCTGCTGATCGGAAATTCTGTCGATGAGCTTGTGGCGTGCATCACCCGGGTTGTCAACGATCCCAACCTGCGTCAACACCTCGTCCGAGCGGGTCATCGATTGTATGAGTCAACATATTCGTCTGCGGCATTTCAATGCGCCGTGACTCAAATCGCTCAACAAACGATGGCGTAATCAGAGCGACACGCGAGGCTCACGGCTCGCCGATCATTGACCTGACATGGTCTTGACGGGGCGCTGGGTAACTGGGCGGACAAACGCCCCTCCTACCAGTCGCTAACACGCTGGGAGCCAGCCACCGAAGAACTAGAATCACTGGCTGTGACTGATACCCGCTTCGTCGATACCGACCTACCTCAGGGCGTCGAAGACGTAGAGCTTGCGGTGTTCGATGGTGAGGCCGTGTTGTTCCGCGAGTCCACCCGCATGGTGCATCGGCTCAACGCAATGGCTGGCTCCGTGTGGCTGCTGTGCGACGGCGCAACGCCCGTTGGCACCATGGCAGATGAACTGGGCGAGCTGTTCAGCGTGCTGCCCGACGATGTGGATATTCACATTTACGAGGCGTTGAACCAGTTGGCTGAACAGGGGTTGTTGGTCGGCTTCGATGCGCCCAGCCAGCTGAGGTTCAATCCCGTTGACGAGATGGCACCCGACGGCAGCCGTATCCTCACTGCTCCGCCCGACCCTTGAGGCACTCCCGTCGACCGTTCCGTGTGGGCGGGCTCGGTAGTGCTACGCATCGGCGAACAACGCGATCTGCTGGTGGCGATTCAGGTTGACACCGTGGCGGGCTTGGAGCGCGTGCGCACCTTGTTCGAGCCGTGGCTCGAGGCGCAGCTGGCTGACGATTCGGTTACCAACACGCCGGTGTTCAGCGTGCGACTGGAACCAGTGGAAGGCCCTGCACGCACGCGCGGTACTGGCCTGCGGCCCGTGCCGCAGCTGCGCTTTGGCTCGTCGGTGATCACGCGTTCGCGTGAGCCCGACGACATTCTGCGTGCGCTCGCGTTGGTGCTCGGTGGCGCTCATATCTATCGACGCGATGATGGTCGTGTCTGGATGAACATGAGACCGTTCGCCCGCGACCATTCGGTGGTGCTGGTCGATCTTGAGTGGCCAGCAATGGTGAATGACCGACTGCTCGCGCAGGCCGGCGTGCTGGAACTCGGCTGTTGGTCGACAGTGATCGAGCGCGATGGATCGGTCGCGATTCCTCCGCCGCTGCCAGGTCTGGCATGGGCTGCCATCGCCATCGAGCCACTTGCGGATGAGTGGCAGCGGTTCCAGTTAGCTGGCATCGTCGGCATGTCCGACCATGAGACCGCTCCCGCCGAGCTTGTCACCGACGTATCGCGCCGCAGCGTTGACAGCCATTGGTTCACCGTGGTGGCAGCCATGGCCGAGGCAGGCTCGCTGGTCAGTGTTTCCGACCGGCCAGGATTGCGAGACCGCGTGCGAATCCTGCTCGGAGCCGCAACACCGTAGAGGTGCGCACGCAACCTACTCGCTGCCATCCTCTGTCAGACTGAGAGAATGGAAGCGGCCGAACCTCGACGGTGGGAGGTACACGCGTGGGGCCTCGTTGCGGGCCTGACAATCGTTGCCATCGTGTGGTGGCACTCCGGTTCGCGCTCACACGGCCGAAGCTGGGCAGCCATCGCCACGGTGGTCGTTGCATTGTTGGTGGCCGAAGCGCTGCCGGTAGCGCGGCGTTTGTTGCCAACGCCGGGCGTATTGCCCTTCGTGATCGCCACATCGGCCGCTGCGATCTATGGATGCGTACCGGAGACGAGCAATCAGATGCCGCTGATCGGCGCGTTGGTGACGATGCTGATGGCTGTGGAGGTGCTGTACCGCCGACAGGTGCACATCGGGTTCCACGGGCTCGTGGCGGCGATGGTGTTGTGGTCGGGTATCTACGGCGCCACGTGGCGCCAGAGTGCATTGATCGGTGCCCTGTCCGCGATGTGGCCGATCGTGATCGTTCCACTTGTGTGGATCGTAATGCGACGATTGGATCGGGTCGTCGAACCTGTGCGCTGGGTCATAGCTGGACTGGGATCAGCTGCCGCGGTCGCGGTGGCCCGCACCGGAGCGTTGCAACACACGGGCAGGCCAGCGGTCGTGGCAGTCGCTGTGTGGGGCGGGTTGTCGCTGGTCGTCGCATTGGCTATTGCTGCCGCTGCGCCAAGGCCTTCTCACCCCGTCGAATCGTGATGCGGGTGTCGGTCGGCGTCGTCTACGTGGTTGTCGAGCATGTCCAGCAGTTCAACAATCGCGATTTCAGCCTCGCCCCGTAGACCGGCCACGGCGTGAGCTGACCGGGCGATAACGAGAGCCGCATCAAGGGATTCGTCTGCACGCGACTGGGCACACACAGTGTTGGCCAATATGCCCAGCACCGCTTCGGCACCGGAGACGGGAGCCCACGACTGCTCCGAGCCGGGTTGATGGGTAACGAGCGCCACCAGCCCCACTGGGACAGGGTCAGATGCAACGGCTAGGTCGAGTCGATCAACCCCGCCGTCCGGCCGCCGCACCCGAACGGGTCTCCGCCAGCCAGACACTCGACCAGAAAGGGGATCGACAAGGGCATATTCGTCGGTGAGGACTCTTGCTCCGGCCGCTGCGGCCGCAACGCATAGCGTGCTCTTGCCGGCCCCGGATGTCCCTGGCACGAGCAAGGCGGCAGATCCCCGAATGATGACCGCCGCGTGAACAGCAACCAGTCCGGCCAGTCGCTCGGCAGAGAACAGAGCCAGTTCGGACTCGAACCTATCCCACCCACCCCCCGCGGGCTGGCCATCGACTATGACCACGAAGTCGTCGGCAGTTGAGTGTGCCTCAGCTTCGAGGCGAAGTGTCACAGGCCCTGGTGGGGCGTTCACCTGAGCGAGCCCAAGAGGGGGCCAACGAGCCGTGAGTGCGTCGAAAGCGGTCTCGGGCGTGGCGATCTCTACGACTGCCCCATCGTCGGCCACGCCCCAACACCGTGAGCCGTCGTGTTCCAGTCGAGCGCTTTCGCTGATCAGGAGCATGGGCTGATCGATTCTGGGGACATCCACGCGACCATCGTACCGAAACTGCGCGATTGCACGGCTTCGGTGGCCACGAGCGATAGTCTGCGATGAGCAATCCGATGCTGGCCGGAGGATGTAGATGAAATTCAAATTGGAACGTAGCGTCCGAGTCGAGCAGATTGATGGTGAGGCCATCGTGCTCGACCGAACGGGTGCGGTCGTCCACCGAGTGACAGGCGACGCCGCGGAGGCACTCACCTTGGCTCTCGAAGGCATCGACGATGAGGATATACCAGCACATCTCGCGCCCGCCATGGATTTGCTCGTTGATGCAGGCCTCGTTACCGAGTCCAACTGGTCCCGGCGCAACCTCCTCCTCGCGGGCGGCGCCGGCTTGGCCACAGCCAGCATCACCAGCTTCGCCCTGGCCTCCCCAGCGGCGGCCGCGTCGTGCGGTGCCACGGCCCCTACAACATCGTACGCTAACAGCGGAACGTTTTCGTACCTTGTACCCCCAAGAGTCTGTTCCATCCGGGTCAGCGCTTGGGGCGCCGGCGGCGGCGGCGGCGGCGCATCCTCTGGTGGTGGTGGTGGTGGAGGCGGCGCTTACGCAGGCGCCATAGTGGCGGTCACCCCGGGATCTACCTATAGCATCACGGTCGTCATCGGTAACGCAGGAGCTGGAAGTACTATTAGTGGGGGCACCGGCGGCACTACAACCGTTAGCGGGATTGCGAGCCTCACGGCTGGAGGTGGCACTGGTGGCACTGGTGGCACTGGTGGCACTGGAGGGAGTTTCGTTGGCGGTAAGGGTGCCGATGTTCCTGCGGGTAACTCCAAGGGTGGCGGCGGTGGTGGCTCAGCTGGCTCGTCAGGGGTTGGCTTAGCTGGCACCGTCTCAGCTGGTGGAGGGGGGGGCGCCGGCGCGTCGCCCGCATCCGCCGGTGCAGCAGGTGGAGTCGGAGGCACATCAAATATTCCGGCGGCTACTGGCGGAGCACCAGGTGCCGGCGGTGGAGGCGGGTATAACGGCGCAACTGGAGCCAGCGGCGCGCCCGGAGTAGTCCGGATCTCGGCTTGACCCGAAATGTGCCAGCGGCAGTTACTCGCCTTGGTTACATACCCTTCCCGCCGTCCACGTGGCACTCTCTTCAAGCATTCGAGGTTTCTCGCTCCACTGCGGGTATTGCTGCCAAATCCGTTGTCGAAAAGGTTCAACTCGTTCAGCCTGACTAGTGGCTACAGCCCGTTTGGCCACTAACAAAACCCTGTCATATTTGGTCGGTCTGCAGGTTGTGAGCGCCCATCACAACAGCTCTTCTTCGATGAGACGGCAGTCGCGGAGCATGATTAACGCAAGTTCGAGCTCGGCGCTCGGGTCGGCACAAGCCGCCGCTTCCAGAGCGGACTTGAGCTCTATTGCCGTTCGTGGTCGGTCGAGGGCTAGCCAAACCACTGCGGCCGAGCCCGCTACCTCTCCGGCCGCCATTGGGGATCGGTCGCCGACTCGTCTCACGATTACTCGTTCGACGGCAAGTCGCCATAGTACGTTTGAGGACCGACAATAGGCCGAGGTCTGATCGCTCGGTTGGTTCGCCTGCA
This sequence comes from Actinomycetota bacterium, assembly GCA_043753895.1. GTDB lineage: Bacteria > Actinomycetota > Acidimicrobiia > Acidimicrobiales > Ilumatobacteraceae > WLMZ01. Next base: position 146,274 of record JAYUWK010000171.1, read on the forward strand.
TCAGTGCACGCCTCGTCCATCTGACCGCATCCGCTGGCAGCAAAGCGATACACGCCCCCTCATTTCAGCAACACAGCCAGCCGGCGACACAGCAGGTCGATCTCGTCGAACGAAGCACGCCATATCATCGGCGCCATACCGGTTGGATCGGCAACCCCGAGCACGGACGGATCCGTCATGTACTCGGTGCCGGACAGACGACCATCGCCCACCTGGGCCAACCACGACCGAATCGGCGCGCCAGCACGACGACCGACAAACTCACCACGTTGCACGAGCTCGGGCAACGTAAACGTGCGGGCGAACGCACCGTCCCATCGTCCCGATACGAACACCACGTGGTTCATTTCAGCGGCGACCACGAGATCCGCGGCGCGTATTGTTTCGTTGTCGATGAAGCTACTGCGATGACTCGAAACGTCGATGCCTCGCTGCGCGAGCAGTCGCACAGTCGACTCGGTGGCTGGGAGGTCGTCACCTGAGATGCCTGCCGTGGAGACGCGAGCATTGATTCCAAGATCGGACAAATGCTCGTTGAGAAGTGCGCCCATGAGCACAGATCGCGTGCGGTTATGGGTACACATCGTTACTACGTGCAGCGTCATCGCGAACGCACATCCATGTACAAAGCGAGATATGCATCGACTGCGTCATCGAGCGTCCACGTGTGACCTTCGTGACGAGCTGCATCGGCCATCCGTTGGCGAACCTCGGTATCGAGCGCGACCTCGGCGAGAGCTGCACCCAGCGCGTGCGCATCGCCAGGCGGCACAACCCGACCGACCGCCGGGCTGACCAGTTCGGGCACTCGCCCCACTGCAGTCGCGACTACCGGTCGACCCAGCGCAAGTGCTTCGAGGACCACGAGTGGCTGGCCTTCGTAGTCGCTCGCCACTACCAGTAGATCGGCTGCCGCAATCACACTCAGCGCATCACGCGTCGGTGGCAGGAAAGTGACGACGTCGCTGAGACCAAGCTCCACTGCGAGGGAACGATTGCGCTCGAGGTCGGCTCCGGCGCCCACCGCTACCAGACATAGTGGTGCTCCACGATCACGAGCCACCCGTACAGCACGGAGAAGGTTTGGGTAGTTCTTCACGTCGCGATGGCTTGCAACGGTGACTGCTGTGACCGTGTCGTTTGATGTGTTGGACCTCACGACCGAGGCGAGCGTGCGCGCGATTGCCTGTTGGTCCACTCCGTGGGGCAGCACAACAGTGTTGGCGGCGAGCCGGCGTGGCAAAGAGGCCGCAACAACCGCTGATACAGCCACCGTGGCCGCATCGCGCCGAGCAGTGGCCAACCACGCCAGGCGAGTGGGCCAGCGCAGCGCTCCCAGCGGCGTGTGGGAGGTGGTGAGTATCGGACGCCGGCATGGTGCGAGCCGCACGATCACCGCGGGTAATGGGCCGTGCACGTGTACCACATCGAACCGCCGATCGGAGGCAAGTTTGGCCAGCCGACGTGCAGCCGACAGTCCCACGCGGTCGCTGCCACCAAGACCGTGCACGATGACACCCGCATCGGTAAGTAGCGAGGTGAGCTGATCGCGTCCCTCGTTGACTACGGCAACCTCCACCGGGACATCACGCCTCGACAGAGAAATGGCGAGATCGACCACCATGCGCTCGATGCCGCCGATGTCGAGCCCTTTTGCGACGAGCAGAACGCGGGGCGCTTTGGACCGTGGCGTGTTCATGCCCCACCGCGCATCGACGACACGCCGAGCCGCAGGTGCTGAAGCCTGGTGCGGTGGCGAACGCGCAAGCTGTCGCGCGACGGAAACCCCAGGCCGGTCAGGAACCGGGCGCGATCGAGAGCGGAGAGCGCCGCCAGCATGCCGAGTCCCTCCGGTGCCCAGCCCTGCGCCGGCGCCGCTACGTAGCCAGCAAGTGCCCGCTGCTGCACAGGGTCGGCAGCGTGTGCTGCAGCCCACTTCGCAGCCGGATGATCATCGTTGAGATGCAGCTCGCTCCACGTCCGGCGGACTGCCTCGGCCACGACGGAGTCGATCCCGTTGCGTGTTGCCAGCGCCATTGCTGTCGGCCAATCGGTTTCGCTGATCAGGAGCAGTTGGGCGACGTCGCGCTTGGCTCGCAATCCCGAACCGCCGCCTAACACGGTATGGCAGCAAGCGTGCAGGAACCGTGATTCGCGATCGAGGCCGCGCACCATCTGTCCCCCGATTTGGAACGACTCGCTCGACGATCTCCAGAGTTCGTCATAGTCGATGCGCTCGCCGAAGTAGCCGCCAGTAATCGCCAAATGGAGATCGAGCTCGGCTCCGCTGGGCGACAGAAATACGACAGCCTTTCCGAATCGGTGCTCCCACCAACCGCGCACCGGCGGCTCGGCGCGCCGGAAGCCTGCATGAGCGAGCGCTCGCAAGGCGCTTTGGTAGTCGTGCCGCCGGATGAGAATGTCGGCGTCACCGAAATTGCGTTCAGCCGGGTCTCCGTGATCGAGGTGTGCGATCGCAATGCCTTTCAAGGCCCGTGCATCGATCCCGTTCGAGCCGAGTGCGTCGAGCGCAAGAACAGCAGTCTCCTCCGCGAGCAGGCAGACGTGAAGCGCCTCGAGGTAGGCATCTCGCGCCTCGAGGCCAAGCTGATCAGTAGCGTCAATGGCTCCTGCCTCGAGCGCTGACCAAAGCAAACCCAACACTCGCTCGCCCTTCGCACGTTGTACGACTTCGGTCGTGAGGGGCGGGTTCTCACCTCCCGACGGCACTCCCGAGCCAGGCAAACCGAACGACACCGCCAACCGCAACGTCTGGAGCGCGTCGACGACCCGCACCTCAGCCATCGGCGTTGCTCCCGACCGCGAGATCGCGCGTGGTGAGCGCCGTTGGCCTTGGGGCAGAACGGTGGGGCAGCTGCGGCACGCACCATAACAACAGAAGCAACGGCATCACCAACGATCGCTGGCGGGTAAGGATGCCGAGGTTGCCGATCACGCTGAACGCAAGCCCAAACATCATCAGCACCACCAGTGCGAACACCAGGTACGAGGTCTTGGCGAACAGGCGTGGCAAGTTCGCGATGCGCCGCCAACTGAACAGTGCCAAGAAAAGCAGCCCGGTCATCTCCAGAGCCGGTAAGAGCGCCGCGAGGTTGTGGGCCTCGTACAACATGGGCCTGGTGAGCGTGCGCCAAATCGCGTAGGGCCAGTCCTGCGGACCGTGGATGACGATGGTGTCGAATTTCGAGCCGCCGCCTTCGGTTCGGCGGTTGGCTTCGTTGAAGATCGCAGTGATGTTGTTGCTCGTGGAATCGTCGGTGGAGGTGGCGTCGTTCGACGGCGGTTTCAGGAATTTCGTCGTGACGGCGGCTACCGCCGACAAACCGATAATGGCAACGACGATGAAAAACGCCACGGTGAAGCGGCTCTTCAGTGCGGTACCGGCGCTGCCGGTGAACAGACCCACCACGAGCGCTACCACCAACGCCCCTGTCCAGATTGCGGCGAAGTGTGGGCGCGCGAAACCCGCGCCGGTGATGCCGAGCACCGTGATGAAGAACGACCACCAGTTCCATCGCCCGACCAGCAGCATCGCGCAGCCGTACGAGGCCAACCCGAGGCACATGACGATCCATGCCTCCTTACCAATTGAGGACGGCCAGTACAACAGCGTCGGCGAGAAGAAAACGAGGGCCGCATATCGTTTCTTGGCGAGCCCCGGCACTGCCACCAAAGCGGCTCGCACGAACAGCAGCGCACCCCAGTATCCCATCCACGCAAAAATGAAGAACCCAGCCAGTTGGCTGGACCCGAACAGGGCGTAGATCAGCGCGGTGAGTTGACGGATGAACTGCGTCCCAATCGCACGGGGAATTGCGTCGAAGGGCGAGGCCGTGCCGTCGTGGATTGCGCCGGCAAGCTTGCGAGCAAAGTCGTGGTAAATCGGCGCATCCGCGGCGCCACCGTACGACTGAAACGTGATGGCGTATCGCAGGACTGAACCACCTAACTTGGCGATCAACCCGGCCACCGCAAATGGAAAGAGGTCGCTGTGCTCACCCGAGAAGATGCTCCTGAGGGCCGGCACGGTGATCACAACCAGCACCGGCGCCACCACGAATGCCCCCCACACGTTGTAGCTGAGAAACGCCATCGCCCAACCGAGCAACAGCACGTAGAGCGTGGCGAACGTGATGGCAACAGGCTCGAGCCGGAAGTTCATGTCAGCTCGTGGGCTTGGCTTTGGTCTTGGTCTTGGGTGGCTTGGTTTTCACGTTGTCGGTGCGATTCGCATATTCGTAGTAGTCGCTACGGCTCGGTTTCTCGCCGACCACGACTAAGAGCATGGGCGCCTTGGTCAGCGCCTTGATCGTATCGATGGTGCGGTGGGCGGCCTCAATGTAGGTATGACCGACGCGCACGGTGAGCACGATGACATCGGCCAGCGGCATGAGTTCGAGTACCTCCGCAGTAGCACCGACTGGCGAGGTGTCGACCACCACGGCCGATGCCGACACCGACGACAGTTCGGGAATACGGGCCGCAGTGATGCGAGCAAGGTCCCCGGGGGATGCCCGTGTGGCAGACATGTCGAGCACCACGAGTCCGTTGATGGGGCTGCGCACGAGCAGCGTCTTGACAGGCGTGGTCACCAGCTCTTCGGTGGTGAAGCCAAGGTTCTCGGCGGGCTTACCCAGAATACGCGGCGACAGCGACGGACGGCGGAAGTCGGTGTTGACCGCCACCGTACGCACGCCGGTCTCCACGAAAGCGGCTGCAAGGTTGGTGGCCACCGACGTCTTCGCGTCGCCCGAAGCTGCTGACACGACCAGGATGACCGCCACGCGTCCCTCGCGTTGTGCCTTGCCACCCTCGACGAACCCCACCACACTGCGCAGGGTGCGGTACGCATCGGATAATGGCTCATGTCTGTCAGGCACCACCACAACGCCGTGGTTCTTCTCGCTGGTGTCGGGGATAGCCACCTGACTACGAAGACCGAAGATCTCCTCGGCTTGGGCCCGTGTACGAATGCGACGATCCGAGCGGGCGAGCATCAGGGCCACGCCCACACCGGCGATGAAGCCGACAATGCCACCCAACACGCCTCGACTACTGCGTGATGTCGGTGCCGAAAGACCGCCCTTGCTGATCACGATGGCCTGCGCGCGCTCGAGCGTGGTGAGTTGCAGCTGCCCTTTATCCACCTGCAACTGACGGTATTGCTCGTAGGTGGCGCTGTAGTCGCGACTCAGCGCATCGAGGCGCGAAGTGAGCACGGCGTCGGTGGGCGTGGCCAAGATCTGGGTCTGGAGTGACTTGATTTCCTTCTCGAGCGAATCGACCTGGGCGAGCGTCGACGCAAGGCGTTGCGTCTGCAGCTTGTCCTGTCGTTCGGACAGATAGGTCGTGAGTTGATCGGCAAACGCGTTGGCGACACGAACCGCTTCTTCGGCTGTTGGCTGGGTGGTGGTGATGCGCACCGCACCAGTCGCCTGCTCGGTATCGACCTTGATTTGCGCAGCCAGCGCCGCTGGCGCGCCGTTGAAGTTGAGCGCCGCAGCGGCGCGCTTGGGTACCTCGCCAGTGGTGGCGAACAGGGCCACCTGATTGAACAGCACCGGGTCACTGGAGATACTTCCCGTTGCCGACGTGCTCGACAACAACAGCGTGTGCGAGGCCTGCCAGCTGGTGGCGGCCTCGACGGCGGATTTCGGCGATGGAGCAGCGGAAACAGCGATCCCGAGAAGCATGAGCCCGACGACGACCCACCAACGTCGGCGCAGCGCCTCAAAAATTGCCTTGGTATCCAGAACCAGCCTCCGCCGTGTGAAAGTTCGACGAGTCTACGTCACCGGGGCGCGTTGAGGCTCAGCGCCATGGGGTCAGGCCCGCCACGGAGAGCACCGATCGGCGGCGCAGGTTGCCCGCAAAACCGGCAAGAGTGCGACCACCCGGACTCTTTGCCTCGGTGAACAGATCTTCGACCCGGGCAAGCGGCTGCGGACGATAGACCAGTTGGTAATCGCCCGGCTTCAACACGCCGCGCAAGGTGACATTCACCGTTTGCGATTGTCCCGGTGCCAAGGTGATGTAGGTGGAGAACACGTTCCAACCGTGCTCCTCGCCAGCGGTGAGTCCCAACGGCGCGCCGTCGAGCGTTGCGTTGGTGAACAACAACGGGGTGAACACGCTGAGCAGGGTTCGGTTCGTGCCGGGAGGCAACGCGAGCAGGTTGCCGATCACGTAATCGGGATAGCCCGTGGCGGGTGCCTTGTTGGTGAGGGTGATGGCCAGTGTCGCATCGGTGCGACCACTGCTTTCGTCGAAGACAGGCTTGTAGGTGACGGACCGATCGAGGAACGTGTCGATCTTGTTGCCGCTTGCGTTGTCGTTCACGACGGCAAGGCCGTCGAGCCCGTCGAGCGTGGGCAGTGCGGCGTCCATACCGGTGAGTTGCATCAGGCGCTGTTCGTCTGGCCGCGAGGCCCACATCGAGATGTGGCCTTGTGTAGCAGCGGCACCCATATCGGCCGCCAACACCTGCGGGCCCGGAAGCGAGGCGTGCAGGATGCGATCCACGGTGGCGAGGGTGACGGCTTCGAGCACATCAGCGCGGGCCCCCTCGGGCGTGTTGTATTGATCGAGGAGCAGATACCTTTCGACATCGGTCGACGTGAGGGTCACGTTCGCTTCTTCGACCGCGACGGGCCCCGTGACTTCGAGCATGGCGGCCAGACCCGCTGGATCGACGATGACCACACCGTCCACCGCACGGCCGGTGGCATGCTGGTAGAGCTGCGCCATCGCGGACGCCACCGTGGGCATGTCGGGCGACATCGTGATGTTGCTCCAGAATTTCGGTTGCACCGTACCGCCCTGGGTTCCTGCACCGTAGGGGCCGTAACGCGCGAAGAAATCGTCGGGGGCCTTCAACGTGGCGTTGCCGAGCTTGGTGAGACCGTTGATCAACTCGGCGGTGCGGCCGTGTTCGGTGAGTTTCAACGCTCCCTTGGTGATGGTCACCTCGGCCCAGTTACCCATCAGACCGGTCTGGCCGCGAACCTCGGCCGGGCTGGTGAACGCGATGAAGTAGCGGCGCGGTCCATCGAGCCCCAGCATCGCGGGTCCGACCTGTGCTGCAGCTTGCGTGGTCTGCGCCTCACGGGTCACGTTGCCGGCCAGCTTGTTGGCGCCGGCGATGCGACTCTGCACGGGATCGAGCAACCATGGCGAGTTCGTGGTGTCGAGTGCCTTCGCCATATTGCCGACGCTTTGGGCAAGGTCACCAAGGGGCTTGGAGAGCAACGCCAGCGCATCCACATCGATGACACCACCCACCACATGGAGTTGCTCGAGATCGATCAGATCGAGTGCCGTGGCGGCATCGTCGGCCGAGTCGGCCGCGCTCTGCATGATGCCGCCGAGCGCATTGGCGTTCTGCGCGAGCACGGGCACAAGGCGCGCCGGTTGCGTCCACGGAGCGGTCCACTTGTCACTGGCATCGCGCAGCTTTGCCGAAGCCTTACGCAACGAGGCGGCCGCCGCCGTGGGATCTCCACTGCGCACCGACTTGAGACCGGCGAGCAGATCGCGGTAGCCATCGTTCGCGCTCGAACTGGCGAGGCCGCCGCCGAGCCCCAGGCCGAGCATGGCGAGCAGGATGAACCCACCGACGAGTGCCATACCGAGGAACGTGCGGCGGCGCACGTATCCGTACCTGCGGCTCACGCCCATGCCCACGAGGAGCCCGAGCACCGCTACGGACACCATCGCCGAGCCGAGGAACATCGGGTTCCAGGTAAGGCGCAGCACGACCTGCACGGTGAGTCCGGCAGAGAGGGCTCGCACCGCAGGCAGGCTGCCGCGGTTGATGCCGAGGAAACACGCCAGCGCCAAGCCGACCGAGCCGATGACGACGAGTACGGGTTGATTCACAGCGAATACTGAGGCGACGCCGGCTGCGATGCCCAACGCCCAGTATGGGGCCGACGCCGATGCCCACGTGACGAAAGCGGCGAATGCGGCGGTGAGCAACACATCGGGGATGGTTTGGCCGGTGGGATGGCAGCCCGCAAAACCGGCTGCGATTCCGGCAGCGACAGCGATGGCGACGATGATGCGGGTGTCGAAACCCGAAATCGTATTGCGCCGCAGGGAATTCATGCTGCGCCAGTATTGCGGACGCGGCCAGTCACTTGCTCGTCACTCTTCGTTCATCTGGCGCAGTCTGTCCGGCTTTTCGCCGACAACCACCTCGCAGAATCTCGGAGCACTGGTATCACAATGGTTGCGTAATCGGTGTCGTCGCGATACCATCTGGTCGTGGACGTAAGCGTTAAGGGTCTCGAGGAAAGTGTTGTCCGGCGGCTTGCTGAGCAGGCACAGGCCGAGGGAGTGAGCGCTCAGGAGTGGATGCGTCAGGCATTACGCCGCGCCGCTTCGCTGCTCACCGCGACCGAGCTCGCTGAGCGCATCGCCTCACGCAAACCGATCAGCGACGATCGGTACCGAGAGGTGACCGCGCTGGTGGACGCCCGACGCGTGGCCTCATTGAATGCTCATGTACCGCCTCGCCGTCGCTGACGCGGGCGGGTTGCTCTGCGCTGCGGGAATCGTCGAAGGGCTTCGCCATGAGGTTGTCGAGTACGTCGCGCTCGATGCCACGACCTTGCTCATCGCCGAGTTTCTAGCGGTGCTCCACGAAGGCGCCCCGAGTCGAGCGATCACCGACTTCGCCGAGTTCGACCGGCTCGTGGGCGAGTGGTTTCCGGTACGCGCAATCGCCATGGACGCAGTACTGAGTGCGCCCACAGGAGCGAATCCTGAATCATGGGCGGCGCTCGCCTTGGCCGAAACGTTGCAAGTGCCGTTGGTGACGAAGAACGACGAAGTGACCTCCACGCGAATCGCTGTGCTGCGTTCGTAGCGCCGTAGGCATCTTGTCGCTTCGGCCGTTGACCTATCGGTCAGCGGCCGCTGTGACCGAAGCCGCCGCCGCGGTCACGGCCATCGGCGGCGAGGTCGGCGAGGTCGGCGAGTGAATCGACTTCATTCCACGTCACTTCCTCGACGCGCTGCAGCACGAGTTGTGCGATGCGATCGCCGCGATGCACGTGATATGCCTCGGCAGGGTCGGTGTTGAGGAGCACGACCTTGATCTCGCCGCGGTATGCGCTATCGATGAGGCCCGGCGCGTTGACCACGCTGATGCCGTGCTTGAGGGCGAGGCCGCTTCTGGGCAGCACGAAGCCGGCGAAGCCGTGCGGGATGGCAATAGCGATGCCGGTAGGCATCAACAGGCGGCCGCCTCCGGCGGGGAGGTCGCCGTCATCGCGGGCGCAGAGGTCGAGGCCGGCATCGCCGGGATGGGCGTAGGTAGGAGGGGCCAGGTCGGGGTCGAGTCGAACAATCGAGACGGCAAGCATCGGTATCACCCTATGTGGTGCGGTTCGGTTGTGGCTTCTGGTGAGGGTTCGGTTGGGGTCCGGTTGCGGGTTCGGTTGCGGGTTCGGTGAACTCTGTTACACCCATTTTCTATGGTTGGTTGCATGGAGCTGGGGGACCTTCTCGAACTTGTGCGGGGTATCGATGGCGTCGATGACGCGTGCACAGATCGCGATGCGATTGTCGCGTCGGTCGCGCAGGTTCAGCGGCTCATGTCGTGGTGCGAGTCTCGTCAGCTGCTGCACGCCACGTTGCTTGCAGGTGTGAGTTCGTTTCCCGAGAAGTTGTTCGC
>JAYUWK010000172.1:0-2781 GCA_043753895.1 Actinomycetota bacterium
GGCCTCGAGCTGTGCGCTGCCGATGAGGGCGGGCTCGTTCCTGTGTTCGAGGCCTCGCTCACCGGTGACGAACCCGAGACCGCAGACGTGATAGGTGCAACACCACCCGAGGTCGTTGTCGAACCAGGTTCGGTCGTCGCGCTGCTCCGTGCGACGGAACCGTCGTCATCGCGCCCGATGAGCGAGGCAGCCCCGACCGCGAGTGCCACCAACCCGAACGTGACCGCGAAGCGCTTGGCAACATGTTTGGTGATGCGGGTCTGGCTCACTCGGCCATCCGAACGCGCGATCGTTCCTTGACCTGCGTGATCAACCGCTCGAAAATCGGTCGACACCGAGACGCGAAGGCCTGCATCTCTCGAAGCGAAGGATCATCGAGGCGATGGTTGAGCAGCTCCGGCAGCAGTTGAGCGCGGTAGTTCTTCACCGTGTTCAAGCGAAGGCCCGTGGACATGACCACATCGCGATACGAAACATCGTCAGCCGCATCAAGCAAGGCCTGCCACAACTTCGCATGGCCGACATGGACAACGAGGTGTTCGAAGGCAACCAGGCTCCGGCTCGCTGCGCGAGACGCCGGCAGGAGGGGTTGCACCGACGGGTCGATCGGGGCCGAGCCGGTGATGACCAATTGGCGCACCTGGGCGATCTGGAAAGAAATCGGTGCGGCTTTGGAGACAACCGTCGCAATCGGGAGCAACTCCCACACGTCTCGCAACAACTGCGCAACGAACGTGTCCCCTTGGGTGATCACCGCCAGGATCGTGGAAGGAGACGACAGGTGGATCGCCAACAGAGCATCCATCCCCGTACGCCGCTCCTCTGGAAAGGAGAGATCGACCAGAGCCACATCGAAACGACCACCACTCGCGACGACATGCTCGAGCTCACCGACTGATGCCAGCGGCACGACGTCGATCTGCAACTCGTTGCGCAGCAGAGTGGCAAACAGATCATTGACGACAGCGGCGTCGTCGAGGAGCAGGAGGCGGGTCACTGCTCACCAACCAACTGAATCGATGCAGTCATCGTGGTCCCGCTGGCGTGTCGAGTCGACGCGAGGCAGTTGGGTCCGAGATCGGACGCCAAGGAGGCGAGCCCGCGACCAGCGGGCGCATCACAGAGGTCGAAACCCCCGGCGTCATCAGTCACCGCCAGAACCAAAGTCGACCCGTCCGAACTCAACTGGAACGCAAGCGACTTCGAGCCCGCAGCGAGAGCGTTCGCGACAAAGCCTGCCGTGACGCGGCGCAAGAGACGGGCCGGTGCGCCACCAAGCATCACCGACGCTTCTTCGAATCTCGGCACACTCGTGATGATGACGCCGGCATTCTGGGCTCGGCGAACGTAGGACTGCAGGATCTCGGCGGCGGCAACCAACCCTCCGTTCAGCATCTCGTCGAGCTGGCGTTCGCGTAGCCGATCATCGAGGAGGTCGAGCTCGCGCGTCACCTGCTGCTTGTCGAGTGTGTGGGTGGCCATTCGGACCCGTAGCTCGCGCAGATCGGCGCACACGTCGTCGTGGATCCAGTGAGCGCGTCGCTTGAATTCGTCGGTGCGTTCGTCCCTCTGGATTGCCTGCACGTACTGGAGTTCTCGAACAAAGAGTTGGCGAAGGATCCCGAAAGCGAGCACGGAAGCTATCGCGGCGATTTCGATGCTGCAGACGCCGGTGATCGCGAGGCGAGCGACCGAGGGCGTACGAACAATGAGCACCGACGCAAAGGCCGCGCTGACCGCGCCGAAGTGAAGCGCAGAGGTGAAATAGTTGCCATACAGCGTGAGCACGTCACGCTCGTGACCGATCAGCAGTGCGATGACGGCCGCTTCAGCGCCTATGAACAGACCCAGGGGCCAGACCAGCAACGACAGCGCTGGCGGCACGGTGCTGATCCAGATCGCTGAGAAGACCATCAGTGCGGCAACACGCCAGACGAGCACGCTGCGTCGGCCGCCCCGGTGTCGCTGACGACGGATCGCGACAATCGTGGAACTTCCGAGCATCGCCATGGTCACCACGGTGACGAGGGCGAGGATCCCTTGACCGAGCACCGATCGTCCGTGGTCCTGGTAGACGATCTCAGTGATCGTCACCGTTCCCATGGCCAGGACACCCGTCAGGGACAGTGCGAACCCGGCGCGAAGCATCGGGGTCGCCGCCGAATCCGCAGTCACCCAGGTGTTCGGGCCGGAAGCGAGGGCTTTTGCGAAGTCCGTCGAATCACCTTGCATCGCTGCGCGTTCGACTAATGGTTCCAGTTGCAGCTCCAAGCTCACCATAGCGACGACCTTGAGGCCCCTCCCGTCAACGTGGCACCACAGTAGTCCCCTAGTAGAAGAGCAGGTCACCTCAGAATCGGACATGCATAGAGGTACATCTACACCGCCGCCGCACGCGCGCGCCAGCGAGCACTTCCATCAGGATCAGCTCGGACACCGCAACGTGTTCACCGCCGGCTCTGATCAAATCTGCCAGATACTGGTCGACCGCCGAAACCACTTGCCCGATCGAACTCGACCCAGGCCGACGTGTCAACGAGGATCACTGAGCTGTGTTGTCCGCAGGGGTTTCGTCGGGAACCAGCGACGACTTGCGCGCTGCTGTCAGAGGCTCTTTCCGGTCGACGGATCGTGCAGTACTGCTGGACCATCGCAGCCGATGGCGATGTAGTCGGTCACTCCATAGACCTCGATGTCCGTCCGGTTCGCCGCGACATCGCTGGCGACGTCGCCACCGGAGAAGTGAAGGGACGGGACCAGGGTCGGTACCGGACAGGTCTG
>JAYUWK010000173.1:0-2780 GCA_043753895.1 Actinomycetota bacterium
GGACCCGATTGTCTGCGGCTCGCTCACGCTCGCCTTGCAGCACCACGATGTCGACTGCCGACTGGTTGTCGTCGGCGGTGCTGAACACCTCGGTCCGACTAGCGGGGATGGTGGTATTCCGTTCGATCACCTTCGTCATCATCCCGCCCATCGTCTCGACGCCGAGTGACAGCGGCGTGACATCGAGCAGGATGACATCTTTGACCTCGCCCTTGAGGATGCCCGCCTGAATGGCAGCACCGATCGCTACGACCTCGTCGGGGTTGACGGTCATGTTCGGGTCGTTGCCCCCGGTCAATCGGCGAACGAGGTTCTGCACCGCTGGGATGCGCGTGGATCCTCCCACCAGGATGACCTCGTCGATGTCCTTGGCGGTGACCTTGGCATCCGCGATCGCCTGCTCGACTGGTCCCAGGCATCGCTCAACGAGGTCTGCTGTGATCTCGTCGAAGGTCGACCGCATCACTGTCGTCACGAGATGCTTGGGTCCGCTGGCGTCAGCGGTGATGAATGGCAGGTTCACCTGCGATTGGGTGAGCGTCGACAGCTCGACCTTCGCCTTTTCGGCGGCCTCGAAGAGCCGTTGCAGCGCTTGGCGGTCGGTGCGGACATCGATGCCGTGTTCCTTCTGGAAGACCTCAGCGAGATGGTCGACCAGGCGCAGATCGAAGTCGTCCCCGCCCAGATGGGTATCGCCCGACGTGGCTTTCACCTCGACCACGCCGTCGCCGACATCGAGCACGCTGACATCGAAGGTGCCCCCGCCGAGGTCGAAGACCAGAATGGTCTCGTTGGCTTGTTTGTCCATGCCGTAGGCAAGCGCCGCAGCTGTGGGTTCGTTGACGATGCGGAGCACCTCCAGACCCGCGATCCGGCCGGCGTCCTTGGTTGCCTGGCGCTGAGCGTCGTTGAAATAGGCGGGGACGGTGATCACCGCTTCGGTGACGCGCTCGCCGAGGAACGTCGAGGCGTCATCGACGAGCTTTCGGAGTACGAGCGCCGAGATCTCCTCGGGTGCTTGCTGGGTGCCATGGATGTCGAAGCGGGCGGTTCCGTCGGATCCCTCGACGACGTCGAACGGTACGGCGTTCAGCTCGCTCTTCACCTCGTCGAAGCGCCGACCGATGAATCGCTTGGCCGACGAAATCGTTCCCTTTGGATTCAGGACCGACTGACGGCGGGCGACCTGGCCGACGAGCCGCTCGCCCTGCTCGGTGAAGGCGACGACTGAGGGCGTGGTACGCGAACCTTCAGCGTTGGGGATGACGGTCGCCTGACCGCCTTCCATGGCGGCGATCACGGAGTTCGTCGTGCCGAGATCGATGCCGACCGCCTTGGTCATGACCCGCACCATTCGGTGCGTGTCTGCGACGGGAGGGTGGGTCGTGTGATCGGCGGCGTGTCCATGGGCAGAGTCTCCGCTTGAAGCGCCTGAACCGGCAGGGCCGAAGGTCACCAAAATGACACGGGGCGGAGCCCGTTGACCGGACTCTCCCCCGTGTCGTCAGGAATCAGATCGCTGAGAAGCTGATCTCCGGTGTTGAGCCGGTCCAGCCGTTGCCGGGAGCGCAACCGGTGTCGGGGCGGAAGCTCGGGCCGCCGATACCGTCGCAGAATGGGTAGCCCAACGTGCTGCGGATCCATGCCGCGTCACCATTGGCATGGGTGCCGATCGATGGCGCGTTGCCCTGCGCTCCGACGTTCAACGAGTTGAACGGCCCGGGAGCTCCGATCGGTGCTGCGCCGTAGGACTGCGTGTTGAAGGCAACGCCCCACACAATCTGACTCGGAGCCGTCAGGTTGAGCGTGGTCAGATCAAAGGTGACCTGGTTCGCCAACCCGTTGTAGCAGTTCGTGTTCACTGCGCCGGGCTGTGACTGGAACTTGGTGGGGGTGGCCGGGCAGTTGATCGGATCCGCCGCCGGACGCCACGGGATGTGGAACGTCCGGGTGAGCGTTCCCAGGAGCGAGCCAGTTGTGGCGCGACCATTGATGTCGTTGGGGCCGACGGCGTAGATGTTGAGCGTCAGCGGATGATTCCAACCGGTGGGATCAGTCAGGCTCGGATAGTCGGCCTGGACGGCCCAGTCGCTCATGGTCACGGTTGCGGACTGGAGGGTGCGGGCGGTGCCGGCGAAGGTGATCTGGTCGCCGAATTCGGCGACCTGGCAGCACTCGAAGCCCTGACTCGACACGTTGCCCGGAACGGGTGTCGGAGTGGAGTCATAGATCTTCACGGGCGTCGGGGCGCCGTTGCCATACGCTGGGACGCACGCAGCGCCGAGACCAACCAACGCAAGGGCCAGTGGTGCAAGACCGCGTCGACGCAGCCGATGTTGAGTCGTCATGAATGTGTCTCCCTTGGCGGCAGGAGCCTCCTGCCATATGAAGAACGTGTCCTGGGACCGCCGTCGCGATCAACCAATTTGATGAAATAAGACAGGTTTCTTGTGAGGGCGCAATCTGTTTCGTCGTGACGTTGATGGAACGATGGCTCCGTTCGTCGAAGTCTCACCCTGCGGGTTCGCTCGGCCGCTCAGGGGCACGAGGACGTTCGTGATCAAGGGTGCGCCATGAGAGAGCGTGTGGCGCAGTTCTGACCGCTGACGCGTCCTAGGATCCTGTGCCATATGAACGGACCGATGGCCTCGCGCCGTTCGGCCATTCGACCTTGGGGGCGTTATGTTGGACTACGAGGGCTTCGAAGGCCATATCGGCCGCACGCAGGCCGAGTCGACGCCGTGGTGGCCGACCCCTGCGCACCCGGGCGACCACGCCCC
>JAYUWK010000174.1:0-2774 GCA_043753895.1 Actinomycetota bacterium
CACCGAGATCCTCCGATGGCAGGACGACCACCGGCGAGGTCAGCGACCGTTTCCGCTGGCCCACCCTGAACAGGTCGCCGATCGAACCTTCCGCAACATCGCCCGGCACGGTCCCCTCACCGCATTGCTCGACGACGACGACGTGTGGGAGATCATGATCAACAGCCCGACGTCGATCTTCGTGAAGCGCCACTCGGGCCCCGGCGGCTATCACGACGAGGTCTTCATCGACGACGACCACGTGCTGCGCACGATGACCCGCCTGCTCGACCAGTCATCGGCGGCTCATCGCAAGCTCGACCCGTCCGAAGGATTGCAGGACGCGCAGCTCGATTCCGGGGCCCGCCTGCACATCGTGCACGGCGACATCGCCCGCGGCGGCCACCTCATGGTGAACATCCGCAAGTTCACCGGCGTCTCCACCATCCAATCGCTCGACGAGCTGGTCGAACGGAACACGCTCGACCCCGCGGCGGCCCGGTTCCTGTCCGCCTGCGTCGCCGCTCGACGGACCATCATCTTCGCCGGCGTGCCGGGGAGCGGAAAGACCACGCTGCTCAACTGCTGCGCGGCAGAGCTCGATCCGGCGCTACGCGTCGTCATCGCCGAGGAGGTGTTCGAAGCAGATCTGCCACTCCCGAACGTGGCGAGCATGCAGACCCGTGCACCTCGGGTGGACCGCGCCGGCATCGACCTGCGGCGCCTCGTGGCCGGATTCCTCCGCATGGCCCCCGACATCGCCATCGTCGGCGAAGTCAGAGACCAGGAAGCGCTGCCGCGCAATTGTTGCTCACCCTGTACGTCCGCTCCGTGCCGGCGAAGGCCGACACGTTCTCCCGTGGTCGCGCAGTGCCGTTCCGCAGACCATGTTCGGCCCTCAACGTCATGCGTCGTCACCGTCGCCTGAGCGACGGTGCGTAAATGTTATATGATGCGGGAATGGTCAGAGCAGCAGCGATTTATGCCCGGATTTCATCGGATCGGGAAGGCGACCACCTGGGGGTGGGACGGCAGTTGGAGGACTGTCGGAAGGCGGCCGCTCGTCGTGGATGGAAAGTGGTCGAGGAGTACGTCGACAACGACGTGTCGGCATACAAGTCGAAGGTCCGTCCGGAGTACCGCCGGATGTTGTCCGACATGAAGGACGGCCATGTGGATGCGGTGGTGGTGTACGACCAGGACCGGCTGACCCGTCAGCCTCGCGACCTGGAGGAGTTCTTCGACATCTGTGATGCGGCTGGGATCCGGGATCTGGCGACGGTGTCTGGCGTGTTGGACCTGTCGACCGATAGCGGTCAGTTCACTGCCCGTATCCTCGGGGCGGTGGCCCGCAAATCGAGTGACGACCAGGCCCGGCGTATTCGACGCAAGCACGAACAGTTGGCGGCGGACGGCAAGATCTCCGGTGGTGGTCCCCGGCCGTACGGCTACGAACCCGACAAGTTGAGGGTTCGGGAGTCCGAGGCGATGGTGGTGCGTGAAGTCGCCGGGCGGATCCTGGCCGGTGACAGCGCCCGGTCGGTCTGCGCCGATCTCGACCAGCGGGGGATCACGACCGCATCGGGCAAGTCGTGGAACCCGTCGGTGTTGCGCAAGATGATGATGTCGGGGCGGATCTCGGGGCAGCGTGAGCATCACGGCGAGATCGTCGGTCCGGCTGTGTGGGCGGCGATCATCACACCAGCCGAGACGGCGAGATTGCGGTCGGCGCTGGGCGCAGAGCGCCCAGTCGCTCTCCGCCACCCCCGCCGCTACCTGCTTGCCGGGCTGCTTCGCTGCTCGCATTGCGGTGAGACGTTGGTATCACGACCCCGAGCCGGTGGCGTGCGTCAGTACGTGTGTGCGAAAGGCCCGGGCCTCGCTGGGTGCGGAAAAATCTCGGTCCTGGCTGAGCCGGTCGAAGCGTTGATCTTCAACGCCGTGGTCGATCTGCTCGACACGCCACGCCTGGCCGAAGGCATCGCCCGAGGCGTAGTCGACGACGACGCAGCGACCGCCTTGCACACCGAACTCGATGCCGACCAGGCGCAACTCGTCGAGCTGGCGACCGCTTACGGGAACCGTGACCTCACCCTGGCCGAGATGCTCGCTGCGAAGAAGCCGATCGAGGAACGCATCACCAAAGCCCGCAAGAAGCTGTCCAGGCTCACCCGAACCACCGTCCTCGACGGGTACGTCGGTCACGGCGCAGAACTGCAACAGAGTTGGGCAGAGCTCGGCCTGACCAGACAGGCAGCGATCGTCAAAGCCCTGCTCGATCATGCTGTGATCGCCGCCGCTGTGCGGGGCCGCAACCTCTTTGACCGTGACCGGGTCACCGCCGTGTGGAAACGCTGAGATCGTCGTCGACCTCGTCGCTACACACCAGCTGGACAATCACGGCGATGAGGTCGACATCGTCGACCTTCATCGGTAGACCTTGCGCCGCCCGTGATCGTTCAAGCCACAACCGGTCCGCTGCGCGTCCCTCATCATCGTTGGTCATGGCCAGCACACCCACGTCGCCGGCGGCCCAACCCAGCCGTCGACCGTGTGCGACTCCCAGATGTGTTCAGGTTTCAACCCGATGAACAACGACGCTTGCACGATCGCTTCGACGACGGTCCGCCCCCAAATTTTGGTGACCCTCGGACGGAACCCCTGCGCCACCTCGTAACGGTGCAACCCCGACCCCGCAGCCGGGTCCTTCGACACGTACTTGCTCAGATAGCGGGCAGCCTTGCGGGCCTCGGCCATCACCCCCGACCCGACCGGCAGATCGCCCATCAACTTGA
>JAYUWK010000175.1:0-25416 GCA_043753895.1 Actinomycetota bacterium
CACTTGGTCGTTCGATTGGATCGCACCCTGAATGAAAACAGGGCCAACCCAACGACCGGTGGATGGTCAACTACAAACGCCTATCGGCGCGCGCTCTTAACGATGCCTTTCATCTTCGGTCCTTCGAAGCTGCCCCCGGTCGCGTCGACGACCACGCGCGTACCGGCCGGGCCATTGGCGATGATGCCGGCGAGATTGGTGTCGGCGGTAATCGTGAACAGGAACTCGACGGGCAGTGAGACGACGTGATGCATGAGCAATCCTCGCAGCTAGAGCGCAGCCCAGTCGAGAATGACTTTGCCCGACTGTCCCGATCCCATCGTGTGGAACGCCTCGAGATAGTCGTGCACGCCGAAGTGATGGGTGATCACTGGTGCCAGCGAGAGTCCGCTCTGGAGCAGCGCCGACATCTTGTACCACGTCTCGAACATCTCGCGCCCGTAGATGCCTTTCATCGTGAGACCCTTGAAGATCACCTGTGTCCAGTCGATCGCTGTCTCGCCGGGAGCAATGCCCAACAGCGCGACGCTTCCGCCATGGTGCATCGTGCGCAGCATTTCACGCAGGGCCACCGGTGCTCCCGACATCTCCAGACCCACATCGAAGCCTTCCTGCATGCCGAGGTCGCGAATCACATCGTCGATGGATTCGTGGGCGACATTGACCGCACGTGTGGCGCCCATCTGGCGGGCCAGCTCGAGTCGATAGTCGTTGACGTCGGTGATGACGACGTTGCGTGCGCCCACGAATCGCGCCACCGCCACGGCCATCACGCCGATCGGCCCTGCACCGGCGATGAGTACGTCTTCGCCCACCATGTTAAACGCGAGGGCGGTGTGCACCGCATTGCCGAACGGATCGAGAACCGACGCCATGTCGTCACTGATCGAATCGGGAAGCTTGAAGGCGTTGCCCGCCGGCAGACTGAGGTACTCGGCGAAGCAACCTTGTCGGTTCACGCCGACGCCAACGGTGTTGCGACACAGGTGTCGGCGACCGGCGCGGCAGTTGCGGCAATGGCCGCATGTGATGTGGCCCTCGCCGGAGACCCGGTCGCCGACAGCGAAGCCGCGAACCTCGCTGCCCATCTCGACGATTGTGCCGCAGTACTCGTGGCCCACGGCCATTGGCACGGTGATGGTTCGCTGGGCCCATTCGTCCCAGTTGTAGATGTGCATGTCGGTGCCGCAGATGGCGGTCTTGGTGATCTTGATCAGGATGTCGTTCGGGCCGATGGTGGGTACGGGGAGATCGCCCATCCAGATGCCTTCTTCGGAGCGTTGCTTGATGAGTGCTTTCATACATTGCCTCCGGTTGCAGATGGCGCGAGGTGCAGCTCTCGAGCGACGTCGGCGAAAGCGGCGATGGCAGTGTCAAGGTCTGCCGTGGTGAGTGCGGCGGACATCTGCGTTCGAATACGCGCCTTGCCCATCGGCACGACGGGATAGGAGAAGCCGATCACGTAGATGCCTCGAGTGAGTAGCCGATCGGCCATCTGCGTGGCCAACGCTGCATCGCCGAGCATCACCGGAATAATGGGGTGCTCGCCGGGTCCGAGGGTGAGCCCTACTGCCGTGAGCCCCGCGCGGAAGTGTCGGGCGTTGTCGTGCACCTTGGTGCGCAGGCCAGGTTCCTCGTCGAGCAGGTCGAGCACGCGCATGGTCACCGCTGCGACAACAGGCGCCACGCTGTTCGAGAACAGGTAGG
The DNA here is from genome assembly GCA_043753895.1 of Actinomycetota bacterium. Classification (GTDB taxonomy): domain Bacteria; phylum Actinomycetota; class Acidimicrobiia; order Acidimicrobiales; family Ilumatobacteraceae; genus WLMZ01. The sequence goes on from JAYUWK010000175.1 coordinate 1,708, forward strand.
GCCTGGCGCGTTGACGAAGCCAGGCCACAACGCTGGCATGGCCCGATACATAGCCGCCGCTGGCACCACCGAGAGCCTTGCCGAGGGTGCCGGTGAGAATGTCGACGCGGTCCGTCACCCCGCAATGTTCGGGCGTCCCCCGACCATTGGGTCCCATGAAGCCGGTGGCATGTGAGTCGTCGACCATCACCATCGCGCCATATCGATCGGCGAGATCACAGATGCCGGCGAGATGGGCGAGTGTGCCGTCCATCGAGAACACGCCGTCGGTGACGATGAGCCGAGTGCGCGCTTCGCTGGCTTCGCGCAGACACCGTTCGAGGTGGTCGAGATCGTTGTTCTCGTAGCGATAGCGCTGCGCCTTGCAGAGTCTGATGCCGTCGATGATGCTCGCGTGGTTCAACGAGTCGGAGATCACTGCGTCGTGCTCGTCGAGGAGTGCCTCGAACACGCCACCGTTTGCGTCAAAGCATGATGGAAACAAGATCGTGTCGGCGGTGCCGAGAAAGCTGCTGAGTCGGTGCTCGAGGTCGCGGTGTGGCTTCTGCGTGCCGCAGATGAAACGCACCGAGGCCATGCCGTAGCCGTAGAGATCGATGGCGGCGTGTGCCGCCTCGCGCACGGCCGGGTGATTTGCGAGGCCGAGGTAGTTGTTGGCACACAGGTTGATGAGGTCGGTGCCACCCGTGGTGACGTGCGCACCCTGAGGACCCTGTAGGACGCGCTCGGTCTTGAACAGGCCGTTCCCGCGCAACTCCTCCAGCGAGGCGTCCAGCCGCTCGATCAAACGGTTGTCCATGGCCGATCCCTTCCGTATTTCCGTAACGAGTGTGCTGACTATATCTCGCAGGGGAGAGCTGCTTGAGTTCTACTCAACGGTCCCGTATGCACCTTGTGCCCCTTTTGCAGAAGCTCTCGTCACTTCTTCGATAGCGTCGTCGAGGTCGGCGAGCAGCGCCGGGATCTTGCCCTCGTGTACGGCGTTGACGGTGCAGTGCAGCGACGGCGGGGGACCCTGCCGATCGAGGTACCACCCCCGCTTCCAGAGGCCGTCGGCGACGGCGAAGATGTCGAGTGAATCAGCATCGGCGGCACCGAATGCCACCAGCGTCGAGTCTGGTTCGGCCCGGAGCCCGAGCAACGGCCGCGCCTTGATCCCAGCGACCAACTCTTCGGCTGCCTGTCGTGCAGCAGCGGTGACGCGCATGTAGCCCTCGTCGCCGAGGAAGTTCATCACGGCCCACGCCGCCGCCATCGAGCCGCCGCCCTTGGTGCCCATGATCCCCGACGAGGCGTACAGCCCGCCCAGCCAGTTGTCGGTGAGGTAGGTCTGATAGCTGCGCAGCTTCTTGTTGCGGTACGCAATGACCGATGCGCCCTTGGCCGTGTAGCCGTATTTGTGCAGGTCGACCGAGATGCTCGTGACGCCGGGGACCGAGAAGTTCCAGGGTGGAATGTCGTGGCCCAGCCGGGCCAGGTAGGTGAGCGTGACCCCGCCCATACAGCCGTCGACGTGACAGTTGATGTCGCGCTCGGCCGCCATGGCCGCAATCACCGGAATCGGGTCGATCACGCCTTGGGGATACTGAGGGGCCGAACCAACGATGAGCACGGTGTTGTCATCGACCGCATCGGCCATCGCATCGGGATCTGCGCGCCAGTCGTCGTTCACGGCGACACGTCGACTCTCGAGCCCGAAGTAGTAGCAGGCCTTCTCGAACGCGGCGTGCGCGCTGGTGGGCAACACAACATTGGGCGCAGTGATGCCACGTTCGCGTCGGCCGCGCTCGCGCGAACCCTTGACGGCGAGCAGGATGCTCTCGGTTCCGCCAGTGGTCATGAACCCGGCCGCATCGCTGCCGCCCTGCAACCAATCGGAGACGATGCCGACGACGTCTGCTTGGATGGTACGCAGACTTGGGAACGCGTCGGTGTTCAACGCGTTCTCGGTGCTGAAGGCGCGGTAGGCCTCCTCGGCCACAGCCAACACATCGGGACCAGCGCTGTAGGCGAGGGTGAAGGCGCGCCCTTCGCGCCAACGCACGTCGTTCGCCTTCAGGTCGTGGAGCGCCGAGAAGATGTCATCGTGGGACAGACCAGTCGAGCGAAGTGCCATACGCAGAGACTACGCACTCACATCGCGGCCCGGATAGCGTTCAGAACCATGAGCGAGCTCACCAAACCCGAAGTCACCATCCCCGAGGGCGACGCGCCTACCGATCTCGTGATCGAGGACATCCTCGTGGGCGATGGCCACGAGGCGCAGAACGGCATGGCTGTCGATGTGCACTACGTCGGCGTGTCGTGGAGCACCGGCAAGCAGTTCGACGCCAGTTGGGATCGTCGCGACACGTTCCAGTTCCGCCTTGGTGCCGGCCAAGTCATCAGCGGTTGGGACAAGGGCGTCGCTGGCATGAAGCTCGGCGGACGCCGTCGGCTCACCATCCCGCCGCACATGGGCTACGGCTCGCAGGGTGCCGGTGGAGTGATCAAGCCGAACGAGACCCTCGTGTTCGTGGTCGACCTCCTCGGCGCGCGCTAGGCCTCACGCAACCGATGTGATCAGGGCCAGGTTTGCCGGGTCGAAGTGCACCACGACCAGACGGTCGAGCTTGAGACGTTCGTAGAGACGACGCTGTGGCGAGTCGGGGTCCGTCAACGATTCGCTCCACGGTTCCCACGTGGTGACCAGCAGTGGTTTCATGCCGGCGGGACGCGCGGCGCGGGCGGCCTCGATGATTGCTTCGAAGCGCGGATGGTTCCACCGGATGTTGATGCCATCGGTCTCAGTCGCGGCGATGGTTGCCAGCGCAACGCTGTTCACACCCACAACAATCGGGGGCGTCGTCGTCGGTACTGGGAATCCGGTGACCTCGCCGACGACTCCGTCGATCCACATGTCTCGCGCGATCGCCAAGAAATCGCGCACACGTTGGTGACGAGCGAACATGTCCGGATCGAGGGAGATGCCGACGGCCGCGTGCTCGGCTCCGAACGGTGAGTTGGGTGAAGCGCCCGCGCCGATACCCAGCCAGAACCTGCCGCCCGAGATCAGCTGCGCGCTCGCAGCGGCCGCAGCGAGCACGGCCACCGGCCGGTTCCAGACGTTGGCAACGAGTGTGCCAACCCCAATGGAAGACGTCGACGCGGCGAGTGCCCCGGTGAGTGTGAAGCACTCGAGCATCCGATCGCCGCGCATCACCTGGCCAGCCAGATGGTCCACGACCCACGCTACGCCGTAGCCGGCGGCTTCGGCGGCGAGCACCGCGTCGCGCATCTGCGGCCATGGCGTGGTGGCCGAGTTGAACTGCACGTCGAGTTTCATCGCGCCGAGCATGTCAGGTTCGCTGCGACGGTGAACGGTCGAGCCCGTCACCGCTGGCGCAGTGATTGTCGTGCCGCGAGAGCGACGGCTCTCGCTTCGTCGGCCGTGGCAGCAAGCGCGGTGATGTGGCCCATCTTGCGCCCGGGACGGGCCTCGCGCTTTCCGTACAGGTGCAGGTTCGCGCCTGCCTGCAGGACGCCCAGCCACCGTGGTTCGGAGGCGGCGTCGGGGGGCCAGAGGTCGCCGAGCACGTTAGCCATGGCACCGGGTGAGAGTGGGGAAACATCTGCGAGGGGAAGGTCGCAGACTGCCCGGATGGCCTGAGCGAACTGTGAGGTGCGCGCGGCCTCGATGGTGACATGGCCAGAGTTGTGCGGTCGTGGGGCGAGTTCGTTCACGACGACCAGCGCGGGGGCGTGACTGACCACGAACATCTCCACGGTGAGCAGGCCAATGGCGTCGATTCGGAGCGAGATCTCGAGCGCGGTGCGTACGGCGACCTCGGCGATGTCATCGGCGATCCGAGCCGGCCACATGGTGACGTCGAGGATGTTGTTGCTGTGCTCGTTCTCGAAGGGTGCAAAGGCGCGTTGCTCGCCACTGGGGGAGCGGGCGACGATGACGGAGATCTCTGATGAGAACTCGACAATCGTCTCGATGACACAACGCGGTCGGCCCATGTGCTGCCAGGCGACACGCGCTTCATCGATGTCGGCGACTCGTACCTGCCCCTTACCGTCGTAACCGAGCGTGGCGGTCTTGAGGATGGCGGGGAATGCAATGGATGCTGCAACGTGGGCAAGATCACCGTCGGCCTCGATGGCTGCCCAAGGGGCTGTGTCGACGCCGATGCTGTTGAGGAACGTCTTCTCCAGCACGCGGTCTCGGGCGATCTCGAGCACGTGGCGGCTCGGTCGTACTGGCACACTCATTTCGAGCGCGACCAACGCATCGCTGGGGACGTTCTCGAATTCGAGCGTCACCACGTCGCACAGCTCGGCAAGCCGAGCGAGCCCGGTGGAGTCGTCGTATGCCGTTGCGATCACTTCGTCAGACACCGGGGCTGCAGGGCAGTCGGGATCGGGGTCGAGCACCACGATGCGGTAGCCCATTGGTCGTGCTGCGAGCGCGAGCATGCGCGCCAGTTGTCCGCCTCCCAGGATGCCGATCGTCGAGCCGGGCAGAATCGGCTCAGACACGTTGGTCATCGCACGTCACGGACCGCCCTCGATCCACGAATCGTTCAGCACGGCGTCGGTCTGCGACGTTCGAAATGCGGTGAGCCGTTCGGCAATATCCGGCCGAGAGAGGGCAACGATGCTGGTCGCGAGCAATGCAGCGTTGATGGCCCCGGCGCGCCCGATGGCCAGCGTGCCAACAGGAACACCCGCAGGCATCTGCACGATGGAGAGCAACGAGTCGACACCGGAGAGCATCTTCGACTGCACCGGCACACCGAGAACGGGCAGCGTGGTTTTGGACGCACACATCCCGGGAAGGTGAGCGGCACCACCAGCTCCGGCGATGATCACCTCGATGCCGCGTGCCTGCGCGCCCGACGCGTACTCGAAGAGCAGGTCGGGTGTGCGATGAGCGCTGACGACCCGGGCCTCGAAAGGCACCCACAGTGTCTGCAGGGTGTCGAGTGCGTGTTGCATCGTCTCGAGATCGGATCGCGAGCCCATGATGATTCCCACCAGTGGAGTCACGGGCGTTGCCATTGCCCCGAGTGTAGACGCACGCGCTATTGCACGTAGTCTCGGTTCACTACCAGGGGGTACTGAAATGACGATCAATCAGGCGGCCGTACAGAAACTGCTCGATCGGGCCAGGCGCGAGGTGGATTCTGGTTTGTTGCCATCTGCGCAGGTGGCCCTTGCCTATCAGGGCGAACTCGTTGCATTCGAAACATTCGGTGACGCCACCCGAGACACTCGTTACGTGGTGTACTCCGCCACGAAGGCCTTTGTTGCCGGAGCGATGTGGGCGCTCATCGGTGATGGTCTGGTCGACCCCGCACAGCTGGTCACGGATCACATTCCCGAGTTTGGTACTCACGGCAAGGACGGCATCACCATCGAGCAGGTGATGCTGCACACGTCTGGCTTTCCCGCCGCTCCGCTGCTCGTCACGCAAGGTGATACCAGCGCAGGCCGCACCGCAGCGTTTGCCAAGTGGCGGCTCAACTGGGAGCCGGGCACTCGATTCGAGTATCACCCATCCTCCGCTCATTGGGTGCTCGCCGAGATCATCGAACGAGTCACCGGTCGCGACTATCGCGACGTCGTGCAGGATCGCGTTACCACGCCTGCGGGTCTTGGGCGTGTGCTCGGAGACGTGCCGCATCCTGCGGCCGAGCTGATGCTGGTCGGCGAGCAGGCCTCCGCCGAAGAACTGATGGCGGCCTTCGGCGTGAGCGAACTCCCCGTCACCGAGGTCACCTCGGCAGCGCTGATGGGTTTCAACGATCCCGCGACGCAACGTGTCGGAATGCCCGGTGGCGGTGGCGTGATGCGCGCCGCTGATCTGGCCCTCTACTACCAGGCTGTTCTACACAACCCCGGGGGCATGTGGGACGCGGCGGTGCTCGACGATGCGAAGACGAACGTACGCAATCACTTCCCCGATCTGATGACGGGCGTACCAGCGAACCGCACCCTCGGGCTCGTGCAGGCCGGCTCCGACGACAAGAGCAACTTCCGCGGCATGGGCCGCACAGTGTCGCCGCTCAGCGTTGGTCACAACGGTGCCAAGGGACAGATCGCATGGGGCGACCCTGTCACCGGTCTCAGTCTGGGTTACTGCACCAACGGACTCGACGAGAACATTCTGCGTGAGTCGCGCCGCACCACAGCCATCGCCAGCCTCGCGGCGCTCTGTACCGCCGACTGAGACCCACATCGACAGGCCCCACAACGCTGGCCGTCCATCGCCGCTTGAAAACCCGGTGTTACAACGCGAACCCCAGAAGCAGGCCGTGTTCGCCGTAGTCGGCGAGGGTGCTGAACCCAAGGCGGCCGTAGAAGCTCACCGCTCGCGTATTGCGCGGGCTGACGCCGAGGTGCGCCCCCGGTGATCCCGCGGCGCGCAGAGCGCCCAATAGCGCGTCCATCATCTCAACTCCGTGGCCGCTGCCTTGGGCGCGGGGGAGCAGGTCGATGTGTAGGTGAGAGGGAAACCCGGCGATTGGCTCGATGGGCGTGCGTACTGGCCGATGGATCGCGCGATGGATGTGTTGATCGAGTGTGCGTTCGCCGCGCGGGACGTCAACCGGGTTCGGGTAGCGATCGCGCAACGGCAGCCACCAATGTGCCTCGCAGCAGTCCTCGAACGTGACGGTGTCCCGTGCGCCGAGCACGTAGCCGGCGACGCCAGTCTCGTCCTCGTAGACGAACGCGAGATCAGGCGCCAGCGCGAGATAGGCGCCAGCCCACATCTGCCCCGGCAATTCCGGATCTTCGTAGAGATGCGTGCCGTCGGCCCCTGCGTCGGCCGTGCGAAGGCAGATCTCGTAGAGCGCGTTCCGGTCCGCGAGCCGCGCCTGTCGAATGACCATCGCCGAAGGATAGGCGGTCAGCGGATGCACACAGCCGACTCCGCGTGCGAACATGGAGGACCGCGACGAGAGGAGGGTGGAGCACATGTTGTTGTCATGGCAGACGGCATTCAAGATGGCCGCAGTCCTCATCGTTGTCGCGTTCTCGATCCGGCGAATTCCGCGGCCATGGATCGCCCCGACGTTTTCCGCGATGCGCGAGCTGTCATTGGTGCTCGCGCTGTACGCGCTCTGGCAATATGCACACGATCTCGCCATCGACAAGACGGCGGGCGCCATCGACCATGCCTACTGGTTGTGGCACCTCGAACAGCGCCTGCATCTGCCGAGCGAGGTTGCGCTGCAACAGGCGCTCATCGACCATAAACCGGTCATGCAGTTCCTCAACATCTACTACGGCGGTATGCATGTACCGGCCGTGGGCATCATGCTGATCTGGTTGTTCTTCCGTCATCGCGAACGCTATGCGCGCGTGCGCACGAGCCTTGCGCTGATGATCGCCGGTTGCCTCACCATCCAGATGATCCCGATGGCGCCGCCGCGATTCCTTCCCGAACTCGGCTTCGTCGATGCCGGCCTGCTCTACGGCCAGTCGGTGTACGGCAGGGGAGGCAGCGGGCTGTCGAATCAGTTGGCCGCGATGCCGTCTCAACACGTGGGGTGGTCGCTGGTGGTTGGCTTTGCGGTCGTCACCATCAGCACCAGCAAGTGGCGATGGCTGGTGTTGCTGCACCCGATCCTCACGATTCTGGCAGTGACCGCAACGGCGAATCACTGGTGGCTCGATGGCGTGGTTGCCGGCTTGGTTCTCGCCGTTGCATATGGCCTGCAGCTTGCGTTCGCGGCGGTGAAGGTTCGCGTGCGCCGGCCGGTGACTGTTCGCGACGCTGCGTTGGGTGACACGGCCGACACCGACGACGTCGTGGGGGAGCGACCCTTCGCAAACGTGCTCTAGCCATTGCGCGAACTGCACGGAGTTGGGCGCCGGCCCGTCGTGCTTAGCCACTCGCCCGAATGGGCGAAGTAGCGCTGCACAGGCCCATGAGGGGCCCCCAGAGCGCTACTTCGCTGAATCAGTGGGGGAGGAGCGGACACGCATCCGCATGCCCCTACGAATCGCGAGCAGAATACGGACGTGGAAGTCCTTCTCGAGACGTCAAGACTGGTTCTGCGCAAGTTCACACGCGACGACCTGCCGTTGCTGTTGGACCTCGACAGTGATCCGGCTGTCAAGCGCTTCATCGACAACGGCGCGCCGGTCGATCATGAGGAAGGCGCCGAGCACCTCGACTGGTGGATGGGATACTACGACCGCTTTGACGGTTACGGATTCTGGGCCGCGCTGGAGAAACCCGCGGGGGAGTTCATCGGCTGGTTCCACTTCCGCCCCGGCGACGGTGCCGGCCCGCTCGAACCCGAGCTTGGCTACAGACTGCGCCAAGCGGCGTGGGGACAGGGCCTGGCCACAGAGGGTTCACAGGCCCTGATCGACAAGGGGTTCACCGACTTTGGCGTCGAGCGCGTGTACGCCGAGACCATGGCAGTGAACATCGGTTCGCGCCGCGTGATGGAGAAGTGCGGAATGCGCCTCGTGCGCACCTTCGAGACCACATGGCCGATTCGGATTCCGGGCGACGAGGAGGGTGACGTGGAGTACGAGATCACCCGAGCGGAGTGGGAGTCTCGCCGCAAGCCAACCAAGAGTTGACATAACGAGCATTATGGGCGTTACCGAAGACGCCCTCGACGACGCAGTCTGGGCGGCAGTCTGCATCACAATCGACCAACCAGCTCAGCCCACAATCACAGCGGCCGAACCTCTGCGACGCGCAGCCTGCCCGTTCGCAAATACCTCGCTCATTGTAGAACGGCATCAGGTACCCGAGAGGTCCGGGTTGTCTGTCACTCAGCTCAGGCAGTGTGGCGCTTGCTCGGGTCCGAAGTCCTCGCTCGCTCACGTGCAGTCATACCGGGTGTGTTTCGTCAACCTGACGAAACACACCCGGTACTGGCACCCCCCGGTGCAGACCGCTTCAGTCGGTGTCGCCGGCCATCTGGTCGACCGCCTTGAAGAAACGGCGGGCATAGGCCAGTAGCTCTCCGTCGGATGGATGGTCGAGCGCCTCCACGCCGACCACTCGCTTGGCGAGGGCCGACTGGTGTTTGTCGAGGTGCTTCTTGAGCGCAAGCTTGGCGTTACCCGGACCGGTGATCAAGATCTCGTGGGCGTCGCCCATCGCCGTGACGATGGCTCGGTAGTAGTTCGGGTCCTCGGCAACCTTGCCGGAACCGATGGTGTTCACCTTGTGGTGCAGCTTCCGGTCGCCACCCTCATGATGCACATGGAGGACATGTTTGTCGTCAAAGGAGAAGTCGATGATCTTGGCGTCCTGGTGATCGAGCCAAACGATCGTGTGACTGAGGGACATGAGATGCACTCGCTTTCAGTCGTTCGGCGAGCCGGTTTCGCATGAGCTCGCAACGTCAGGGTATTTCGGTGCCCAGCCTGCAGCTAGGGCCAAAGGTCATCGGCACAGATCACGCACCGGTTGCGCTGCCTCGAGTAGCCAAGCAAGAATCTCGCGTAGTTCTGTTTTCGTTGCGTTGGCCGCACCCTGCAGGTCTCGTTCGGTGTCATCCACGGCGTACGCGAGAACGTGCGCCGCATCACGGAGATCGTCGAACTGTCCGCGGACGACGACGAACTCGTTGTCCCCCAGCCTCAGTTCACTGGATCGAGTGCGAGCTTCGTAGTCCTGTTGGCGGCAGCTCTGGCGGCAGTACAACCTGGGCCGGCCCGTGGCCGCCGGCGTTGGAAGCGGTCGTCGGCACCAGAGGCACTTCCGCCCCCCCGCTTCGATCACCCCACGTTTCGTCATCCTGACAAAACTAATTGGCGATGCGTCGCCGCTGGCGGATGCGCATCAGCGGTCGATCAGCTGCGCCCGCGCACTCCACGCTGCTTCGGCCTTGTCGAGGCGCTCTGTCGCCGTGCCGCGTAGTTGTTCGGCAGCCGCCGCAACGAGCACGTTGAGGAGCGCGAGTGTGCCGACGTGACTGTCGAAGGGGCCGATACCACCAGCCGTGAGCACCATCGAAACATCAGCAAGGCCGGCCAAGGGTGAGAGCGCGCTGTCGGTCAGTGCCACCAACCACGCATCGCGGCGCTTGGCTTCGGTGGCGGCTTCGACGACCCAGTGGTCGTAACGACGCAGGTCGACGGCGACGACGCAGTCGCCGGGCTGGATCTGTGAGAGACGTCGGCTGATTGCCACCTCATTGCCGTTCAGCAATTCCGTACCGGGGCGCAAGGAACCAAGGTCGCCGACGAATTGGGTACAGATGCCCGTGGACGCATCGCCGGTGAGGACCAGAACAGCCCGTGTGAGGTCGCCAAGGTGTGATGCGCAGGCCGCAATCGCGTGCTCGTCGACGCCGAGCAGGGTGCCCTGCACGTTGTCGAGCTCGCGTGCCAGGTGCCGGCGCACCGCTACCCCCCCGACGGCCTCTCTGATTCGGACTGCGGCCGGGCGGAGCTGGTTCGACAATTCGTTCTGGACAGCTGCCTGCAGCGCGGTGAAGCCGTCGTAGCCCAATTTGCCAGCGAGGCGTACCACGGTGGCTGCGCCCGCGTGTGAGGCATCGGCCAGTTCCGCGACCGTACCAAAAGCCACCAATTCAGGAGCGCCCAGGACAACCTCTGCAACGCGCCGTTCGGCGGTCGTCAGATGTGAACCTGCCTCGGTGATACGCGCTGCGACCTGCACATCTGCGAGCGTAGCTGCAGCCGACTACCCACAGCGGATGTCGCGGTACGGATGGAATGTTCCAGAGTGAGCTACACTTGGAATATGTGTTCCACACTGTTCACCGATGATGAGACCCTCGTACGGTTGGCCACCGAGCAGTCAGCGCTGCTGCCGCTCGGTGTGCGCGAGCGTGTCGAGCAGTTCCGTGCTCGCGCGCAGCCATCCGGGTGCCTGCTTCTGCGCAGTCTGCCGATCGGTGAGCTCCCCCCCACCCCGCCGGAGCCCACTGCTGACACCACCAAGTCAAGCGCGACAGAACTGTTGCTGCTCTCGGTGGCCATGTTGCTCGGCGACCCGGTTGGGTATCAGCCCGAGCACGGCGGCGACGTGGTGCAGAACATCGTCCCGGTGCAGGCGTCGTCTGGTCGCCAGACCTCGACCTCGTCGAAGGTCAACCTGATGTTTCACACTGAAGCAGCGTTTCATCCGTATCGACCGAAGTACTTGCTGCTGCTCTGTCTGCGCGGCGATCCACAAGCTCGCACAACCGTGGCGTCGGTGCACGCCGCACTCCCGCATCTCGACTCCTCGGTGATCGAGATTCTGTTCGAGCCCCGATTTCGATGTGCCGTCGACGAGAGCTATTTACATGGCCGATCGAACACACTCGGTGCACCGATCGCGGTGCTGTCGGGAACGCGCGCGAACCCATCGATGGTGTTTGACGAGGATCTCATGGTCGGCATCGACGAGCAGGCTGAGCGCGCGCTCCACCTGCTCGGCGAAGCGCTCTCGGCTCATCACGACGGTGTCGTGCTCGAGTCGGGTGATCTGGTGATCATCGACAATGACATGGTGGTGCATGGGCGCAGCCCATTTACGCCCCGATTCGACGGTACCGATCGGTGGCTGCAGCGCGCATTCGTGGTCAGCAATCTTGGCGCGAGCGTCGGCGAACGCTCTGGCCGAATGATCACCACCGTGTTCGGCGACTGATCGCATCCCTCGCACGGCGGTCGTACTCCCCCGTACTGCGGCCATACTGAAGGCATGATCACCGTCCCTGCACCGCTACGCGCGTTCGCCAGCGACAACGCCGCCGGAGTCCACCCGAGCGTGATGAACGCCCTCCAGGCAGCCAACAGCGGTCACGCGCTCGCCTATGGGTCCGACCGTTGGACAGCGGAACTGAACGACCACATGCGCACACTGTTCGGCGCACAGACAGAGGCATTTCTGGTGTGGGGTGGAACGGGTGCAAACGTGATGGCGTTGGCCACAATGCTCGGGCCGGCGCAAGCGGTACTGTGCACCAACTGGTCGCACATCAATGTCGACGAGACCGGAGCGCCCGAGCGGATCCTCGGGGCAAAGCTCATCGATCTCGACTGCCCCGACGGCAAATTGACGCCGGGACAGATCGAGCAGCAGGCCCATGCGCTCGGCAACATGCACCACGCCCAACCGGGTGTCGTGAGCCTGACCCAGAGCACCGAGTTGGGAACCACATACAGCGCGCCGGATGTCGCTGCACTGTGTGGAACAGCTCACCGTTTCGGCATGTCGGTGCACATGGATGGCGCTCGTCTGGCCAATGCCGTCGCCGCCGCCGGTGGCAACCATGCGGCGTTGCGAGCAATGACCGTTGACGCAGGAGTCGACGTGCTCACCTTCGGCGCAACCAAGAATGGGATGATGTACGGCGAGGCTGTGGTCTATCTCACCGGACGATTCGCCGAAGTGGCACCGTTCGTGCGTAAACAGGTCACGCAGCTGCCGTCGAAGATGCGCTTCGTGGCAGCGCAGTTCAACGCACTGCTGACCAACGATGTGTGGTTGTCGCTCGCAGCGCATGCGAACTCGATGGCGATGCGTCTGTACGAATGCACCCGCGACATCCCTGGGGTCGTTTACGACGCCCCGCCCGCGGTGAACGCCGTGTTCCCGCACCTGCCCCCTGACGCAATCGACGAGCTCCGCGACTGGTGTTTCTTCTGGGATTGGGACGTGGCCACCCATCAAGTCAGGTGGATGACCGCGTGGGACACCACCACCGACGATGTCGACCGATTCGCCGATGGAGTTCGGCAGGTGCTTCATCGCTGACGTGCACCTGAACTGGCGCTTGAACTGCACCAATGTGTGGTCTGGGAACGCCGTGCGCGCACACTGTTTGGAATGGATTTTTCATTGCAGGGTGCAATTGACTCGATGATTACTTCTGCCTAAGATCGGGGCAACGGTTTCGGGGGTCGAGATGACAGACGCACACGTGTATTGCGGGTGCCGAACACGAACTTGGTCCAGGGGGCTCAATGGCTGCTGTTGAAATCATGTTTCATCGCGAGGCCACCGACGATCGGTGGATGCGAGATGCCGCATGCAAGGGTTTGACAAATCTGTTCTTCCCGGCACCTGCCGAACGGCCTCAGGCCCGAGATCGACGTGAGGCCATGGCCAAGTCGGTCTGCGCCAGTTGCAACGTGAACTCCACCTGTCGCGTGTATGCGCGCGACAACCATGAGTACGGCTTCTGGGGCAGCGAGTCCGAGGATGAGCGCCACACAGCCGGGTACCGCCTGATTGCTCCCATTGGAGTCCGTGCCCGCGGCGTGGGCTGATTGCGCGCGAGTTCAGCCGTCGAATTCCATCAGCCACGCGTTCTACAGTGCGGCTGTGGAATACACCCAGATCACCTACGGCGTCGACGGCCCCATCGCAGTCATCACGCTCAACCGCCCCGAACGTCTGAACGCGTGGACGCCACGCATGGCCGAGGAGCAGGCTCACGCGGTGGAGACCGCGAATACCGACTCGTCCGTGGGCGCCATCGTGATGACCGGGGCGGGTCGTGGCTTCTGCGCTGGTGCGGACATGGAGTCCACATTTCAGACCCGAATCAGCGGTGACGACCCGGGCAACAACACCGCCGGCGGCGTTGGCGGCATGCCTGCTGGACTCGACTGGGTCGCTCTGGTGCGTCGCTCGAAGCCCATGGTCGCTGCGGTGAACGGTGCCGCTGTCGGCATTGGTGTCACCATGATCCTTCCTGCGGATCGCATCGTCGCGTCGAACACAGCCAAGTTCGGGATGGGCTTCATCACGATGGGTCTCGTCCCCGAGCTCGCCAGCACGCGTCTGCTCGCCGCGCGGGTCGGGTTCGGCGACGCCAGCGACCTGTTCCTGTCGGGCCGGGTGATCCCAGCCGCCGAGGCCGCACGAATGGGTTTGGTCGATGTTCTCGTCGAGCCCGATGAGCTGCTCTCGACCGCCATGGCCGTTGCGAACTCCTACGCTCGGAACCCGGATCCCCAACTGCGCATGACCAAGCAATTGCTCACCGAGAACCTCGTCGAAAACGACTTCACACTGATCCAGCAGCGTGAGCAGACGCTGCTCGCCGAGTGTTGGGCATCTCCCGAGCACGCCGAGGCGGTGGCTGCGTTCCTCGCCAAGCGCCCCCCGGTGTTTCGCCCCGTCGGCCGTCCGAACGAACAGTCGGGACAATGACCACCCCCCTGTTCGATGTATCCGTCGTTGGCAGCGCAAATGTGGATCTCGTTGCGACAACCGACCGGCTTCCCGGGCCGGGAGAGACGGTGTTGGGATTCACCTTCGCCGAACATGCCGGCGGCAAGGGACTGAATCAGGTGGTTGCGGCATCGCGAGCGGGCGCCCGGTGCACCTTTGTCGGCGCAGTGGGAGACGATGACGCGGGTCGTCGACTGGTGGCCACGCTGCGCAATGAGTCGATCGACCAATCGTCTCTGCGCACGCTCGCGAACACCCCCACGGGTCGAGCTCTCATCGGGGTGTCAGCACAGGCAGAGAACTCGATCATCGTCGTGCCCGGTGCAAACGGTGCGCTAACTCCGAAGGATGTCGTCGCCATGGCGGGCTCGGCGCGGGTATTGCTCGTGCAGCTCGAAGTGCCCACCCCAGTTGTCCACGCTGCATTGGTGGCCGCCCGCGCCGCAGGAGCAACCACCATCTTGAACCCTGCCCCGGCCGCCGTACTGAGTGGCGAGACATTGGCACTCTGCGACGTGGTGATACCGAACGAGCACGAAGCCGAACTCCTCGGCGGAAGTGCTCGCCTCTTGCAGCTCGGCGCCGGAGCGGTCGTGGTCACCATGGGCTCACGGGGCGCGCGCCTGTGCACACACGACGGAGCCGATCTGGCAGTGGCCGCCTTTGTCGTCGATGCAGTGGATTCCACCGCCGCGGGCGATGCGTTCTGCGGCGCGTTTGCTGCGGCTGTGTCGCGTGGTGTCGACCTGGCACACGCGTTGCGTTTCGCTTCCGCCGCAGGTGCATTGGCCACCACACATGCTGGCGCGGTTCCCTCGCTGCCGACCTTGGCAGCGATCGAGAAGTTGATCACCAGCCAAGGGTGATTGCCGTCCAGCTGTCGAGGTCATCGCGTTGAATGACCCGCAACGGCGCAAGCGCGTCGAGTACGTGTTGGTGGCGCTCAGCAAGAATGCCGCTGATCACTAGCGAGCCATTCGGCGAGGTGACGCGTCGCAGGTCTGCGGCGAGATCGATCAGCGCTGGCGCAAGAATGTTGGCGACGACGATGTCGTAGTGCTCGTCGACTTCGGCCAAGGGCGTTGTGGACACGATGATGCGGTCGTGCACACCATTCCGTGTGGCGTTTTCGATGGTGGTCGGCACTGCGGCGGGTGAGATGTCGATGGCATCGGCATGGTGCGCGCCGAAGAGACACGCCGCGACGGCCAGCACGCCGCTACCGCATCCGACATCGAGCACGGTTGCGCCCGGGGCCAGCGCGGCGCGCATCGCGCGAAGGGACAAAACAGTGGTGGGGTGATCACCCATACCGAACGTGGCCCCGGGTTCGATGCTGATCGAGATGACACCATCACCGTCGATGTCGGACACATCGAGCCACGCAGGATGCACCACGACATCGTCGCTGATCCATGTGACCGTCGCATGGTCGCGCCAGGTCTCACTGACCCGCTCGTCGACGGTCTCGAACCGCCACTTCCACCGATGGCCCACACCCTCGAGTGCGGCAGCGACCGCAGCTGTGTCGTCGCCCAGCGATGTCCACAATTCGACGAGGTCGAGCCCTGACCCTGCACGCTCTTCGATGGCAACCACGCCGAGCGACCAGAGTTCGTCGCAGGCCACTTCTACATCGACGACATTGACCGTGAGTATCAACGCCTGCATCGAGGGCCCTAATCGATGCGCCGAAGCGAGTTGCGATAACGGCGACCACGCACCACGTAGCTCTGCGCTGCCTCGTCGATGTAGGCGACCTTGGCCTTGCCCTCTTTGATGATCGCAGGAACGCCAGCAGCGAGAGCGCCCGACGGCACGATGGTGCCGTTGAGGAGCACCGAATTGGCAGCGACCACGGCGCCCGTACGGACCACGACCTCGTGCATCACGATCGAGCCGTTACCAACCAAGCAGCGGTTCTCGATGATGCAGCCCTCGAGGTGCACGATGTGGCCAATGACGCAATCGTCGCCCACGGTGGTCGGCCACTCCGGAGTGGTGTGCAACACGCTGCCGTCCTGAACGGATGTACGCGCGCCCACATAGATCTCACCGTCATCGCCGCGCAACACCGCGCAGGGCCACACGCTTGAGTCCGCACCAATGAACACCGAGCCGATGATCACGGCATCGGGGTGGATGAACGCGTCGGGATGAATTTCAGGAACCTGGTCGCCCAGCGCATAAATCGGCACGGATCCAACGGTACCGAGATGCGGTCGCCGAGCGGCAACCGGATCATGCTTGGAAGTGGCGGGTGCAGAGTGTGTGGCGCGACCGGATAGCGTGCTGGGCATATGTCCCGCAGGATTGAGATCGAACTGACAAGCACGCGCCCCGACGGCACCTGGACTTGGCGCGCAGCCGGGGCTCGCGAGCCAAAGGGTGTGCTCGATTCGGCCATCCTGCCCGTTGCCTCCAAGGTCGGCGACCTGTTGCGCGCCGAGGTCGAGGTGGAGCTTGATGGCTCCCGCGTGCTCGGCGTCGCACCGATCAAGTCCAAGGTCGACAAGGGCGGATTACTTGAGATTCTCCCGAGCTCGAAGGACTTCGAACCCGTCACCCAGCAACTCGCCAAGCGAGGCCGTGATGATCGTGGTGATCGTGGCGATCGTCGTGATCGCCCTCCTCGTCGTCCCGATGGTGATCGGCCACCACGTGGCGATGCTGATCGTGCGCCTCGCTCCGACGCCGACCGTCGTCCTCGCCGTGATGACAACCGGCCTCCGCGTGCGCAAGGCGATTCCGCTGCTGGTGCCGACCACAGTCGTCGTCCGCGCCCGAATTTCACCCCTCCTCCCGAACTCGAACAGCGCCCGAAGCCCAAGCGCCTCAAGCCCGGCCGCACTCACCGCAGCGCTGTTTTGGCCGACCTGCCAGAGGCACAGCGACCCGTGGCCGAGCGCGCGCTGCAGGGTGGTATTCCCGCAGTGCGTCAGGCCGTCCAGGAACAGAATGCCCGGCTGAAAGCCGAGGGCAAGGAGGAGATTCCTGCCGCTGGCCTGATCCAGATGGCCGAGCAACTGCTCCCCAAGTTGCGCGTCGCCGAATGGCTCGACCGCGCCGAGGCTGCCAAGGCAGACCTGTCCGAGTTAGCGCTGCCCGATCTGCGATCTGTCGTCGCCTCTTCTGAAGATCCCGTCATCGCCCGCGACGAAAACACCCGTGCCCTCGCCGCAGAACTCAAGGCCGCTCTGATCGCCAAGCAGGAGAGCGAGTTGCTGCTCTGGCTCGACGACATCACCGCCGCAATCGCCGTTGGCCGAGTCGTGCGCGCACTCAAGCTGTCGTCGCAGCCTCCGAAGGCGGGCGTACGATTCCCAACCGAACTGGCAACCCTGCTCGCCGATGCCGCAACGGCATCGCTCACGACTGACGCAATGCCCGACCGCTGGTCGGCTGTCCTCGAGGCTGCTGCGTTCGCCCCGTGTCGCGCACTCATCAAGCCGGTGGCTGCACCGACGCAGGGAAGCGACGAACTGACGGCGACGGTAAAGCGCCTCGCCCCGGCGCTCCCCCAGATTGCCGCCCTGTTCGGCATTGAAGTGACCGCTGGGTCCTCGATGCCCAAGCCGATCCGGCCAACACGCCCGGGTGCACCTGTGCGCAAGTCGGGTGCTGGCAAGCCTGGTGCTGCCAAGCCTGGTGATGGCGGCTCACTGCGACCC
The DNA here is from genome assembly GCA_043753895.1 of Actinomycetota bacterium. GTDB lineage: Bacteria > Actinomycetota > Acidimicrobiia > Acidimicrobiales > Ilumatobacteraceae > WLMZ01. Next base: position 19,540 of record JAYUWK010000175.1, read on the forward strand.
CCGAAGCCGGCTCCAGCTCCATCGCCATCTGCTGCGCAGCCAGAGGCGGTCGCCGTCGAGGTTGCACCTGCCGACGTTGCAATCGCCGACGTTGCACTGGTTGAGACGGTTGCACCTGTTGCCGAGGTTGCACCGGTTGAGACGGTTGCACCTGTTGCCGAGGTTGCGCCTGTTGAGACGGTTGCACCTGTTGAGACGGTTACACCTGTTGAGACGGTTGCGCCTGTTGAGACGGTTGCACCGGTTGAGACGGCGCCAGATGCTGCACCTGAGCCGCAGCATGTGGATGCACCCGCCGAAACAGTGTGACCCCCGGGTCGGTTCGTGCGGCGGGGTCGGTCACCCCTACCATGGTGGCCATGTCTGACATTGTCGAGTACGAAACACGCGGCCGAATTGCGGTCATCACCCTCAATCGTCCCGAAGCGCGCAACGCCATCAACGGCGATGTTGCTAATGGCATGGAAGCAGCAATCGACAAACTCGAGGCTGATCCTGAAGTTTGGGTCGGTGTGCTCCGCGCCAACACCGACGGTCAGGACAGGCCGGTGTTCTGCGCGGGCGCAGATCTGAAGGCGATCAACAGCGGCCAGGCTGGTGGACTGAACACCAAGCGCGGCGGCTTTGCAGGCTTCGTGTATCGCGAGCGCACCAAGCCGATCGTGGTGGCCGTTGATGGTCTTGCGACCGCTGGCGGTTGCGAGATCGTTCTGGCCGCAGATCTCGTGGTCGCCAGCACGCGTTCGTCGTTCGGCCTCGCTGAGGTGAAGCGCAATCTCATCGCAGGCGCGGGCGGACTCTTCCGTCTCCCCCGTGCCGTTGGCCAGGCTGCGGCTATGGAAGCCATCCTCACCGGCGAGCCTTTCACCGCGCAGCGTGCGTTCGAACTCGGTCTTGTCTCGCGCCTTGCCGAGCCCGGTCAGGCCTTCGACGAGGCACTGAAGTTGGCGACGCAGATCACCGCAGCGGCGCCATTGGCCGTGTACGCCAGCCGCAAGGTCGTGCTCGCAGCTGCGTACAGCGACGACGAGTCGCTGAAGAATCTGACCAACAGCGAGTTCGCGAAGGTGATGCAGTCAGAGGACACCAAAGAGGGCCTCACCGCCTTCATCGAGAAACGACTTCCGAACTGGCAGGGTCGCTAACCCGGCTCGCGCTGAGGGTGCTGCCCGCGCATGGCCACGGTGTCGCCGGCGAGCAATTTGTAGACCGTGAGTTTGCGTGCGGTCAGCCCGGCTCGTTCGTACAGGTTCTTGGTCTCGCGATCGCCGGGTAGCGCAATGGCCTCGATGCCCGCCAGACCTGCCTCGCGCACCCTCGCGATGGCGAACTCGACCAGGGTGTCGCCGAGACCAAGTTCGCGGGCCTCTGCTTCGACGAAGGCATGCGTGATGATGCCGCGATCCTTCGATGGTGTGAGGCGCATCACCATGTAGCTGACGACAGCGTCGTTGAGAGTGCCAACGAATACCACGGTGCTCTGATCGTCGAGCAGCGCCGGCCAGTCAATGATCTGTTCGCACTCGGCTAGCCGAAGCGCACCACCACGCACGTCGACAAGACCCTCGCGGGCGATGGCCTGCATGCGTGCCAAGTCGAGTGCGTCGGACGGATCTGCCCGACGCACGATCGGATCCATCGGTCAGCGCGCCTGCAGTTGAGCGATCTTGCCCAAGATGGTTCGCCGCGAACGGTTGTGTTCCTCGTAACGGCGCACGGATTCGAGTTCCTTGGTGTTCAACGACCCAAGCCGGAGAACCACCTGAGACGCGGCCAAACTGTCGTAGCCGTCGATCGGGAGTTGGCCCTCGGACGAAGCCGTGACGCGCGGCGGCGTGGCGGCCTGACGTGTCGATGGCTTCTTCGCCGTGGCAGCGCTGGCGGAGGTGACAACCGTGAGGGCCAACGGTTCTGGCTGTGGCGCGAGCGGGACCAGCTGGCGCGTCTGTTCAGCGGCCTGCATGCGCCGCTTGAACTCATGACTGCCTTGGCGGAACGCCATCTTGCCGATGAATCGCGCGAGCGTCAGTTGATTGTCGACACGGGTCTTGCCGGTAGCGATCAGCCCGGGAAGCTCCTGTTGGGCCAGCGTGATCAGCCCGACCGGCGCGTAGAGCGCGAGGTCGATCAGGCGACCAAGCGGATCATTGCGGTCGGCCATGGGATCACTTCTTCTTGGTCAGGAGCGGGCAGTCGTCGTCGCCGATCGGGCACGTGGGTGCTCCGTTGCGCACCAGCAGAAAGCAGCTCGGGCAGAGCCGCTCGTCGGAGCGCTTCGGCTGCAGACGATCGGAGGCCTCTGCCCGATCTTCGGGTTCGTCGTCATCTTCGTCGCCATCGTCGGTGGCCACCAAACGATCCTTCAGGATCGTGTCGAGGTCGGCTTCCACATCGTCGGGCGCAAGTATGTCGTCGTCGTCGTCGTCCTCGGCGGGGACGGCGCGTCGCACCGGGCCATCGGTGTCCTCTTCTGCGTCGTCTTCGGTCTCGGCGGTGTCGACGAACTCGTCGTCATTGACGCTGAACTCGTCGTCAGCCTCGAGCTCTTCCTCGTCGAGCTCGTCAGGGTCGAGCTCGGGATCGACGTCTTCTGGTTCCTCGGCTTCGGGTTCGAGGACCTCGTCCTCGGGGTCGATCATCTCGTCATCAGTTGCCATGTGATCTCCTCATCGAAATGCCCGGCGCGGGCGGGGATCATACGTGCGGAAACGACCGGAGTTCTCCGAGAAATCAAGTGACAACCGTCACTCCCTCGAAAACACGAGTGATTCCGTCGAAACTGCCCGGTCAGGTTTGTTGGCGACGCTGTTCGGCGCGACGCTCTGATTCGAGTCGCTCGAGTTCGGGCACTTCTTCGGTCATGTGTGACATTGCCTGGGCGATTGCATGATGCCCCGCTTTGTCGGCGATGAGCCGGTGCATCTCCAACGCCACACGCCGGTATGCGGGGTGGCCCTGCGGCGAGGAGCGCAGCTCGAGCATGTGCATTGCCTCACGGGCATTGAACTGCATGGAGTACCGGATGCGGTACGCCATCGACACGGCATAGCTCGCCTGATGTGGGAAATCGTGACGCAACGCGTCGTACAGAGCAGCCGAGCGGGCCATGGCGTCGTCGAAGACCTCGCCCATCCCTGCCCCATCGACCAGATCGGGTCGCACGTAGCCGTGATTGGGCGTGAGCGGCTGCCATTCGATGGTGAGCATGCGATGCCGCTGCATGTCGCGGAACGCCCCGTAGTCGCTCACCACGTCGAAACGGTAGTCGACGCGTTCGAAGGCGCGACCTGGGCGATGGCGGCGATTCTCGCGCTCGCCAACGTAGGCGCGAATCAAACCGATGCGCTCGTCGGTACCCAGCGTTCGAACCCTTGCGAGGATCTGCGACTCGGGCAGATTGGTGTGTGAGTAACAGATCGCAGCCAGCAACTTGTCCTCGGCCTCGGGATCCCAGTCGAGCAACTCGACTGTCGGAGCAGGCTCCACGGGCGTGCCTCCGAAGATGCCGTCGACGAGTTCGGCAGTGCGATCGCGGGTGCTGGCCATGTAGCTGCTCCAGCGGCCACCGCGCTCTGGGAGATCGACGCGGCGCAAGAAGCTGGGTATCACCTTGCGCAATTCGTGCAGCATGAGTTCTGCGTAATGCTGAGCCTCGGGCAGGGGGTGCGACCGCATGCGCAACAGCAGCATCTCGAATGCCTGCCCGGTGCCGTAGATGCCCACGTTGCTCAGCGCGGCGGCGGGGAGCACCCCTCGCACGGCGTCGAGGCCCTTGGCTCGTGTCGCTTGGCGATAAATGAAATCACTGTCATCGGGTCCACGCGAAACCGTGGCGCGAACGTACTCGGTAACTTTGTTGATGAGCAGGCTGTACGCGTCGAACATGCGGTCCATATCGCCGACGTAGCGGGTGCCGAATGGACTGTTCAACACTGCGGGATCACGGTAGAAGCGATAGCGCCCGCCGAGTCGGGCGTCGTAAGCGATGTAGCGCGTGCTCTGCTCGAGGTAGCTCATCAGCCGGCCCCATTCGAGCACCTTGGTCAAGATGTTCGAGGCTTGCTCGCAGGCGAGGTGTACCCCGCCGAGCTGCGCGACCGAGTCGTCGCCATACTCAAAGAACACCTTTTCGTAGAGCTCCTCGGCGCGCTCGAGACCGACGGTGGCGTCGACGGTCTGGTCACCGCTGATGTCGAGGTCGCCCACGAATTCGTCGAGGAACAGGCGCCGCAGGCTCTTCGGACTGCGGCTGTAGCGCGCAAACAGTGCGCCCTTCACGACCTCAGGCAGATTAACCAATGCGAACACCGGGCCGTCGAGGTTCGAGAAGTACCGACGCAGGACGTCGCTCTCTTCAGTTGTGAATTCTTCGGGGACGTAGACCGTCACAACAGACGAGCTTACGGGCGCTGGAGCCCGCGCGATGGTATTGCGCGCCCGGGTTGAGCAGGGGCTAGAGAACTTCGACACCCGCCGGACGTTGGTCGAAGGCCGCGCGCACGGTGTCCATCAGGCCAGCTTGACACCACAGATCGATTACCGTCATCGCCATTGCCTTGGCGCCGTCGACAACCGCGCGATCGCCGTCAGCACTGGCAGCCCATCTGGCGAAATCCACCGTGTGTATTGCGACTCCCGGCGGCGCCACCTGAATCATCGGATGGATCGATGGCACGAGATAGCTGACGTTGCCCATGTCGGTGGAACCGACAACCTGTCGACCGAGCGCGCGCGGATCGGCAACGACGCGTCCGAGTCCACTGGCGTTGGCAACATAGGCCGCCACCATCGGACCGTTGTCGATCATGTCGGCGTATGTCACGTCTTTCCACTGGGTGGACATCGTGCAGCCACATGCGCTGGCGCCACCGTCGAGGCAGGCCAACACCCGCGCCTTGAGCGGTTGTAAGCTCGAAATCGTGGGCGATCGCACGATCCAGTTCATCTCGGTCTCGGCGGGCACGATGTTGGCCTTGTCGCCGCCCTTGGTGAAAATCCCGTGCACGCGCTCGGTCGGCAGAATGTGTTGACGCAACGCCGACACGTTCATGTACGAGAGCACAGCAGCGTCGAGGGCGTTGCGGCCTTCGTGTGGGGCGGCCGCAGCATGCGCCGCCCTGCCGTGAAACTGCACATCCAGTGATTGCAGCGCGATTGCATCCATCCGGATGAGATCGGCGTCGGCAGGATGCACCATCATCGCCGCGTCCAAGCCCACGAACGCACCGTTTCGTGCCATCGCGATCTTTCCGCCACCGCCCTCTTCGGCAGGTGTGCCCAGAATGCGCAGTCGACCGCCGGCGCGAGCGGCAACCGATGCCGCGGCCAGCCCGGCGCCGAGACCGGCTGTGGCGATGATGTTGTGCCCGCAGGCATGCCCAATTGCCGGCAGTGCGTCGTATTCGCACAAGACGGCAATGTCGTGGCCGCTGTCGCCGACCCGCGCCTCGAACGCTGTGTCGACGCCGTAAGCCTGTCGTGTTGGCGACAGACCCGCGCGCTCGAGGAGATCGGTGAGCAGATCGTGGGCGAAGTGCTCCTGGAAGTTCAGCTCAGGGTGGGCGTGAATCTCGTGGCTCGCATCGAGGAGCTGCGGGGTGAGCCGATCAACCTCGGCGCATACCTCACGCTTCAGGGCGTCGATGTCTTCGTTCATCTGAGGTCTCCGTGACGTCGCGCAGCCGGGGTGGTTGCACCATCGACGGTAGCCGACCTCTTCAATGACTTCGATCAGGAACAGCCATGTTTGGATGCACTGGCCAATTCTCCGAGCATCGAGATTTCTTTCGGTTTGGGGTTGTGGTCGTACGTATGTTCTGTTATGTTTCGGGTACTGATCTTCCCCGATCGTGCTCGACAGATTCGTTCTGTCCCCTG
>JAYUWK010000176.1:0-2770 GCA_043753895.1 Actinomycetota bacterium
AACACGTCAGCCCCCACGACCGACACAACGTCGGCACCGTCACGCACATCGATGACCACACCGGCACCGCCACCGTCCACTTCGTGTCGGCCGCGGGCAGGGAAGCCGAACATGACTTCGCCTGGCACTCGCTGCGCATCATCGACGCCAACCCCGCATCCCGAGTGCTCGGAACCCAAGCAGCCGTCACCCTGCAGCGTCAAGGTGCCGAGATGGTGAGCCAGCTCGACGATTGGAATCAGATCGTCCGGCAGCTTGGAACAGAGCCCGGCGATGTCGCCCGCTACCGGCATGCCCTGCATCGCCATACCGAACGACTCGCACGAGAGCTAGCGGCGAGCCGACCCGACTGGCTCGAGCACCTCCTCGGCCCGCGCCCGCACGATGCCACCGGAGCCCAAACCTGGGACGACGCCACACGCACGATCGTCACCCACCAAGCGTCCACCAACGCCGCCGGCACCCTCCCTGATCCTCTCTTGGCGCAGTCCTTGTGTGCGACCCGGACATGGCTCGCGAGTATCGATCGGCACCAGCCGAGCGAAGTCGCCGTCCGTACGGTCGACGAACTCGAACAGCGGCTAACTCAACTCGACGACATCCTCGCCACAGCACCGGGTGACTGCCGACACTTCATCGCCGAGCTACAAGCCGGACAACTCACACTCGACGACACGGCAGAGCACCTTCGCGATCTCCTCAACGATCAACAAGCTCGCCGAGACTGGATAGTCGAACACTGGCCCCACATCATCGAATACCACGAAGTCAATCGTGCCCTGGCCACGGGCGAGAGGGATCCTGAACTTGCGCTGCACGAGTCCCGGTCGCCCGCCGGCGTTGCCGACTGAAGGCATTGCCGAACGACGCACGCGCTGCGACATTAAACTCAAGAACGGAGAGCCACCAACCGGCGATTACCCGGTCACCCCAACATCTGCCACGGGCGCATATGTCCAACCGGTGAGGCTGCCAACTGAACCCGCCATGCAGTGTGATGACCGCCGACAACTGTTGATTCGTGGTGGGATGCTCAGGCGAAGGTGTACCGCGACCGCAACGGCAACGCGATGCCAGAGAGCCCGGCTCGCAGCGGCCACGCCACGCCGAGCGCCACCCCTGATACGCATGACCTCGTCCACAGGGAGGCCTGTCAACTTCATGCCTCAAGCGTTCGATGCAACCCACCGACCAACTCGTCCCATTGGGGATCAGATCCACCATGGCTTTCGTCGATCCAGCGACCGAGTATCCCGGCGTACATTGACATCGTCGCGATCGACTCGACCGGGTTGTTCCACGGCCCGAACGGCACCACTCGTAGGGTCCGCCCGTCGTCCTGCAAGTACTGGCCGAGTGGCTTCCACGGGTGCGCATCGTTGGTCGAGTGCGCGCGATAAATGATGCTGTAGATCGCGACAACATCAGCGTTCTCGTGCTCACGAGTCTGTGCCTTGATGAGGGGTGCGAGGTCGGTCGCCATCTGCTCGTACTTAACTGATGATGGGGCAGTGCCACCCAGCAGGCGATCCTGTGCCTCTGCGACAACCGCCTTCTGATCGATGACGTGTTTGAGCACGCTCGCTGGGAGCGAGTTCTTCTCTACGAGTGCGGTCTCGTTGCGGATCCGTTCCTTCTCGATTCCGAGCACGGCGTCGTTTCCGCCGAACAACGCCCAAACTCCGACGAGCCAGGTCTCGAAGGCCGCCCGTACGAGGATGTTGGCCCCGATCGATGGCGGTTGCTTCGCCAACACAATGGCTTGCTCAAGGATTCCAGCGGTACGGCTGAGACCTGCGGCTGCCAATGGCAAGTGGAGGTCGTCTGCGAACCGCCATGTGGCACACGCTCGATTGACCTTGCTGATGAGTGCTTCGGTCGCTGCGAGAAGATCTGTGTCCGAGGCCATCCCGGCACGGTAGTGGAGCGGCGCAACGCGTCATCGGCGCAAAATCTGGCGGTCGAGGGTCGTTGAAGTGCGAGGGAGCGCAGGACGCAGCACTTACGCAGCGTCAGCGGTTGAAGCATCATCTTGCCGATCGCCACCACGTCGTCAGGACTGATCGATGCCTCGAACGCTCGGCCATCCATTCGTCGGCGCCAATCGAGCAAACAGCGCGCCGTCGTTGTACGTGTTGGACATGTAGCCGAGCCACACGTCAAGGGCCGCTGTGAGCGCGTCGGCGACCATCACCCCGCCCGGAAGCCCGACCGATGGAACCAAGCCGAGCAGACTCTCGAGGACCGTTCGGAGCGGGTCGGGGTCGTCCCACGGCAGCTCTGTCGTCACGGGGGCGGCGTGATCCTCTGGTGGATTGAGGCGGTCGGCGATCCACCATCTGCCGGCTTCCTCGACGGCGTCCCACACGCTGATGCCTGGCCGGCGGTCTTGAGCGAGGAACTCAACGGCACCCAGGACCTGAAGCCACACTTCGGAGTGATGCCTCCAGTCGCTGTCGGCCATCTCGGCATTGTGTTCAGTCATCGAGACCGACTCCCGCACCCGCGCTCGTAGTCAGCGGTTGGTCGAGGTCGCAATTCGCGGCGAGACCGATCGACACAATCGCTGTCGTCGGCCCATCGACTAGCAGGGCACGTGTCTGACCGGCAGACAGGCCCAGATACCTTTCGCACACATCGGTCGTGACATCGAGGTCGCCTTCGCAGCGCACGAGCACCGCCTCAGCGGCCGTGTGCGCCGGGACGCAGGCAATCGCCATGGTCTTGGCAGCTTCGACTGGTGAGAGTTCATACCGCTCGGAGAGCACCG
>JAYUWK010000177.1:0-2769 GCA_043753895.1 Actinomycetota bacterium
ACGTGGTTTATGCAGGTTGTCAGTGGGCGATGCTTGTGGTGCTTGCCAAATTAGGAACACCGGAAATGGTAGGGCAGTTTACTTTAGGCTTGGCAGACATCACGACCGATCGGTATGTGATGTCGAAGGAGTGCCTCGGGCCGAGCTGCAGGATCACGGTGGCCAACCTACTGCGGGTGCGGCCACCCGCAGATGGCCGTCGATGACCCTCACCTGGAGTACCACCGAACCGACGCGGAACGTCGATGGCCCCGCCGGAAGCGCCTGCCGAGCAACATCGGGGTCCAGAATTCGGATGTCGTTACCACCGATGACGGTGTCGACCGACCAGGCTTCAACCAGGACCCCCGCCGTGTCAGCGGCCCGCCGACCGCCCACCACGACGAGGGCGTCGAGGTCGCCGACACGCGCCGATACCAACGCCTTGAGCACCCTCGCAGGCGACGACGACCCGCCGACGATCAGGATTGCTTCGCCGTGCACCCCAACCACCAGATCGCTGTCCTTCGCGAGTTCGATATGGCCGGGAGCCGGGCCGCGCGCTCCGAGAATGAGCCCGCCAACGAGAAGCACGCCGGCACCGACTGACACAACTTGCCGGACGACGAACGACCGACCACGAGTCGCCATCACTGCGGCGAGGCCGGTCACGCAACACGACAACTCGACGAGGCCCAGCTGCGGCAGCCCCGGCGATGCCGCCGCCGCAGCCACATCATCAATCCAGCGGATCATCCACACCGTTGGAACATGAAGAACGTGGGCCACACCAGTCGGCGCGAGGCCAGCCATCATGCCCGCAGTTGCTCCCCACATCATCGTCCAACCCGCAACAGGAACCGCAAGCAGATTGGCTGGCAGCCCAGCGGCGGGAATCGAGCCGTTGAGCAGGAGAATCAGCGGCGCCACACCCAACTGGGCCGCCAACACCACCCCCAGTGGATCCGCCAACCAACGCGGACCCGGCAATCGTTCGGCGATCGGGGGCGACCACAGCACCAGACCGAGCGTGGCAGCCACCGACAGATGAAATCCGAGCGACCACATGAGCAGCGGATCCAGCAGGATCAGCGCCGCAACCGAGATGGACAGGATTCGCAGGCCGCTCACCCGACGACCCAACGTCGAGGCGGTCACCACGAGGCCCGCCATCGCGATGGCTCGCAACACCGACGGCTCCCATCGGACGATCGTCCCGAAAATCACCAGGATCACCAGCGTGACGATCCATCGGGACCGGAGTCGCAATCGCCGCAACAGCGGCGCGAAGGCGGTAAGCACGAAGGCGACATTCTCCCCCGACACCACGAGCAGATGCGACAGACCAGATGTGCGGAATCGGTGGACGAGTGCGTCGTCGTGGTCGGAGTCGTCACCCAGTACCAACCCCTTGAAGAGTGGCGCTGCGTCACGGTCGAGGCCGTCTGCTCCGGCCAGGACCATGCCGCGCAGCCCATTGGCGAGGCGCCAGGGAAACGACGCCTCCACAAAACCTCCGACGTGGTCGACGTTCAACCGGGCGGCCAGATGGCGGGCGATCTGCCACGGTTGTCGTTGCGCAAAACGTCGCACCACCCCATTGAGTTCGATTTCCTCGCCGACCCGGAGATTACTGACCGACCCGATATTGCCGCCGCTGACTTCGACGGCGTATCGGGTCCCTGCGAGGCTGACGTCGAAGGTGGTGGCGAACGGACCGGGGCGTGGATCGGTTCGTACCGTGGCCATCCCGTGAAGCGGTCCCGGGCGGACCGCCTCCAAACTGCGCAGGTCGCCGCCCGCTCTGGCTCCCGCAATCAAGGCGCAACCGAGCACCAGCAGCCACGGACGTCGGACCGCCGCACCGAACACCGCCAACCCTGCGGCGATCCACATCGGGAGACCCGGGTGCCACCGTGCCGCACAACCGATGAGGACCGCAGCGACCGCCACCTGACGGTCGCTCACGAGACCACCAGGAGCGAGCGGAGCTGTTCGAGTTTGGCCGGTCCGATCCCGCGGACCTCGAGGAGTTCATCGATGGCGTGGAACGGGCCGTGTTGGGTCCGGTAGTCGATGATCGACGCTGCTGTCGATGGGCCGATCCCCGGGAGGGCGTCGAGCTCGGCGGCCGTGGCCTGATTGAGTGGGACGGGGCCGGGGACGGCTGATCCTGCGGCCCCGGTCGTCGTCGATGATCCCATGGCCGGGGTTCCGAGCGTCGGGGCAGCTGCCGGCGGGATGTCAGGTTCGCCCCGCCGCAGCACGTAGACGCGGGTTCCGTCGGCGACGACCGACGCCAGATTGATGCGGTCGACATCAGCATCGGCACTGAGACCCCCCGCCGCGGCGACCACGTCGGCCACGCGGCAACCGGTGGGGACATCGACGATGCCGGGACGAACGACTGCGCCCGCAACGTGCACGACCGACCGCGTCGGCGCGATTGTCGTCGTGCTTGATGAGACGGCAACGGTCGAGGATGTCCCTGCGCCGGATGCAGTGCCGTTCGCGTTCGTCGCGCCGGTGATCGCCCCACTCCCCGAGATTGCGCGGGGCAAGCTGAGTTCCACGGGCGCTCGCTGCGACGACATCGCCCACCATCCAACGAACCCCGCAGCGACCATCCCCATCGCCACCAGTGACCACGTCCACCTCGCCGACAGCGAGGGGCGGCCCGGTCGTTCGGAACGGAGCCCGACGAGGAATCTGGCCGCCCGGTCGCGGGGCGACGTGGAAGCCCGGAGAAACTGATCCATCGGATCGTCGCCCGACGAGGAGACGGTCGGC
>JAYUWK010000178.1:0-2759 GCA_043753895.1 Actinomycetota bacterium
ATCATGATCACCCTCGGACCCATCAACCACGTCCTCCCACACGAACGCCAACAACTGGCAGATCCCTAAACCGGCCCACATTCATGCCGGGAGGCCCACTTTTGGCCGCCTCGGGCGGTGATCGTGATCGACGCCAAGTCAGATCCGATCAAACCGCCCGAGGGGTTGAGCACATGATGTCAGCGAGGAAGAACATGGATTGCATAAGCGCGTTTTGAGAGCGTGGGGACGTATGGGGGAGCGGCCGCGATGTGCGGTGTCGACCCGAAAACGGTGAAGCGGAAGGTCGAGGCGCATCGCCGTGATGCGCTTGATGAGCATCGGGCTCGGCGGGCGCCGATGGCGAAGAACACCGACATTGCTCGCACGGTCGTGACCGACAAGATCAACGAGACGAAAGGTCGGATGTCGGCAAAACGGTTGTTGCCGATCGCACGCGCGGCCGGGTACTCGGGGTCACCGCGGAACTTCCGGCGGTTGGTCGCTTCGGTGAAGAAGGAGTTCCGGGCAGAGCAGGGCCGCCATCAGCGGCGGCCGGCGGTGTGGTCACCGGGTGATGTGTTGGCGATCGATTGGGGGGTGTTGCCGTCGGGGTTGAAGGTGTTCTGCGCGGTGCTCGCCTGGTCGCGTTTCCGGTTCGTGAGGATCGCCCGTGACGAGCAATCACCGACCCCGCTCGGGATGCTCGCCGACTGTTTCGAGCAGATCGATGGGATGGCGGCCCCTCCCACCAGCACCACTCGCTACCGACCGAGGCGACGCTGTTGGTGTGTGGACCGGAACAGAGGTCGTCGTTGTCAACGGGATCAGCGGTGATGTCGAAGCGGCCGCCTTCAACCCAACCACGTTCGAGTGGCGCTCCCTCGACGATCCCGACGTCGACAACGCCGCGAACGCCGTCGCGCAAGTCGCTTACATCGATGCGTCGGTCCTGTTGTTCACCATCATCGAAGACGGCAACGGTCCCACAGACCAAGCAACCCTGCTCGACCTCGACACCGGCACCTGGCAACCAGTGCCAGACCCGCCGGTTCAACTCCGATCATCAATCGACATCGTCCCGGCTGGCGACCAAGCAATCATCGTCGGGCAAAGCGACGTGACCAACGCGTGCGGTGTGCTGCACCTGCTGAGCTACACACCAACCACCAACACCTGGCACGAGATCCCATCGACGCCCATCTCTGCCCACGCCGACATGATCACCGTGTGGACCGGAACTGAACTCTTCTTCGGCGGAGGCACCATCTGCGAGAACGGCGCCGCCAACGGCGATCCACGAACCGACGCCCACCTCCTCAATCCAGCGACAGGGCAATGGCGAACCGCAACGGACGCCCCGATCGGCTTCTACGGAGCCAACGGGTATAGAGACGTCTGGACCGGCCAAGCAGTCGCCGCCCTCAGCCGCGTCAACTCGGTACTGCTCTACAACCCGGACCACCGAAACCTGGCACGTCACCCCGACCATCCCACAGACCCGCATCATCAACGGTGAAGCCAACACCACACCCGTGATCGCACTCGACCACAGCATCATCATCACCAACGGCGGACTGACCGGTTTCGCTAGCGACCCCTGCTGCGGCCAAGTCACCTCGACGTACCAATACACAATCCCCAGCGGATTCTGACCGACTCCACCTGTCGATCCGACGATGCCGTACGGCTCACGCGAGGTCCGAATGGTGGACGTCCGGATCGGCGCTCGCGCCGCAACCACGTGCAGTTGCAGATCAACGAGCGCCGATCTCACTGGCAGTTCTGGGTGGTCTCACGCCGTACCGAAGGTGGTGATGTCGACACCGCATTTGGTGTCGAACGACGTGGTGAACGGCAGTGTGCCGCCGTCGGGGAGGCCGAGAACCATGCTGCTCCAAATCTGCGTCGCATCCAATGGGTCGCACACCCCAGGTTGCCCACCGCCGATCCACACAACCGCCGTGCTGCCGGGCGCGAGCGGGCCGACGAGAGGCAGCGGAGTGCCGAAGTAGGTCCCGTCGCCCTTGGATGGCAGGGGCACGTTGGTGCCGTCGGCGCTGACACCGGCAAGTGTTGGCGGAGTCGCAGGAAGCAGGCAAGGGTGCTCGCTGCTGTTCGTGACGTCGATCACGAGCTTGGTGTTGCTCATCGCCGAGTCCCCCAGTGGTTCAGCCATTGCCATCAGGTCGTTTTCAGTGCACTGACTCGGCTGCAGTGGGACCGTCGTTGTTGCGACGACGGCGGTCGGCGGTGGCGCTGTCGTCGGAGCGACGCTCGACGACTCGTCCGCTGCAGTATCGATCACAGCCGATGAGCTTGTTTGCGGCTCCCTCGTCGAAGAAGTTGGTTCGGACGGCGAGACGACACTCGACGAGGATCCAACTGATGCGGCAGTCGTCGCCGCCGAGGTGGCTTCGGTCTCGGAGTCGGAGCTACCACAGCTTGCGCACAACAGGGCGACTGACGCGACTGTGGCGATGATGAGCGACATTCGCAGGGGGATTCGTGCCTCGGGATTCGTCATGACAGCCTCCGTTCGTCCTGGCGAAAGTTCCCCGCTGATCATCGACCCAAACTCGCACCGATTGCCCGGTCGTTGCTCCCGACGCAAGCGCAATCGACCGCGCAGAACAACGAGCGCCGAGCGGTAGATCGGAGCGGTATCGAAGTGATACCATCAGGGCATGGCCATGACACTTCGCCTCACCGACAGCGAGCAAGCGGCACTCCGCGAACGCGCTGAAGCCGAGGGCATCTCGATGCAGGACGCCGCTCGC
>JAYUWK010000179.1:0-2755 GCA_043753895.1 Actinomycetota bacterium
CGGAGCGAACCGTTCGACATTCAACATCGATGCCGATATTCGGGGAGGCAATTCGGGCGGGCTCGCTGCCAATGACGACGGACAGATCGTCGGCGTTCCCAACTCGACGTTATCCAACCCGTCCAAAGGCGATTCGATCAACCGTATGGTCCCGATCGACCTTGCCGGACCCCTCATCGATGCAGCTCAGGCTGGTCGCGCCTACGAACAGAAAATTTCCCCGGCGCTCAGCGGTCAGATCATCGACGGCATTCGAGTGTTCGATGCCGGCATCGCCCCCGGGTTGAGTTTCGACTGCAATTCCGGGAACCCGTCAGCCCCCAAGGGATCGGCCGTCGGCGTCATCATCGATTTCTCTGGGTTCACCGCAGGGAGTCACGAGGACCTCATGGTGCAATTCCGTGATGCCGACGGCAAGCTTCTCGCCCGCTATGAAGCCAAGGACGACTACCCCGTCAAGTGGCCTGAAAGCGGATGCGTGATCATCGGGGCACCGACCGTCAGCGGTGAGAGTGTCCCCAATGGCACGAAACCTCTCATCGGTCTCGGCTCCAACTACACGCTGACCGGAGGTGAATGACCTGGGGCCATGCCGGGGTCACACGCCGGCCCTGAAGGTCAACTCCTGGTCACCCAAACGAATCACGTCTCCGTCAGACAGCACACACGAGGTCACCTGAGCTCCGTTGACCGTGATTCCGTTGGCCGAGCCAACGTCCACGATCCGCCACTCCTCGCCCTCATGGCGAATCTCGGCATGATTCCTGCTCACACCAGGGTCCTCGAGGACGATAGTTCGGTCAGTCGACCGGCCCACCGACACCGCGGCCCGATCGAGCACGATGTCACGGCCGTCGATGCGCAATCGAGCGGGGGACCGCACCACCGAGGCGCGAATCACCGTGGCTGACTCGTTCGGCATCGGCATCCCCGAAAAGTCGCGGGCAACAACATTATTGGACGGCTGCAGTGAGGGGTCATGGGCGAGGATCCGGGATTCGAGCTCACGGAGCCGAGGAGAGGGATCAAGTCCCAGTTCGTTAAGAAACAGATCGCGTGTCTGCTGATAGGCCGCCAACGCGTCGGCCTGTCGACCGGTCCGGTACAACGCCAGCATCTGCAACTCTCGCAGCCGTTCGTTCAATGGCTGTCGAGCCAGCCATTCCTCGAGCTCAACGAGGATCTCACGATGGTGACCGAGCTCGAACTCCGCTTCGATCAACATTTCGATGGCCCCATCACGAAGCACATGCAACCGCGTCATCATCGACACCGCACCGATTCCGAGCGGCAGCCCTTCCAACGGATCGCCGTGCCACTCTGCCAATGCGGACCGCAGGAGCACGACACACTCGGCGCTGTCGCCGAAATGCGCCGACGATTGAGCCGCTGTCACACGTTCCTCGAAACGAGTTGCGTCGAGCTCGGCGGGCGCCACCTCGATCAGGTAACCCGGTCGTCGCGTCACAATCGGTGCAGGGTCGCTGGCAGGTGCGGCGAGGCTCAGAGCGCGGCGGAGGTTGGACACATAGACCTGCAGAGTCGACGCGGTCGAGTCCGGAGCATCCTCTCCCCAGACCCAGTCGATCAATCGGTCGGTCGACACGACACGGTTCGGGTCGAGAAGCAACCGGGCCAACACCATCTGTTGTTTCGCCCCACCAAGTGCCACGGGTTGGCCGTGAACCCGAACCTCGAGGCCGCCGAGGATCCTGCAGTCAAGACCCTGGTTCATCCGATCAGTTGTCCCGGCACTTTGCGTCAGGCCCTCTGATGGCGAGGTCGGTCGTTCACACCCGATGCTGTGTCCTGCTCAGCCACGGTCGCCGCCGGTCACCGTCAACTCGGCCTTCTGAAAATCCTTGAGCGACGAGTATCCGCTCACGGCCATCGCCTTGCGCAAACCGCCCGCCAGATTCGAGCGGCCGCTGGCATCGATAGCGGGGCCGTTGACAATGGTCCCGAGCGAACCGAGTGGCTCGACGAAGCGCCGTTCACCGCGAGCGAGGGTCGGGTGCGCGGCTGCCATTCCCCAGTGCGTGCCGTAGCCGGGGGCCTCGGTCGAGGCCGCAAAAAGCGAACCCACCATGACTGCGTCGGCGCCGCAAACAATGGCCTTGGCGATGTCGGCCGACGAGGTGATCCCACCGTCGGCAATGACGTGGACATACACACCGGTCTCGTCGAGATGGCGCATGCGTGCCGCTCGGGCATCGGCAACGGCCGTCGCGTTGGCTCCACCCACGCCGAGCACCTCGTTCGAGCTCGACGCGCCCCCGGCACCGACCCCGACCAGCACGCCCGCCGCGCCCGTACGCATGAGATGAAGCGCGGCCGGATAACTCGTGCATCCACCGACGATCACGGGCACTTCGAGTTCGCGAACGAACTTCTTCAGGTTCAGAGGCTCGCCGACGGCAGCGACATGTTCCGCTGACACGACCGTGCCCTGGATGACCAACAGATCGGGCTCCGAGGAACGGATGTCGCCCAGCAGTCGGGACGCATGTTGCGGGGTCACCGCAACCGCCACCACCGGCGTCGTCTCGCGAAGTTCGGACAGACGCTGCTTGATCAGGTCTCCTCGAACCGGAGCCGAGTAGGCCTCGAGCAGGACGCGTCGTGACTCAGATTCAGTCGCCGCCGCAATCGCACGTAACACCGGTTCGGGATCCTCGTAGCGAGTCCAGACCCCTTCGAGATGCAGGACCCCGACACCGCCAAGGGCCCCGAGCGCCGCCGCGGTGGCCGGGCT
>JAYUWK010000180.1:0-8445 GCA_043753895.1 Actinomycetota bacterium
CAGGTCTGCAAGCGTTCGATGTTTTGCTCTGCGAGTCAGCGTGCGCACCTTGTCGACCACGGAGGCGAGCGCCTTCTTGGACGGGTAGGTGTAGATCGCTTTCTTGCCGGTTCGACCTCTCCAGTTGCGGCGCTGGATGTGCCAGCCGAGGAAGTCGAACCCCTCATCAATGTGACAGACCCTTGTCTTGGCTTCCGACAGGCGTAGGCCCATTGGGGCAAGCACCGTTGTGACCTCATCCCAGAGTGCTTCGGTGTCGTCGCGGGTGCCGTGGACCATGACCACAAAGTCGTCCGCGTAGCGGACAAGTTTCATGACTGGTTCTCCGGCGCGGCGACGCTTGGCACGCGTCCATTGCGGGCCGAGCGCTTCCCACTTGCGTGCGAAGTGTTCGTCCAGCACGGACAATGCGATGTTGGCCAACAGCGGTGAAAGGATTCCGCCTTGCGGGGTGCCAGTGGTCGTCTCACGGTTGAGGCCCTCCTCAGTGAGGACCCCAGCCTTAAGAAACGCCTTCACCAAGTGCAGAACGCGTTTGTCCCCGATCCGATGTCGCACCCGGCCCATCAGGGCCGTGTGGTCGATCTCGTCGAAGCATGCTGTGATGTCAGCCTCGAACACCCAGTGGTAGTTCCTTGTGGGTGAGCCGAGGTAGTGGATCTCAGCAATCGCGTCCTGGGCTCGGCGCTTCGGGCGGAAACCATACGAACATGGCTTGAAGTCCGCCTCGAAGATTGGCTCTAGCACCAGCTTCAGCGAGGCTTGCACGATCCGGTCTGCGGTTGTCGGGATCCCCAGGGAACGGATTTTGCCGTTGCCTTTCGGGATCGTCTTTTCCCGCACCCGCTGAGGAACGAACCGGCCGGCCTTGAGTTTGTCTCGCAGCCCGTCGAGTAATTCCCCAACACCGAACACGACAGATCGCGGTGCGATCCCATCGACGCCGGCAGTTCGTGCACCCTTGTTGCCCCGCACCCGATTCCACGCTGTCACGAGGAACGCCGGGTCATACACGAGGTTGAACAGGTCATCGAAGCAACGGCCAGGATCGGCCATCGCCCATTGGTGCAGCTTCGTTTGCATCTCGAGTACCCGAAACTCGGCCACAAACGGGTCGGGCCACGACGCGCCGGTATTCACCAGCGACCTCCTCGATCAACGTTGACGCTGCGAACACGCTGGACCCCTTCGCCATGTACACGGCTTTCCCGTGCTCGGACTACTACGGGTCCTCCGCCCCATCCCGGCAGCATCAACCGGCGACAGGTTTTCCCGCCGACCAGCAGGCTGCTGGCCGGGAAGGGGACCGTCGGGATGGTTCCCACGTTCACTCTTGAACCCTTTGACGGGGTCGACGCCCAGCTATGCCCCTGCAACCTCGCCACACCTACGCCGCAGGCTTTCAGTGTGGCCTCCCGACCGGCGACATCACCCAGTCCAAGAGTTCCCCGACACAACAACAACAGCATCGTTGTCGTGCAGGTGCGCGTTGCAACCCAGCCCACATCCGCCAGATTCGAGCTGGTGGTCTTCTCTTGAGGGGCGTTCAGCCGCTGGTTCACTTTCGTTACGCCTTTCCGTCTCGCTTGCCGGACCCAGACCATCTGGCAGTACTGGCCCGTCCCGGCTTTGTCAGGGCTGCTGTCCACCCTCACCCCCGTCCCAGGAGATCAGGCTGCCCCCAGCTTCAACCAGTCCGCTGCGACGAACTGATGGCAGTGTCCTTTCATCACTGCAAGGTTCAAGAACGCCTCGTGGCGCTCGATGTCCCAGGACCACACCTGGTTCGCGCCGGTGGCAACGAGTTCGGGTTTGAGATGGGCGGGGTGACGTGATTGTTGGCGGCGTTCGCGGACTTGGTGACGGTCACGCAAGATCCGATACATCGTTGACACTGAGGCCAGGTAGCGGCCTTCGTCGAGCAACGTTGCCCAGATCTGCGCTGGGGCCTGATCACAGAACCGTTCGCTGTTCAACACGTCGACGATCTCGTCGACCTGGGTTGGGGTGAGCGCCCGATGCGACGGTGAGCGCGGCGCTGGCGGCCCTTGCACGGGTGGCGTGAGATGCCGTCGATAGTGCGTTGCTCTCGATCGCCCCATGCAAGCGCATGCTCGGACGCGCCCGACGGTCGCGGCGAGCTCGTCGATTGCCGGGTCGAGGATGTCGTCTACGAGTCGTCGTTGTCCGCGCTCTTGGAGAGCTGCTCCAAGAGCGCGTGTACTTTTCCCTGGACCTCGATGATCGCTTCGGCTTTCGCGAGTTTGATCTTCAACCGTTCGTTCTCGGCGCGCAGGCGGGTGACCTCGCCCGCTGAGGGCATACCGCGCCCGCCTTCGGATGTGCGGCCCTCGGTCACGTTGAGCGTCCCGCTGCGGTGCTGGCGACGCCAGTCGGTGACCAGCGACGAGTACAGGCCCTCGCGGCGCAACAAGGCGCCGCGTTCGCCGGGTTCAGAGCACCGGTCGTACTCGGCAAGAACCGACAGTTTGTAGTCGGCGGTGAAGATCCGCCGGACCACGCCACCCGTTTGCCCTCAATGATCTGTGGTGCTCGAAGCCGTTGCCGTGACGTTTCACGCTCCTGAGTCTGACCCGTACGAATCCCTGTCGTCACCCGTTCCTTGACCACACCCACCTCCAAGAGAACCTGTCTCACGAATCATGGGCACAGAGGGAGGGAGGGACTGCGCTCACGACGAGATCTGGCCGGTGAGATCAGCGGCGGACCGTTCGATATCGCCTCTTCCTGGCAGATGAACAACCCCAAACCGATACTGGGTGGCCAATTGAATTGAATGGAATTCAAATGGAGGTCGGGCGTCTGCTAGCAGCCTTTCTGGTGGGTCCTTGCGACCGGCAGAACCTGCCCGGAACGCGTCGTTGCCGATGAACAGACTCACGTTCACCTCGCCGACCCAAAGGTCAACGCGGAAGAGGGCGTCAGCGAGGGGGTGCACCCGGGCGTTCAGTCCCGATTCTCGGCACACCGCGAGCACAAACATCTCCCGAAGGAACGAGTAATACGCGTTTCCAATTCGCCAGCGCATCGCGTCGCGTGCGGCGTGCCGGCCGAAAGTTTTCGCGGCGCGTTCAACTGCCTGCTGGGCGGGGGACCACAGTGTGTCTCGTCCAGCTTCATCCTCACGACAGTACGTCCGGAACTCCGAGAAAGTAGGCAGCTTCCCGGTTGCCTCGACAGCAAAGTGAAGCACATGCGTGAAGGCGAAAGCTGGGTGCCAGTCCCTGATCTCACTCACTTGCAATGCGACGCCCTTCTGAACATCCCCCAAGGCGTGTTCCGTCCGTTCGCACACTGAGATCACGTCGTCCGAAGACAGCGCGTACAACGCCGCGACCGTGTGACTTTCCACCCGAGGAACCACCACTGACTTCGTCGGATCAAGTCTCCACGACTCGAGGCGAGCAGCAGCGAGCGATGACCGTCCCGCGTAGCGTTCGATCACCTCAGCTGCAGTTGTTGGTCCAACGATCACCCGGCGCCCGCCCCCTTTCCTCTACCGTAGGGTCACAAGCCCCGCCAGGGGTTATCGGTCCGCGAGAGACCCAGAATGAGCCCAACCGAGACAACGTCGGCCGTTGAACGGCCACTCCCGACTCACGACTCGGACGAGGTCGCGCAGCTGTTCTCTGACCGCGAGACCATCGAGGCAGCTCGCTTCCTGCTTGAGCGACGCAGCAATCCTCCGACGATGGCCGAGTGGATCGAACGGTCACAGACCATCTTCGGTAAGACGAATGCTCAGACCCAACGTCGACTTCGCGCTGTTCGAACGAAGTTCATCGTCGAATCCCGCAGGCGCGATAGGGACTTCGTCTACGTGATCACCGGGTGGAATCCGGCACCCAGCGCTGACCGAGGGGAGCGCATCTCGCCTCGGCTTCAGGCTGAGGTATATACCGTGAACGGCCGATTCTGTGCGATGTGCGGACGCGGTCCTCGCGACGGAGTGCGACTCCAGGTCGACCACAAGGTTCCGCGTTCCTGGGGTGGCGAGACCGAGATTTCGAACCTTGAGCCTCTCTGCGCTGAACACAACAACGGCAAAAAGGCATTCTTCCACTCGCTCGATCAGTACGGCCCCAAGATCCGTGACGTACTCGACCTGCCCACACCGTGGGAACGGATCGGCGAGTTGTTAAAGCTGCTCGGCAACGACCGGCAGCAGATGCCTTCAGAACTGTTGTCCGTAGTTGCACGCGAGACCCACGTCGGCGACCCCGCACGGCGACTTCGCGATCTTCGTGTCGTTTTGGGCTGGAAGATCATCGCTCACAAACGGAAGGATGGACGCAGAACTCGCGTCGCCTACGAACTCGTCAGTTGGGAGCCGTGGCCATCGGAAGGCGCCCATGAAGCAGTTCGTCGCTACGAGCGCGATCGGAAGCGGCGGAAGGCATGAGCCTCTTCGACTCCACGGATCCTGCGCTCGAACGGGCAGCCGACTATCTCGAACGGCTCGACCCCGACGGGCAACGAACCGCCAGCGTGCTGAGGGCCACTCTTGATCAGCTTTACGACGGCCAACGCACGGGCCGGTATCGGTGGGATCAACTACACAAGACGGAGAAGACGCACTGCGGGACGTTGGTGGAGATCAACCTGCATCGCGAGTTCGAATTCGAGGACGGGGTGGCGTTGGACTACCGAATCGTCGGGGAGGACGTGGACTGCAAGTACTCGCAGACGCTTGGCGGATGGATGATTCCTCCGGAGGCCCATAGCCACCTGTGCCTGGTGGTCTGGGCGGACGACGTGTCCTCGCTCTGGAGCATGGGGCTTGTTCGCACGACAGTTGACCGCCTGAACAGCGGCGGCAACCGAGACAAGAAATCGACCTTGAACGCGTCGGGAAGAGCAGCGATTCGGTGGCTGTTCAGCCAGAACCCGTTGCCGCCGAACGTGCTGCTCCAGCTTCCGCGTACGACCGTGGATCGCATCATGGGCATGCGTCATGGCACTCAGCGACTGAACGAGTTGTTTCGCAGCTCGCTGGGCATGCGTGTCGGTCGCGGTGTCGTCGCGACCGTCGCACAACAAGACGACTACATGAAGCGAATTCGGGCCAACGGCGGGTCCCGCACCGCCCTGAAGCCCGAAGGCATCGTGATCCTTGGGCAGTATCGCTCGCATGTGTCGGTAGCCCGAACCCTGGGAGTCCCTGAACCTGGCCGCGGCGAGTCGGTGGCCGTCAGGCTGGCACTGGCGGACGCGGCCGGTCCCGGGACCGTCGAGCTGGAGGGAGCGTGGTGGCGCCTCGCGCTCCCGGGAGACCCGGTGGCCAACGCGCCCGACCTTCCGGAGCGTGGTTCGCCCTAGAGCTTCCTGTCCAGGGGTTGGGGTGAGGGATCCACCGTGAGGTGGGTCCGGTGGTGGTACCTGTGGTTCTTCTCACAGACACCAAAGGGAACCACCACCGTGACCTCAGAACAGATTGTGTATCACCAGCGCGTGCGGATGCTTGCTCACGCAGTCGAGACCGGCAATATCAGCGAGACCTGCCGAGTGTTCGGCGTGTCGACAAAGACGTTTCACAAGTGGCGCAACGTCGCTGCCAAGTACGGGCTGGACGCGTTGTGGCCCAAGGCGAAGCGGTTGCCGATGATGCCGAACGCGACACCAACGCATGTGACCGAGGTGTTGTTGACGTTGGTCGTGACGCTGCCCACGTTGGGTTGCCGCCAATACGCGGACCGGCTCGGCGACCATGGCTTTCGACTCTCGAAATCAACCGTGCAGAACCTGCTCGTCGCGCACGGGCTCGGCCGGCGTCATCAGCGACTCGCCCGTTGCGCTGCGATCGCTGCAGCCACGACCGGGCTGATCACCGATTCAGCGCGCGATGAGATGCTGTTCGGGTTCTGCCACTGGGCTGGAGCACCAGGTCAGCTGGTGTCGATTGACAGTTTCTACATCGGGAACCTGAAAGGCGTCGGCAAGGTCCACCAGCTGACCGCGGTCGATGTGTTCACCCGCTGGGCGATCGTGTGGATCGTGCACGGTCCTGTCACTGCGGTGCACTCGATCGCGTTCCTCGAGCGGATCCGCCAACAATGGCGTCGACTGGGTTACCCGATCCGGGCGATCGTTGCCGACAACGGACCCGAGTACGTCGCCACCAAGTTCGCCGACGCGCTCGCCCGACACGAGATCACCAGGATCAAGATCCCGGCGCGTTCCCCGAACCACAACGCCGTCGTTGAACGCTTCCAAGGGACCATGCTCCAAGAATGCTGGCGGCCAGCGTTCCATCGCCGGCATTTCACCAGCATCCGCCAGCTGCAACGCGAGGCCGACGCCTGGCTGATCACCTACAACACCCGCCGACGCAACCACGGCAACTACATGGCCGCCCGACGCCCAATCGAGCTCCTCAACAAGGCATCATGACAACCACAGCTACAGGCACCACCCGTCACCCCAACTCCCGGACACGAAGCCCTAGAGGTCGCAACCCGGTGGGCTCTTGAGTCCGGTCCCCTCGATCTCCCAGCACCCTCACATGGAAGAGGCAAACGCGACGTTGCCGCCTTCGGGCGGGTGCAGTGGGGCGTCGCCGCTCGCTTGCCGGTCAAGCCCACTCGCACGCTCGGGGCCAAGCCCTTCGGGTTGACCGGCGCTCGTCGTCAACGCCGCCCTTACGGGCAGAGCCCGGCACGAGGAGGCGTCGAGATGAAGGCAGAGGATCTGTTCGAGAAGGTGACCGCCGATCTAATCTCGGCGATCGAGGATGGGGCGAAGGACTGGCGCATGCCGTGGCATCGGCTCGGCGCTGGCGGTCTGCCTCGCAGCATCGATGGTCGCGCTTACCGCGGGTGGAACGCGCTGGTGCTGGCGATGGTCGCGGCTGATCGAGGTTGGACGTCGTCGACCTGGGCGACGTACAACGGGTGGAAGCGTCACGACGGCCAGGTCCGCCGAGGTGAGCGGGGCACGCAGGTCGTACTGTGGAAGCCGACGGAGCGACACGAGACCACCAACAACGGTGATGACGCGGTGCACCGATCGCTGTTCGCCCGAGCGTTCACCCTGTTCGCCGCCGAGCAAGTTGACGGCGCCTGCCGCCATACGAACCAGCACGCGGGCGAGTCGACCCCAGCGCAGCGGATCGAGTCCGCCGAGGCCTACTTCGCCGCCGTCGGTGCCGACGTGGTCACCGGTGGCGACCGGGCGTGCTATATCCCGGCACTCGATCGCATCCACCTCCCCCACCGGCACCAGTTCAACGAGCCCAGCCACTACTACTCGACCGCTGCTCATGAGCACGTCCACTGGACCGGGCAGTGCGACCGCGCTCACCGCGACCTGTCGGGACGGTTCGGCAGCCACGCCTACGGCGCAGAGGAACTCGTCGCCGAACTCGGCGCGGCGTTCTGGTGCGCGCAGTTCGGACTCGAGCAGGCGACCCGGCACGATCACGCGGCGTACGTGGCCGACTGGCTCGCCATGCTTCGTACCGATACGCGAGTGCTCGTGGCCGCGTGCGGACACGCTCAGCGGGCAGTCGACTTCCTGAACGTCGCGGCTGGTTTCGCCGCCGGCATCGAAGAGGAGTCCGAGCCGGTCAGCGCGTAGCACCCAAGCCGCTGACCACGCTTGACCGTCGCCGGCGGTGCTGGGCCATGGACGTTGCCGCCCTGCGGGCGGGTGCAGTGGGGCATCGACGGGTCACGCCTGTCAAGCCCGCTCGCAAGCTCGGGGCCAAGCCCTCCGGGTTGACAGGCGTTCCCTTCGCCGACGCTGCCCTGAAAACGAAACCCGGCCAATCGGGTTTCGCCAGCCGGGAGCACCCAAAGATCGGGGAAGGTCGGGGTGCACCGGCTGGCAACTTCGCACCACAGGAGCGCCCCGCCGTGACCACTGAACCCACGTCAACCCGTCCCGACCACCTCACCGTGATCGCGGACCACACTCCCGGCGAGCACGCCACCGACAGCGAGGACTTCTGGTGGTGGCTCCCCGTCATCGGGCCGAGTGGGACGCTCTGCGCATACCTGCTCAGCCGACACGCCGCCCACGGCGAACGGACATGGGACACAACCGAACTCGCGGCCACTATCGGCCTCGGCGGATCGACCACCAACCTGTGGCGCACTCTGGAACGACTCAACAGCTTCGGCTTCCTCACGTTCGTCTCCACCGACGTCGCCACGATCCGCTTGCAACTCCCCGCCCTGCAACCCCGCCAGCTCACCAGGCTCCCCGCAACCTTGGCCGCCGCCTACCGCCAGCGAGCCGCATAGGCCTCCGACCAGGACAGGTGAGCAGTTCGGTGCGTGGTCGCAACCACACACCAAACCACTCGCCGACAGCCGTGAGACGTTGCCGCCCTTCGGGCGGGTGCAGTGGTGCGTCGCCGGTCGCGTCCGGTCAAGCCCACTCGCAAGCTCGGGGCCAAGCCCTGCGGGTTGACCGCCCGTTCCT
>JAYUWK010000181.1:0-64242 GCA_043753895.1 Actinomycetota bacterium
ACGCCGGCGTTGCGGTTGCGCATGAAGTCGAGCAGGCCGGACTCGAAGGCCCGGACCTGGTTGACGGGCAGGTTGTCGAGGTAACCCTTGGTGCCGGCGAAGACGACGACGACCTGCTCCTCGACGGGCATCGGGCTGTTCAGCGGCTGCTTGAGCAGCTCGACGAGGCGATAGCCACGCTCGAGCTGGGCCTTGGAGATCGCGTCGAGCTCGGAGCCGAACGTGGCGAACGCCTCGAGCTCACGGAACTGGGCCAGGTCGAGCTTGAGCGTGCCGCTGACGGTCTTCATCGCCTTGATCTGCGCAGCACCGCCGACTCGGCTCACCGAGATACCCACGTCGACGGCCGGGCGGACACCCGACTTGAACAGGTTGTCCTGCAGGTACACCTGACCGTCGGTGATGGAGATCACGTTGGTGGGGATGTAGGCAGACACGTCGCCGGCCTTGGTCTCGATGACCGGCAAGGCGGTCAGCGAACCAGCACCGCGCTCGTCGCTGAGCTTGGCCGCACGCTCGAGCAAGCGGCTGTGGAGGTAGAACACGTCGCCGGGGTAGGCCTCGCGGCCCGGTGGGCGGCGCAGGAGCAGCGATACCTGACGGTAGGCCTCGGCCTGCTTGGACAGATCGTCGTACACGATGAGCGCGTGCTCACCGTTTTCCATCCAGTGCTGGCCCATCGCGCAGCCGCCGTACGGGGCGAGGTACTTGAAGGGTGCCGGCTCGCTGGCGGGCGCGGCCACCACGACGGTGTACTCCATCGCGCCGTACTGACGCAGGGTCTCCACGGTCTGGGCGATGGTGGAACCCTTCTGGCCGATGGCGACATAGATGCACTTCACGCCGAGGCCACGCTGGTTGATGATCGCGTCGACGGCGACCGTGGTCTTGCCGGTCTTGCGGTCGCCGATGATGAGCTGACGCTGACCACGGCCGATGGGGGTCATCGCGTCGATCGACTTGATGCCTGTCTGCAGCGGCTCGTGCACGGGCTTGCGACCCATAATGCCGGGGGCCTGAATCTCGACGCGGCGCTGAATGGCACCGACGAGATCGCCCTTGCCGTCGATAGGCACGCCGAGGGCGTTGACCACACGACCGAGCAGCGCATCGCCAACCGGCACGGCGAGAATGCGCCCGGTCGCCTTCACGGGCTGGCCTTCCTCGATGGCGTCGGCATTGCCGAGCACCACGGCACCGATGGAGTGTTCGTCGAGGTTGAGGGCCAGGCCTACCGAACCGTCGGCGAACTCGAGCAACTCGTTCACGCCGCAGTCGGGTAGACCGGTGACGCGAGCGATACCGTCGCCCACCGCGGCAACGCGACCCACGGTGCGGGCCTCGAGCGAGGGCTCAAAACCCTCGAGGTTTTTTTTCAGTGCTGCGGCAATGTCGCCGGCGCTCAAGGTGAGCTCTGCCATGTCGTTTCCGTTTCCTATGGTGCCGGGCTCTTAGAGCCGGGCCTTCAACTGGTCGAGGCGGGTACGGACGCTGCCGTCGATGACGGTGTCGCCCACAGTGGCGACGATTCCTCCGAGCACGGAGGGATCGACGACAACTTTCAGGTTGACCTTCTTGCCGGTGGCGTTTGCCAGAGCGGCAGCAAGGCGGGTTTGCTGTTCGGAACTGAGCGCAACAGCACTGCGGACCTCGGCAACTTCGAGGTTCTTGGCACTGCTCGCCCGCTGTACCAACTGATCGATGATGGCGGGAAGATCACGACCGCGACCGGTACCCACCACCATGCTCACCAGCTGGGTGGTTGTGGAGGTTGCCTTACCACCGAGGAGGTCTTCGACAATGGCTTGTCGCTTGGCGGCAGGGATCATGTCGTCGGTGAGCGCGCTGCGCAATGCCTCACTGCCCTCATAGCTGCGGGCAAAACGGAACAACTCGTCTTCGACCTCGTCGAGCGAGCCTTCGGCGCGGGCGATCTCGAACAGAGCCCGGGCGTAGCCTTCGATACGTGCGTCGCTCATGCGGAGGCACCTACTTTCTGGATGAATGCCTCGATGAGATCCTGATGCGTTGCGCCGTCGATGGACTCGGCAACGGCGCGCTCTGCCGCGCTGGCAGACAGCCGGGCGATCTCGCCGCGCAGCTCGTCGGCGCTACGACCCTTGGCGGTCTCGATGTCGGCAATGGCACGGGCCTTCATCTCGGCGACCTCGGTCTCGAGACGGCTGCGACCGTCGGCCAACATGGCCTCGGCCTGTGCGGCTGCGTCGGCGAGCAGGCGCTCGCGCTCGGCGCCGATGTCGCCCTTGGCCTGACGGATGTCGGCGGCCTCGGTGGCGGCACTGGCCTTGTCGCCTGCAGCATCGTCGAGTTCTTTCTGGATGCGGGCGGTGCGGTCGGCCATGCCCTTCTTCATCGCGGGCCCGGCGTATTTCACAAGGAGCGCGAAGATGATCAGCGAGGCAGCGATGCCGTAGATCAGTTCGGCCCGTTCTGGCCAAATCCACGAATGGGTGGTGATGCCCTGACTGTCCTGATGCGGTGGCTCGGTGCTGCTGGCGACCAGGTGGGAGATACGAATTAATACGTTCATCGTGTTGCCCCCGCTCCCATGACCTCGGCGACGACCCGGTTGACCAGCGTGGCGTCGGGGCGCTTGCCCACGGCGAGCTCGATGGCCCGTCCGCTCACATCAGCGACCGCTGACTCGATCTGCGACTGCACGGCAGCTCGCGCTGCGTCGTTCTCGGCTGCAGCGGCGCTGCGGTGCTCCGCGATCTCGGCGTTCACCACGGCGAGGCGAGCCGTGCGCTCGGTCTCGAGGGTCTGACGGGCGGTCTCGATATGAGCAGCCGCTTCGGCCTTCACGCCTGCGATCTGCGCCTCGTAACCGGCAACTTCAGCCTTGGCGGCTGAGCGAGTGGCGTCGGCTCCTTCGTGATCGGAGCGAATACCCGCATAGCGCGCGTCCATCCCCTTCTTCAGGCGAGGGAAGAGCCAAAAGCGCATGAGGACGGCGAAGACCACGAATGATCCGCCACCCCACGCCACTTCTTTGAGTTCGGGCGCGATGGGGCTCGGCCCCGGCTTGACGACTTCACTTTCACCCGAGATCGGCACGGCCGAGATGGTCGGGGCGTCGGTCGAGGTTGTCTGTTCTGCAGTGGAGTTGGGCGGCACGGTTGCAACTAGGTGAACCGTGAACGCCGAACCCGACTGTGTAACGACGGCTGTCAGCACGTCAGCTCCTTGTGGGAGTGGGTGGACGGATGGATTTAGAGGCCGATGAGGATGAAGACCACGAAGCCGATGAGGGCCAGTGCTTCGGTGAAGGCGATACCGAGGAACATGGTGGTACGCACCATGCCGGCTGCCTCTGGCTGGCGGGCCATGGCCTCGACGGACTTGCCGACGATGTAGCCAATGCCGATGCCAGGTCCGATCGCGGCGATGCCGTAGGCAAAGCCCGCACCGATCGCAGCGTTGGCCTTCTTCTGCTCGTCACCGGTGAGACCGGCAGCGACGACGTGTGCAATTGCTTCCATGTGATGGATTCTCCTGTGTTGTTTTCTCTGTGGGAGATGGGGTTAATGCTCGGCGTGAGTCGAACTGCCGATGTAGACGGCGGTGAGAATGGTGAAGATGTAGGCCTGCAGGAACACCACGAGTACTTCGAACGCGGTGAGGAACACCAACATGGCAAAGGGCAGGATGCCCCCGATGTTGAGCCACGGTACGTGGGTCTTGGCCTCGAACATCGCTTCGCTGAGCAATGCGAACGTGACGAGCAGGATGTGGCCGGCGAGCATGTTCGCGAAGAGTCGCACGGTGAGCGAGAGCGGGCGAACGATGATGGTGGAGAAGAACTCGATCAGACCAACGAGCGGCTTCAAGGCCACGGGTACGCCGGGAGGCCACAGCAGGTTCGTGAAGTAGCGGGCCTTCTGGTGCTTCAACCCGGTGCCGATGAACACGATCCAGACGAGCAACGACAAGAACAGCGGGATCGCAATGCGCGCAGTCGCGGGCATCTGGATGATGGGAACGATGCCCGTGGAGTTGCACAGCAGAATGAAGATGAACAAGCTCAGCAGGAACGGCGTCCAGGGCAGGCCCTCTTTACCCATCGTTTGCATGATGACGCTGTCCTCGATGAACTCCACCGAGGTCTCGGCCAGGTTGCGGATGCCGGTGGGAGCGACGGCGGAATCCTTGCTGCCTGCGAGCAGGAACACGACGCTGCCGATGATGGCAGCCGCAACGGCGATCAGCGAAATCTTGTTGAACGAGTTGGTGAGATCTTGCCAGCGCAGGATTTCGTTAATAGGTGGAAATTCGAGACCCAACACAGTTGATTCCGTTCCTCTCAGTGCGAACGAGATGGTTTGAGGCCGGGGTGAGCCAGCGAAGCAGCGACGTATTTCAGTTCCCAGGCCAAGAGGCCGAGGTGCGAGACGATGATGGTCAATCCGAGTGCCGGGCGCGAAATCCAACCGGCATCTTTCACCAGATAGACGGCCAGGAAGAGCAGGCCGAGACGGATGAGGTACCCGAACAGGATGGCACCCATCATCAGGCCGAGCGAAATACGGGCCGTGACAGCGATGAGGCCGGCGGCAACGGCGAAGTTTACGAGCACGAGGGCCAGCGCATAGGCCGAGGACGACACGCCGGCCATACCCCAGATCACGCCGCACAGGGCAACGAGCACCGGACCAACGATCAGGCCACGACGAATCATGTCGCGGGAGACCTCGACCTCGGGTGCAGCACCGTCGAGGCGGGTGACCATCGGCGACGGGGTGTTGGTCATCACCGGACGGCAGCCTTGCCCTGGCGGGACACCACGCGGCGTTCCTCTTCGAGCTGCTTCATGCGCGCTTCATAGCCGTACCACATGCTCGCGAACTGACCGATCAATGCGAGTGCGACCATCACGATCATGAACACCGGCTTGGTGCCCATCCAACGATCAAGTGCGTATCCGACACCCAGGAACATCAGCACGAGAATGGCGAACTCCATCCCGCGGCCGACGCCTTCATTGGCGTTAGCACGGGTGCTGGGCGTGGCGCGTTTGCGGGCGAGGAGATTCATGTCGGAAAAGGGGCATCAGAATTCGGCGACGACGGCGTCGCAGAGCTTGTGAACGCGAGAACAATCTAGCCGATCGTTTCCGAATTCTCCAATTCAGCGTCGGGGTTCGTGGCGTTTTGAGAGCGGCTCTTTCTGGCTTCGGGATGCAATACCGTGAACAGGCCAAGGCCCAGCGCCAAGACTCCGAGCGTGGCCAGCGTGGCCCCACCGGTGGTGAACACCGGATACAGCACGAACGCCGACAACAGCGCCGTCCACAACCACAGGATCAGCACGGCACGACGCTGACCATGACCAAGATTCATCAGGCGGTGGTGCAGGTGGCCCTTGTCGGCGGTGGCCAGACTCTGGTGTCGGGTGGCGCGCCGCACGATTGCGAACAGAGTGTCGAGAATCGGTACGCCGAGGATGAACAGCGGGATGAACAGCGGCGCGAAGAAAAAGTACGACTGCCCGAAGCGCTGCTGGGTGACGGGATCTGCCCGGCCCCCGACCACGCTGGTGGCGGCGGCCATGAGCAGACCCAGCAGCAACGCCCCGCTGTCACCCATGAAGATCTTCGCCGGGTTGAAGTTGTGCGGCATGAAGCCGAGACAGATGCCGACGGTGATGATGCACACGAGCGGACCAATGCTGTCGCGGGTGAGCACCCCCTGATTCTGGAGTTCGGTGCTGTACAGGAAGAAGGCACCGGCAGCGATCGCGACGATGCCCGCAGCGAGGCCGTCGAGACCGTCGATGAGGTTGATCGCCTGGCTTATGCCGAGCAGCCACACGATCGTCACCAACGGCACCCACTCGTCGGCCAGCACGAACACGTCGACCAGAGGAACACGGAAATAGAACATCGTGACGCCGTAGTAGACCAGCGCCATACCGGCGAGCACCGTGCCTACCACCTTGGCGGGCGCGGAGATGTCGCGCACATCATCGATGAGCCCGACGACAAACATGATGGTTGCTGCGACGAGAACACCACGCGGCTCGGAGTTGCGTGAGTAGAGCGGGTCGAAGGCATTCATCAAGCGGCTGAGTGTGAGCGCGATGACGAATCCGGCGAACATAGCGATGCCGCCGACGTCGGGGGTGGGCACCTTGTGCACGCGCCGCTCGTCGGGGGGCACGACCCAATCGAGACGCCGCGCCATCTTCGATACCAGAGGCGTCAGCGCGAAAGTGACTCCTGCCGCGCATCCGCCCACGATGATGTATGCGGCGGTATCTGGCATCGGGACGACGTTAGTTCGACGCGTGAGTCTGCAGATACCGTCAGGCGTACACAGGGAACCGGGCACACAGTGACGCCACCCGGGCACGCACGCTCGCGAGGACGCCGGCATCGGTACGACCACGCAGCGCCTCGGCGATGAGCGCCGCGATCTCGTTCATCTCGGGCTGCTGCATGCCCTGTGTGGTGACGCTCGGGGTGCCGATACGCACGCCGCTGGTGACGAACGGGCTACGCGTGTCGTTGGGGACAGTGTTCTTGTTCAGCGTGATGCCCGCTTCATCGAGCACGCTCTGGGCCGCCTTGCCGGTGAGCTCGCTGTCGAAGGGACGCAGATCCACCACCATCAGGTGATTGTCGGTACCGCCGCTCACGAGCCGGAAACCCTGATCGGCCAACGCGCTCGCGAGGGCCGATGCGTTAGCGACGATCTGCTTCGCGTACACGGCGAAGCTGGGATGCATCGCCTCGCGGAAGGCCACTGCCTTGCCGGCGATGGCGTGCTCGAGCGGGCCACCCTGGCTGCCGGGGAACACCGCTTTATCGATCTTGGCAGCGTGCTCGGCTTTCGAGAGAATGCACCCACCACGCGGACCTCGCAGGGTCTTGTGGGTGGTGAACGTGACCACATCGGCAAGTGGCACCGGGTTCGGATGCGCGCCGCCGGCGATCAGGCCGGCGAGATGGGCGACGTCGAACATCAACAACGCGCCGACTTCGTCTGCCACGCTCTTGAACACCTCAGGGTCGAGTCGGCGCGGATAGCTGGTTGTGCCGGCGACGATCATCTTCGGGCGGTGTTCGAGTGCGAGCTCGCGCATCGCGTCGTAGTCAATTCGTTCGTCGCTGGGGTCCACCTTGTACGATACGAAGTTGTAGAACATGCCGCTCGCGTTCACCGGAGAACCGTGGGTGAGGTGACCACCGTGATCGAGGCTGAGTCCCATGATGGTGTCGCCCGGATCGAGCATGCCGAGGTACACCGACATGTTTGCGCTCGCTCCGCTGTGCGGCTGCACGTTGGCATGCTCGGCACCGAAGAGTTCCTTCACGCGCGAGATGGCGAGGGCCTCGATGTCGTCGACGATGGCATTTCCGCCGTAATAGCGCTTGCCCGGATACCCCTCGGAGTACTTGTTGGTCAGTATCGAACCAGTGGCGCGCATGACGGCCGGCGAGGTGAAGTTCTCGCTGGCAATCAGCTGCAGCCCCGTGGATTGGCGAACGAGCTCGCGCTCGATGAGATCGAACACCTGAGTGTCGGGTTGGCGATCAGATGGCCACGGCATGGTGATGTCTCCTGTGTGAGATTGAGTGCTCGCGGTTCTTGCGCATCAGCGGAAGAACTCCTGGGTTTCGATTTCGGTGATCTGCGCGACGCGCCGTTCGTGCCGCCCGCCCTCGAATGGCGTGTCGAGAAAGATCGCCAGAATTTCCTCGGCCAGTCCTTCGCCCACCACGCGCGCACCCATGCTGAGCACGTTCGCGTTGTTGTGCTGGCGAGCCATGCGTGCCGTGTACAAGTCGTTACAGAGCGCAGCACGGACACCGCGCACCTTGTTCGCGGCGAGTTGTTCACCCTGCCCGCTACCACCGAGCACGATGCCCAGATCGGCGTCGCCGTCACGCACACTTCGGCCGACACCGGCACAAATTGGCGGATAGTCGCAACTCGCAGTGCTGTTCGTGCCGTGATCGTCGACAGTGTGACCCCCGGCCTGCAGCACGCCAATGAGATGCTGCTTCAATTCGTAGCCGGCGTGGTCGGACCCGATCGCGATGCGTGACACACGGCGAGTGTAGGGCGACTGGCTGCACTCGCCTCAAACGTGCGAATCGCCATAGCCTCGTCAGCTATGCCCATCGACCCCCGCACCCCCGTGCTCATCGGCGGCGGCCAGTACGCGCACCATGCCGTCGGCCTCGACGACGCGATGCATCCCGTCGAGCTGATGGCCCACGCCGTCGCGCGTGCCACCGCAGATGCCGGACTCTCCACCACACCGAACCCCGATTCGATCCGTGTCGTGAGCCTGCTCAGCTGGCGCTACGGCGATCCGGCCTCGGTACTCGCACAACAACTCGGACTCACACCGCGCGAGACGGTGCTCACGACCAACGGTGGCAACAGCCCGCAAACGCTCGTCAACAGCACTGCATCACACATCCAGAGCGGCGAGATCGACCTCGCCATCCTCGCGGGAGGCGAGGCCTACCGCACCCGCACCAGAGCCCGTCGCGAGGGCATCGAACTGCAGTGGCCCAAAGCGCCGGAGGGCCAACTGCCCCGCGTGCTCGGCCGCGACCTCGACATGAGTCATCCAACAGAGCGAGCTCACGGCATCTTCATGCCGGTGCAGGTGTATCCCCTTTTCGAGACAGCCATACGCGCCGCAGCTGGGCGCACTGTCGATGAACAGCAGCGCATCAGCAGCGAGCTGTGGGCACGGTTCAGTGACGTGGCAGCGACAAACCCGAATGCATGGCGCCGGCATGCGCGCACAGCCGAGGAGATCCGCACACCGTGCGCATCGAATCGCGTCATCGGCTTTCCGTATACGAAGTACATGAACTCGAACAACGATGTCGACATGGGCGCTGCGCTCATCATGTGCAGCGTCGAGAAGGCACAGGCACTCGGCGTGCCCCGTGATCGGTGGGTGTACATCCACGCCGGCACCGATTGTCACGAGCACCAGTTCATGTCGAATCGCGACAGCTTCGCGACTACACCGGCTATCGAGCTCGGCAGCCGCGCAGCACTCGAACTTGCCGGTATGACCATCGACGACATCGACATCGTCGACCTCTACAGCTGTTTCCCGTCGGCGGTGCAGTTGGGCGCCCAGTCCCTCGGATTGTCGCTCGATCGCCAACTCACCCGCACCGGTGGACTTCCATTTGCGGGCGGACCATGGAACAACTACGTGATGCACGCCATCGCCACCACCATGACCGATCTCCGTTCAGGGGCTGGCACCAACGCCTTGGTGTGGGGCAACGGCGGCTATGCCACCAAGCATTCTTTCGGCATCTACAGCACCAACGTACCGGCCGACGGGTATCGGCACGGCTCACCCCAGGCACAGATCGACGCCACGCCACGGCGCGAGCTGGCCGACGGTGCCGACGCCGCGGGGCCGGTCACCATCGAGGCCTATACGGTGATGCACGACCGCGAGGGCAACCCCGAAACTGCGTTCGCGGCCTGTCAGCTGATTGATGGCCGTCGGGCATGGGGATCGTCCACCGATGTCGCCCTCGTCGCGGCGATGTGCGCAGGCGAGTGGGTCGGGCGTCCGGCCACACTCGACGCCGAGGGCCTACTCACGGTGTGAGCCCACCGCCGACCCCGGCGCCGACCGCCGAACCACGGCGCTGCGCCGCACGATCCGGCGCCGCCGCGCGCCGCACGATCCGCTGCCCCCGCCGTGAATGCTCAGCGCACCGTAGACGTGCGGTGAGCATTCACGAACGATGTTGCGGCGGGCTTCCGGACGATTTCGCGGCCAGCGAGTCTTCGGATGGCATGCTCTAGGCCATGTCCGCAACGTCTCCGACTGCACCCGCTCCGCTCATCATCCTCGACTGCGATCCCGGTCACGACGACGCGATTGCGATCGTGGTCGCGGCGAAGCACACGAACCTGCTCGGCATCACCACCGTTGCGGGCAACGCTCCCCTCGCGCTCACCACGCGTAACGCGCTCATCATGACCGACCTGCTCGGCATCGATACACCGGTGCACAGTGGCGCCGAACGTCCGCTCGTGGCACCGCCTCGACATGCCGGGTACGTACACGGTGCGAGCGGTCTCGACGGCGCAGATCTGCCCGAACCGACTCGCGCGGCCGACAGCAACCATGCGATCGACTTCATCATCGACACATGCCGCACCACCGAGGGTGTGTGGCTGGTGCCCATCGGCCCGCTCACCAACGTCGCTTTGGCGCTTCGTGCGGCACCCGACCTCGCCGGGCGTATCGGCGGCATCTCGCTGATGGGTGGTGGCACATTCGGCAACCGCACCGCTGCCGCCGAGTTCAATCTGTGGGCCGATCCCGAGGCGGCCGCGATCGTTTTCGAGTACGGCGGACCGCTGATCATGAGCGGGCTCGATGTGACCCATCAGTTCCAGGCAACGCCTGATCGCATCGACAAGGTCCGCGCCGTGCCGGGCCGACTGGCCGAATTGCTCGCCGATCTGCTTGTCTTCTTCAGCCACACCTACACCACGCGACACGACGACATGGGCGGCGCCGCGGTGCACGACCCGATCGCCGTGATGGCACTCACCCACCCCGAGTTGTTCACGGTCATTCCCCGACACGTGGTCATCGAGGTGTGGGGCGAACACACACGCGGCATGACCCTCATCGACCAGCGCTCTCTGATCGAACGTCGACCACCGAACTGCGACATGCTCACCCACGTCGACGCGGACGCAGCCTTCGAGATCGTCGTTCAGGCAATCGCCAGCTACAGCCGCTGACCACGCTCTCACGTTTGCGACCGCGGTACTGTCGGCCCATGCGCGCAGCCGTTATCCGTGATTGGCAACTCCGAGTCGACGACATCGCCGAGCCCACACCCGGGCCGGGGCAGGTGTTGACAAAAGTACTTGCATGTGGAATCTGTGGCAGCGACCTACATCTGTTGCAGCATGGCCGCGAGCAGCGCGCCATCGCCGAGAAGTTCAGCGAGGGTCTTGCTCCCGAGCCCGTGTCGATGCAGATGTTCGTGCCCGAGCGCGACATGGTGATGGGACACGAGTTCTGTTGCGAGGTCGTCGAGCTCGGACAGGGCGTCAACAACCTCGCGATTGGCGATGTGATCGTGTCGATGCCGGTTGCCTTCGACCACACGGGCCTGCACGGCATCGGCTTCAGCAATACATACAACGGTGGTTACGCCGAACTGATGGTGCTCAACGAGATGATGGGTATCAAGGTGCCCGCGGGTCTGCCTCCCGAGCTTGCATCGCTCACCGAACCACTCGCTGTGGGCGTGCATGCGGTGGCGAAAAGTCGCATCACCACGGGTGAGTCGGCCATCGTGATCGGCCTCGGTCCAGTTGGCTTGGCCTGTATCGCCGAGTTGAAGATGCGCGATATCGGACCCATCGTCGCAGCGGACTTCTCGCCGAAACGCCGCGCACTAGCCGAGGCTATGGGCGCCGACGTCGTAGTCGATCCTCGCGAGACCACCGCGATCGATGCATGGCGCCAGGCCGATGGCATTCGCCCACTCGTCATCTTCGAAGCCGTTGGCGTGCCCGGCATGATCAATGAAGCCATGCGGGTTGCTCCGCGCAACAGCCGCATTCTCGTGGTGGGCGTGTGTATGCAGCAGGACATGCTTCACCCGATGCTCGGCATCAAGGGTGAGTTGAATATTCAATTCGCGCTGGGGTACGAGCCCACCGAATTCGCCGCCGCACTCGAAGCCATCGCCGACGGCAAGGTGGATCTGTCGTCATGGATCACGGGAACAGTGCACATCGACGGTGTCCCGCAGGCCTTCACTGACCTGGGTAACCCCGAGGCGCACGCCAAGATTCTGGTCACTCCCTAGCGATCGGCGCGTGGACAGAATCCCATGAGCGACCTCAGCTTTCCCCGCCAGTACGCGCGCACGCAGCGACTCACTCTCGGGGAACCGCGCACCGTCACGGTGGCTCCCGACGGCTTGCGGGTGGTGTTCTGTCGCAGCGAGGCGGGCGACGATCCTGTGAACTGTCTGTGGGTGCTCGATCTCGCCACTGGCACCGAGCGGATGGTGGCCGATCCGCGTCAACTGCTCGCCGACGACACTCCGGTGGATCTACCGATCGAAGAGCTCGCCCGACGCGAGCGTGCCCGCGAGAGCGCTGGCGGCGTGGTCGCGTACGCCACCGATGCCGCAGTGACGGTGGCAGCATTCGCACTGAGTGGTCGGCTGTTCGGCGTGGGCCTCATCAGTGGTTCGGCACGCGAACTGAAGGTGCATGGCCCGGTGTTCGATCCGCGCCCCGATCCCACCGGCCAACGCGTTGCGTATGTGAATGGTGCGACGCTACGTATCGGCGAACTCGACGCCAGCAGTTGGGAGCTCGCGGCCGAGCCGAACGATCACGCGCACAGCGTCACCTGGGGAAGCGCCGAGTTCGTGGCGGCCGAGGAAATGGGTCGTCACCGCGGGTACTGGTGGTCGCCCGACGGTTCATCGATTGCCGTGGAACGAGCCGATACCTCTTCGGTGGCCGTGTGGTACATCGCCGATCCGGCGCACCCCGATGCCCTCCCGGCCGAGCACCGCTATCCGTCAGCCGGCACTGACAATGCGGCGGTGTCGCTACACATCTTCACGGTGGCGAGCGCGGCGTTTCCTGATCACTCGCCCGTGGCCGTGCAGTGGGACAGCGACTCGTACCCCTACCTCGCGAGCGTCAGTTGGCCCGCCACCGAACGGCTCCTCCTCACGGTGCAATCACGTGATCAGACTGAGCTGGTCGTTCTCGAAGCCGATCCACGAAGTGGTGTGACGACGGTCGTGTTCCATGACAGCAACGACCAGTGGGTCGACCTCGTACCGGGCACTCCGGCGCTGCTCGGTGATGGGCGTCTCGTGATGGCCGGCGACCGCGCCGGGGCGATGCGCCTGCTCGTGGGCGGGGAGCCGATGTCGCCTCCCGATGTGCAGGTGCGATCGATATCGGGGGTCACCGGTAACGCGGTCACGTTCGTCGCGAATCCACTCGACGATCCCACGGTGCATCACGTGTGGCGTTGGACGCCCGAAGGCGCGTGCAAACGCCTCACGTCCGAGCCCGGCGTCCACCAGGCCACGGTCGGCGGAACCACGACGGCGATCCGTTCGGCCACACTCGAGGCGCACGGTGCAACCCTGCGCGTCGGCGCGCTGACCATTGCCTCCAACGCTCACACAGCGCTGGTCGAACCGAACGTGACCATTCACCGCGTTGGTGATGACGACCTCAGCGTCGCCGTCGTGTTGCCCCACGGCCCCATCACTGGCCCGCTGCCGGTGCTCCTCGATCCATATGGCGGCCCGCGTGCGCAACGCGTGCTCAGTGCCAAGAGTGCGTATCTGTCGTCGCAATGGTTCGCCGATCAAGGATTTGCCGTCATCGTCATCGATGGCCGCGGCACGCCCGGGCGCGGCACGGAATGGGAACGAGCCGTGCATCACGACCTTGCCGGACCAGTGCTCGACGATCAGGTACGCGGCCTCGAGGCGATCACCGACCGTCTCGCCGCCGACGGCGTCGAACTTGATCGCGGACGAGTCGGCATACGTGGCTGGAGTTTCGGCGGATACCTAGCAGCACTCGCCGTGCTGCAACGCCCCGACATCTTTCACGCGGCGGTCGCGGGCGCGCCGGTGACCGAGTGGCGTCTCTATGACACGCATTACAGCGAGCGCTATCTCGGCGATCCGTTCAGTGAGCCCGCGCTATATGACCGCTCGTCGCTCACTGGCCTCGCCAACCAACTCAGCCGACCGCTGCTCCTCATTCACGGCCTGGCCGACGACAACGTCGTGGCCGCGCACACACTGCAGTTCTCGTCTGCATTGCTCGCCGCAGGCAAACCCCACGAGGTGCTCCCACTGTCTGGCGTCACCCACATGACCCCGCAAGAGGTCGTCGCAGAAAACCTGCTGCTGCACCAGCTCGAGTTTCTCCGGCGTTCGTTGCGGATCAGTCACTAAGCCGCAGGCTACGTTGGACATTGTGAACACGCGCCTGTCGGATCTCTACGCAAATGTGGCTGTGCATGCCACCGAGGACCGAGAGCACGAGGCCGCCGTCGAACTGCTGCTGCTCGTGATGGTCGCTGATCATCACATCACCGACGAAGAGCTCGACGAGATCCGCCGGATCAGCGAAGACTCGGGCTGGGAAACACCGACCTTCTCGTTCGATCAGCACCTCGGACCGGCCATGGCCAAGGTGCGCCACGCCGTGGCCACCGACACCATCGATGAGTTCCTCGATTCGGTCGATGCCCGCATCAGCAGCAGCGTGCTCCGCGCGTCGCTGTTTTCTGCCGCCCGCGATGTGGCAGGTGTGGACCATGCGATCGACCCGATGGAGCAGAACCTGCTCGGCCAACTCGCCGCCCGCTTCGACTGAGTCGGCTGCTCGGGCGCGCTCCGCGCCAACACTTGGCGCGCTCCGCGCCCAACAAACCAAACCCCCCGCAGGACGCACCGTCAGCGGTGGGCGATGGCGATTCGGTCGCGGCCCGTGAGGTCGGGGCGGATCACGATGCGACTGAGGCCGGCGTCGCGCAGCAGAGCAGCCACAGCGCCACCCTGGTCGGCGCCGATCTCGAGCACCAAGGCGCCGCCGGGTCGCAGCCACTCGCACGCGCCCGCGACAATGACGCGAAGGTCGCGTAAGCCATCGTTGCCGCTGAACAGGGCGAGATGCGGTTCCCAACAGAGGACGTCGTCGTGCACGTCTGGGTCGTTATCTGCAATGTAGGGCGGGTTCGCCACGACCAGATCCAGTGCACCACGCAGGTGCGCGGGAAGCGCCTCGAACCACGAACCCTGCACGACGCGCACCGCTTGAGCGCCCGGGCCCACGCCGACCACATTGGCCGATGCGACTACGATTGCATCGGGCGATACGTCGGCGAGCCACACCGTGCACGAGCCGAGCGGTAGCTCCGCAGCGAGCGACAGCCCGATGGCACCGCTGCCAGTACCGAGATCCACCACCTGCAGCGGCTGGACGCTCGCGTTTGGAAGCATGGCCCGCACCAGCCCGAGTGCTGTTTCGCAGACCCACTCGGTCTCGGGGCGCGGGATGAGCACCCGGTGATCGACCATCAGATCGAGGCGACGGAACTGCCACCGGCCCAACACGTACTGCAACGGCTCGCCTGCCTGACGGCGAGCGATCATGGCGTCGAGGTGCACCACCATTGCGTGGGCAACCGGTGCGTCGAGTTCGGCCGTGAACTCCGGCCCATCGCAGCCACTGGCGACCTCGCACATCCA
This sequence comes from Actinomycetota bacterium, assembly GCA_043753895.1. GTDB lineage: Bacteria > Actinomycetota > Acidimicrobiia > Acidimicrobiales > Ilumatobacteraceae > WLMZ01. The sequence goes on from JAYUWK010000181.1 coordinate 15,296, forward strand.
CCGCGCGTGGTTGCGATCGCCGAGCACCGCCGCTGTCTCAGCCAGCAACTCGCGCCATGTGATCGTGGGGCCGTCGTCGAACATCAGTAGGTCTACATCGACGTCGTCATCGGGCCCGTCGGCGTGTGCGAAGTCGCGGCCGAACGCGCTGTCGTCAGTCATCACCAGTGGCGAGCTGGCGGGCTCGTTGTTCGGCAGCCAAGGCCTCGACGACGTCGGTGAGGTTGCCGGCGAGCACCTCCTGCAAACGATAGATCGTGAAACCGATGCGGTGATCGGTGACCCGGTTCTCCTTGTAGTTGTATGTGCGGATCTTCTCGCCGCGACCCCCGGTACCCACCTGCAACTTGCGCTCGGCGGACGCCTTTGCATCGGCTTCCTGCTGCGCTGCCTGCAACAGGCGTGCGCGCAGCACGGTCATTGCCCTCGCCCTGTTCTGCAATTGGCTGCGTTCGTCTTGCATGGCCACTGCGATGCCAGTGGGCTTGTGCGTGATACGCACCGCCGAGTCGGTGGTGTTGACACCCTGCCCGCCGGGGCCACTGGCGCGATACACGTCGATCTGCAGATCCTTTTCATCGATCTCGATCTCGACCTCTTCTGCCTCGGCCAGCACCAGCACGGTGGCCGACGAAGTATGAATCCGACCCTGGCTCTCGGTGACCGGCACGCGCTGCACGCGGTGCGTGCCGCCCTCGTACTTGAGATGGCTCCATGCGGTGTCGCCCTTGACCATGAACGTGATCTGGTTCAGGCCGCCGAGGTCGCTCGCATCGGTGGACAAAACATCGATCGACCAACATTGTTGAGCCGCGTAGCCGGAATACATCTCGAACAGATCGCGTGCAAACAGGTTCGCCTCCTCGCCGCCCTCGGCCCCACGAATCTCCATGATGACGGCCTTGCCATCGTTGGGATCACGAGGCAGCAACAACAACCGGATGCCCTCCTCGAGCCGGGCGATCTCGGCATCGGAAGCGGCGAGGTCGTCGCGTAGCGCCTCGCGCTCGTCAGCGCTCGCGTACGTGAGCAATTCCCGCGCAGCCGTTGAATCCTCGACCGACGCACGCAGCGAACGGATGAGCGTGACGATCGGCGTGAGCTCCTTGTACCGCTTGGTTTTCTCACGCAGCAAACCGGCATCGGTGAGAATCGCCGAGTCCGACAGTTCGGCCTCGACGGTGAGGTATTCGTCTTCTACAGCGGCCAATCGATCAATCACAACCCCGCAAGGCTACGCCAGGCTGGGGCGAACGCCGCGCCTAGCCCCACGTGACGATGCGCACCGGGCCAACGGCTTGCTCGGCCAAACGGCGCGTGACCGGCGATGCGTCGCGCTCGGGTACGAGCAGTACCACGACAGCATCGGGAGCATCGGGTAGGTGCATCTGTCGCGCATCGACGGCAAACGGCACCAGATCGAGGTCGATGCCCACCGAGCAGACGACCACAAGCGCCTCGCCGGACGGCGACTCACCGATGGCCACGCACGGTACGGGATCCTTGAGGTTCGCCCGAGGTACCGGCGGGTCGGCCACCCGCAATCGTGCAGCCCCGACGCGCTCGGGTTGCTGCAACACCTGCCACCGCAAGAACCGCTCGGCACCGAGCCGGTTGAGCGGGTGCAAAGGCGCGCCTACGCTGCGATGTCGGGCGACGGCATCGACCACACCGGCCAGCGCTTCCACAGTCGGCCGATTGCCGTGCAACGTCATGAACGACTCGCGATCGTGTACCCCGACGCCAACCTCGAGGCGGGTCTCACCGGTGTGTGCATCAGTGACGACACGACACACTTCGAGCCCACGAATCTCGCCGGCGAGCACACCGTGCTCCTCCACGGGTTCGGCCCCGCCCTCGGCGATCACCGGGCGCCATATCGCGTGGAGCGGATCGATGTCAGCCACCGTCGGATACGGCTCGGCAACGGCAGGTACGAGCACGCGCTCCACGGCATGCCACACCGTGGCGGGGGTGCTGAACAGCGCGGCTCGGCGAGCGAGCACTCCGGTGGCAGCCTCAGCAATGATCGCGACATCGCCCACGTCGGCCTGCCGACTCGCCCACGCGAGTGCTGCGCCAAGACCGCGTTCGGGGTGTTCGTCGAGCAACACCCATGCAGTGCCGTCGGCGACCAACGCTGCGCCCCGGCCGAAGCCGCTGGCCTCGGCGGGTGACGCGTTCGCACCGGGTTCGTGGCCGATGTGGTCACGCACCAATGCCTTCAGCTTCATGGCGAGCAGGCTGGCTCGTCGCGATGGGCCAGCGGAGGAAGGTGCAGTTGTCACCACTGCGTCAGGCTAGGTCGTGAAGTAGCCAACGACGTCGGCGATCAGGTGCACCGTGCCCGACGAGTTGAACAGTGCCACTGCACCGTCGGTGCCCACTTTGGCGATCACGAGATTTGCCCGCGTGACGCCGGCAACCGTATTCAGATTTGAGGCGGTCGGCAGCGATTCCCCGCTCGGGTAGACGCTGACGAAACCGTTGATTGTCGGCTCGGTGGCCGTGACGTTCAGAGCAACCGCAAGAACTCCCGTCGACGGGATGCCCTTCTGACCGAGCACCGCCAGCGCCAGCGGCGTCTGGCCCACAGGGTGCGACGCGCCACCATCGGTGCGCGTATCGAGCAGTCGCGCCGGCGTCATGGCCGTGAACTGCGAGCCCGAACCAGTTCGGAAGTAGCCGAGTACATCGGCAATCAGGTGGGTGGAGCCGAACGAGTTGAACAGCGACACCTTGCCGCCGGTGCCCAACTTGGAGATCACCAGATTCGGCACTGTCTGATCGGCCACGAAGTTCAGATTCGATGCTGTGGGCATACTGCTGCCGGTGGGCCACGCCGTGATGAATCCAGCGCCCGTGGGTTCAGTGACCGTTACGTTCATCACCACAGAGTCGGCGTCGCTGGCCACTCCACCACGACCCGACACCTGCAGCTCGATCGCAGTGCCCTGGGCCACCGGTGACTTTGCAGCGCCGAGCCCGCTGCGCGTATCCAACACTCGAGCCGGTGTGAGCGAGCTGAAGCGGGATCCCGCTGCCGTGGCGAAGTAGCCGACGACATCGACGACGCAGTGCCCGGAACCGGCGCTGTTGAACACACTGGCCTGGCCGGCATCATTGAGCATCGTGATCACGAGGTTCGGGACCACGTCGCCGCCGCGAGTGTTCAGCGACGACGTGCCCGGGCGGTCGACGCCCGCTGGCCAGACGGTGAGGAACGACGGTGCCGAACCACCGACGGCTGTCACGTTCAGTACCGCAGCGAGGACACCAGAGCTCGGGATACCGCCGCGACCCGTCACCTGCAGCGCGCGCATCATGCCCTGACCGAACGGTGATTGGGGTCCACCGGTTCCATCGCGCGAGTCCATGAGACGAAACGGGACGACACCCACGAAGTCCGTCGGCACGGTCTTCGCAGGCGGAGTACCGCCACCGCCACCACCACCACCGCCACCGCCGCCGCTCAGCGCATTGAACAGGTTGAGGTTCTCGTACGTGCCATTCAGCACCGTGCCCGCACCACCGCCGAGCCAACCGTCGAGCACCGACGTGTACAACGAGCGGAAGTCGACGGAGAAGTCGAGCCGATCCCATCGGCCAAGCGCGGTGAGCGACGGCTGCTGGCCGTACAGGCCACCGCGCACGGACGGTCCGATCACGAAGTGGTTGTTCGCTGTGCCGTGGTCGGTACCACCCGAGTCGTTCGACCACGGCGTACGGCCGAACTCGCTGAACGTCATCACCGTCACGCGACCCTGGAACCGGCTGTCCACGGTCGCGAAGAACATCTGCAGGGCCGCGTCGAGTTCGGCCATCCGGTCGCCGTGACCGTTCAGTTCGTCGGAGTGGGTGTCGAAGTTGTCGTAGCTGGCGTCGATCACGCGCAGCCCGAGATCAGCGTTGATCAGGCGAGCTGCGACTGTCATCCGCTTCATCAGCTCACCATTGGGGAGATCCGCGACAAAGATCGGGGCCACCGCCTGCCCGACGTCGATCTGAGAGTGTTCGGTTCGAGCGATCATGTCGTGCCACGGACCCCGGCCAGCGGGCGCAGCAGAATAGGCGCGAATTGCGTTGTACATCCGCAGATCGCTGGCCGACGTGCCATCGCCGAAGTCGAGTCCCCACTCCGGGATGGTGGTCGCGCGGTAGTCGTTGCCGATCATGTGCAACGGCAACGACGAGCCAACGACCGCTGCCTTGAACAGATCACTGGCGTTGGAGACACCATCGAGCCAGCGGCCCACCCATCCCGACGTAGGCAGGCCCGTGTCGGAGCGACCGTACATCCATGTGGCCATCGAGTTGAAGTGGCTGAGATCGGGGTCCGGGTACCCCACGCCCTGCACGATCGCGACCCGGCCCTGGTCATAGAGACTCTTCAGGAAGGTGAGGTTGGGGTGCAAGCCGACGTTGCTGTCGATGTGCAGCACCTGCGCGGGCGGGATCGCGATGTTCGCGCGGTAGTCGTAGTACAAGCTGTTGCCGTAGGGCACCACCGTGTTCAGACCGTCGTTGCCGCCGTACATACCAACCAGCACGAGAACGCCATCGGCCGGCCCGATCGGGTTCGTTGCCCACGCGGCGCGCAGTTGACCGGGTAGCAATTGGGGGAGCACCGACGCGCCGAGCGAGCCGAGCGCGACTCCCCCGCCCACGCCATAGCCCACCATCTTCAGGAACTGACGGCGGTTGAATCCACTGGGGTCGTCGTCGCTCACCGAGAGCAGGGCGAGGGCGTCAGCGGTAGAGATGTCATGATCGAGCATTGGTCGGTCCCTTCAGGCCACGTGCATCTCGGGGGCGAGCATCGCCATCGACAACAGGTTCGTCGGCTCCCACCAATCGCCGTATGGCGCAGCGGCGCGTTGGGCAATGAGGAAGTTCGTCATCGCAGTGCGGGTCACCGTCGACAGCGGAGCGATACCGAACAGCGTCGCCACGGCGTCGATGGCGTCGCTGATCGAGAGGCTCTTCAGATTGTCGTAACCGCCGTTCTGGCGAAGGTGCCAGGTGATGCCGCGCGCAAAGCCGGCGCGGGCACCAAAGGTGCTCGTGTTCACCCAGTACGCATTCGATTTCCAGCCGGCGACGTTCGGCGGGTCGAAGGGCACCTGACCCATGCCATCGACGTACCACTGCGGGTTGATGAGATCTGACCGGTAACCGGTGTAGTACATCAGCGCGACCACCCAATCCACCGGGCTGCGCACCAAGCCCTGCGTCGCCGCCGGTAGATAGAACTCGCTGCGAAGGAACATCGCCTTGAGCAACGGCTTCACCTGCCAATCAGCAGCGAACCCCGGAGCAAGCGCGTCGAGCACCGCAGCCGGGGGGGTTTGGTGGGCAAAGTATTCCCAGAGCGTGCCGACGATGCGTCGTGCCACGAGCATGGCCTTGGGCGCGTTGTTGAGCAACACCTCGTCGATGATCTGCGGACCGGTCCACGCCTTGGTGGTACCGAAGAACGTCTTGTTCGTGAGGTCATGGCGAGTGCTGTGGTATTCGTAGGCGTAGGTGGTCCAGTTGATGCCGTAGCCGGTCCATGCCCGCGCCGCGGCGAGCACGTCGGACTCCGCGTAGTTGCCCACCCCCAGTGTGAACAACTCCAGCAGTTCGCGGGCGAAGTTCTCGTTCGGCGACGTCTTTGTGTTCTGGGCATTGTCGAGGTATAGCAACATCGCCGGCTCGATCGCCATTGCCTGCGTGAGCGCGTAGAAACTGCCCAGAGCACTGTCGCGATAGAGCTTGTTCTGCTTGGTCATCGCCCAGGTGTTGCCAACTTTGCCCCAGCTGCTCGTGAAGTGCCCGTGCCAGAAGAAGGTCATCTTCTCTTGCAGAGGCTTGGGTGAATCCACCATTCGATCGAGCCACCACTTCGAGGCAAACACATACTGGTCCCAGCCCATGCCGTCGATGGTGTGGTCAATAAAGGCCGGCAGCATCACGGGATCGACGGGGAAGTTCAAGATGTCATCGATGGCAGCAGCGAGGGTGCCCTGGCTCAGCGTTGTCACACGGTCGGGGCGCGCCACGTATTCGGTGCGGCGGAGCAAGTGCGCGATTTGAAGCGGATCGGCCACGGCGGATGAGCCCCTTTCCTGAGTCGTACATCGGTATCGGCACAGACTGGGCCTGGCTCAAGCACTCTTGACGCCAACTTGAGCACATACGCTCGGAGGGAACACAGCGAAAACAACACACTCCGAAAACGACACACGCCACCCGATCGCAATGATCGGATGGCGTGTTGACGAAGTGTGTTGCAGGCAGCGCGGCCGGCTATTGACCCTTGCGGGCTCCGTAGCGCTTGTTGAAGCGCTCGACGCGGCCGCCGGCATCGACGAGCTTCTGCTTACCGGTGTAGTACGGATGGCACTCGTTGCAGAGTTCGACGCTGAGGTTGCCCGTGCGGGTGCTCTGCGTGGTGAAAACGTTGCCGCAGGTGCACTTCACGGTGACGTCTGCGTAAACGGGGTGGATGTCGGTCTTCATGACGATCTCCAAAAGTGAAACGAAGACGCAACGATAGCGACCGAAACCGGTTTTCGTACTGGGCAGCGCCTGGGGTGGGCCGTCAGGTTGCCGGTTGCTTGGAGATTTCCTTGAGGAACTCGTCGTTGGTGCGGAAGGTCTTCAGCCGATCGATCAACAACTCGAGCCCGGGCGCTGCATTGCCGTCGGCGGCAAGGCCCGACAGCACCCGACGCAGTTTCCACACCATCTGCAGTTGGTTACGATCGAACAGCAACTCCTCGTGGCGTGTACTCGAGGCGTCGACATCGATGGCCGGATACACGCGGCGTTCGGCCAAGCGGCGATCGAGGCGAAGCTCCATGTTGCCCGTTCCTTTGAACTCCTCGAAGATCGCATCGTCCATGCGGCTGTTCGTCTCGATCAGCGCCGTGGCAAGAATGGTGAGTGAGCCGCCCTCTTCGATGTTTCGTGCCGCGCCGAAAAACTTCTTCGGCGGATATAACGCCCCGGCGTCGATGCCACCCGACATCACGCGGCCGGTGGCCGGCGCAGCCAGGTTGTAGGCACGGCTGAGGCGAGTGATGCCGTCGAGGATGATGACCACGTCCTTACCCATCTCGACAAGACGCTTGGCCCTCTCGATGCACAACTCGGCGACGTGGGTGTGCTCCTCGCTCGGGCGGTCGAAGGTGCTCGCAATGACCTCGCCCTTGACGGTGCGACGCATGTCGGTCACTTCCTCGGGGCGCTCGTCGATGAGCAACACGATGAGGGTGACCTCGGGGTGGTTGCGCTCGATCGCCGTTGCGATGGTCTTCATGATCGTGGTCTTGCCGGCCTTGGGCGGCGACACGATGATGCCGCGCTGCCCCTTGCCGATGGGACTGATCAGATCGATGATGCGCGCCGTCATGTTGGTGGGGTCAGCCGGATTCTCGAGCTGCAGTCTGGTGTCGGGGAACAGTGGGGTGAGGTCTTCGAAACGAGGGCGATCTCGTGACGTGTCGGGATCCTCGCCGTTCACGGTATGGATCTCGAGCATCGCGGGGTTCTTCTCGTTGCGACCGGCGGGGCGACTGAGCCCGGTGACGAAGTCGCCCTTACGCAGACCGAACTGACGGGTGAGCTTCACCGGAATGTAGGCATCGTCACGACTGGCGAGGTACCCGTTGACGCGCAGGAAGCCGTAGCCCTCGTCACGCAGATCGAGATAGCCCGACACGCTCACCGGTTCGAGCTGCTGCTGCTGCTGCTCGCCGCCCTCGGCACGGTCGAAGCGGTTGCTTCGTTGGACATCGGTTCGTTGCCCGTTGTCGCGCTGCGCATCGGTTCTCTGGCCGTTTTCACGCGGCGCATCGGGGCGTGGACCGTCGATACGATCGCCATCGGTACGGTCACCGAACTCGGTGCGGTTCTTGTTCCGGCGCCGTCGCCGACGACGGCTGGCCCCTTGGCCATCGCCTTCATTACCTTCGGCGTCGTCGTCTGCATCGGCATCGGCATCGGCATCGCCCGCGCCGTTGGCTGGCACCGCGACAGTCGGTGCCGCCACCGCACGCGCGGCAGAGGGTTTCGTGGCCGGAGTCGTGTCGGTGCTGATGCCCTGGCGGATCAACTCGACTTCCCAATCGGGAAGTGGCTCGCCATCGGGGCCGAGAACGACCTCGTCTGCTGCGGGCACAGACGCGGCCGACGGTGCCTTGGCACCACGCGGACCAGTGGCGCGGGGAGAAGCCGCCGCAGTATCCGGGGTCGACGGTGCGGGACCAGCGTCAGGGGCGTCGCCACCACCGACTTGTTCGAGGATCTTCTCGATCAGATCGGCCTTCTTCGCTCGAGACGTGGTCTTCACGCCCAGCGCAGAGGCGATCGCGAACAATTGGTCGCGATCTTTTGATTCCAGCATTGACAGTTCGAGGGCATCCGCAGCCACAGGGCCAACTTTCCAAGGAGTGTCCCTCACGGGACAAAGATCTACTCCGGCGGGAGACGTGCGGCGTGCAAATGCACAACGGACGCCGGTGACCCAGGTAGCAGAGGGATTCACACGGTCACGGTTCCGCCGGCAAGCGGTGCCGAGCACAGAGTGCTGGGCGACGCTGGGGGGCGCATCGGAACGTGCAGCCCGAGAGGGGCCAACGCACCCTATACAGCGGTGTCGTTGCGATGCAACAACTCCGGCGATCGGAGGTGCGGCCGAACGCTCAGCGCCACTCGTTCAGTGTGAGCCAGCGCGCTCGACGAAGGACTCGACAGCGGCAAGGTCGTTGGCCACCACATTGGTGCGCTCCGCACGATCGAACAGATCAGCAAGGTGCGCTGGCAACGGGGGGTGCACACCCGTCGCTGCGAACACCGCATCGGGGAACTTGGCCGGGTGCGCAGTAGCCAAGGTGACGACAGGTCGGCCATCGTCGGTGGCCCCGAGCGCCTGCACCGCCGCCGTACCCGTGGCCGTGTGCGGATCGATGAGCTGCCCGCTGGCCTCGTACACACGGCGGATCTCGGCGAGTGTGCCGGCGTCATCGACCTTGGCTGCACGGAAGGTAGGCGTGATCCACGCGGCCACTTGATCGGGCTCCACCTGCAGCGAGCCCGAATGACGGAAACGTTGCAGCTGTTCGGTCGTCATCGCGCCGTCGCGTCCGTTCATCTCGAACAACAGCCGTTCGAAGTTCGACGATACCTGGATGTCCATTGATGGGCTGAGCGTCGGCATCACGTCGCGAGCCGACATGTCGTTGTCGTTGATGAAACGCGTGAGGATGTCGTTCGAGTTGGACGCCACGATGAAGTCTGCGATCGGGGCACCCATTGTTCGTGCGATCCAGCCACTGAGCACGTTGCCGAAGTTGCCCGTGGGCACGCTGAAGGTGACCCCGGAATCGGCGGTCGCGCCGAGGGATCGACTCGCCGTCACGTAGTACACGATCTGGGCCATGACCCGCGCCCAGTTGATGCTGTTCACCGCCGAGAGGTTCATGCGATCGCGAAACGGCGCGTCGTTGAACATCGCCTTCACCAGATCCTGACAGTCGTCGAACGTGCCCTCGACCGCGACGGTGTGCACGTTCGGCGAATCGACCGTGGTCATCTGGCGCCGCTGCACATCGCTGGTGCGGCCCTGCGGATACAGGATCACGATGTCGACGTTGCTGCATGACTTCACGCCATCGATTGCGGCGCTGCCGGTGTCGCCACTGGTGGCGCCGACGATGGTGACACGCTGGCCACGCTCGGCCAGAACGTGATCGAAGAGCCGCCCAACGAGCTGCAGGGCAACATCTTTGAACGCCAGCGTGGGCCCATGAAACTGCTCGAGCAGCCACTCGTTTGCACCGATCTGCACAAGCGGTACCACCGCGTCGTGACGGAACGTGGCGTAGGCCTCGTCGCACAACCGCGTGAAAACGTCGTCGGCGATGTCGCCACTGACGAACGGCGACATGATCGCCGCGGCGGCCTGCGCGTAGGTGCGGGTATGGCTCAGATCGGGCAGCTGTGGCCAGGTGGCTGGCATGTACAGCCCACCGTCAGTTGCCAATCCGGCGAGCAACACATCGGAGAACCCGAGTTCGGGCGCGGTGCCACGAGTGGAGACGTAACGCATCAGGCTCAGGACCCGATGACCCGCAGCAGACTGCCGACACGCTTGACGGTGTCGAGGTCACGTAGCTCGCGTACGCACGCCTGCAGCGACGACTCCTTGGCCGCGTGGGTGATGAACACAAGGCGCGCATCGTCGCGCAGGCCTTCCTGCTCGGCGGCGCGAATGCTCACGTCGTTGCGGGCGAATACACCCGTGACTGAATGCAACACGCCGGGCCGATCGGCGACATCGAGGCTGAGCAGATACTCAGACGTGGTCTCGTCGATGGGACGGATGACCGCGCGACCGAACGTACCGAGTGAGCCGTGCGTGCCCTGTCGCAGGTTCACCGCTGCGTCGATGACATCGCCGAGCACGGCACTGGCCGTGGGCATGCCCCCCGCACCGCGCCCGTAGAACATGAGCGACCCCACCGCGGCGCCCTCGACGAACACTGCGTTGTAGCTCTCGCGCACGCTGGCGAGCGGGTGTTGGTGCGGCACCATCGCAGGGTGCACACGCACCGCGACGTCGCCCGACACCGCGTCCTGTTCGCAGATCGCGAGCAGCTTCACCACGTAGCCGAGACGCGTCGCCATGGCGATGTCTCCGGCCGTGACGCCGCTGATGCCCTCGTGATACACATCACCGGCAACCACCTTGGTGCCAAAGGAGATGGTGGCGATGATGGCCGCCTTGGCGCCGGCATCGAAGCCCTCGACATCGGCGGTGGGATCGCGCTCGGCGAACCCCAGGCGCTGGGCCTCCGACAACGCCGCCGAGTAGTCGGCGCCTTCCTCGGTCATCTTCGTGAGGATGAAGTTCGTGGTGCCGTTCACGATGCCGAGCACACGACGAATCGGCTCGCCGCGAAGGCTCTCGCGCAACGCACGTACGAGCGGAATACCGCCGGCCACTGCCGCTTCGAAGAGCAGATCGACGCCGGCGGCATCGGCCGCGGCGTACAGCTCGGTGCCGACGTTGGCGAGCAGTTCCTTGTTCGCAGTAACAACCGGCTTGCCCTTGCCCAATGCGGTGACGATGAGCTCGCGGGCCGGCTCGATGCCGCCGATGACCTCGACCACCAGATCCACATCGGGATCCTCGACCACGGCGTGTGCGTCGCGCACCAACACGCCCGGAGCGAGATCGACCTCGCGCTCGCGCGACACGTTGCGCACCGCAACCCGCGTGACCTCCAGGCGAATACCGGTGCGAGCCTTGATGGCTGATGCCTGCTGAGCCACCAGTTGCACGAACGCAGCACCCACGTTGCCGCAACCCAACACACCGATTCGAACGTGATTGTCATGCATAGCCACGCCTGCAGGCTACGCGTGCGCAGCGGTCGGGGGAAACCCATTCGGCCGAAGCGGCGACCGACCTACAGCTTGGCGGGTGTTGCGTGCGGTGCAGGCTGACTCGCCGGTTGCGCAACCTGTGCCACGTCGTCCCTGAGCAACGGGCGCAGGAACAGCGCCATCACCACCACCAGGTATGTCACATAGACGATGAGTTGCAGCCACGTGGTGGTCGTGCTGAAGCTGAGCGTGCCCTTCAGCAGCGTGCCCAGCCACCCCTCGGGTGAAATGTGTTGGGACACGTCGAATGCTATGTTGTTCTCGCCCGGCAGCAGGCCGGCTTCTTGCAGATCGCTGACGCCGTAGGCCAACACGCCGGCGGCGATGACGATGAGGGCCATACCGGTGATACGGAAGAACACGGCGAGGTTGAGCGTGACCGCCCGTTTGTATATCAGGTAGCCAATGACGATGGCCGATGCTACGCCGAGCAGCACGCCAATGAGCGCTCCCGTTTCGGACCCGGCTGCTTTGACGGTGGGCCACAGGAACAGTGCCAACTCGAAGCCCTCGCGACCGACCGCCAAGAAGGCAGCGCCGGCCACGGCCCAACTGCCCGCCGACACGGCCTTGTCGAGCTTGGAATGAAGATCGTGCTTCATCAGGTGGGCCTGCGTGCGCATCCAGAACACCATCCAGGTGACGAACGCAACGGCGAGCACCGACATGATGCCGGCGAACGCTGGCTCGGCCGAACCGCTGAGTTCGTGCGAGGTGAACGTGAGAACAGCCCCCACGGCGAGGCACATCGCGACGGCGGCACCAACGCCCATCCACAACGGTCCGAGCAGATCGTCACGGCCAGACTTGCGCAGGTAGGCAACGAGGATGCCCACGATGAGCGCAGCCTCGAGTCCTTCACGAAGTCCGGTGAGAAATGTTTGCAGCATTGTTCAGCCTTTGGGGAAGTGCACTGGGCGGTTACGACATCCTTATCGTATGTTAGGGATACCTAACATTGCAACTCGGTGGGCGACACTTCGCCGCCGCCGTCATTGTGCTCGCCTACGCGCGGACTCGGTGTCGTCCGCACGCTGCAATGCCGCCACGAGTTCGCCAAACCGGGTCGCGTCGAGCACCGCGCCCTCCCGGCGCACCTGTGCAGGGTCGATGTCGAGAATGCGTTCGAGCTTGGCATAGCTCGGCCGACCCTCTCGATCCCACGAGCCGGTACCGATATTGATCTGTGCTTCATTCACATGCGGCTTTGAGGTCAGCGCGACGCCGACGAGCGAACTGCCCCGCCTGCCGAAGATGACGACCGGGCGGTCTTTGCCCTGCGTGGGATCTTCCTCCCACGGCACCCAGGTCCACACGACCTCGCCCGGATCGGGGTCGCCGTCGAGTCGCGGCGTGTACTCGATCGCCACACCATCGAGGTCCGCCTCGCGCGCCGGAGCTCGGCCGGTACGCGACGGCCGCGGCGTTGTTTGCGCTGGCTGCTTCGTCTGATTCGTCTGCTTCGTCGTGCGGGTACCGGTGACCGTCTTGCACAGGTCGCAGATGAAACCGCTGAGTCCTCGCGCCATCGCCACAGGCTATTCGCCGCGACTCCGTTTGCCTGGACCCTTCAGCCGAGGTCGCATGCGAGCAGATCCTCGTAAGTCTCTCGGCGCACCACGAGCCGGGCCACACCATCTGCCACGAACACCACGGCTGGTCGAGTGACCTTGTTGTAGTTGCTGCCCATACTGTGCCCGTAAGCCCCGGTGACCGGCGTGGCCAACAGATCGCCCACGCGGACGCCTTCGGGAACGGCAGCGTCGAAGATGAGCACGTCGCCGCTCTCGCAGTGCTTGCCCACGAGGCGTGCTGACGCGGGACGGTCTGCTGAGGCCGCACGCGGCAGGAAGGCCTCGTAGCCGCTGCCGTACAACACAGGTCGCGGGTTGTCGCTCATGCCGCCGTCGACAGAGATATAGGTGCGCACGCCCGATATGTGCTTCACGGTGCCCACCGTGTACAGCGTGAGTGCCGCAGACGCCACGATGGAACGACCGGGTTCCACACTGACGCGCGAACGCACACCCAACGCGGCGCAGGCATCGTGTAACACGCTGCCCCACTGGGTGATCGATGGGGCTTCCTCGCCGCTCGTGTACGCCACACCCAAACCGCCCCCGAGCACCAACTCGGGAAGATCGAGCGGCGCGGCGAACCGGGCCATTACGTCGGCCGCCTTCGCGAAGTTCGCTGCAGCGAACACGTTCGACCCGATGTGGCAATGCACGCCCACGAGTTGCATCGAGGGTGAACGGCGGGCCCGATCGACGGCGAGCATCGCATCGCCGTTGCCCAGGTTGAACCCGAACTTGCTGTCGTCCTGGCCGGTGGCGATGTACTCGTGCGTGTGGGCGTGCACGCCGGGGGTGATGCGCAGCAGTACCGCGGGGGCGCGGAGCCCTTCGCCGTGCAGCACATCGAGGCGGTCCATTTCGTCGAAGCTGTCGACAACGATCGAGCGCACGCCGGCGGTGATGGCCTCACGAAGTTCGGTCGTGGACTTGTTGCTGCCGTGCATCACACAGGCATCGGCGGGCACGCCTGCTGCCAGCGCCACGTGCAGTTCGCCGCCCGTGGCGACATCGAGCAACATGCCCTCGTCGTAGGCGAGGCGTGCCATAGCCCGGCACAGAAATGCTTTGGTCGCGTACACGGCCTGTTGATGACCGAACGCCTGCACGGCCTCACGGCATCGGGCGCGCAGATGCGCTTCGTCGTACACGAACAACGGCGTGCCAAAGGTGTCGGCGAGATCGACAAGTGAGCACCCGCCAACGGATAACGACCCGTCGGCTTGCACCACGGCGGTATCCGAGAGCAACGAGAGCGGAACAGGTGCGCTCATCGCTACATCCGTTCCGGGGCGGCGATGCCCAACAGGTCGAGGCCCTTCTCCATCACCCGCGCGGTCACGTCGCACAACGCAAGGCGGCTCCGCATCGTGGCCTCATCGGCAGCCTTGAGCACCGGGCAGTGTTCGTAGAACGCAGTGAAGTCTTGGGCGAGGTCGAACAGATAGGTGCACAGCCGATGCGGGCTGTAACGATCGATGGTGTCCCAGACCGCAGTGTCGAAGGCGAGCAGTCGCATGGCAAGCGCACGTTCCTGCGGTGTGCCGAGCACGGTCGTGGTGGCACGTACCGAATCGCGTGCTACCTGTGCGCGGCGGAAGATGCTGCAGATACGGGCGTGCGCGTATTGCAGATACGGCGCGGTGTTGCCATCGAAGGACAACATACGGTCCCACTCGAACACGTAGTCCTTGATGCGATCGGTGGAAAGGTCGGCGTACTTCACTGCGCCGATGCCGATGGCCCGTGCCACCACGGTGCGTTCCTCGGCCGAGAGATCGGGGTTCTTCTCGACGACGGCCTGCTCGGCGCGTTCGATGGCCTCTTCGAGGAGTTCGTTCAACTTCAACGACTCGCCACTGCGGCTCTTGAGCATCTTGCGGTCGGCGCCGAGCACATTGCCGAATGGCACGTGCACCGCCACGCCGGATGCCAGCCAGCCGGCCATCTCGGCGACGGCGAACACCATCGCGAGGTGCTGCGCCTGTGGCGCGCCCACGACGTAGACCATGCGATCAGCATGCAGCCGTTCGACACGATCGATCACACACGCGAGATCGGTGGTGGCGTAGTTGTATCCACCCACCGAGTTCTGCACGATGAGCGGCAAGGGCTCGCTGTCGCGATTGAGATAGCCCGGAGGGAACACGACCTGCGCGCCGTCGCTCTCGCGCAGCAGACCGGCATCGCGCAGGCGCGTGACGACCTCGGGCAGCATCGCGTTGTACATGCTCTCGGGGGCAAGGTCGGCGTCGATGAGTAGCACGCCGAGCGTTGCGTAGACCTGGTTGAAATAGCGCGTGCTCTCGTTGACCAGGATGCCCCATAAACGCAATGTTTCGGGATCGCCGCTCTGCAACAACACCACACGCTGTCGGGCACGATCCTGGAACACATCATCGGCGTCGAACTTCGCGCGCGCGCCCTGGTAGAAGCCGGCGAGGTCGCCAACCGACAGATCGTTCGCAGCAGTGGTCTCGCCGAGATCGAGCATGTGCTCGATGAGCATCCCGAACGGCGTTCCCCAATCGCCGATGTGGTTCTCCTTGGTGACACGGTGACCCACGAGCAACAGCATGCGAACGAGGGAGTCACCGATGACGGTGGTGCGCAGGTGGCCGACGTGCATTTCCTTGGCCACGTTCGGGTGCGAGTAGTCGACGATGATGTGCTCGGCAACCGTCGTGGTGCGCACGCCGAGGCGCTCGTCGGCAGCAGCCTCGGCGAGTTGTTGCGCGAGAAAGGCATCGCTGAACGTGAGGTTCAAGAAGCCCGGTCCGGCGATCTCGATGTTGCTGCACACGTCGCCGAGCTGCACCTGGGCGATGGCCAACACTTCCTCGGCCACCTGGCGCGGATTCTTGCCGACCTGCTTGGCGATCGCGAGCGCACCGTTGGCTTGCGCATCGGCGCGATCACTCGGACGTACCACCGGATCGGCGCCCTCGCCGCCGACCGCAGCAAACGCTGGAGCAAGAAGGCGGGAGACAGTAACGAGCGGATCGGCCATGGGACTCACATTCTGCCAAGTCAGCCGGCAGAAACAGTGATGAATACGAAAGCGCCGTTGCGTCGAGCACCGACGCCGAGCTGCGGGCGTGGGAGAACACAGCCCCGACCGCTAACGTGCAGATGCGTTTATCCAGCCCTCGTAGCTCAGGGGATAGAGCATTGGTTTCCGGAACCATGTGCGGGAGTTCGAATCTCTCCGAGGGCGCTCTGCAACATCGACTGCCCACACAGCGGAAATCGGGCAGTGGCGCAGTGCACGTTCTCGGCCTGACCTCACGCAGCGATGCCGCAACGCGCCACTAGCATCGTCGACGCCCCGCCGGCAAATGGGTGGGGCCACGTCAACCCGGAGGCCGACGGCTGGTGAGTTTCTTTCAAGCGATCGTGATCGGCGTGCTACAGGGCGTCACCGAGTTGTTCCCCGTATCGAGCCTCGGGCACTCGGTTCTGTTTCCTGCCTGGCTCGGCTGGGATGCACTTGCCAGCGGCACCGCCGCCGACAAGTCGTTCTACCTCACGTTCCTGGTCGGTCTGCACGTGGCAACGGCGATCGCGCTCTTGATCTTCTTCCGCGCCGACTGGAAACGAATCATTGGGGGTTTCCTCACCTCAATTCGCGATCGCGAAGTCGAATCGCCCGACCAGAAGATGGCCTGGCTCCTGGTGCTTGCCACGGTTCCGGTGGGTGTCGTCGGACTGCTCTTCGAACACGGCCTGCGAACGCTGTTCGCCAAGCCACTTGCAGCCGCGATCTTTCTCACGATCAACGGTTTCATCTTGCTCGCCGGTGAACGACTCCGCCGCCGAGCCCCCAAGCGCGCCAGTGCAGAAGACGGTAGCGAGGCGAGCCTGGGCGACGGCACAACGGTCACCACTATCGACGCCGCAGTGGTCGGCACTTCGCAGATCGCGGCTCTGTTCGCCGGCATCAGCCGCAGCGGCATCACGATGGTCGCGGGGCTGTTACGCGGGCTCGATCACGAGGACGCCGCACGGTTCTCGTTCCTTCTCGCGACTCCGGTGATCTTCGCCGCGGGCATGTACAAGCTGCCCGATCTCTTCGGTCCACTGGGTGACGGTATTCGAGGCCAAGTACTGGCCGGCGCCATCGTGGCGGGCATCTCCGCGTACTTCGCAGTGAGATTCCTCACCCGTTTTTTCCATACACGTACGCTGCTGCCATTTGCGATCTATTGTCTGATCGCCGGTGTTGCGTCGATCATCCGATTCGCCTAAGCCCGTCACGAACGACTCGTCAACCATCACAGCCACGCGCGAAAGCGGATTCGACATGAACGACACCTCCTCGAACGCCACACCTGCCGCCGACAAGGCCGGCATGAACTTCACCACACTCACCGCGTTGTTCTTGCTCGTCGCCGTTGGCTGCGTCGTCGTCGCTGTCGTGTACTTCACCAAGACCGCCGATGCATTGCCCAGTTACTTCCCCGGCCACACTGCGGGCAGCAGCCGTCATCACACCAAACACGGCATCGCGTTCATCGGCCTCGCCGTTCTTGCCCTGATCGGTGCATGGTTCACGACGGCACCGAAGAAGACCGCCAACGGCTGAACCACCATCGGGCGAGGTGGTTCGTTCGGGGTTGCCGACCTAGGGTGTAGCCCGTGAATCAGACCAAGGCCCACATCGCCGCCCTCTCCCTGCTCGATCGCGCTCTGCTCGCCATGACCGACGACGAGGTGACTGCCTTGCTTGCGGGTCTTCCCGATGATCACACGTCAGCCGTCAAGCGCATTTGCGACGTTCGCGACGACGACACCGAGCTGGTCGAGGCGGTGCGCGTCGCCGCGCACAAGGGCCGCCTCAACGGCGATCTGCAGCGCCTTGGCGTGGTCATGAGCGATGCTTGCCTGGCCGACTGCGTCGAGCAACTCGGCGAGTCCGCCGACATGCCCACGGAAGAAGAACTTCAGGCCGTCATGCCCGGCCTGATCGAGCGCCACAGCCTCGGCACCGTGCGTCTGATGCTCGCCGCCACCGTGGTTGGTGAGGCACCGGTCTCGGCCACCATCGTTGGCCTACTCAAGACCGACGAGACGGTGAAGTTGCCCCCAGCCGAGATGAAGCCGTTGGCGCCGCTGCTGCCGCCCAAGGCCGACGACGCCGAGCGTCTCGCGCTGAAGGCTGCTCGCAAGGAGCGCAAGGCGGCCGAGCAGGCCGAGGCCAAGCTGCGCCGCGATCAGGTGGCACGGGCCCGCAATCGCGCATGAGCCGGCGTCAGTGACGCCGGCTCACGGAGTGTTGTAACCGATTGCTCGATGTGCTTTGGCTCAGTAGCTCAGTAGGCAGCCGCCGCTACCGGCATTGACCCAGTTCTGCTGGATCAAGAAATTGCGGGTGCCGAGCGTCATGTTGTACTTCGCCCCGGCCACAGTGGTAGTAGTGCCGAAGTTCCATGCGCACTTGTCGGCGTTCTCGTAGCCACGGCCGTCGTACCAGGCGTTCAGGTCGGGGTCAGTGACCGTCTCTTCGAGCTCGTGGGCGATGACGCTTGCCATCGCATCGGCCGAGGTGTTGCCGTTCGGCGATGTGGTCTGAGCGGCGCATGCGCTGTAGTTGCGGGCGGGGTCGCCGACGAATGAGTATTTGATGTTGGCGCCGCCAATGGTGCCATGCGTGTGCCAACCGCAGTACTGCGTGAGGAAACCGCTCGTTGCGTTGACGTCGGAACTCGTCAGCACGAAATAAACGCCATTGGCGTCCTTCGGCAAACGAGTCGAAGTAATTGCATCGGAAACGATGGTCTGGATGTTCGCGTCGCTGAGTGCGGTGCCTTGGCTGTAAACGTCGGTGGTGGACTTGACGTAGTTCACCGAGCTGGGGACATACGACTTCGCGGTGCCCGACCCGCTGTAATAGCTGGTGTTGATGTTGAAGTAGGGCGACCCACCGATGCTTTTGAGCAGATCGGTGAGTATCGGCGGCGTCGTGCTGGTGCTGGGCCAGTTGCCGTACCAGATGACGTACACGCTCGTAGGGCCGAGCATCACGGGGCCGTTGTGGTAACTGATCCCGGTGCCGCTCACCGTTCGCGCGCCGCCGGTCTTTGCATCACGTGCGTTGCGAGCCTTGACGTTGTTGAGGTTGTCGAGCGTGTGCTTTGTGATGATCTCGGGCTTCGCGCCGCCCTGCCCGTCGGAGGAGGCCTTAGCCACCGTAGGCACAATGGCCATACCGGCAAAGGCCAGCGACGCGAACAAAAAGCGTGACGTTGCGTTCATGGGAGTGTCTCCAGACGTGGTGAGTCCACAGCGCTCCGACAAGAAGCGACATGAGGCAACGTAGCTCACCCGCTACGTCCGGGAAACTACTTCTTGGGATCTTGATGATCTTGATCAAAGCCGGTGCGCACGAGGCGTTCGTGATCAAGGAGCCAGGCCTTCGTGTCGAGCCCTCCGGCGAAGCCGGTGAGTGAACCGTCGGCGCCCACCACGCGATGACACGGCACAATGATCGAGATCGGATTCCGACCGTTCGCCGCACCGACGGCGCGTGCTTTGCGTGCATCGCCCATGCGACGTGCCTGTTCGCCGTAGCTCACCGTCTCGGCATACGCGATCGAACGGAGCGCACTCCAGGCCGACTGCTGGAACTCCGTACCCACCGGGTCGAGCGCAAGATCGAACTCGGTGCGTGTGCCTGCGAAGTATTCCCCAAGCTGTGTCACGGCTGCTTCGAGTACGCCGTTCGGATCGACAGACCCGCCTTCAA
This sequence comes from Actinomycetota bacterium, assembly GCA_043753895.1. Lineage (GTDB taxonomy): Bacteria > Actinomycetota > Acidimicrobiia > Acidimicrobiales > Ilumatobacteraceae > WLMZ01. The sequence goes on from JAYUWK010000181.1 coordinate 35,051, forward strand.
CCACGCCGACGCGAACACGATGCTGTGGCTCGATCTGCCAGAGCACGGCACGCAGGCCGGCATCGGATGCGACGAGCGTGAGTGTGCCGACCGGGCTCTCCATCGTGGTTTCATACAGGGTTTCGGACATGGTTTCGTGTTTCATCGTTGTCCTTTCTCGATTCGCGTTGCGTGCAGCGTTCACAGCTGTGCCCACAGGTGATGCAGTGCGTACGACCGCCATGGTCGCCATGCCTCGGCTGCGATCGCCGCGCCCTTCGGCGAGCCGTCGAGCCCAAGCCGTTCGAGTCCGTGACGCACGCCGAGGTCGGTTGGCATGAACACATCAGGGTCGCCGAGCGCGCGCATTGCGATGTACGACACAGTCCAGGGGCCGATGCCGGACAGCGCAAGGAGTCGCCGTGACATGCCGGCGCGGTCCGCACCTGCGTCGATCACGATCTCACCGCTGGCAAGGCTCGCACACAGACCCAACAGCGCAGCACGTCGTGTGCGCGGCATGGCCAGTTGATCGGGGTCCATCGCGGCGATGGCAGCTGCCGTCGGGAATGCATGAGTCAGCTCGCCGACCGGGTGCTGCAGTGGCTCGCCGACGGCCTGCACGAGTCGAGCGGCGTGCGTGCGGGCCCCTGCCACTGACACCTGCTGGCCGAGCACCGCGCGCACAGCGAGCTCGGTGCCGTCGACATGGGCCGGAGACCTCAACCCAGGCCGCGCCGCAACGAGCGGGGCCAGCAGCGGGTCGGCACCGAGTAGTGCATCAATGGCCACCGGATCCGCATCGAGATCAAGCAGTCGGCGACACCGTTGCACGGCAGCCTGCAGATCGCGCCAGTCGTCGAGGCGTAGTTCGCAACGCACCGAAGATGGCGCAGGTTCGAGCGCCACGACGCCGTGGCCATGCGGCAGGGTGAGGACTCGCGAATACGTGGTGCCATCCCACGACTCCACACCCGGCACGGCACGCATCCCAAGGAAGTGAAAGATCGACTCAGCATCGAAGGGTTCGCGGCGCGGTAGTTGCACCGTCACCGAACCGGGGCCTACGGGTTGACGTCCGCGGCGCGAACGCATCTCCGACGGCGACACCGCGAAGACCTCGCGCACCGTGTCGTTGAACTGACGCACGCTTGCGAAGCCCGCGGCAAAAGCCACATCGGTGAACGACATTTCCGTGGTCTCGATCAGCAGGCGGGCGGTCTGCGCGCGCTGCACACGTGCGAGGGCGATGGGACCTGCACCCATCTCAGTGGTGATCAGCCGGTTGAGTTGCCGGTCGCTGTAGCCGAGTTGCGCAGCAAGACCATGCACGCCATCGCGGTCCACCACGCCATCGGCGATCAGCCGCATTGCTCGTCCCACCACGTCGGCACGGGTGTTCCACTCGGGCGAGCCGGGCGTGGCGTTGGGTCGGCAACGCTTGCAGGCACGGAAGCCATCGCGCTGCGCGGCCGCGGCCGAGGCAAAGAACGACACGTTGGTGCGCTTGGGCGTGATCGCCGGGCACGACGGCCGGCAGTAGATACCGGTGGTACGAACAGCAGTGACGAACCAACCGTCGAAACGGCTGTCACGACTTGCCACCGCCCGGTAGCAGTGTTCGGGGTCCTCGATCACACACACAGTCTGCAGGTCCGGCCAACCAATAACCAGCGGAAATCGGACGTGACCCTCAGCCCCTGCAGCGGCCGTCCCCAACCGCCCTAGCCGCCGTGCTCAGCAGTTTGCCCAAGCGAAGATGGGAGGTGGCCGGATCGAGCGGGTGGGCGTCAGCTTTCGCTGGCCGTACCGACGATGGTTGCGATGCGGTTACTTGGGTTCTTTGGGCAGACCCAACACTCGCTCGCCGACGATGTTGCGCTGAATCTGACTCGTGCCGCCCCAGATGGTCTCGCTACGGCTGAAGAAGAACGAACTCATCATCGGGCTCACCGGATAGCCGGGACGGCGCTTGTCGCGCGCCGCGCCGGGCCATGTGCCGGCGACAGGACCGGCATCGATCAGCATCGCGTCCGCCCCGTGGATGTCGAGCGCGAGCGCCATTGCTTCTTGATGCATCTCGGACCAATACATCTTGTTCGTGGCACCGAGCGCGGCCACGCCGAGATCGCGGCTGTTGTTCAGGGTGGCACTGAGCGAACGGAGGCCGTTGACGCGCAGGATCTGGATCTTCGTGTAGTACTTGGCGAGACGCTGACGAATCTCGGGATCGTCGATCAGCCCACGCTCTCGCGCTGCGGCCACCATCAGGCGGTGCTCCTCCTCGAAGCGGCGGTAGCCGGTGGTGGCGCTCATCCCCCGCTCGAACGCAAGGGTGCTGTTGGCGACCTTCCAACCGTTGTTGACGCCACCGACCACATTGTCCTTCGGACAGCGGGCATTGTCGAAGAACACCTCGCAGAACTCAGCCGTGCCGTCTGGTTGGGTGATGCCACGAACCTCGACACCGTCTTGCTTCATCGGCACGAGCAGATACGAGATGCCCTTGTGCTTGGGGGCATCGGGATCGGTGCGCGTGAGCAGGAAGCAGTAGTCAGCATGATGGCCCTGCGTGGTCCAGACCTTCTGACCATTGATGATCCACTCGTCACCATCGAGCAGCGCGGTGGTCTTCAGGCTGGCAAGATCGGAACCCGAGTTCGGTTCGCTGAAGCCCTGGCACCAACTCATCGTGCCGTTGAGGATCTTCGGTAAGAAGTGCTTCTTCTGCTCCTCGGTGCCCCACTGCAAGATGGTGGGGCCGACCAAGGTGTCGCCGAAGAAGTCGGCACGGAGCGGTGCCTTCGCACGAGCAAATTCCTCACTGAGCACGACACCTTGCATCGTGGTGAGGCCCTTGCCTCCGTATTCGGCGGGCCACGTCGCACAGATCCAGCCGCCCTCGAACAACGTGGATGGCCAGTTCGCGTTGAACGCCTTGCGATCCTCGGTGGTCATCTCGAAACCAGCATCGAACCATCCGGCGGGCAGGTTCGCCTCGAGCCAGCCGCGAATCTCGGCTCGGAAGGTCTCGTCGGCGGCAGAATAGCTCAGATCCATAGCAATGAGTCTGGCCGCGAAACGCACGGTCGTCCAAGCGGAGAGACCCCTCGCGATCGGGCGGAGGCACGGTCCGTTCACGGCCCGTTCACACGGATCGAACACTTGGGAAATCGGGCACTCCTATCGTGTCACCAGTGTTCAGCCCCGCTCCTGCCACTCCCGACACAACGGCCACAGACCCCCCTGGGCCGTTAGGGAAGCAGGAGCGGGCTGTTCTTTCTGTGCTGGTCGACAACGTCGGCAGGGTCGTGAGTCGACGTGAACTCGCCCGCCGCGTGGGCATTGCCGAGTTGAGCGAGCGTCGTAGTGATTCGTTGCTCGTCGGTGTGCGCCGCGCACTCGGCGCCGACGCGATCCGCACCGTGCGCAGCCGGGGTTGGATACTCGAGGCGCATGCTGTGACGGCGGCCCAGTCGATGCTCGAAACGAGCTGAATTCGTTCGGTAAGCAATCGTCAAGGCGTCTTACCAGCGGTATTCACAAAACCACGGACAGTGAACCACTACCACTGAGCGTGATAACCATGCTAGGGTGCCCCAAACACGTCGACCTGAGGGGTAATGGATGGATATCACCGATCTGCAGCACGGCACAGTCGTTCGGGGGCACAACGTCGATACCAGCACCAAGCGTGAGCGTGAACGCCAGAAGCGACTCACCCGATTGGTCGTGGTGCTGGGTGTGCCGTTGGCGTGGATCTGGTACCGCGAGATCATCGGCAACCCGGTGAGTCCAGGTCTGCCGAGCATCATCCGAAACAGTCCCGAACTGTCGCTGCTCGTGGTGTTGCTCGTGTTGATGGGGGCAATGACTCTCATCCCCTACCTCGGTGCGGGCAAGTCGCCTCATACGTTGCTGCGCCCCTCCGACTCCAACATTCGCCTCGCCGATGTGGTGGGTGCCGAGGCAACGCGTCGTGAGGCAATCGACACGCTGAACCTCTTCCTCAACCATCAGATGTTCGCCGATGAACTCGGAGGCTCGCCGCGCCGCGGCGTGCTGTTCGAAGGTGCTCCCGGCACCGGCAAGACGTACCTCGCCAAGGCGCTCGCGGCCGAAGCGGGTGTGCCATTCCTGTTCGTGTCAGCGAGTGAGTTCCAGTCGATGTTCTTCGGCCAGACGAACAAGAAGGTGCGCTCGTTCTTCAAAGCCATGCGCAAGGCAGCCCACGCCGAAGGCGGCGCGATCGGCTTCATCGAGGAATTCGATGCCATTGGCGGAGCACGCAGTGGGATGAGTTCCAACTCGTCGCGCGAGGGCAGCGTCGGCATCGTCAACGAGCTGCTCGTACAGATGCAGAGCTTCGACCTCCCGACGGGCTGGCAGAAGATGAAGGGCAAGTGGACCGACCGTCTCAACAGCCTGCTCCCTGTCGGCATGGCGATCACACGAGCCAAGCCCAAGACCGCGAACGTGTTGCTGATCGCCGCGACGAACCGTGCAGCTGACCTCGATCCGGCGCTGTTGCGTCCCGGCCGATTCGACCGCATCATTCATTTCGATCTACCGCCGCATGCCGATCGTGTTCAGATCGCGCAGTACTACCTCGACAAGAAGTCGCATACCGACGAGGTCACAGCCGTCGCGATTGCCGATCTGTCCGGCGGCTACACACCGGTGCGCATCGAGCGACTTCTCGACGAGGCGCTCATCATCTCGCTGCGTTACGGCCGCCGGGCGATGACCATCAGCGACGTGATCGAAGCCCGACTCATCACCGAGGTCGGCCTCTCGCACGAGGTGGGTTATCACCCTGACGAGCGTCGCAAGGTTGCGATCCACGAAGCCGGCCATGCGCTCACCGCTGCGCTCGCCGGACGCGAAATTCACATTGCGTCGATCCTGCGGCGCGGTGGCGCACTCGGCCTGGTGTCACATGGTGATGCCGACGAGCGCTTCCTTCGCACGCCGGCCGATGCGCACAGCCTCATCGCCATCGCCCTCGCCGGCCGTGCTGCAGAAATGCAGGAGTACGGCGAAGCCAGCAGCGGCATCACCTCTGATCTTGCATTTGCAACAACTGTTGCTGCACAACTGATCGGTCAACTCGGTGCCGGCACCAGCCTGATCAGCCTTGAAGCAGCAGTCATGCCGGGAGCTGGCAACTTGGTCGCCAAGGTGCTTATGGACGAGGCGTCACGCAAGCAGGTCGACGGCATCCTCGATGCAGCAGCAGATCGCGCGGCCTGCCTCGTGTTGGAGCACCGCTTCGCGCTGATGAGCATCGCCGAGGCGTTGCTCGAGCGCGACGAGATCACGGGCGACGAAGTGCACTCCATCGTGTCTGCGGCTTCCACGGCCGCAGCGGCATAGCAGATCCAGGTCAGCGCCCGTTGGGGGACTGGCGCTGCCCCGAGTTCTGGATCGCAAGATCTCGCCCACGTTCTCGTGCGTGTTGGGGGTTTGGTTACTTCGCCCCCGCGTGGGTGGCAACGTCACCGCACCCCACCCACAGCGAATCCCCCGGCGGTTCGCGCGGGCGGGTGACGGCCGCATGTCTTTGTGCTCAGAGCACTAACCAGCGTTCTGAATCGCCGTCCAAACTCGCTGCGACGTGCAGGGCATGTCGATATGGCGAACGCCGAGGTGCGCGACGGCGTCGATGACGGCGCTCTGCACCGCTGGCGTGGCTCCGATCGTGCCGCTCTCGCCGATGCCCTTGGCACCGAGATCGTTCAACGGCGATGGGGTCTCGACATGCACCGTCACGAAACTGGGGAGCTCGGCAGCTGAAGGGATGCCGTAGTCGGCGAAGTTCGAGGTGAGCGGATTGCCATCCTCATCGTAGACCACTTCCTCGAAGAGAGCCTGCGCCACACCCTGGGCAAGGCCACCGTGCACCTGTCCTTCGGCGAGTAACGGGTTGATGATGCGGCCCGCGTCGTCGACAGCCACGAGTTGTTTGAGCACGGCGCGGCCGGTCTCGGTGTCGAGTTCGACGACGGCAAGGTGCGCGCCTGACGGGAACGTGCCACCGGCCTGGCTGAAGTCGCCCTCGCCGTACAGTGGTGTTCTCTCGGTGGCCGCAACCGCGGCGACCTTAGCCCATGTGCGACTGATCGCGGGCGCACCGGCAACGTGGAAGACACCGTCGGCGATGACCACGTCGGCGACATCGGCCTCGAGCAATCTGGCTGCGATACCACGGGCCTGGTCGGCGACGATGCTCGCAGCGCGGGTGACGTTGGTACCGCCGAGCTGCACCGATCGCGAGCCTCCGGTGATGGAACTGCTCGCGACCAGATCGGTGTCGCCATGGACCACTGTGATGCGGTCCATCGGCACTCCGAGCGTGTCGGCCACGAGCATCGCCCACGTGGTTCGGTGGCCCTGGCCATATGGGGTGGTGCCGGTGACCACGCGTACGGAGACGTCTTCACCCGGCGCACCGGCGGTGACCTCGACCTGGCCGAGTTCGCCACCACCCGACATGGCCGTGATCTCCACGTACACCGACACGCCGATGCCGAGCTGCAACGCGTCGCCACGGTCGCGCCGTGCCTGCTGTTCGGCGCGCAGGGCCGGATAATCGACCGCGGCGAGCAGCGCGTCGAGGCCACCGGCGTAGTCGCCACTGTCGTAGGTGGTGCCGGTGACGGTGGTGAACGGGAAACGATCGACAGCAACGAGATTGCGGCGGCGCACCTCGACGGGATCCATGCCGATCTCTGCGGCGAACAGATCCATCGCCCGTTCGATCGCAGCAGCAGCCTCGGGCCGACCCGCGCCGCGGTATGCAACGGTCGGCACGGTGTTCGTGAGCACGGCGGTGGCGTTGAGGTCGGCGGCGGCGATGTCGTAGACGCCGGTGAGCATCACACGCGTCATGAACGGCAGGAACGCACCCATACGTGGGTACGCGCCGGCGTCCTGCACGACATCGAGCTGATACGCCGTGACGCGCCCATCGCGCGAGCCGCCGATGGTGAGGCGCTGGGTCTGGGCGCGGCCATGGCCGAGTCCGTTCATGCTCTCGCTGCGCGTCTCGGTGTAGCGCACCGGCCGGCCGACGGCGCGAGCGAGCCACGGCACCAACGTCTCCTCGGGGTAGTTAAACGCCTTCGCGCCGAAGCCTCCGCCGACATCGGGTGTGATCACGTGTACCTGCGACGCGTCGAGTTGGTACCAAGCGCACAGGCGTTCCTGAATGGGGTGCGCGCCCTGCCCCGCCTGCCAATGGGTGAGGCGCCCGTCGTCTTCCCAATGGCTCGCCGACACGCGCGCTTCGAGCGGCGCTGGGGCAACGCGCTGGTTGACGATGTCGGCCGTGACGATGACCTCGCAGGCGCTGAAGTCGACAGGCGCCCGCGCCGGCATACTCACGCACACGTTCGTACCGTGTTCGGGAAACAGCACGACCTCGTCGGTGAGGCTCTGCGCGACCGTGACAGCGCTGGGCAGCACGTCGTAGTCGACGATCACCATCTGCACGGCGTCGGTGGCCTGCTCGCGCGTCTCTGCGACAACAGCAACGATGGGCTCGCCCACATACCGAGTGACCGCGCCGGCGAGCGCAGAGCGCGGGAAGGTAGTAGGCAACAACCCGATGTCGAGCGGGAACGGACCCAGATCAATATCGGCATTGGTGAACACACCGAGCACTCCGGGCGCTGCGCGCGCCGCATCGGCATCGACACCAGTGATGCGCGCATGGGCCATTTGCGAGCGCACGTACACCACGTGCACCGCGCCGGGGATGTCAAGGTTGTCAATGAAGGTGCCGTGTCCGGTGAGTAGCGCCGGGTCCTCCGTGCGCACCACGCGTTGGCCGATCATTCCCATCGTGTTCTCCCCTGAAATCGTTGTGCGTATGCACGTGTCGCTGTCGCGTGGTGGTGGTGGTGGTATCGCAGACATACGCACAGGCAGCCGGCAACGCCTAGATTCATGTCATGACCATGACCGAACCGGCACCACCAAAAGCAGAGCGTTGGACTGCGCAATGGAAGGAACTCTATGCCGAAGTCGTGACCACCGGGCTCTGCACGGGTTGCGCCGGTTGCGTGGTCACCTGTCCGCACGACGTCATCGGTTACGAACACGAAGAGGGCAAGTACCTGCCATTTCACCTCGAAGAGGAACTGGGTCTCGATAACTGCATCCACGGCGAGAAGGGCTGCACCACGTGCACACGGGCCTGCCCGCGCTTTCGCGCCTGGGAGCCGGCAGCCGACATGCACCTGTTCGGTCGTGTGCGCGAGCCCGACGAGATGGGCGGCATCTGGCGTGCGCTGTATCTCACCCGCGCCAGTGACGACATGGTGCACAAGATCGGCCAAGACGGTGGGCTCGTATCGGCGATGCTCATCTGGCTGATGGAGCACGACTACATCCAGGCCGCAATGGTCAGCGGTGTCGAGCCCGACGATGCCTGGAAGGCCAAGCCGGTACTGGCGCACAACAAAGATGAAGTGCTCGCCACAGCGGGCAGCCGCTACACGTATTGCGCAAACCCACTGGCGCTGCGCCAGGCCAAAGAGGAAGGCATCTCGCGCCTCGCGCTCGTGGGCATGGGCTGCCAGACGTCGTCGCCCCCCACGATGTGGGATCGCAAGGCCGGAAAGGTATCCAAGCCGTTCGTTTTCAACATCGGCCTGCTGTGCTCAAAGACATTCGACGATGCGATCTTCCCCGAACTGTTCGAGGCCAAGTACGGCTTGAAGAAGGCCGACATGGCCAAGATGAACATCAAAGGCGTGTTTCAGATCTGGATGAAGGACGGCTCGTATCACGAGATCGACCTCAAGGAATGCCACAAGTGGACGCGTGAGGGCTGCAAGAACTGTCCCGATTTCTCGGCCGAGCATGCCGATGTCTCCACCGGCGGTATCGGCGAGGACAACGACTGGACGCTCACCATCGTGCGCACTGAACTGGGCGAAGAGGTGATGAACCGCATGATCGCCGATGGTTCGATCATTGCCCGCCCGGCCCAAGAGGACAAGGAGGCGATGCGTCTGCTGCGCCTGCTCTCCATTGTCAGCCGACGCCGTTGGCCCGAGTTCGCCGATCGCGCCCCGGCCATTGGGGTACCCCCACCGAAGAAGAAGGCCGACGCCGCGGCGCCGGCCGCGCACTGAGTCCGATCGGAGCAGGTCCGATCAGTCGACGCTCAACGCAGCTTTGAGTTCGTCGCGGAGTGCGTCGTGCCCCGAGGGTGGTATCTGCCCAGTCGTCTCCTGCTGGCCAGACCGCTGAACGTAGAAGACGTCCACGACCTCATGCCCGAGCGTGGCCACCTTCGCCGACTTGATGTCGAGTCCCTGTAGCGCCAACGATGACGCGAGTCGGTACAACACCGCGATCGCATCCGGCGCGCGCACGTCGATCATGGTCGTCGACGCCGACGCATCGTTGCTGATGATCACCTCCAAGCGGGGCTGCGACGCGGCAAGTGCCCGCCGATGGGCGCGGCTGTACGTGCGGATCCGCTGGGCCAGCTTGCTCTCGATGTCGATCGTGCCCGCAGCCACGCCGCGGAGGTCGTGCTCGAGCCGACCCCAATCCCTACTGATGTCCTCAGAGTGCGGCACCTGGAATTGATCGATGGCGATGCCGTCTGCACTGGTCCACGCCTCGGCGCTGACGACATCGATACCGTGGACGGCGAACGTGCCGGCGATCTTCGCAAACAGCCCGCGCTGATCGGGACTGGCGACGAACCATTGATCGAAGTCGCCCACCCGCTCATGGCCGGCATGCAGATGTCCATCAGCGCGCACCTTGGCCAACAGATCAGCGAAGCGGTCGTCGGGCAGCACCGAACGCACCTCGTGGGTCGTACCCGCAAACATCGCCTCGACCGCGTTGGTGAGTTCGTCGATGAGCGATTCCTTCCACGACGACCACGCCGACGGACCCGTGGCCAGGCTGTCGGCCTCGGTGAGCGCGCGTAGCAGGCCGAGACGAAGCGAGTCACCCAGCACCGTGGCGGTGTTCTCGATCGTGCGCGGATCAACGAGATCACGGCGCGTCGCTGTCTCGGCGAGGAGCAAATGATGCTCGACCATCGATCTGATCACGGCAACGTCGTCGACGCTGAAACCGAGGCGCGGTCCGACACGGTCGACAATGGAGATGCCGACCTCGGTGTGATCGCCCGGGTACCCCTTGCCGATGTCGTGCAGCAAGGCACTGATCAACAGCAGATCGGGCCGGGCGACATCGCGGACGAAGGCGTTCGCGTTGACCACCGTCTGCAGCAGGTGGCGATCGACGGTGTAGGTATGAAAGGCGTTGCGCTGCGGAAGACTGCGTACGTGGCGCCATTCGGGCAACATGCGGCTGAACAACTCGTAACGCTCGAGCGATTCGATGGCGACAACCAGTTGCGGACCAGCACCGAGCAGGCTGAGCAGAGCCTGCTTGGTGCGTTCGGGCCAGACGTCGGGGATCTCGGTCGCAGACCCGGAGAGCGAGAGCAGCGCGCCGCGACTGATGGGATACCCGGCGTGAGCGGCCTCAGCCGCGACGCGAAGGATCAGCGAACTGTCGTCACCCGCCACGTCGATGTCAACCTCGACCTCGTCATCGACAACCGTCACGCCGGGAGCGAGTGTGGCGGAAACTCGCCCGGCGAATGCGGGACGACGACCCTTGGCCCGAATGATCCGCTCGACACGCGACCAGAATCGCTCACTGGCCCAGTCGATGGAGCGCGCCGCTTCTGACACACGCGCCATGAGGATGTCGGCGTCTGCAAACCCCATTGCTGTGGCAAGCGCGTCCTGATCTTGGAGCAACAACACATTGGCGTGCCTGCCCGTGATGCGGTGGAGTTCGCAACGCGTGCCGAGCAGGGCATCGGCAGGCGAGGCAAGTTCCTCCAGCGGTTCTTCCATCGCCGATGCGATCTCCGCACGATCAACGGCGAGTGCCCAGCGCAGCGCGTCGTAGTCACGCAGCCCGCCTCGCCCATCCTTCAGATCGGGTTCGAGGAGAGACGCAACTTCGCCTGTCCGCTGCTGGCGCTCCTCGTTGGCTTGTTTGAGCTTGCCCAGCCACTGCAGGGGCTTACTCCGCCACAGCTCCAGCGCGCTGGCACGGACCGCGGCGACTTCGGGCTCGCTGCCGGCAAGTCGACGAATGCGCAGCAGCGACGTGGCCGAGGCCAACTCGATTGCGGCCAACGACATCAACGACTTGGCAGAATGCGCTGCCGGGCTCAGCTTCACACCACCGTCCCACATCGGATACCAGATCGGCGAGGCAATCTCTCTGACCTGATCCTCCGACGCGCGAGGGGGATGCAGCAAGATCACGTCGATGTCGCTACCGGGACAGAGCAGGCCGTGTGCGTACCCGCCGGTGGCGATGAGCGACCAACCCGGTGGAAGATCGCCGCCCAGTGCGTCGAACCAGCCATCCATCTGATCGGACAGACGCCGGGCAAGACCGCGCCCCGAAAGATCGTGGCGGGCCACCATTTCGGCACGGGCCTGTCGCACGAACGCGCCGTCAATCGTCTTGGCCACCACTCGGCAAGTATTGCAGCCGTGCCACCAGAGGCACACGTTCATTGCGACGAATGGTCCATGCCAGAATCGCTTACATGCCACTTCACCCGCAGGCGCAAGCACTGATCGATCTCACCGTTCAACTCGGGCTGCCGGCAATCGATTCAGGCACTCCGCAGCAGGCGCGCGACGCGCGTGCTGCTCGTCAATTGCCTTCCACCGAACGCGTACACGAAATCCATGAGGTCGATGCCGGCGGTGTGCCCGCTCGACTATACCGACCGAGCGACACGCCGGGTCTCGGGCTGCTCGTCTACATCCACGGTGGTGGATGGGTGATCGGCGACCTCGAATCGCACGACAACGTGTGCCGAGCGCTAGCGAATCGCAGCGGTCACGCTGTGCTCAGCGTCGACTATCGCCTGGCACCCGAGCACCCGTTTCCGGCGGGCCTCGGTGACTGCATCCAGGCCACGAGGTGGGCGCATGCCAACGCCACGGAATTGGGTTGCGACCCACAACGTGTGGCCATTGGTGGCGACTCGGCCGGTGCCAACCTGGCGGCAGTGGTCGCCAACATCGGGCCGGTGCCGCTGCGCTTCCAACTACTCGTCTATCCCATCACCGATTGCCGGCGTGGCAGCGATTCCTACGTCGACAATGCCAACGGCTACTTCCTCACGGCGAGCGCAATGGGCTGGTTTGTCGATCACTACCTCGCCGGCGGAGAAGGCTCACCCAACGATCCGCGTGTCTCGCCGTTGCTGGCCGACGATGTTGCGCTGCGCAGTGCTCCACCGGCGCTCGTGATCACGGCCGAGTTCGATCCGCTGCGCGACGAGGGCGATCAGTACGCCGCTCGGCTCGCCGACCTCGGCGTGACCACGTCACACGTGCGCTTCTCTGGCATGATCCACGGCTTCTTCAGCATGCCCGAATGGCTCGACGACGCGGTGTCGGCACAGGCACTCGCGGCAGCTGCGTTGAAGGCCGCGCTCGACCGCTGATCACTGCGGCCGCACAGAGACCGCTAGTTCCACCGCACGTGAGAACACCGCGTCGAGCATGGGCTCGGTGAGCCGACCGGTGAAGGTGTTTTGCTGACTCGGATGGAACGAGCACAGCAGTGTGAGCCCGCTCGAGGAAGTCGCCTCGACGAGGTGGCCGAACTTCGGTCGTGGCTTCACACCGAATTCGGCGCACGCTGCCTCGTAGGCGAATGCGCCCAGGCAGACCACCACACACGCCCGCCGCAACAACGCGAACTCGCGCTGCAGGAATGGTCGGCAGGCATCGCGTTCGCTCGTCTCTGGCTTGTTCGCCGGCGGCGCACACTTCACTGCGGCGGTGACCCAGGCATTGGTCAGCTGCAGGCCATCGTCGATGCTCGTCGATTCGGGCTGATTGGCCAGTCCGGCGCGGTGCATCGCGCGGAACAACCAGTCACCGCTTCGATCGCCGGTGAACACGCGACCCGTGCGATTCGCCCCGTGTGCCGCAGGGGCGAGGCCCAGCACCACAATGGCCGCACGTGGATCGCCGAAGCCAGGAATCGGCCGCCCCCAATAGGTGTCGTTGCGATACGACGCCCGCTTCTCCACCGCGACCTGCTCACGCCAATCGACCAAACGCGGGCAGGCGCGACACGCGATCACCTGGTGGTGGAGTTGCGTCAACGTACGTGCTCCAGCGCCCTCACCCGGTGCTTCTGTGACCAATCTCATCCCGACGACAGTAGGCCGAATTTCGCCATCCCCAGCTAAGTTAACCAGCGCATGCCGAAGAAGCCCCCCGCCGGTCCACCGCCAACGCTCGTGCTGTTGGTGCGCCACGGACAAACCCCGACAACAGGGAAGTTGTTGCCCGGACGCGCCTCTGGGCTGCACCTTGCCGATACCGGTCGCGCCCAGGCCCAAGCCGCAGCCGATCGCATCGCTGGGCTCGCCAAGGTCGACGCCGTGTATGCCTCGCCACTCGAGCGTGCCCGCGAGACAGCTGCCCCCATCGGCAAGGCGCTCGGGCAGAAAGTGCACATCGACAAGGGCCTTCTCGAGTGCGACTTCGGCGACTGGACCGGCGCAGAGTTGAAGGCACTGATGAAGCTTCCCGAGTGGACCACCGTGCAACGGTCGCCATCTACGTTCCGCTTCCCCAATGGCGAGAGTTTTCTCGAGATGCAGACCCGCATCGTCAGCACGCTCGACCGACTGCGCGCCGCGCATCCCGGTGGCGTCATCGTGTGCGTGTCGCACGCAGATCCCATCAAGGCCGCCGTCGCCCACGCAATGGGCACGCACATCGACCTCTTCCAACGCATCGTGATCTCCACGTGCTCGATCAGTGCCATCGCATATTCGGTGGGTGGTCCCATTGTGCTCACCGTCAACTCCACCGGCGGCTCGCTCAGCGAGCTCCGTCCTTCCTGAGGCGGACGCAGCGTGGGTGTGTTCTTCCAGTTCGATGATGTCGATGCCTTCACCACTGCTGCGCGTGGCCGGCCCGGTGAGCGCGTCTTTTATCTCCAGGTCCGCCAGGGCGACACCCGAGTCACGGTAAAGTGCGAGAAGCAACAGGCCGCCGCGATTGCCGAGTACCTGCGCAAAGTCATGAGCGACCTGCCCCCGCCGGCCGACAAGCCGCTGCCCACCACATTCGAGTTACGCGAACCGGTCGAGACCACGTTCGTGCTCGGTCCCATCGGTCTTGGCTACGACCGCGGAAACGATCGCCTCCTGGTGCAGTTAGAGGAGATCATTGCTGTCGACGAGAACGGCGAACCCGACGAGGACGAACTCGAGGACCGCGGACACGTGCGGCTGTTGCTCGAGCGTGGTCAGGCACTTGCGTTCTGCGAACACACCGAGATGGTGGTGGCTGCGGGGCGTCCGTCCTGCATGTTCTGTAGACGGCCGATGGACCCTGACGGACACCCATGCCCGACGATGAACTAGCCCTCGAACTACTGCTCGCCGGCGATGTCGACATCGAGGGCCGCATGCCGTGGAGCAGCAATGCCACGTTCCTGGTCAACATTCGCTTCGGCGACAACTCCGCTCAGGCCATTTACAAACCGCTGCGCGGCGAACGCCCGCTCTGGGACTTCGAACCCGGTCTGCATCGTCGCGAGGTGGCTGCATATCTGCTCAGCGAGGCCATGGGCTTCGGCGTCGTCCCGCCCACGGTGTTGCGCGACGGCCCGCTCGGCGAGGGTTCGATGCAGTGGTTCGTCGACGCCGATCATCAGGAGCACTACTTCACGATCTTCGAAAAGCGCAACGATCTCCACGACCAGATGCGACTGATGGCCGTGCTCGACATCGTGGCCAACAACACCGACCGCAAGAGCGGGCATTGCCTGCTCGGCCGTGACGAGCGCATCTGGGGTATCGATCACGGCCTGTGTTTTGCCACCGAGTTCAAGTTACGCACCGTCATCTGGGAATTCGGCGGTGAGGCGCTGCCCGATCAGACCATCGCACCGCTGCAACGACTTGTCGATGCGGTGCCGCTGGAAGTCGCGGCGCTGTTGGTCGACAATGAGGTCGAAGCCATTCAAGAGCGCGCCGAATGGCTGCTGCAACAGGGTGAGTTCCCGATCGACGAGAGCGGACGGCGCTATCCGTGGCCGCTCGTGTAGCTGCGCCGGATCAGAGCTTCAACGAACCAAACACGTCGACAATGAGGTGCGTCGTGGTCGACGTGCGCAAACACACTGTGCCATCGTTGGCCACCGCGGTGACTACCAGGTTCGCGAGCGTCTGACCGGCCGCGAAGTTCAGGTTCGACACCGTGGGGGGCGCAGTGCCGCAGGGATACACCGTGACGAATCCGCTCGTGGCGGGCTGGTCAACGGTGACGTTGAGCACCACGGCCGAAGGGGCCGTACCCAGCCCTGCACGTGACCCCACCTGGAGCTGCAGAACAGTGTTCACCAGACGGATTCCGAGGCCGTTGAACTGACCGTCGATGGTCGTGAGGTTGGCTCGGGTTTCGAGCAATCTCGCGGGCTTCGCGAGTGGGCTGTAGTTGCTGAGCGACAATTCGGCGAACGTGTCGATGATCACGTGCGTGTTGCCCGAGGAGAACACGCACACCGTTCCGGTTGAGCTGAGCGCAGTGACCACGGCGTTCGGCAGTGTGGACCCCTGCACGTAGTTCAGGTTCGACGTATTCGGCCGATCGGTACCACAGGGCCACACCGTGAGGAACCCGCTCGTGGTTGCACCATCGACGGTGACATTGAGTACGGCGGTCCTCGCGGTCGGGCTCATACCACCGCGTCCCGCCACGGGGATCTCCAACGTGTCGCCAGACTTCATTGTGCCGAGGTTCGACATTTGCCCGTCGACAGTGGGTAATGGTCGTGTATCGAGTAATCGTGCGGGTGTCGGCACCGCGACGAAGGCCAGCGATGGCAGCACACTGAACACATCGACCACCAAGTGGGTTGCCGATTGATTGAAAATGCAAATACTTCCCGTAGGACTGAGATGAGTGATGACGCTGTTCGAGATGATCTGCCCGGCGCGCACGTTCAGGCTCGAGGTCGCCGGTTGGGTCCCGCACGCGTAGACAGTTATGAAGCCCTGCCCGACGCCGATCGCCGTTACGTTCAGCGCCACCGCTGTCGCGGTGGACGGCACCGCGCCGCGGCCAGCAATCTGCACCTCGAGTGTGGATCCCGCTGGGCGGACTCCCCCGCCGCCATACAGCGTGTCGATGGTCTTCTCGCCGGGGCGCGTGTCCACGTAGCGACCCGGAAGCGAGGCCACCATGGGTGGGCCGGGTGGAGGCACAAAGTTCGGTGGGAGCTGCGCGTAGCCGGGGTTCGGCACTTGGTACATCGCTGCGTCGATGGCATTCCACGTGTTGAGATCGTCATTACCCAACGCCCAGAAGGCCACACCGCGCACCGCTTTACCACCACTCAACGCGTCGTTCTTGGCAAGCGCGACCCGGTCGTACACACCATCGGGATCCACGTAGTACGCCGTATGCGAGACGTTGCAGCGCACCGGGAATCCACCAACATCGGGGCCGCCGATGGAATCCACGTAGGAAAACGTGCGTTCCGCGTACACCGAGTTCCAGGTCGGCAGCTGGCCTTTACGCTGCGCCAACGCCGGGAAGGCTGCGGTGGTGTAGCTCTTGGTGGTGAGCTTCATGTCGCTCGGAATGACGGCCGGGCAACTGCCTTCGATGCCGGTCACCCAGTCGGTGCCGTACAACGGAATACCCATCACGATCTTGTTCGCTGGTGCCAACGCCATGGCGGCGTCCATGGCCCTGCCCACCCACTTGATCGGCGCTATCGGTCCGGGACTGCTGCCGGTGGTGTAGGCGTAGGTCATGATGCGGATGCGGTCGACGTTGGCTCCCAAGGTCGCGTAGTCATACACCCAGTAGTTGCTCTCAGCTGTGCCCACGGGCGGCACGCTGACGGCAAGTGTCCTATAGCGGGTCTTCTCTGTGTGAAGCGCTATGGCGAGATCATGGATGAACGCCGCCCAGTAGATCTTGGTCGTTGCCCAGGTTGAACTGCCATCGGCAAATGCGAATTGTTCGTAGTCGAGGTCGACCCCCGCGTAATCGCCAGAGGCCACGAAGTTCACGATGTTGGCGATGTGCGCGGCACGCGCCGCGGGGTCGGCGAGAATTGCGGCCATCACGTGCGCAGGCGTGCCGTCGACGATGGTAGGCACCAGCGGTGTACCGGTATCGGACGCCGCCTTCTGGTACGCAGCCAGTTGCACCAAACCACCGTTGGCGACGATGGTGCCAGTTGCGGTCGCTGAGAAAAAGAACGGCGACAGTTCGCCGAACTGGCCTGCATGCAGGTTGAAATTGGCCAGCGCGGTCGTTGCCTGCCACCACGGCGCCCAGCCCGAGGCATCGAACGGGCCGTCTGCCGTCACAGCCTGGGCTCGCTGCGGCGGCGCCAGCGTTGCCTGTGTGGTCACGACCGATACAACCAGGGCGCCAGCACACAGCATCGCCGCGAACGCGCTTCGTCGCCGCGCGCGTGAGTCTCGGGCTGCAACGGACATACCCGAAACCGTAGGCCATCCATCCCGGGCAAACCCCGCGCCCCGCCGCACTGGCACCCCGCGCCCGCGCCCCCCGCCCCACCGGCACCCCGCGCCCGCCCCCGCCCCACCCGCACCCCGCACGCGCCCCAACCCGTTCTGCGTGACGGTGCGTGCCCTGCGGGGCTCACAGCGTCACGCAGAACGGGGATCGCCGTTTCCATGATGCGCGGGTCGGGGCACGCAGGCCGACATGGCTCTCGCTGAACTCTCCGAACTGTTCGCCCGCCAGAGCGGGGTCGTCACACACCGACAGCTCGGGCAAGTCGGCGTCTCGGCGAAACGCCGGTGCTCCAAGGTCGCAAGCGGAGAGTGGTGGGTGCCGGTAGAGGGGCTCGTTGTCGTCTCGTCGTCGCGGGATTCCTGGCAGCAGCGCGCCACGATCGCGACCCTGTGCCGCGGCGGCCCCACGATCCTGTCTCACGGCACGGCTCCCCGCCTCCACCGCTTCGACGGCTACGACCGAGCGACCGACATCAATGTGATGGTGTTGGAAGGCAAGCGGCCGCTCACGCCAACGTGGGTGACGGTGCACCGCTCGCGACGGATCGATGCTGCCGACCGCGCCATGGTTACGGGGCTGCCTGTGACCACGATCGCAACGACACTGGTTCATATCGCCGGGACCCACACGAAATACCTGGTCGAGCAGGCGCTCGATGGAGTGCTGCGCACCGGCGCATCACCGCAATGGATCCGCGAAATGGCCGTGCGTTGGAAGGGGTCTGGCGTCAGCGGACCCGCAATGGTGGTGGGTCTGCTCGATGACCGCATCGGCAAGCGCCTGCCGCGCAGCTGGTTCCAGCGGTTGGCCAAGAAAGTGCTGCGCGGCTCCGGACTCCAATTGCAGGACGAGTACGCGGTGCATGATCCAACGACTGGCAAGCTGCTCGCTGAACTCGATCTGGCCGAACCCGAACTCCGTATCGGCGTGGAATGCCAGAGCTGGCGGTGGCATGAGTCGCCCACTGCCCGGCGTCGCGACACCGCCGCAAGCGACGCCTCCGTCTGCTGGGATGGGAGATCGCTGATGTCTGGTGGAGCGATCTGCACCGACCCGACGCGGTCCTGGGTGACGTGCTCACGCTCATAGAGCGGCAGCGAAAAATGCGAACCGACTGTTGGTCCACGCCCCGGAGGGCACGAATCAACTGCCGGAGTCGACAATCAGGAACGCAGCGGGATCAGGCGCGAGCCTGCAACGCCTCGATCAGCTTGGGGAGCACCTTGTGCACATCGCCGACGATGCCGAGGTCGGCAATTCCGAAGATTGGTGCTTCTTTGTCCTTGTTGATCGCGATGATGTTCTTCGAGCCCTTCATGCCCACCATGTGCTGGGTGGCACCCGAGATGCCAGCCGCGATATAGACGCTGGGCTTGACGACCTTGCCGGTCTGGCCGACCTGGTAGCTATAGGGCACCCAACCGGCGTCGACGATGGCACGTGATGCGCCGGGCGCACCCTTGAGCAACTTGGCGAGGGTCTCGACCATTTCGTACTTGGCAGCCTCGCCGAGGCCACGACCGCCCGACACGACGATGTTCGCTTCGTCGAGCTTGGGGCCGCTGGTCTCTTCGACATGCACTGCCGTGACGGTTGCGCTGCCTGAGACGCCGAGGTCGGGAACCGGTGCGGCCACGACCGCAGCAGCGCCGCCGCCGCCAGACTCGGCCGCGAAGCTCTTTGGACGGAACGCCGCA
The DNA here is from genome assembly GCA_043753895.1 of Actinomycetota bacterium. Lineage (GTDB taxonomy): Bacteria > Actinomycetota > Acidimicrobiia > Acidimicrobiales > Ilumatobacteraceae > WLMZ01. The sequence goes on from JAYUWK010000181.1 coordinate 54,336, forward strand.
AGGTGTGGGCCCGAACCGGTGAAGGTGGTGGCGACGAGCACATTGCCACCGAAGACCGGCGTGGTCACGTTGACCGAGTCGCCATCGACGGCGATCTCGACGTTGTTCGTGAGCAGGGTGCGATCGAGCTTCACCGAGAGGCGACTGAGGACATCGCGGCCCTCGTAGCTCTGCGGGAACATGATGAGGTCGGGGGCGTTGCCGCCGTCGATGACGGCCTTCATCGCAGCGGACACGGCGACGCCGGGAAGCTTGCCGCCAAGATCGCCGGTGGCGTACACCGTTGTGGCACCGTATTCACCAAGTGCAGCAGCAACCGCAGCGCCATCGCCGCCGAGGAATGCCGACACCGTGGCGCCGAGGGTGCGCGCCTTGGTGAGCAACTCGAGTGTGCCAGTGGTGGGGGCTCCGTTTGCGGTCTGCGCAAAGACCCAGATGTTGTTCAGTCCCATGACAGATCAGATCACTTTCAGGTTTTCGAGGAAGGCGACGATCTTGGTGAACGACTCACCATCGTCTTCGATGATTTCGCCGGCGGCACGGGCCTCGGCCTGGGTGATGCTCGCGACGGCCTGACCGGAACCGGCCCAGCCAACAGGTGTGACCCCGAGATCGGCTGCAGTGACGTGCTCGACGGGCTTGGACTTGGCCGCCATGATGCCCTTGAAGCTGGGGTAGCGGGGCTCGACCACACCGGCGGTGACGCTGATGACGGCTGGCAACGCGCAGGTGACCTCGTCGTAGCCCTCTTCGGTCTGACGATGCGCCTCGAGCGTGCTGCCCGAGATCGTGACCTTCTTTGCGAAGGTGACCGAGGCCATGCCGAGCACTTCGGCCATCTGCTCGGGCACGGTACCGGTGTAACCATCACTCGACTCAGTTGCGGCGATGATCAGATCGGCGCCACCGATGCGTTGCACTGCGGCAGCGAGCACCTTGGCCGTGGTCAGCGCATCAGAACCCAACAGGGCTGGGTCGCTGACGAGAATGCCCTTCGCTGCGCCCATCGCAAGCGCGGTGCGCAGGCCAGAGACTTCGCCGTTGGGAGCCATCGAGATGAGGCTGACCTCGCCGCCGCCAGCGGCATCGACGAGCTGCAGCGCCATTTCGACGCCATAGCTGTCGGATTCATCGAGGATGAGCTTCCCGTCGCGCTTGAGAGTGTTGGTGGAGGGATCCAGAGCACCCGGGCTGGCCGGGTCGGGGATTTGTTTGACGCACACGATCACGTTCATATGACTTCTATTGTTACCGACGCGTTTACTCCGTTCCTAACCCGCACGCGAAGTTGCCGGACAATGTGACGAACGAGATCACGCCGAGTCCGGACCCGTTTCGGCCCGTAGCGCCGCTCTACCCCGTACGCCTGATCGCTGGTACCCTCGAGCCCTTGCGGATCTTGCTCGTTGTCAACGCGTTCGCGTCGTCTGTGACGGCACGCAACACCGTGGTCGTGCAGCAGGTTCTCTCGCGGGGCAACGAGGTGGAAATCGTCGAGACGAACCGTCGCGGCCATGCCACACGATTCTCCCAGGACGCGGCGCGGCGCGGCGTCGACGTGGTCATCGGCTACGGCGGCGACGGCACACTGAACGAAGTGGCCACGGGCGTTGCCGGTACGAATACGGCATTGGGCGTCCTGCCAGGCGGCAGCACCAACGTGTTCGCACGAACTCTCGGGATGCCCAACGACCCGGTGCTCGCCGTGCAGCAGTTGGCCGATGGCATCAACAGCGGGCACATCGAACCGATCGGGCTCGGCAAGGTGAATGGTCGCTACTTCTGCTTCCACACCGGAGTCGGCTACGACGCTGCTGTGGTGCGCGAGGTGGAAAAGCACGCGTCGCTGAAGCGCTGGGCCAGCCATCCCCTGTTCATCTACGCGGCGGTCCGCACCTGGGCATCGAAGTACGACCGCAAGCATCCGCACTTCGAGCTCGCCTTCGAGAACGGCGATCGTGTGACCGATGGATACTTCACCGTAATGTTGAACACAAACCCATATACCTATCTCGGCAACCGACCGCTCAGCCTGTCGCCGGCGGCAACACTCGACAACGGCCTGGTCGCGATCACGTTCAAGACGATGAAGGTCACCGCGATCTTGAAGTCACTTGGCGGAGCGCTGCGTGGAGGCGGCGTGAAACCAACGGACTACCTCGACGTGCACACCGACGTGAGCGCACTGACGGTGAGTCACCACGAGCCGTTCCCGTATCAGCTCGACGGCGACTATCTCGGCGAGACCACGCGGCTCGACTTCGAGCACGTTCCCAACGCGGTGCGCCTCGTGCGACCGAACGTCGCCTAAATGCGCAAATTCAATGGGCCAAATTCAGCGGCCCAGAACGCCGAGCGCAACGTCGGGCACGTTGGTGCAGATGCCGTCGATGCCCCACTCGACGAGTTCGCGCATGCGATCGGGATCGTCGCATGTCCATGTGTTCACCTGCAGTCCACCGGCATGACAATGCTCGATGACCTCACGCGTGAGCCGGCGCACACCCGGGTGCAAGGCGTGGTGCCCGCGCTGGCGCAACTGCTCGACCACGTCGGCGGGCACGCGTGAGGTGAGCCATGCCGTACGGATGTGCGGGGCGATCGCGTGACACCGATCGATCGTCTCCATCCGGAACGACGACATCAGCCAACGCTCGGGTTCGCCCCGACGCGCGAGCAGTGCCATGGTCTGCTCGGCCACCCACTCCGAGGGGTCGAAATCGGGTTCGGGGCTCTCGTTCTTGATCTCGAGGTTGACCCACATTCCCGAGCAGGCATCGAGCGCCTGATCGAGCGTGGGCACGTACGCAGGCAGGTCTGGCGCTGCAAGTCGACAGATGGCCCGACGGCCGCGGAGCCGGGCATCGTGGTGCACGACCAGCACGTCGTCAGCAGTGCGACGGACATCGAGTTCGACGCCATCGGCACCCATGTCACCTGCCCGCCGAAAGGCCTCGACGGTGTTTTCGCGCTCTGCCCGCGACGCTCCTCGATGGGCCAGTACCTGCACGACCTTCACGCTGTTCATGTCGCTCCTCAAATCAGTGACGAGCGTTACCCATCTGTTTTCGTGATGGGCAACATCAATTGTTTGCCGAATGGACACATTCCTGAAACCAGACCCTTGTCAAGTCGGCCAGCCCAACGTACCGTACGAGCGCTGAGTGAAACGCCCCCGACGAGCGGGACGGCAGTCACGAGGCGGCCCATTCCTGCGTCCGTCTAGGAGTTACGACGTGTCGATTCTCGCGTCCAGTCTCACGCTTGCCCATGCCGATTATTCGTGGCGCGGGGCATCTATCTGTCGAGACACCGACCCCGATCTGTTCTTCCCGATCGGTACCACCGGACATGCGCTCACACAGATTGCACGAGCCAAGGAAGTGTGCGACGAATGCCCGGTCAGCATTGCCTGCTTGGAGTTTGCGCTCGAGACGAATCAGGACTCGGGCATCTGGGGCGGCACCTCTGAAGAAGAACGCCGCGTCATGCGCCGCGCCCAGGTGGCCCGCAACAAATCAGCCCTGGCCAGCTGAAAAGACCCGGCTGAAACCGGCCGCTCGAACGCGCTACTCGCCTTCGAGCGGGACGCGCAGATCGACCGACGTGCCGCCGCCGTGCGGATGTGGAGGCAACCCAGCTGCGACGAAGTCGTCAGCTGCGCCAGGGCGCATCGACAGTGATCCAGCGAGCTCGGTGGTGACGAGCGTGCGTACGATCGACAGTCCGAGGCCCGTTGCCTTGCCGAGGTCGAACGACGGATCGAGACCCCGGCCATCGTCGAGCACGCGTACACGAAGTTCGGCGCCGTCGTTGGCAAGTTGCACCACCACGGTTCCGCCGGCGCTGCCCTCGGGAAACCCATGGTCAACGGCGTTCTGCAACAACTCGGTGAGCACCACGCTGAGCGGGGTGGCCACGGTGGAGGGCAACCGACCGCCATCGCCCTGCACGATGAACTGAACCGGACGATCTACCGACTGCAATCCCTCCTCGGCGAGGCGAAGCAGGGGTCGGACGATCTCGATGAAGGCGACATCATCGCCGGGTTCGCGTGACAATGTCTCGTGTACGAGCGCGATGGTGCGAATGCGGCGCACGGACTCGGCAATGGCACCCTTGGCTTCCTCCGAGGTCAGCCGGCGCGCCTGTAGGCGCAGCAACGACGAGATCGTCTGCAAGTTGTTCTTGACGCGGTGGTGGATCTCACGAATGGTCGCGTCCTTGGACAGCAAGAGTCGATCGCGCTTGCGCAGTTCGGTGACGTCGCGAAGCAACAACATGCCGCCGGTGACCTCACCGTTTTCGATGATCGGAATGCAGCGCGTGAGCAGCGTGACTTCGGCGTTCTGATCGAACTCCTCGATTACCGGCTCGACGCGCTCGTAGGCCTGGCGCACGGAACTGTCGTTGAACCCCAACTCGGCGAGACGCATACCAACGGCATTCGCGCCGATGCCCACACGGTGTAGGGCCGAGACGGCATTGGGCGAGGCATAACGAACGCGCGCTTCGTCGTCGAGCACCATCGCGCCGTCGCCGACGCGCGGAGCAGCACCGGAGTCGGCGATGCGCCCGGGGAACGGGAACTGGCCCTGCGCGATCATCGTTGCGAAGCGGTCGAAGATCGACAGATAGGTGCGTTCGAGTTCGCCGGGCTGCCGGGCGGTGATGCTGGATCGTTCACGAGTGAGCACCGCGATGACCCGATCCTCGAAGCGCACGGGGATGGCCAGCATCTGCGCAGGAGCGGTCTGGCTCTCGACAGTGATCTCGGCTTCTTGCACCTCGCCGCTGGCCATCGATGACGCTAGCAGTGGCAGTTCGGTCTCGCTCGCCCATGCACCGACCCAGTCGCTGAGGTAGATGGTCTGACCTGTGGACGGACGCACGTGCGCGGTCACGAGCCAGCGACCCTCGCCCGCCGGCACGTAGAGCAGCAGGTCGGCGAAACACAGATCGGCGAGCATGCCCCACTCGGACACGAGGTGGAGCAGATGAGCAGTTTCTTCACGCGACAGCGAGGTGTGCTGGCGCGTGAGTTCGGGCAGGGTAGCCATAGTTCCTGTTGGATTCTCCTGTGGGATTCTCGGATGCGAGAGTCCGGATCGGCGGTGTGCCGACGGTTGCCCCCTGAGTCTGGCGCATCCGGCTAACTCCAGAGATGATCTCCGAGTTCGAGCAGGGCGCGCAGATCGTGGATGTCGTGTTCCAACGCTGGCGCAGTCACCGTGAGCGGGGCAAGGTGTTCGAGTTCGCTGCGACGCTCGGCCTCACGCGCCGCAACCATGGCGATGTCGTGAAAGCGGTCGGCGACCTCGGTGAGCACGCCTCGCACCATCGCCGGATCGGCCGAGATCAACTCGCCGAGGTGCTCGGCGAGCGGTCCCGATTGCGCTGCCTTGTGCAGCTTGCCCGCAGCATTGGCAACGGCTGGTTCGCGCAACACTGCAGGCATGGATCGGTTGATGACGATGCCACCGAGTGGCAGGTGACGGTCGCGCAATGCAGTCGCGAGAAACGCTGCTTCGTGAGCCGGCGCAGCCTCGAGCGTGGACACGACGAGGAAGCTGGTGCGCGGATCGGACAACAACCGCTCGACCTCGCGGGCGCGCTCGACGAAACCCTGCTCCATCGTCTGGAACAGCACGAAGAACTCGGCGATGTCCTGCAAGAACCGCGAACCGAGCACGCGATCGGCCACTTGATAGAAGGGCTTCGATGCTGCGGTGAAGAACCGCGACCGATACGGAACAGTGAGCCAACGCAGGAGTCGACTGCCGAAGAACTCCATCATCCGACCTGGCGCGTCGAGGATGTCGAGTGCGTTGCGCGACGGGGGCGTGTCGATGATCACGAGGTCGTAGAGCCCGGTTGCGTGGATCTCGTGCAGACGCTCCATCGCGATGTAGTCGTGGCTCTGCACAAAGCGTCCGGTGATGTTCTGATACAGCGGATTCGCCAACACCGTGTCCCGGGTCTCTGCATCTGGAGCATGCCGCACGATCAGTTCGTCCCAGCCGGCTTTCGTGTCGAGCATCGCCGCCCACAATTCGCCACGCGGCTGCACGCCTGCCGCGCGGAACGCATCGAGTGGAATCAGCGTCTCGGCATTGCCAAACGACTGCAGACCCAGCGCATTGGCAAGTCGACGCGCCGGATCGACGGTGAGTACGAGCACGCGCCCGCCCACGTGTACCACTGCCTCGGCAGCCAGCGATGCAGCGATAGTGGTCTTGCCCACACCCCCACTTCCGCACACGATGACCATCTCCTTCGCGGCGAGCAGTTCGGCGATGCCAGGCGGAGAGGAGGACGCCGGTACTCGACTCGCACGTTTGGCGGCGGCCATCAGATGAGCTCCTCGGCAAGGGCATCAGCAACAAGGCTGACCACGCGTCGACCGACGGCGCGAGTGAACAATTCGGGGAGGTAGATCATGTTCGTGTCCGCTGGCAGTTCGTCACGAAGACGTTCGAGATGGCCGGCACCTACCCGGCGGCGCGACTCGTTCATGTGCGCGGCCTGCATCACCGAAGCCACCGGTGCACCCGCGGCCGCAACGAGCAGACGTTGGGCATCAACGCTGAACATCTGATCGAACACCTGCGTCTCGCGCGTGCCAAACAGCGCGGGAAGGACGCGGTTCACGATGATGCCGGCGAGATCAACCTTGGTCTGCTCGCGCACTCGTGCCAACAATTCGATGGTCTCGTTCACCGGCATCTCCTCGGGCGTGGTGACCGTGACCAGGCCGGTGAGCGCGGGATCCTCGAGGATGTCGAGCATCCACTTGGTCTGCTCGCGCACCAGACCCACCTGCACCAATTCGCTGATCACACGCGGCGCACCGATCTGGCCGACGATGTGCCCGCTCGCTTCGGCGTCGACCACGACGAGGTCGTAGGTACGCTCGCGCACCTCGTAACAGAGTTTGCCGATCGCAAGGATCTCCTTCACACCCGGCGCCGCGTCGGCCACGAAATCGAACGTGCGTGCCAGCGGGCCGATTCGGCCGACGAACGGAATACGCACGAACAGCTTCAGGTACTCGCGTAGCGAGTCCTCGGTGTTCATCGCCATGCCGTACAGATTCGAATCGATCTGCTTTGCGGCGTAGGGAAACGGTGAGCAGTCGAAGGTCGCGGCGAGTGCGCCCTTGGCGTCCATCTCGCACACGAGTGTGCGCTTGCCTTGTTGAGCCGCAAGTTGGGCAATGGCAGCAGCCACTGTCGTCTTGCCGACCCCACCCTTACCGGTGACGAAAAGCAGCTGGCGATTGAGCAGGTGCACGGTGTGGCGGCGACAGCAGCCGAGGCGGACTCAGCCGCCGAAGCCGATGCGCCGTTCGCTCTCGGTGGTGCCCACCTCGACGTAGGCGATCTTGCTCGACGCGACGCCGACGTCTCGACCCTTTTTGTCGGTGAGCCAGAGCACATCGACAGCGCCCGACAAGGCAGCCTCGATCTGTGCCTTCACGGCGACGCGATCGACGGTGTCGGCCATCTCGATACTGATCTCACGGGGTACTTGGGTGACGCCGATGCGTACGTCCACGATGGTCCTTTCGGGGCCTTGAATGCAGTGCCCATCGTAGGGATTGCGGTCGGCCGCGGCACCCTTTGGCGTAAAACGTTGGATGTATGTCATTGACGCCATGCCGTGAGTCGATCACCATGCGTGGGTGCGTCGCGTCGTCATCGTCTGTTACCCCGGCATTCAGCCGCTCGACATCGTCGGCCCGCACGAGGCGTTCGCTGGCGCCAACCGGATACTCGATCAGCGCGACAGCGATGCAGCGCGATACGAACTGTTGCTCTGCGCACAGACACCCGGTCCGATCAGCAGCGAGAGTGGGCTCGCCGTGCTGGCGCCCATACAGCTGCCGATACCGAGCCACGGTGATGATCTCGGCGAGGTCGACACGCTCATCATCCCCGGTGGCTACGGCGTGTATGCCGCTGCTCACGACGACTCGATGGTCGCGGCGCTGCGCGAGATCGGGTCATTGGCGCGCCGCTTCTGCACGGTCTGTAGCGGCACGTTCCTTGGCGCAGCCACCGGCTTGCTCGACGGCCGGCGCGTCACCACGCACTGGGCCCGCAGCGCGCAGCTCGCGATCGAGTATCCGCTGCTCCATGTGGACGCCGATTCGATCTACATCAACGACGGGAGTGTGTGGACCTCGGCGGGCGTCACGGCTGGCATCGATCTGGCCTTGGCACTCGTCGAAGACGACCATGGCGCCGACGTCGCCCAGACCGTAGCTCGTCACCTCGTGATGTTCTTGCACCGTCCCGGTGGCCAGTCGCAATTCGCGGCACCCGTATGGACGCGGCCTACCGAACAACACGCGATGCGCGCCGCTCAGGATCTGGTGGTTGCCAACCCGGCAGCCGATCTCCGCGTTGGTTCACTCGCCGCGGCGATCAACATGAGCGAACGTCACTTCACACGCGTCTTCGCGGCCGAGGTCGGTGAGCCACCTGCCAAGTTCGTGGAACGCATCCGCGTAGAGGCGGCTCGCCGTTGCCTCGAACAGGACGGCACCACCGTGGCCGCAGTTGCGCGCCAATGCGGCTTCGGCACAGCCGAAACGATGCGCCGATCGTTCCTCCGTCGAGTTGGCGTGGCACCCGATGACTATCGCCGGCGGTTCACCCAGCGCTCCCCCAACTCACCGACCACGAACAAATGAGACACACCATGCAGATCGCCATTCCCCTCTTCCCCCGCTTCACCGCACTCGACGGCATCGGTCCCTACGAGGTGCTGCAACGCATCCCCGGTTTCGACGTCACATTCATCGGCCACGTCACCGGCGAGGTGCGCAGCGAGAACGGGTTCCTCGGCATCACCGTGGACGCCGAGTTCGAAGACATGCCCCACCCTGACATCGTCGTGTTCCCCGGCGGCGTGGGTACACGTGCACTGATGAACGACGAACGCGTGCTCACCTGGGTGCGCACGGCCCACGAGACATCTCGATTCACCACGAGCGTGTGCACCGGATCACTGGTGCTCGGAGCCGCTGGCCTGCTCACCGGTCTCACCGCCACCACGTACTGGTCGGTGCTGCCCACGCTCGCCGACCTCGGCGCGATCCCGACCGGCGATCGCGTGGTGGAGCATCTCGACGAACGCATCATCACCGCAGCTGGTGTGTCGAGCGGTATCGACATGGCGTTGCGACTCGTCGAGATCCTGGTCGACGCCACCGCGGCCAAGGCGTGTCAGCTGATGATCGAATACGACCCACAGCCTCCGTTTGACGCGGGCGCCGTGCACAAGGTTGACGACACCGTGATCGCACGCGTCATCGAATACGCATCGTCTCGTCAGTAGTTCGGTCCAGTAGGTCGGCTCAGCAGGTCAGCCATTGATCTTGAGGCTCGCGCTGAAGACCTTCTTGGGCTTCAGCTCGGTGGCAATGCGGCGCGCAATCTCGTGGAACATCGCGCCCGCTTCGCTCTCGGGGTCGACCGCGGCGATGGGGCGGCCATCGTCGCCGCCCTCGCGCAACGCGGGCACGAGTGGCAACTTGCCCAAGAGCGGCACGCCGAGTTCGTCGGCGAGTTCCTGGCCTCCGCCGCTGCCGAAGATCTCGTAATGCTTGCCGTCGTCACCGGCGAACCAACTCATGTTCTCGATGACGCCCTTCACGGGAAGGTTCACTTTCGCAGCCATTGCGGCCGACAGGCGTGCCACCTTTTGTGCTGCCTGCTGGGGCGTGGTGACCACGTACACCTCGCCGCGTGGCAGGTATTGGCTGAGCGACAGGGCGATGTCGCCGGTACCGGGAGGCATGCCGATGAGCAAGAAGTCAGGCTCGTCCCAGAACACGTCGGTGAGGAACTGCTCGAGCGCCTTGTGCAGCATGGGCCCACGCCAGATCACGGCCTGGCCC
>JAYUWK010000182.1:0-2713 GCA_043753895.1 Actinomycetota bacterium
AGCGCGTCCACACGGTCGTCAACCTGGTCGAGACCTTGATCGACAGCCACCAGATCGATTCGCTCGCCGCCTGTGTCACCGTCATCGAACGCAACACGCTTCGAGTTCGCCGGCCCGAACCACGCTAAACATCGGCACTCGAAGCAGTTACCCGCTGGCAATGATTCTTGGCCTCGCCGGTGGAGCGAGGGCAACGACCGCTCGGCAACGGCTACTGCACCCGACCCGTCGAGCTCAATTGCCCGTTCGAATCAGCCTGCGAAACATGCAGCTTCTTCGCCACCGGACCCGAAGTCGCACCCGTCCTGCTCCGCCAACGCGACGACGTCAAGGATCGTGACCACGCCTGCCTCGCACCCGTCTACACCGGCCTCCTCGACCGGATCAACAGCAACGAAACACCCCCCGTCGCCAACCGGCGAAGGCTACTGCCGGCAGTCTGTAGCCCAGAGTGCCCACAATTTGTATCCCACGTAGACCACAGTGTGTAGCCCAACGTTACTGCAATGTGTAGTCTGACATCGTGGTTGTGTACCGTCCCCGAGTCGTCGACGACTTGCTATCAAACCGACTTTCGTCCGCGGGCGCAGTCCTGATCGAAGGCCCGAAGGCGTGTGGCAAGACGTTCACCGCCGAGCAGCAGGCCGCCAGTCGCGTCTACCTCGACACTGACGATCAGGCACGCGCTGCGCTGGGTGTCGACCCGACCCTGGTGCTGTCCGGTGACCCACCCCAGCTCGTCGACGAGTGGCAGCTTGACGCCACGCGCGTGTGGAACCATGTCCGCGCCGAGGTGGACCGTCGCCAAGGCACCGGGTTGTACATCCTCACCGGTTCCGCCACCCCGCCCGACGACACCCGCCGCCACAGCGGCGCCGGTCGCTTCGCCCGTCTGACGATGCGACCAATGAGCCTGTTCGAATCAGGCGACTCGACCGGTGAGATGTCGTTGGCGGCGCTGCTCGACGGACTCCGGCCGTCCGCCAAATCAACCACCGTGACCGTGCCCCGCTACGCCGAACTGGTCGTTCGTGGTGGTTGGCCGCTCAACCTGACGAGAACGGTCAACGCTGCGGCGCGGGCGAACATCGACTACGTCACCACGATCGCCGAGGTGGACCTGCCCACCATCGACCGGTCCCGACGTCATCCCAGGCTTGCGCTACGGGTCCTGCAGGCGCTCGCCCGCAACATCGGGATGGACTACGTCGTCACCCGCATTGCCCAGGACGCGAGCACCGACGACTCTGACATCGCACGGTCGACGGTGTACGACTACCTCGCACCGTTGGAACGTCTGATGGTGCTGGACCCGGTGGAGGCATGGTCGTCACATCTGCGTTCGCGGGCCCGGTTGCGCACCTCGCCACGGGTGCAGTTCTGTGATCCGTCCGTCGCTGTTGCTGCGCTGCGTTCCGGACCGCACCAGCTGCTCGCCGACCTGAACTACTTCGGGTACCTCTTCGAAGCGCTCGTCGTGCGTGACCTGCGAGTGTTCGCCGACGCCGTGGACGGCACCGTGCAGCACTACCGGGACTCCGACGATCTGGAGATCGATGCAGTCGTCACCGCCAGCGACGGACGCTGGGCGGCGTTCGAGGTAAAGCTCGGGCAGGCCGACATCGACACCGCTGCAGCGAACCTACTCACCTTCGCCCGCAAGGTCGACACGACCAAGGTCGGCGAACCGGCGACGCTCGCCGTGGTCACCGCTACCGGGTACGGCTACACCCGACCCGACGGCGTCGTCGTCATCCCAGCCGCCACCCTCGGCCCGTAACCGTCCAACACGCCCCGGCCGCCCGGCAACCGATCAACAGCTCCGAGCGGAAGATAGGGGCTGTTGGTAGTCACCTGCCGAGGAAGCGATCAAGTGCAGTCGGCGAATACGAGGCCGGGGCGAAGGCGACCCCCGAAGCCGACCCAGCGCCTGCTGGTTTGGTGCAGGTCGGTTCAGCTGGCGTCAGGATGTAGGTGTCAGATACCGCGTGCCCATCGAGGTTGGCCGAGTGCGCAACGCTCCCGCATCGCTTGCCGTTGAAGGCGATCTTGGCTGACTCGTCCACGGTCTCACCGATCGTGTCTGCCTTCGGTGTCGTCGCCATGCAGATGAACTGAAAGCTCCGCGAGTTCACCAAAGCCGACGGCGCTCATTTCGCTCCAGCGCCGCAAGACTCCTGGTCTGCTTCGTCGTGTGCAGCCGGTCGTGAGCACGACAGTGATCACGACCGGTATTGACCAGCGTCGCATCAGCGCACAGTGCCCGAAGTGGCGGCCCTGTCCAGCGAGAGGAGCGGCAGTTCGGCCCGTGTCGGACGGGACGTTTCCGACCTTTGTTGAAGGGAACCCTGATGACCCATTCCACGACGCTGAGCGTGTTCAGCGACGACGTGTTCACCGACGCCGAACTCCGAACCCTCGTCGGGTTCCTGGGCGGCTACTCCGGTCTCACCCGCGACGCCTACGCACTCGATCTCCGGCAGTTCGCCCAATGCTGCCACGACCGACGCGTCGGCAGTTACGCGACCGCGGCACTGGCTGCCGGCGTGCCGGTCAAGGTGGTCTCTCAACGGGTCGGTCATGCTGATGTCGGAGTGACGTTGAAGGTGTACGCACACGTCATGCCGGGCGACGACGAGGACGCTGCGCTTCGTGCGGACTCGTTGATCGCGCCGTAGATCTGCCGCATCGAGACCGGTGCTGATTCCCGGCA
>JAYUWK010000183.1:0-24929 GCA_043753895.1 Actinomycetota bacterium
GTTGTCGGCCATAGACAGCGCATCGGTGTAGCGCAGGTCGATCTCGTGCTGGCTGGGAGCGTCTTCGTGGAACGAGTACTCGACCGGGATGCCCATGGCTTCGAGCATGTGGATCGTGCGCTTGCGCAGATCGCTGGCCACATCGGCGGTGGTGAGGTCGAAGTACGAACCCGAGTCAAGGGTCTTGGGAGGAGTCGACGGGTCGCCGTCGGCAAAGTAGAAGAACTCCATCTCGGGGGCGACGTAGAACGAGAAGCCCTGATCGCGGGCCTTGTCGAGATTGCGTTTCAGGACCTGACGGGGGTCGCCCTCGAACGGGGTGTCGTCGTGGTTGAGGATGTCGCAGAACATCCGGGCCGACGGGTCGTCGCCCTTGGCCCACGGCAGCAGCTCGAAGCTGTTCGGGTCGGGCCGGGCGAGCACGTCGCTCTCCTGCACGCGACTGAACCCGTCGATGGAGGAACCATCGAAGGTCATGCCGTCTTCCAGGGCATTCTCGAGTTCGGCAGGGCTGATCGCAAAGCTCTTCAGATTGCCGAGCACATCGGTGAACCACAGGCGCACCAGACGCACGCCGCGCTCTTCCACGGTGTGGAGCACGTAGTTGCGCTGCTCTTCGTTCATACCGGAGTCTCCGTTGATTTCATCGAGGGCGAAAAAGGCTCAGGGACCGGACGCGACGCCCGGCCCCTGAGGATAGTGCTGGTGAATGCAGTGAGAATCAGGCTGCACCGCAGACCGTGTCGAGAATGAGACGGGTCACGGTGTATGGGTCGACGTTGGCGTTCGGACGACGATCCTCGGCGTAGCCCTTGCCGTCCTTGGCGACCTGCCACGGGATGCGCACCGAAGCGCCGCGGTTGCTCACGCCGAAGCTGAACTTGTTGTAGGGCGCAGTCTCGTGCTGGCCGGTGAGGCGGCTCTCGATGTCGTGGCCGTAGTTCTTCACGTGCAGGTCGATCGTCTTGCTGAGCGCGTGGCACGCCTTCTCGATGGCCTTGTAGTCCTCGCGCATCGCCTTGGTGCTGAAGTTGGTGTGCGCACCGGCGCCGTTCCAGTCGCCCTTGGCAGGCTTGGCGTCGAAGCTGATGACCACGTCGTAGTCCTCGGCAATGCGGTGCAGCAGCCAGCGCGCCACATACATGTGGTCGCTCACGGTGAGGGCGTCGGCGGCACCGATTTGGTACTCCCACTGGCCGGGCATGACCTCGGCGTTGGTGCCTTCGATCATCAGGCCGGCATCGAGGCAGGCCTGGGTGTGCTCTTCGATGATCTCACGACCGAGCACGCGACCGGCACCGACGCCGCAGTAGTACGGGCCCTGCGGTCCGGGGAACCCGCCGACGGGGAAACCGAGTGGGGTGCCATCGAGCTTGAGCATGGTGTACTCCTGCTCGATGCCGTAGATCATCTCCTGCTTGGCGAACTTCTTGGCCGACTTCTCGCATGCAGCCCGTGTGTTGGTGGGGTGCGGCTTCATGTCGTTCGCCAACAGCACGTCGCAGAGCACCAAGATGTTGGCACCGCCACGGATGGGATCGGGACACGAGAACACGGGACGCAGCACGCAGTCGCTGTGCTCACCGGTGGCCTGCCCCGTAGACGAACCGTCGAAGCCCCAGATTGGCGGGGTCGTGACGGAGTCCTTGATGATCTTCGTCTTGGAACGAAGCAAGGGCGTTGGCTCGGTTCCGTCGATCCAGATGTATTCAGCTTGATAGGCCACTGATGGTCCTTCCGAAGAGTGCTAAGGGGCGCCGAGACTCTGCCAGCCGGGGGTTTCAACCCCGTTGCCCGAATGTGAACGCAGTGTGAACCCGTATGGCGCCGTTGCCTCCAGGTGGTCGTACCTTATCCACGCTCGGCAGGCTCACAAAAGTCGCGGGAACCACGCGACCTGGTGCCGACGTCAAACGTGCATGCACACGAACCACCACTTCACCCAGCGTCTCGATCGTCGAACGTTGCTGTCCGCTGCTCTGGCTGTGCCGGCGCTGGCCGCAGTGCTCGCGGCGTGTGGAAAGGACAACAAGGCCGCAGGCAACAGCATTCAGCACGCCACCGGCCGTGAAGATCTTGTTCTCCGTGTGGGGTTCGAAGGCGGCTTCACTGCGCCGCAATTCCAGTTCGTCCGTGTGCCCACGTTGCTGATCAGTGGCGACGGTCGCGCGATCGCAACAGGTGCGCAGACCCAGCAGTATCCGGGACCGCTGCTGCCGGCGCTCACCGAGCGATCCATCACCGAGACCGGCATCCAAAAGGTGCTTGCACTCGCCGATGCCGCCAAGTTGCTCCAGCCGCCGCCTGACTACTCGGCGGACATGACTGTGGCCGACGCACCCGACACCGTGGTGATCCTCGCTGTGAACGGTCGGACCTACGAGCACCGTGCCTATGCCCTCGGCATGGCGACGCCCGAGACCACGCCGGCTCGTAAGGCACTAGCCGATTTCGTGGCCGCGGTCGGCGACCTGACAAGCGTGGCCGGTGCAGCGAACCTGAGTACCGAGAAGGTGTTGGTGCCTGAGGACTACCGCATCCAGGCAACCGTGGTCACCGACGCCGATCTCGCCAACTACGACCAGACGATGCCGCCGGTGAAGCTGCCATGGCCAGCCGACGCGGGCGTGAGCCTGTCGAGCGCCTCGACGTGTGCGGTGGTGCCAGCAGCGAAGGTGGACGCGGTGTTGAAGGCGGCCACGCAGCTCACGTTCTTCACAGAGTCGGCAACGATCTATCAGGTCGCCGCTGTTGCCAAACTGCCGGGAGACAATTGCACACCGACACCCACCACGAACTCCTGAGCAGCTGGCGCAGGTGGCGGGCGCGGCGTGGCGTAGGGCTCGGTAACCTGCCGATGTGACTCGGCTTCGCATCGCGCTCGCACAGATCAATCCAACAGTGGGCGACCTGCAGGGCAACCTCGCCACGATCCTGTCGTTCTACGATCAGGCAGTCGCGGCGGGTTGCGACATCGTGGCGTTCCCCGAACTGTGCGTCACCGGGTACCCGCCCGAGGACCTCGTGCTCAAGCCCGGGTTCGTCAGCGACAACAAGGACGTCTTGGCCACCATCGGCGCGCATACCAAGGGCTGCGTTGCGGTCGTGGGCTTCGTCGACAGCGACCGTGACCTCTACAACGCTGCGGCGGTGTGTGCCGACGGCGCGATTCGCGGCACCTATCGCAAGCGCCTGCTGCCCAACTACGGCGTGTTCGACGAAGCCCGGTACTTCACCCCCGGAACCGAGAGCGATCCGCTCGAGCTGTTCGTCATCGGTGGCGTGAAGGTGGGCATCAGCATCTGCGAGGACATCTGGAGCCCCTCTGGACCGTTGGCCATCCAAGCTGCCGGCGGTGCCGAGTTGAACATCAACATCAACGGTTCTCCGTATCACCGCGGCAAGGTCAGCTCACGCGAGCGCATGCTCGCGACGCGGGCGGCCGACGCAAGCTGTGCGTTGGTCTACGTGAATCAGGTATGTGGTCAGGACGAGTTGGTCTTCGACGGTGCCTCGATGGCGTTCGATGCCGACGGCAACCTGCTGGCGCGCGCTGCGCAGTTCAGCGAGGAGCTGCTCGTCGTCGATATCGACATCGAGCCCGTGTATCGCAAGCGCCTGCTCGATCCGCGTGGTCGTGTCACCGAGACGCTGCTGCCCACGGTCTTCGTCAGCAATTCCACCAACGCGAACGATCACACTCCGAGCCCGGCGCGTGTGGTGCCGCTGCTCGACCCGGTTGCGGAGATGTATCACGCAATCGTGCTGGGTACGCGCGACTACGTGCGCAAGAACCACTTTACCGATGTGGTCATCGGGCTGTCGGGCGGCATCGACTCCACGATCGTCGCGTGCATCGCCGTCGATGCGCTCGGCGCCGAGCACGTGCACGGCGTGTCCATGCCCTCGCGCTACAGCAGCGACGGTTCCAAAGACGACGCCAAGGCACTGGCCGACAACCTCGGTGTCGACTATCGCACGGTGGCCATCGAGCCAGCGTTCGGCGCGTACCTCGACATGCTCGCGCCATCGTTCGCCGACAAACCGGCCGACCTCACCGAGGAGAACCTGCAGAGCCGCATCCGCGGCACCACGCTGATGGCGCTATCGAACAAGTTCGGTTGGATGGTGCTCACCACAGGCAACAAGAGTGAGATGGCGGTGGGGTACTTCACCATCTACGGCGACAGCGTCGGTGGCTACGCCGTCATCAAGGACGTGCTCAAGACCAGCGTGTACGACCTCTGCCGGTACTACAACGAACGCTCGGGTCGTGAGATCATCCCCGAGGTCGTGATCACCAAGCCGCCGTCGGCCGAGTTGCGTCCCGATCAGCGCGACGACCAATCTTTGCCACCGTACGAGGTGCTCGATCCGATTCTGGCGATGTACGTCGAAGACGATCGCACCGCCACCGAGATCATCGCGGCCGGCCACGACGAAGCGTTGGTGCGGCGAATCACGCGTCTTGTCGATGCGAACGAATACAAGCGCCGTCAGTGCCCCCCTGGCGTGCGGGTCAGTATCAAGGCGTTCGGCAAAGACCGCCGTCTGCCGATCACGAGTGGCTATCGGGGCTGAGAGTTGGCGTTCGTCACCTCGGAGCGAGCACCATCGCAAGATCGTGTGGTCGACCAACTGCTGTGAGTGGCAATCCTCAAGGTTAAGGATTCTTCTGGACTATGCGGTGCGTGTCAAGTATCGTTGGGTTTCTGTTAGAAGCTGGTCGTGCGGAAAGTAGGCCAAAATGACGATTCATGAACAATCGGTAGATGACAATTCCAGTGGAATGGACCGCCGCGCGCTGCTGAAGAAGGCTGCCGTCACCGGAGCAATCGCTTGGACGGTGCCCATGATCGTCTCCAGTCCAGCATTCGCAGCCGCCGTGTGCACGCCCAAGTGTGCTCCGAAAGGTTTTTCGCCTGGCGTCGAGGGGCGCGACGCCTGTGACGCGGAGGCCGCTGCAATCGGCGCAGTCATCGGTACCGGTAACAAGATTGCGATCATTGCCATCACGCCGGGCAATGCAACGTGTCCCTGCGGCGGAAGCACCGTAGATACGGTCGTCGGTTCTATTCCGACGGAGTTCTCCAAGAACAATGGACAGCTCGTTGGATGCGTTCCATTTGAGAACAGCCCTTCGAACCTGAGCGCAATCCCATACCCCGCCCCAGGTCCCAACAACACAAACGAGTTTGTCGTATACAAGCAGGGTGCAATCGGCAGCGGGTGGTATACCGCCAACAACCCGATCTGCATCTCGATCGCCTGCAAGGATAAGAGCGGTGCCACCGTCTACAGCCGGTGCCTGTTTAACCTGTGCTTCAACTACTCGCCGAGCGGTTCCATCTGCACGATCTTCGACACTTTCACTGCGAGGTTGTCGGCGGTCAGTTGTTCGACGGGATGTACGTCAGGCTGCTCCTAGTTGGACGCCGCGGTTTCTGACCTGCTGGTACTCAAGGTGAGAGATCAACGATCGAACGGCTTCATCTGGTGTATTGACCGTGGTATACGTGCCTTGACGCACGAGGTCATCGACCAACTCGCCAAAGGCATGCGGATCACTCGGATCTGGTCGTAGACCTGTTCGCGTAGGCGTATCGAGTCCAAGCGGAGACGTGGTTACTAGACCGCGAATCTTGAGGACCTTGCTCCCAGGAGATGGCGCCCGCAACCGCACAGACTTCCAGTCGAGCATCGCAAGCGAGTCAGGAATACGAATACTTCCAGCGGCGACGTCGATGGCGGGCGCCCATATGGGGAGCTCCGTGATCCCAGCGCGGCTCAGTCGTCGGTCGCCGACGAGACGCGGGCGCGCTAGGTCGACAAGAACCACGTTCTGCCCCGCTGCGAAGGCACGCAGGTCTACCGTGAGGTAGCCAATCTCGGGTTGCTCCAGTCCCGCCAGATGTCCACACAACGAATGCAGAATCGAACGAAAGCGCGATGCGCGTGCGGCCAGAGCGCCGCCGATGTACAGCTCAAAATCGTTCGGTCGCATTCGCCGAGTGCGCTGCCGAATGCTGAAGTTCGAACGCAGTGTCATCGGCTCGCTCGACAAGTATTCGCGAAACAACTGCGAAATGACGCGGGCACGAGCGGGACTGTCGACCCGCACGCCGAGATTCCAGTCGTGGATACACAGATTGACCGTGTCCGCCCACCCGAGGCGGAAAAGGTTGGACCCTCAAGGGTCGTCAAGTCGGGGCAGCACCCCGTGCCGCGACGGGGAACTCTCAGTGGCTTCGAGCCTTGGGTCCGGGCTGCCGTCGAGGTGTCCGGCGTTCCAGAACGAGTTGAGCGCTTCAGCGACACTCGCTCGAGCGATATCGAGGTCGAGCGAGAAAAGTTCGCTGAGCTCGGCAACCATCATCTCGGCGGTCGTCTCGCCGTCACAGAGCATCCAGATCGCCGAAGCGCTAGGGCTCAAGGTATGCAACGCCCGCGTTCGGTCGTCAAAGAGAATGACCTTGAACTCGTCGGTGTCGAAAACAGCGGTCTCGATGGCGTCATCGGGCCGAGGATTCGTCGGCGAAACGTCGCGAGGAGCGTCAGCCGACATGGTTGTCCAACGCGTCTGGCAGTCGTCGCAGTAGCTCGCCCACCATGGGAAGTTCCGTGCTGACCAGATGGAAGGTACCGACATTTCGGATCAACTCGGTGATCTGTTTGAAAACCGGGCGGCCATGTCGGATAAGACCGGGCGCGTTCGCGAACAGACGTTCAAGGGCGACTGACTTGGCTATCGGTGTCAACGATGTTTGCTGACCAGGCTCGTACGAAGGGAAGATAATTGCGCTCACCCGAAGGGGCTCCGATGCCATCAGACGGCCCCTCAGGGCGCTCACCGGAATGAGCTTTTCGTAGGACTGAAAGCGCTCGGCCAGGTGTTCGGGGTACGTGAATTGCTGATCGAGCGGCCCGCCATGGCGGAGACCCAGCGGTCGCCTGTAGTGCAGTGCCTCGCTGTCAGAGTTCAGCGCCACAATCTCGTCCGCTACGTAGCCGGCGCCCTCGGCGGCGAGCCAGCCGGCGAGCGTTGTTTTGCCTGACATGCTCGACCCACTGAGAATGACACAGTGACCGTCGATTTCAACAGCGGCAGCATGCAAGGTCGTCTGCCGTTCTTCGAGGACGATCTGATTGAACTCCCACTGCAATTGAAACAACACGTAACCCTCGTCGAGGGTGATCTCACAGGGCTCGCCATCTCGCCAGATGCCCCATTGATGTGTCGCTCTATTCGATTCAATCACCTCGAACCGAATCGCTGACAACGGTTCTCCGACGTCCTCAGCACGTGCGAGAAGGTCGCCGAAACTCCACTCCACATTGGCGGCGAAGTCGACACTGTTTGTTTCAACAGTTACCAGGCGGCCCGCAATGCGCAGCGGTCCGAGCGTCAGTCGCGCCTCCATGTCCGCAGGCTACAGCGTGGGTGACTTTGCACGGCGATGTTGAAGCCAGTGTGTGCCGAGACTGGTGAGATACGCGGAGCTTTCGCGAACAGAAAGACGCGGCAGGGCAGTGAGCGCCTGTGCGCTCCAGGAGCGTTCCTGTTCAAACAGAGTCAGTGTCCGCTTATCCGCCCTCGACAGATGTACGTCGACCGCAAACAGATAGGCGGGATGCGTTGGCGCGAGCTGCAGCCGTCGCCACGTCTCTGTGATCGCAGAGACGACGACTGCTTCCGCACGCCAGCCCTCGGCGACTGCGAATGTCGCCTTCCAGTCGGCCTCGGCAACCAGGATCAACTGAGCCACGTCTCGGAAAGCTCTGAGTCTGCGAAAGCCTCCCAGTGACGCGTGAAAGCAGGCGTGCAGGAGACGGTGCGTTTTGATGGGCGTGGCAAGTGCGCGGTCGGCCAGAACCACGTGGTCGCTCGACTCAAACAGTTCCTCCATTCGCGAGCTCACCCCGAATCGCCCAATCGCCAACCGCCGGTGCAGATCGAGTTCAAGACCCTGATCTGTCGTGAGTGTCACGCCTTTGCCATAGCGCCGGTCAAAATCCCCCGGCAACGTCGCCGCCTCGCGTTGGTAGCCATTATCCAAGAGACCGTCGACTGCCGTAATCCAATCGTCTGGGTGGATGATCAGGTCGACGTCCCCGAATGTTCTCACTGCGGGATCCGGATAGTCGAGATGCGCGATCGCTGCGCCCTTCGTGAGGCGCCACCTCACTGACGCAGCGTCGAGAGTCGCAGTGGCCCGTACCGCGAGAGCCTCGACCACCACGCACGCAACGAGTTCTTCGTGCCACTGGGCGGTGAGAAGCAACTCGTCGCCCTGGTCGACAGCCACAGCACCGTCGGCAACCGCCGCGGCAAGGAATCCCGACAAGTGATCATGGCGTGCGAGCGCGGCAACGCGCGAAAAATCGGCGGTTGTGAGCGTTACTGGAGGTCGACGGCTGACAAGCCCATGTCGGGCAGCGGCTACCAGGGCCGGGTGGTCAGCGTCCATTGCGGATTACGAAACCCTCATCGTGCAGGCGGCTGAGCAGTCGCGTGACATCACCGGCGATTGCTTGACCCTCAACAGAGTATCTTGCAGCCAGGGTGTCGATGAGGGTGCTTTCGCTGGTCGGTTCCGCAAGCATCTCCCAAACAGCGCCACCTGGTCCGATCACCTCCAATCTGTTCCCTGCTGCATTGGCTAACGCAAGAAAGCTCGGCGCGACGCGCCACAGCGCATCTGGCGATCGACTCCAGGTGCTGGCCATTTGACAGAACCTATCAATCACGCAAGGCCTGCGTCTGCTGATCACGAGTGGCTATCGGGGCTGACCCGATACCGCCAGTGGCTCAGCACGGTCGCGCCGGCGCAGGTGCCGCCAATGGTGGCGGTCAACCACATGCCGTGGTTCACGAAGGCCGCAGCGGCCGGTGCGGCCATCAACGCCCGTCCCAGCGTGCCGGCACCGATCATCAGACCCAGGCCCTGCGAGGGGTTCCCGGGAATCAGGTTGCTTGCCAGCGGCAGCGCCGAAATGATTGCGAACTCGAACGCGCCGATGTACAACGCGAGAATCGGCAGTGCGATCACTACGTGATTGCTCGACGCTGCCAGCCCGGCCGCGCACGGCACGATCATCGCCGCGCCGACCATCGCGGAACGCTGCTTTCCCCAGCGGTCTGAGTAGCGAATCATCGTGGACGCGGCGAGCAACTCGATCCCGCCGATCGCGAAGATCACCATCGCGAGGTCGATGTCGGAGAAACCGAAGCCATCCTTCAACCACTTGCCGAACGTCACGAACACGGCCTGTGCAGACGCTGTGAGCGTGACGGTGGCGATGATGATCCACCAACCGTGACCCAGCCGTGGCTTCACGTGATCTGCCGCCCGCGCGACACGCTCGGGCTTGGCCTCGTCGGGGAGTCGTTGTCGTAGGAGAGACGCGAGCGCCGTGACCGCAACCACGGCCGACGCGTAGCCCCACCGCCAGGAGGTCAGACCGGTGACGAGGCCCATCGCGACGACGCCGATGAACAGTCCGCCGGCCCACGCAGTTTCGGTGAGTCCGATGACCCGACCGCGTTGCAGGTAGGGGACGCGGTCCGAGATCCACGCGACGACGCCGACATCGAACACGATCTTGGTCACGGTCAACAACGCCAGCCAGACGCCGAGTTGGACCACGTTGCGGCTCAGTGCACATCCGCTCGCGGTGACACCGATGCCGAGCAGCCCGCCGCAGATCGCGGCGCGGTGCGTCACACGGGCGGCGACTCGCCCCAGCAGTGGCGCGCTGAGACCAGCCAACTCGCCGACGGCAAGGGCCGCAGCCATCGTGGGCAGGCTGGTATGCAGGCCTGACGCGATCGTGGCCAGGAACGGTGGAGCGAAGCGATAGGCACTGTTGGCACCCACCTTCGCGGCCGTGATCGGGTTGATCGCGCGACGCACCTCTGGCGTGTATGAATGATCGAGACGGCCGGACAACACCGAGCAGCACCGTAGCCACTGAGGAGCGGTAACCTTTCGAACCCGTGGCCCTGATCGTTCAGAAATATGGCGGCACCTCGGTGGCCGACCCCGACCGCATGCGCGCGGTGGCCGAAAACGTCGCGTTCACCAAGCGCCACGGCAACGATGTGGTCGTTGTCGTCAGCGCAATGGGTAAGACAACCGACAACCTCATCGCCCTTGCGGCGCAGGTGTCGAACACTCGCCCTGGTCGCGAGATGGACATGCTGCTCACCACGGGCGAGCGCATGTCGGCAGCGTTGGTGTGTATGGCGTTGAACGATCTCGGCATCGACGCGGTCAGCTTCACCGGAAGCCAGGTGGGCATCATCACCGACAACGTGCACGGCAAGGCCAAAATCCTCGAGGTCAAAGGCGATCGCGTACGCGCGGCGTTGGCGCAGGGCAAGGTGTGTGTCATCGCCGGCTTTCAGGGCGTGAGCATCGACAACGAGATCACCACGATGGGTCGCGGTGCCAGCGACCTCACCGCTTCCGCGTTGGCTAAGGCGCTCGATGCCGATGCGTGCGAGATCTACACCGATGTCACCGGTGTGTTCAGCGCGGATCCGCGCATCGTGCCCCAGGCGCGCAAGCTCATGCACGTGAACTTCGACGAGATGCTCGAGATGGCCGGCGCCGGCAGCAAGGTGCTCGCGCTGCGCAGTGTCGAGTTTGCACGAAACCACAATGTCCCACTGCACGTTCGGTCCAGCTTCACCTGGGAACCGGGCACATGGGTGAGTTCGAAGGAGCCCAGCATGGAAGAACCCATCGTCTCTGGTGTCGTCACCGACACCACCGAGGCCAAGGTCACCGTTATCGGTGTACCCGACCGTCCCGGTATCTCGGCGGCATTGTTCGAGCCGCTCGCCGCAGCGAACGTGAACGTGGACATGATCGTGCAGAACACGTCGAAGGACGGCACTACCGACATCAGCTTCACGATGCCCAAAGCCGATCTCGCAGTGGCCGAACAGATCGTGGCGCGAGTGGCCGCCGAGATGGGCGCCGTCGGTGTGAACCACGACGACAGCATCTCCAAGATCAGCCTGGTCGGAGCTGGCATGAAGACCAGCCCCGGTATCGCCGCGAAGATGTTCCGGGTGTTGGCCGACAACGGCGTGAACATCGAGATGATCTCCACCTCCACCATTCGCATCAGCGTGGTCTGTGCGGCCAGCGATCTCGAGACCGCAGCACGCAGCCTGCACACGGCATTCGGCCTCGACAGTGGTCAGGCATACGCTGCGCCGTTGCCGGAGCGCAAGTGAGTCATTCCTGTCGTGCAATGACACGTTCGGCCTGAGACACTTTCATCATGCGTCGCCCCCAACTTCTCCCGTGGCGTACCGCTGGTCGCGTCAGCGAGGAGCAGATGTCTGCCGACGATGTTGTGCGCGAGATCGGTTGGGTGTTCAACAACGAGACCGGCGAGGCGCTCGATCTGCAGGAGTTCACGAGCACCGGTGATCACGAGATTTTCGCCTACCTGCAGGCATTTCAACTCGATCGCGACGACCTCGGCCAGCAGACACTGGTGGAGATCGGCTCGGGCATCGGGCGCATGACCAGTGGGTTCAGCCGGGCCTTCGGCCAAGTGATCGCATGCGATCTCGACGCAGCGTTCCTTGAGCGCTGCCGCGAGACCGTCGCCCAGTTCGGCGTTGCTGCGCATCTGCGTACATGTCACGTGCCCGATGGACGTACCCTCGCGATCGCCGACGGTGAGGCCGACCTCGCGTTCAGCTACATCACCCTGCAGCACTGTCAGCATGACGACGCCTTGGCGCTGGTGTCAGAGGCCGCCCGAGTCACCAAGCCGGGCGGTCACGTGGCCTTGAACTTCCGCACCTGGCGACCCGTGGATTTGCTGCTCTGGCCGCTCGGCAAGATCACCCGCGCACTGTGGCGCGTGCCCAAGCTGGGTCCGTGGCTGGCGCGTCGGCGAATGGCCTCGCGCATCGGCTGGCAGGCCAATCGGTTGTCGCCAGACGAGGTGTCGCGCCATCTCGCCACGCTGCCGTACAAGTTCGCGACGCGTGTGATCTACCACTCGCCCCACCGCACGTTCAGCGCCCGCAAGGACGCCGAACTGCGCACCTTCGAGGGTGTGAACCGCAGCCATTGGTGGCTGGTGGCGGAACGTTCGTAACAGACGTCGCGCCAGCGTGGAGTGCTATTTCCCGCTCGCTCCGCACACGGCTCCGTTAGCCTTGCGGGTATGAAAATTGGTGTTGTTGGTGCCACGGGTCAGGTCGGCGCGGTCATGCGCGCCATTCTTGCCGAGCGGAATTTTCCGGTGACCGAACTTCGGTTCTTCGCATCGTCACGCTCGGCAGGCACGACCCTGCCATGGGGTGATGGCGAGATCACCGTCGAAGACGCCGCCACCGCCGATCCCACCGGTCTCGACATCGCGCTGTTCTCCTCGGGAGCCACATCGTCGAAGGAACTCGCGCCTCGCTTTGCCGCTGCAGGCGTCATGGTCATCGACAACTCCTCGGCCTGGCGGATGGATCCAGATGTGCCGCTCATCGTCAGCGAGGTCAATCCCGGTGAGATCGCGAATGCGCGTAAGCGCATCATCGCCAACCCGAACTGCACCACCATGGCCGCGATGCCGGTGCTCAAGCCGTTGCACGACGAGGCGGGTCTGATCCGACTCATCGCGAGCACATATCAGGCCGTCAGCGGTGGTGGGCTAGCCGGGGTCGACGAGCTCGACAAGCAGGCGCGTCAGGTTGCCGATCAGGCACGCGAGTTCACCCACGACGGCAACGCCGTGATGATGCCCACTCCTACTAAGTTCACCAAGCCCATCGCGTTCAACGTGTTGCCCTACGCCGGAAAATACGTGGATGATGGGTCGTTCGAGACCGACGAGGAGCAGAAGCTGCGCTTCGAGAGTCGCAAGATCCTCGACATTGCCGACCTTCGCGTGAGCGGCACGTGCGTGCGCGTGCCGGTGTTCACTGGTCATTCGCTCAGCATCAACGCCGAGTTCTCGCGGGCCATCAGCGTTGCCCGGGCGGTCGAACTGCTCGGCGCTGCCCCGGGCGTGGAACTGCTCGACGTGCCCACCCCGCTCGAAGCCGTCGGCAAGAACCCCAGCTTCGTGGGTCGAATCCGGCAAGACTCGTCGGTCGATGGTGGTCGCGGCCTTGCGTTGTTCATCAGCAACGACAACCTCCGCAAAGGCGCCGCGCTCAATGCCGTACAGATCGCAGAGCTGTTTCTGTAGGTTCTACGCGCAACAACAGGGCATCGCGCTGCATCGTGGGCAGCCGGATGCGTAGCGCTGTACGGCCACGGTGAGGTCGATGTTCATCTGATTGGCGAGCGACGCAACCCAAGCCAATACGTCGCCGAACTCGTGTTGTTGTTGCTCGACACTGCCTTTGCGCACGGCTTGGGCCAACTCGCCGATCTCCTCGGCCAACCACGCAACCGTGCTCGGCACGCCCCGAGCGCGGTCGCGCTCGCCGTAAGTGCGATCGATCACGTGCTGCAGCTCTCCCAAATCCATCACATGAACTCCATGACGCGAACATAGAGTCCGCACGTTCTCAGTGGGGGGATCAGGCGAGCGGGCCCCTACGTTCTGTTAGCTTGCGGCCGTGAGCTCACGATTCGTGTGTTGCTGCGTCGTGGTGAGCGTTGTACTGACAGCCTGTTCGAGTTCGTCGTCGGGCCGGGTTGCCAACACGCTGCCGCCGGTCTCGGAGCCGCCGGTCTCGGACCCTGTCACCAGCTTTGCATCGAGCACACCGCCGGCCAGCACCTGGGCGTTTCACGTGACGAGTCCCCAGGGCTGGGAATACGACGTGTCTGCGACAAGCGACATGAAGCTCAACTATGGCAAAGATGCCACCATGTCGCGCTCGGGCATGTCTCGGCTCACGCTCGACGGTTCCGGATCGTTGCAGTTGCAGTTCACGCCGACCAAGACCGACGCGACTGAACCCACCGTGGCAGTACGCGAACTGCACATCACCTTTCCCGACGGATTCATCACCGGCGCGCACTGTGGTGCGGGCGGACAGCCGTTGTGTGTTCCCATTCTCACGCCCGACAATTCGGCCGACGCCGAGGCTGGCGAGGTTGACAAGGTACTCGCCATCCGCAAGGGCTCGCCCTATTACTTCGAGGTGCGTCCGGTGGCCACGGTATGCGATTTCGGGTTGTTTCCCGATGGAACGGTGCGCCCCATCGAGGAGTTCGGCAAGAGTGCCTGCACCTTTACGGGTACACAAGTGCGCACGGGAATGTGACACGCGAAACGGGCCGCCCGTGGGCGACCAGTTGTCAATGGTCGGGGTGGGGAGATTTGAACTCCCGGCCTCCACGTCCCGAACGTGGCGCGCTACCAAGCTGCGCTACACCCCGATGGTGCCCGACGATGTTATCCGGCGGTGACCGGCTCTTCCTCAGGGGTTTGTGCGTCTGCATCGGTGTCCGTGTGCACGTCGGAGGGAGCCTCGGCCGGCGGCACCGGTGGGTTCACGAGCGCCGTGACGGCACGGGTGATGGACAGCGCGTCGAGAGGCTTGATGATCCATGCGTCGGCACCGCTGCGCTGCGCAATGAAGGTGTCGGCATCGCGATCGAGCAGCATCAAGATCGGCACATGGGGCATCGCTCCAGAGCTCTCGTCGTGGCGCAGGTCCATGGTGACGGCCATGCCGCCCATCGACCCGCTCTGCAGATCGAGAATGGCAATGTCAGGCGTACGCGCCAACACCACCCCCGTGACGTCGCGACCATTGCGACAAACGGTAAAGCTGGTCTCTGGGCCACTGAGCGCAGCGACAATTTCGTCGACGACCCATTGGGCATCGGTTGCTACCAAGACATGCACGGCTAGAACCTACCCGCGCCTAGCCATGGGGAGAAGTTCAAACTCGGAAGAGGTGCCCGGCAATCTCGCGGAGACCGGCGACGTCGTGCACATCATCGGCGAGAAGCGGCACGCGATGGATGGCCGTTGCGCCGGTCTCGTCCACGAGCGGTGCGATCACGGCTTCCTCGGCATCGGCGAGCGAGCGGAGTTCGCCGAGGTTTCGCCACAGCACGCCAAGCTCGTGGCGTCCGCTGGCTTCGGCTAGTACGGCGGCCTCCTCGGCCTCTTCGCCGGTGGCGTCGCCGAAGCGGGGTTGTAGGCGATTCACCACCACGGCCGCCACCGTCAGTCCGGACTCAGCCAGACGGTTGGCGAAGTAGCGCGCTTCCTCGACAGTGTCGAGTCGCGGTGAGGCCACGAGGACGTAGTGGGTGATGGGTGAATGCAACAGCTCTGACACCGAGTCGGCGCGATCCCGAAAGCCGGTCTCCATGCCCTCGAACGCTTGGAAGAAGGCAATTGCATCTGCAAGTACCTCGCCGCCCACGACCTTTCCAATGCTTCGCAGTATCGGCTGCGCCGCCACGTTGAGGACCTTCAGACCCTTTCGGGCGGGCAACATCAGCAGTCGGAACAGTCGATGATTGATGAAGCGTGTAAGCGTCGCGGGCGCGTCGAGGAAGTCGAGTGCGTGGCGGGTGGGAGGGGTGTCAACTACAACGAGATCGAAGCGCTCGTCGCGGTGCAACTGATACAGCTTCTCGGCAGCCATGTACTCCTGTGTACCCGAGAGTGCTCCAGCGATGTTGTGGTAGAACGCGTTCGCCAGGATGCGTTCGGCGCGCTCAGGCGTCTCGGCGTACTGGCGCACCAGACCATCGAAGGTGGTGGCGGGGTCGAGCATCATCGCCCACAGCTCTCCCGCCGTGTCGGGCTGATCGAGGATTTGCACTCGTGTCGGCTCGTTGCTCAGCCCCTCGGCGAGCCCGAGCGCATCGGCGAGACGCCGCGCCGGATCGATGGTCACGACCACGACACGCTTACCCAGCGATGCGGCGTGCAATGCAATGGCCGCTGCCGCCGTCGTCTTGCCGACCCCGCCTGAACCGCAACTCACGACGATGTGCGCGTTGCGGATCACAACATCGAGTGCGGTGAGGTTGGACTGCGTCATGACGGCAACCGTTCGATCTGCTCGAGCAGGGCTGCTGCCATCTCGACGAGATCGGTTGAAGTGATGCCGGCCACGGGGAGCTGCGGGAGCACGATCTGGTCGAGGGCCAAATCGTTGGACAAGCGGTCGAGTTCTGCGCGCTGACTGGCGCGACGATGGTTACGGAACTCGGCTGCGGCCATGAGGTGCTCGTCGGCCTCGATAATGGCGATTGGCTCGCCAAGGTCGACGCCGTTCACGATCACCGGACCGAGTTGCACGCCGACGCGCTCCTCTACGGCGTAGGCCGTCTCGATGACCTCGTTGATCGGCGTGGTCTCTGGGAGTGTGACCAGCAGCACCTGACAACGAGCGGGGTCGTGGAACATCTCGAGCACGTCTTCGGCTTGGGTGCGAACAGGGCCGCCCCGAACGGTGTCGAGCAGGCCGCGTGCCGACATCAAGAATGTGATCGCGTGACCCGCCGCAGGTCCGTCGACCACGATCAGGTCGAAGTCGTCGGTGCGTTCGAACTGCTTCAGTTTGCCGAGCACCACGATGTCGTCGATACCGGGCGCAGCCGTGGCGACGACATCGATGATGCCGCTCGTCGCCAGGCGTTTCGACACCCGTTTGAGGCCGTGCGTATCGAGATAGTCACACAGCGCCTCGGGCGCGGTGATGGTCATCACCTCTACCGGTGTGTCGGCGAGGAGGTCGGCCAGCACCGGCTTGCCTTCGAGCTCGACGGCGAGCACGCGAAGTCCGGCGTCCGATGCCGCTTGGGCCAGAACAGCCGTTACCGTTGTCTTTCCGACGCCTCCCTTCCCGGCCACGATGACCAAGCGGGACGCGCCAAAGAATTGCAATGAATCCACACGCCCTCCGGAGGCTCTCTTGCGCAGACTAGCGATCATCTTCTTGGCCGTCGCGGCCGGAGTCGTGCTTCTCGCCTCCCCAGCGAGTGCCGGTGCCCGCTTCACAGCTGTACCGAGCCCAGCCGACGACGCCTCCGCGAAGCTCGCCCCCGTAGATGTCTTGCAGGTCAGTGGCCTGATCGACGAGATTCTGGTGGACGCAATCAGCAAGTCCATCAGGCAGGCCCAAGCCGACGGATCGCAGGCGCTGATTCTGCAGATCAATTCCAGCGGTGCGGTTGTTTCGCGCGATCGGATGGCCGTGTTGATGGGGCGTTTGCGCGACTCGCCGATTCCCATCGGTATCTGGGTGGGGCCGTCGGGCGCGCAGCTCACGGGTCTGCCAGCGCAGCTGCTCGCCACGGCCGATGCCACCGGCATGGCGCCGGGCACCAGCATCGGTGTCACCGGAACACCACTCACAGTCGAGGGTGTCACCGTTGAGTTCGGTGCAGCCACCGACAAGCTGCGAACCTCCACGATGGGGTTCCAAGAGGCGCGCACGTCCGGTGCACTGAAGCTGCAGACCACCGACGAAGGCGTTCCGGCGATCAAGAACATGGTGTTGGCGATGGATGGCCTGCAGGCACGGGGTCAAACGCTCAATACGGTTACCGAGTCGCTCACAGATACTGGCGGCACACAGAACAACGCCACGCTTGTGCGCTTCTTCAAGCTCAGCCTCATCAATCAGTTGCTGCACACGGTCAGCAGCCCGGCCGTGGCCTACCTGCTGTTCATCATCGGCCTGGCGTTGTTGATCTTCGAGTTCTTCAGTGCCGGGGTTGGCGTGGCCGGCGTGGTCGGCGCAGTTTGCCTTATCCTGTCGTGCTATGGCCTGGCGTCCTTGCCCATCAATGGCTGGGCGCTTGCAGCCATCATCTTGTCATTTGTTGCATTTGCAATTGATGTCCAGGTCGGCATTCCGCGGCTATGGACGGGCGTTGGCATGGTGCTGTTCGTCGTCGGTTCGTGGATGCTCTACCAAGACGTGCTCGGTGCCTCACTGCGGCCATCGTGGATCACACTCATCGCCGGCACCGGTGGCATCCTGCTCACGTTCATCGTGGGTATGCCCTCGATGGTGCGCACCCGTTTCGCCACACCAACGGTGGGTCGCGAGTGGATGATCGGCGAGATGGGAACTGCACTGGCCGACATCAACCCCGAGGGCATTGCCCAGGTTTCGGGCGGCCGTTGGCGTGCTCGCACGAACCGTGCGACACCGCTGAAGGCCGGTGATGCGTTGCGCGTCGTGGCGATCGATGGTGTCACGTTGGAAGTAGAACCCGAAGAGGGTGGCGCCAAGGATTATCGCGAGATGCGCAAGAAGGGCCATGCCGCCGACGGCGATGCGGCCGAACTCGTCGAAGCCGCCCCGGCCGAGTCAGCACCCGCTGACGCATCCTGACACCCGCGCTGACGGGGTGAGAGGGCTCTGAACAGGTGGGTACCACTTTGGACCACTCGCAGCTACCAATACGGGCCACCGCATAGGACAATATCGGCGTGTCGGCTCAGCAGCGGGCGGTGACCACCCAGACGTTGCCGGGGAAGGTGACGGCGCCGCCGAGCATGCGCTCGCTCAGCGCGGCGCGCACGGCCTCGGTGGCCGCAGCGAACGTGGCGGCGTCCACCTGACTGCCCAGGATCTGGCCGGCGCTGGTGCTCATCGATTGGGTGACCGCGGCATCGAGACCGAGTCCGGCGCCCATCGTGGTGGGGGCACTGAACGGGTCGATCTGCACTGAACCCCATCCGGCGGCGGTGAGGATCTCGCGCAGTCGATCGCAGTCATGAAAGGCAAACGGCCCCGGTGCGTTGTGCGGTGGCAGCACCGGTTCGGGTGTGAACTGGCGCATGATGCCGGCGGGGAGCGAGATCCATTCGTTGTCTTGCTCGTGCTGCCAGCACACGAATGCGAGCCGCCCACCGCTTCGAACGTTCGTGGCGATATTGGTGAATGCAGCCACGGGGTCGACGAAGAACATCACGCCGAATCGCGAAAACACCGCATCGGCTGGCTGATGGGCAGGTGCGATGCGCTCGGTCTGAGCGTCAGCCACCACGAACGACGCCTGCGGATATGCGCTGGCGCGTTGGCGTGCCGCGTCGATCATCGTGGGCGAGATATCGGCGCCGATCACCCAGCCTGCGGGGCCGACGGCGTCGGCGATCGCGAGTGTGGTGGTGGCGGTACCGCAGCCGATATCGATGATGTGCTCACCTGCCTGCCCGGCGAGCGCGCTCAGCGCGGCGTGGCCGAAATGCACGAGCATGTGATCGAACATCGGCTGCTGCTGCACCCACTGCGGGCCCGCAGCGGAGGTCCAATAGGCAGCCTGCAGCTGATTGGGTCCGTTGTCGCTCATCGCGCCAGTGTTGCACGTCATTCGAGCAACCAGCGCACTTTGGGTTGTCGTAATGCAGCAATACTGCAATACTGCAAACACAATGGAGGTATCAATGGCCCTGATCCATGAATTCCTGAGCCCGCAGCGGCGAGGTGTCGTGACGCTTCCTTCGTCGTTGCGCGAACGCCTGCAGCTCGATGTTCCGGGTGCTCAGCTCGAAGTGATCGAGCACGTCGACGGCACCTTCGAGTTGCGCAGCACGGTTGCCGTGCGCGCCGCGCAGAGTTGGTTCTGGACCGATCGCTGGCAGCGAATGGAGCATCAAGCCGAGGCTGACATCGCCGCGGGACGAACTGCATCGTTCGAGACTGTCGACGAGTTTCTCAGCGATCTCGACAGCTGATTGCGGCGTACGAGGTGCGATTCGAGCGGACCGATTCGTTCAAGTCCGACTACAACGGGCTTTCGGCTGACGAAAAGGAACTCTTCAAGACGGCTGTTCGGCAGTTCAACGAAGCGAGCGATCGCGTTGTGGCCGATCCGGGGTCTGCTTGGCCGGCGTCCTTGCGAGTGAAGGCGGTGCGGGGCGCGCCAGGGGTGTGGGAAATGACATGCTCGTTCGCCGGACCTGATGGGGCGGCGACGTGGGAATGGAGTTCGGTCGAAGTCGTTGAGCCCGATGCTGCCGGCAACGCGGTTCGTGTTCGCCACCCGACGGTTCGATGGCGTCGTATCGGCAATCACCGAATTTTCTCCACGCCGTAGCAGTGGCAGTAGTAGCGGCACGCCGGGCCGGCAGGTTTGACAAACGATTGTGCCGGGTAAAGGAGCACTTGTAAGGTACTGGTACCCACCCCCGAGGGGACGTGAATGGCGCAGCGACGCGACGAATACATCGAGCTCGACAACGACGATGGCCTGCGGTGGCAGGCCGACGCCGCGTGCCGGGGCGAGAACGGGTCGCTGTTCTATCCGCCACCCCGATTCGAACGCAAGGATCATCGCGTCAGCCGGGAAAAGCGCGCAAAGTCAATCTGTTCGGGCTGCGAAGTGCAAGAGTCGTGTTTGGACTATGCACTTCGCACTGCCGAACCGCATGGCATCTGGGGTGGGCTGAATGAGCGCGAACGCAGAGATATGGCACGCCACGAATCCTGAACCGGCGCCGGCACCTTTTGGCGCGCCGCGCCAGATCGTGGTCGAGAAGCGCACGTTCGTGCAGGATCGTCCTGCCGCCTACAGCGTTGCGGGCGCCGGCATGCCGGTGGTGCTGTTGCACGGGTGGGCGCTCGCCCACCACACCTATCGCGACGTGATCGCGTCGATAGCTGCGCAGGGCTGCCGGGTGATCGCACCGGCCATGCCAGGCTTCGGTGGCACTCATGAACTGCCGGCGTCCGACTTCTCGATGGCCGGCTACGGGCGCTGGGTCGCCGATCTGCTCGAGGCGCTTGGCGTTACCGAGCCAGCCGTTGTGGTGGGGCACAGCTTCGGCGGGGGCGTTGCCATTCGGCTGTCGCACGATCATCCGGGTCGCGTGCGTTCGTTGGTGCTCGTCAATTCGGTTGGTGGGTCGTCGTGGCGAAAGGGTCACGTGCTGCATTCCATTACCGAACGTCCGCTGTGGGACTGGGGTATTCACTTCCCCGGTGACGTGTGGCCGATCCGTCAGGCCCGCCGCGTGTTGCCGGTGGTTGCCGAGGACTTCCTGCCGAACCTCGTGCGCAATCCTCGCGCGATCATCAAGGTCGCGAACCTCGCCCGCAGGGCAGACCTGCGCAGCGAACTCGAAGATCTTCGGCGCGCCGGTAAACCGATCACCATCTTGTGGGCCACCCGCGACGGCATCATTCCCCGCGAGTCGTTCGAGGCGATGTGTGTTGCCGCAGGCGTGGAGGGCACGGTGGTCGAGGGCTCGCATTCGTGGCTACTCGCCGACCCGGTGCAGTTCGGTGAGGTCATCACCAACGACATGCGTATTGCGAAGATGGCACGCGATCTCGATCAGAAGGCGCCGGCCACGAAGCGCCGTGGCCTGCGTCGGGTGGTGTCGCTACTCGGCACCACCGACGACGGGCAGCCTGGGTCCGCCGATACGTAGATCGTCGCGACGCCGGGTGACCCCACGGGCATCGAGCTCGGCTGCCAGTGGCAGCGCATGTTTGCGTGTCGACCCGGTGACGTCGCGAAACTGGGCGACCGTGAAGCCATCAGGATTCGCTGCCAGCAGGCTGGCGGCGCACTGGGCAGCAGCGTCGATGGCAGCGGGATGGAAGAACACACCGTCGCGCTCGATCACCATCGCGCGACGCACGAGCTGGCGCAGCTCGGCCTTATCGACATCCGTCGCGTCAGGTGGGGTGAATCCTGCGCTGAACAGTGCAGCGACGAACGGGTGATCCGCAAGTGGGTCGCGCACCTCTGCCTGGCGGGCGCGGCCGCTCTCGACGGCAACATCGGCAATGGTGGCGAGCACGGCGCGTTCGCGGTCGTCGAACGCAGCGACATCGAAGCCCAACGGACCGGCGACGAGCACCCGCTCGCGCACGTCGGCGCGCAACGCCGCGATCGCCTCGGGCAGCACGGCCCAGTGACCAATGGTGGGTGTGCGTTGTTCGCCGGTGAGCAGCTCCAGCTCTTCGATGGCGACCCAACCGCGTTCGCGCACGACACGATCCACATCACGATCGGGACGTGCCTTCGATGCGGGGAGCACCGGGGAGATGTCGAGCACCTCGCCGCCGCCGACGGTCTCGTTGCGGCCAGACTCACGCAGAATGAACCGATCACCGGGCAGCAACGGCAGAGCCCCGGGGAGATGCAGCCGGATCAGCCCGCTCGTGCCCGGTTGGATAGCTTCGGAACCGAGCACACGAAGCTTCACCGTGAACTCACCGGAGCCGATGTAGGCCGCGTAGGCACCGCGACGAGAGACCTCGTGATCGAGTCGGTCGAGCACCTGCAACGATGCGTCGAATCGCAGTGTCGGACGCCATTGCCGCGGGTTCACGATGGCGTCGCCGCGCCGCACCTCGGTATGTTCCACGCCCGACAGGTTCAGCGCGACGCGGTTGCCCGCGCCAATGCTCGTGACCGTCGTGCCGAGGCTTTGGATGCTTCGGATGCGCACGTCGTGATGATTCGGGCCGACCGAGACGCGATCGTCGACATGTAACGCGCCGCCTGTCAGCGTGCCGGTGATCACCGTGCCGCTGCCCTTGGCGGCGAACACACGGTCCACCCATAACCGGGGTCGGCCACGGTCGTGTGCCTCGGGCGTGAGCGCCACGAGTGTGTCGAGCGCGGCACGAAGCTCGTCGAGCCCACCACCGGTCGGTGCAGACACTGCGACAACAGGCGCGTCCTCTAGGAACGTGCCGGCCACGTGATCGAGCACTTCGAGCGTCGCGATGTCGCGCCACTCGTCGTCGACGAGGTCCACCTTGGTGAGCGCGATCACCCCGTGGCGAACGCCGAGCAGTTGCAGGATACGCAAGTGTTCCTCGCTCTGGGGTTTCCAGCCCTCGGTGGCGGCCACCACGAACAGGCACGCATCGATGCCGCCAACCCCGGCCAACATGTTGCGCAGGAAACGAATGTGGCCCGGCACGTCGATGAAGCTGATGCCCTCGCCAGACGGCAGCTCGGCATGCGCGAAACCGAGATCGATGGTGAGACCTCGACGCTTCTCTTCGGCGAATCGGTCAGGGTCGGTGCCGGTGAGCGCGAGCACCAGCGAGCTCTTGCCGTGGTCCACATGACCGGCGGTGGCAACGACGCGCACCGGCGCCTAACCGAGTGTCCGCAGCGCCGCGATCACGATGGCGTCGTCGGCGGGGTCGACGCTACGCAGATCGATGTACGTGCGCCCATCTCGGACTCGGGCGATGACCGGGGTTGGATGCGCACGCAGTGCAGCGAGATGATCGCCGTGTAACGCGACTCCGAACGATGGCATCGTGACGCCGGGTGCCGACCCGGCACCCGGCAGCGCGAGCATCGCCTCTGGTTCTCCGATCGCCGCCGATGTGCAGATTTCCACGGCTCGTAGCTGCAAGACCGCGACCGGTGTGGCCACCATCCGCCAGAACGGAATCGTTGTGGCCGCCGAGCGGTCGAGGTAGCCCAGCGCCGTTGCCTGCAGGCTCGACAACACCAGACCGCCCGGCCGCAGAGCCCGTGCCAGTGGATGACGTGTGCAGGCCTCGACGAGGTCGCGGCGACCAACGATGATGCCTGCCTGTGGTCCCCCGAGCAGCTTGTCGCCGCTGAAGGTGACCAACGCTGCGCCCTGCTCCAGGCTCTGCTTCGCAGCGGGTTCGTCGGCAAGCCAAGCTGGGGGAGGCCCACCGAGCCACGGACAGTTCGAATCGATCAACCCGCTGCCGATATCGGCCACCACCGGCACCGACAAGGTGGACAACTCGGCGACCGATGTGTCCTCGACGAAGCCATCGATGCGGAAGTTCGACGGATGCACCTTCATCGTCAGCGCGATATCGGCACCGGGCCGGGCGATGGCCTTCGCATAGTCGCTGAGCCTCGTGCGGTTGGTCGTGCCGACATCAACCAGCGTTGCGCCCGATTGTTCCATCACGTCGGGCACGCGGAATGCGCCGCCGATCTCAACGCTCTCGCCGCGGCTCACGGCTACGCCACGGTCAAAGGCCAATGCGGCGAGCACGAGCATCACTGCGGCAGCGTTGTTGTTCACGACCATCGCCGCCTCGCCGCCACAGAGCCGCGCAAACAGTTGCCCAACGGCGGCCTGGCGTGACCCGCGCTCGCCAGTGGCGAGGTCGAACTCCACGTTGATCGGTCGGTCGGGCTGCTGTACCCCCACCGGGGCCCGTCCGAGGTTCGTGTGGAGCAACACTCCGGTGGCGTTGACCACCGGCATCAACAGAGTGCGTTTGAACGCCTCTGCCCGCCCTGCGGCCGATGTCGGATCGCCTGCTGCGATTGCTTCGCGCGCCATATC
This sequence comes from Actinomycetota bacterium, assembly GCA_043753895.1. Lineage (GTDB taxonomy): Bacteria > Actinomycetota > Acidimicrobiia > Acidimicrobiales > Ilumatobacteraceae > WLMZ01. Next base: position 24,223 of record JAYUWK010000183.1, read on the forward strand.
GACACAGATCGCATGCGGTAGTCCGCTCGACGCGATCGACCGCGCCAGCGCATCGACCGATGGGGGTCGAGTTGCTGGCGATTCGCTCGAGGTTGCGCCCGAGGTTGCGCTCGAGGCTGCAAAACGTGCAGGAACCTCAGCCGGCATCGGCGTCAAAGTCCCTGCCGTGGAGATCGATGACCTGCTGGCTGATCTCGTGCGGGGTGGGCTGAGCGACGTGATCGGACAGCACCCCTATCACGTAGTGATCCAGGCGCATACCCTGTTCTTTGGCGCGCAGCACCAGTTCGGCAAGCACCTCGTCGGGAACATTGCGCAGATCGATGGTGGTCATAGCGGCATGCTACGCCGCTCACTGTGAGTACGCCTTCCAGGCTGTTACTCGGCGCACGCTCACGGAACCCAGGCGTGCATCTGACGGCACGGCCACACAAGCAACCATCCGCGTGATCGTGCGGAGGAAGCTCATGCGGCCCTGCGTCTGAGCCGTGAGGGCGGACCAGTGGACATCTGCGTTCCATTGGGAAGATCGATGATGAGCGTTCGGTCGGTGCGCAGAGTGAGCACCCAGCCGTCGCGGTGCACGTTTTGGTGGTGCTGCGAGCAAACCGGCAACAAATTGCAGAGATCGGTGAGCCCGCCGTGTCGCCACCAGTGCACGTGGTGGATCTTGCAGTGCTCGAAACGCACCGCGCAGCCCGGTATCG
>JAYUWK010000184.1:0-2703 GCA_043753895.1 Actinomycetota bacterium
TGGCCTGCCCGTTCTCCGAGACGCAAACTTCCGTCCGGCGACGCAGCAACGGATGTTGGCGGGTGCCAGTGGCACCCAGTTCTTTTTTCAGGCGGCGAACCGGCCGTACTGTCTGTACGTGGTCGTTGGTCGACATGCACTCCGACGGTCAGTCATTCCCCGCTGCAACGAACTCCTCCGCGGACTCCGCTTCACCTGACCCGGCGCGCCTCCCGTCCCAAATCCGCTGGTTCGCCCGGCCACCCAAGCGTTCTGGCTGAAGATTCGGTTGGCGGAACGACCGATTCTGCAGCCAGAACGTCGGCTTTCGTTTCGTCGCGGGAAATTCGGGCGGAATCCGCGTGGGCTGTGCGCTTCACTGGGGGAGTGGATGATCGAGCGATGCCCAGCCGGCCGAGCGGAGTGGTGGCGTCGGTCCACGTGAGCCCCGTGCACGAGGTGGCGAAGGCGACGGTCGGGTCGATCATGCTGATCAAGGGTCACGGCGTGAAAGGCGACGCCCACTTCGGGACCACCGTGCAGCATCTGTCCCGCGTCCGTCAGGACCCGAAGCAACCGAACCTTCGCCAGGTGCACCTCATCGGTGGCGAGCTGTTCGATGAACTCGCAGATACCGGCTTCGAGATCAGCCCTGGTCGGCTGGGTGAGAACATCACCACCTCGGGCATCGTGTTGTTGGAACTCCCGGTCGGCACGCGCCTCGCGCTCGGTCACACGGCGCTGGTGGAATTGACCGGGCTTCGAAACCCTTGCGTACAACTCAACGGCGTGTCGCCGGGCCTCATGACGACCCTCGTCCACCTTGGACCTGACGGTGAGCTCATACGACGAGCCGGAGTCATGGGGATCGTGCTCGTCAGTGGGAGCGTGATGACCGGCGATCCGATTCGAGTCGAACTCCCGGCCGAACCCCACCGACGACTCGAACGCGTCTGATTCCCACGTTCTGGCTGCAGATTCGGCTCGTTCGCGAGCCGAATCTGCAGCCAGAACGAGATGTAGCGCTACGGCCCGAGCACCGGGGTGGGGACCGACGAGTCAGTGGTCGAACCGTTACCGAGTCGTCCCTCGTAGTTGCTGCCCCAACACATCACCGAAGTGTTGGCCAGGACGGCGCAGGTGCGCTGGTTCGACGCGGCAATCGCCGTAGCCGTGGCAATGTTCGACACCATGACCGGCGTGTAGGAATCGGTGGTCGAACCATTGCCGAGCCGTCCAGCAAGGTTGTCGCCCCAGCACTTGATCGTGCCGCTCGATTGCAGAGCGCAGGTATGGCTGTACCCGGCTGCGAGTTGTGTCCCCGATGTCGGACCGGACACCGGGACGGAACTGAGTGCGTCGGTCGTCGTTCCGTTGCCGATCTGGCCGCTGTAGTTGAATCCCCAACACTCGATGGCCCCGAATTGCTTGATGGCACAGGTGTGCCGACCCCCGGCCATCACGTCGTCGACGCTCCCAATCGAGCTGGCAGGGCTCAGCGAATCGGTCAGATTGCCGGTTCCGAGTTGGCCGGCGTTGTTGTCCCCCCAACAGTAGACAGCGCCGAGGTTCGATCGAACACACGTATGAGCGGCGCCCGCCGTGATTCGACTGGAGAGTGGCATCGCTTGCACGGTCACAGCGGAAGTCCGCTGTGTCGTGGTGCCATCGCCGAGTTGTCCCTTGTTGTTGTTTCCCCAGCACTTGGCGCCGCCGGAACCCAGCAACGCGCATGAGTGTTGTGCTCCACCGGTCAGTGAAATGGCACCAGTCAGACCGACGACCGACGCTGGCGTCGATTGATTGGTGGAAGACGTGCCGTTGCCGACCTGGCCGCTGGCGTTGTAGCCCCAACACTTGGCTGCACCGAGGGCCACGACCACGCACGTGTGTTGATCACCGGCGGCGATGTCGGTAGCGCCGGTGAGCCCCGGCACAGTTCTGGCAACCGCTGAGTTGGCGACGCCCTCGCCGCCGAGCAGCTCACCTCGACCCCAACACTTCACGGTGCCATCGAGCATCAGAGCACACGAGTGATATGTACCCAGAGCGATCTTGGCCACGCCCGTGAGCGGAATCGGTGCTGGTTGGACGACGACCATCGTGGTGGTCGTCGAGGTCGTGGTGGTCCGTGAGCGAAGGATCGCGATGATCAGCTGCGCGACCTGCGCCTTCGTGGCGACGCGAACCCACCGGCCCTTCTCGCACTTCAGGACGAACGTCGCGTCAGCACCGAAATCGGTGGTGCGGCATTTGGCCCCCGCTCGAACGCCGTTCTGACAACCGGCAGCGCCGACCACTGCCATCAGCACGACCACACAGATACCCACACGAACACGACTCATTGATTGGCTCCTCGCCGTTGCTCCGAGGGTACCGGCGGGCTCCTCCGATCAAACGGACCCTCTCGCCATCGAAGCTTCTCGTCCTGGCCTGGAAATGCGGCCGGGAACGTCCGGATTTCCAGGCCAGAACGAGTGATCGGTCGGGCGCTGGCATCGGGCGGTGCGTGCGGGAAGCGGCTCGGGGACATTCGAGAAACGCCGGGGTTGCGTCAGGGCCAGAAGCCGGGAATCGGTTCGTGGACCCCGCCGACGCCGTATGCGCCGAGGCGATCCAGGGCTGTGGGTGAGCTGAGGTCGATCACGTCGAAGCAGACCGCTGGGCCGGCGGCGCGGACAGCGTGGTCGCCTTCGCTCGAGGTCTTGGGCAATTTCGTCGTCA
>JAYUWK010000185.1:0-63512 GCA_043753895.1 Actinomycetota bacterium
GGGCCACCCCAACCTGCAACAGGGGTATTTTCACTATGGCAACAGCCGAACGTTCGGCACCGCGCTTCAAGCTTGAGTCTCTGTTGGGGATGGCAGTCCTGGCTGCGGGGGTGGCCTGGATCATCTGGAGTTTCGCCTCCGATCCGGTTATCTTCACGCAGGTCCTGACCATCGGCTTGTCCAACGGAGCGCTCTATGCGTTGATCGCGCTCGGTTACACGATGGTGTACGGCATCATCGAATTGATCAACTTCGCTCACGGCGACCTGTTCATGTTGGGTTCAGTGGTCGGGGCGATCTTCCTCGAACAATGGCTCAGGCAGACCAGTTCGTCGCCCAAGTCGTGGGGGCTGCTCGCCGTCACGATGGTGTTTGCCATGGCAGCGTGCGCCCTCATCAACATCGTCATCGAAAAGCTCGCCTACCGGCGCCTGCGCAATGCACCAAAGCTCGCGCCGCTCATCACCGCCGTCGGTGTGAGCTTCATTCTCCAGAACATCGGCATCCTGATGAATGGGTCGGCCCCTCACTCGCGCACCAGCGTGCTGCCGACGTCGTCGATCAACATCGGTTCGATCGAGATTCGAATCAAGTACATCGTGGTCGTCGCAGTCACCATCCCGCTGCTGCTGCTGATGACATGGATCGTAAAAAGGACCCGGGTCGGCAAGGCAATGCGCGCCACCGCCCAGGATCGTGATGCCTCGCTGCTGATGGGCATCAACGTCGACCGCATCATCTCGTTCACCTTCGCTCTCGGTGGCGCCCTTGCTGGTGCCGCAGGCGTGCTGTTTGTACAGGTCAACGGAAACACTCGCTATGACGCTGGGTTCCGGCTCGGTCTCATCGCCTTCACCGCAGCGGTGCTCGGCGGCGTCGGCAACCTCGTCGGAGCCGTGGTTGGCGGAGTGCTGATCGGTGTTATCCAGGCGCTCAACGACGGCGCCCCACACTTCCCCGGTCAGAAGTGGACACAGACCGTGATGTTCTCGATCCTGATCATCATGGTGATCTTCCGCCCGGGCGGCATCTTCGGTCAGCACCAACAGGAGAAGGTCTAGATGTTCAACACATCCATCGAACGCCTACGACCCACCACCGACGCTGGTCGTAGGTTCGCTAAGTACTCGGGTATTCTCGCCGTGCTCGTGGTGGCGTGGCTGATCCCCAACTATCTCGCCACCGGTACTGACGGACCACTGCCGCTGTTCACCGTGGTGCTCTGTGCGGTGTACGCCCTGTTTGCGCTCGGTCTCAACATCGTGGTCGGTTTCGCCGGACTGCTCGACCTCGGCTACGTGGCGTTCTTCCTGTTCGGCGCATACACAGCGGCGTGGTTCATGTCCGACTTCTTCTATCAGGTCAACCCACGTGACCCTTCGGACAAACAGTTCGCGATCAACTTCCACTTCCTGTCGACCGCGTCCCACGACATCGGGGGCGTCCACCTCTCGTTCTGGATCGTGATCTTCATTGCCGCAGGCATTGCAGCGTTGGCAGGTCTGGTGATCGGTGCGCCCACCCTGCGACTCAAGAGCGACTATCTCGCTCTTGTGACGCTTGGTTTTGGTGAGATCCTTCCCGAGGTGTTCCGTAACGGCGACAACGTGTTCGGCTACAACCTCACGAACGGCACCAAGGGAATCGGGCCCGTCGACAAGATCGGGATGGGTTTCCTGTCTCGAATCCCGGGTATCCCGGCGACCATCACCTCCAGTGACTACAAGACCAAGTACTACGTGATCCTCGCCTTCTGTGCGCTGTTCATGTACGCCTCGATCAAGTTGCGCGACGGTCGGCTGGGTCGCGCGTGGATGGCTATTCGCGAGGACGAACTCGCGGCGAGCCTGATGGGTGTGCCACTGATGGGCACCAAGCTGTGGTCTTACGCAGTGGGCGCGATCGCAGGTGGTGTTGGTGGTGCCTTCTACGCCACCATTGTCGGCACCGTGAACGTGGACAACTTCACGTTCAGCTTCTCGATCATCGTGCTCTGTAGCGTCATTCTCGGCGGCATGGGCAACGTGTGGGGCGCGGTACTCGGCGGCGTCGCCATCACGTGGTTCAACTACACCGGCCTGGTATGGATTGGCCAGCAGGTGAACAATGGCTTCGGCACCAGTGTTGATCTCAAGCAGTTCGAGTTTGGATTCTTCGGCCTAGTGCTGGTGTTGATGATGCTGTTCCGTCCGGAGGGCTTCATTCCGGCGGCGCGTTCGAAGCAACTCAAGAAGGCCGACAAACAAGTGCAGACCATCGAGACTGCAGGAGCTGCATCATGACTGAAACCTTGCTTGACGCTCGCGAAGTGCGGGTGCAATTCGGTGGTCTGGTCGCTGTCAACGATGTCGACTTTCAGATTCCCGAGGGTTCCATCGTTGCGCTCATCGGTCCGAACGGTGCCGGAAAGACCACGTTCTTCAACGTGCTCACCGGGCTGTATACGCCTACCCAGGGCCACGTCGAATTTGATGGCCAGAGTGTGCTCGGTGTGCCGCCTCATAAGATCGCGGCACTCGGCATGGCGCGCACCTTTCAGAACATCCGCCTGTTCGGTGCAATGACCGCGGCCGAGAACGTGATGGTCGCGATGCACCCGCATCTCAAGAGCGGTGTGCTCTCCACCATCGTGCGTACCCCCAAGCAGCGTCGTGAAGAGCGCGACGCCCACCAGATTGCCAAGGAGTTGCTCGAGTTCGTGGGCATCGGTGGCGTCGACGACGAGTTCGCGAAGAACCTTCCCTACGGCGATCAGCGCCGATTGGAAGTGGCGCGTGCCCTCGCCCTGCGTCCGAAGCTGTTGCTGCTCGACGAGCCAACGGCTGGTATGAACCCCCAGGAATCAGCGGTATTTACGGCGTTCGTGCACCGCGTACGCGATGAGCGCGGCGTCACGGTGTTGCTCATCGAACACGACATGAAGGTGGTGATGGGTGTGTCCGAGCGCATCACGGTGCTCGAATACGGTTCGAAGATCGCCGAGGGGACGCCTCAGGACATCCGCTCGGATCAACGAGTCATCGAGGCGTACCTCGGCAAGTCCGGAACGGAGGCCGCAAAGTGAGCGATCAACAGACGAGTCCGGTCGCAAACGGTGCAGCGGCACGCGGTGGTGGACAGCCAGCGCTGCTCACCATCACCGATCTCGAGGTTTATTACGGCAACATCGCAGCCGTGAAGGGCATCTCGCTCGAGGTGTTCCCGGGAGAGATCGTGACCCTCATCGGTGCCAACGGCGCCGGCAAGTCCACCACCATGCGGGCGATCTCGGGCCTGCTCAAGTCGCGCAAGGGCGAAGTCGTGTTCGAGGGCAAGAAGGTCTCGGGCCTGCGTGGCAACGAGGTCGCCAAACTCGGCATCGCCCAGAGCCCAGAGGGACGCCGCATCTTCGGGCGTATGACGGTGGCCGAGAACCTGGAACTCGGTTCGTTCCTGCGCCGGGACAAGGAGGGCATCGCCGAGGACATGGAGCGTGTCTTCGACCTGTTCCCGCGTCTGAAAGAACGCATCGCCCAAAAGGGTGGCACGTTGTCGGGCGGTGAGCAGCAGATGCTCGCGATGGGCCGTGCGCTCATGGCCCGTCCACGCCTGCTCTTGCTCGATGAGCCGTCCATGGGCCTGGCTCCCGTGCTCGTCGACGTGGTCTTCGAGATCATCGAGCGGGTGAATGCTCAGGGCACCACTATTTTGCTCGTCGAGCAGAACGCGCTAGCGGCGTTGAACATCGGCAACTACGCCTATGTGCTCGAGACCGGACACATCGGGCTGCAGGGTCCGGCGAAGGACCTCGCCAACAACGAAGACGTCCGCAACGCGTATCTCGGCCACGCCTGAGATCCGCGCCGGGGATCGCCGTCTCATCCGAGGTCGAAGCCGTGTCACCGATACTGTTGTCGGCATGAACTCTGTACCGACTCATGCCTCAGTCGTCGTGATCGGCGGTGGGGTCATGGGCCTCAGTACCGCGTTCCATCTTGCCGAGGCCGGCCACCGCGATGTGGTGGTGATCGAGGCCGATCAACTCGGCAGTGGGTCCACCTCGAAGGCTGCTGGCGGTGTTCGGCTGCAGTTCTCCGATGCGGTGAACATCGAACTCGCGTTGAGGTCGATGGATGCGTTCGAGCGCTTTGGCACGCATCCCGGCCACGACATCGATCTGCATCAGGTGGGTTACCTTTTCCTGCTCACGGATCCCGACGATGTGAGTGCCTTCGAGCGCAGCGTTGCGTTGCAGAACAGTCTGGGCGTTCCGAGTCGAATGCTCTCTGCCGCAGAGGCTGGTGCACTGTCGCCATTTGCCAATGTGGACGACGTGTTGGCGGCGTCGTTCTGTCCGCGCGATGGGCACGCCAACACCGGCGCTGTTGTCGAAGGCTATGCCCAAGCCGCGCGAGCGCTCGGTGTTCGCATTCTTACCAACTGCTCGGTCACCGCCATCGAACGCGAGGGCGACATCATCAGCGGGGTCGTCACCTCCCATGGCCCCATCGCCACCAACACGGTGGTCTGCGCTGCGGGACCCTGGTCACGTCTCATCGGCGACCTGGCCGGCCTCACCCTGCCGGTGGACCCTGTGCGTCGGCCGATCTGGTACACCGAGCCGATGCCTGGCCTGCCCGATCCGCTCGCGTTCACCATCGACTTCGCCACCGGCTTCTATTTTCACCGCGAGGGTCAAGGCCTCTTGTTCGGCATGGCTGACCCCGACCAGCCTGGGGGTTTCGAATACGAGTGCCGACCAGACTGGCTCGAGGTCGTCGGCGAGGTGGCGGCACGGCGCGCCCCGCACCTGCTCGATGTGGGTATCGCCGGTGGATGGACGGGTTTCTACGAGACCACGCCCGATCACAACGGCATCATCGGTGAATCGTCGTCGCTGCATCGCTTTTTCTACGCGACGGGTTTCTCAGGCCATGGCTTCCTGCTCGGGCCCGCGGTGGGCGAGGTCGTGCGCGACCTCGTACTCGGCCGCACGCCGATCGTCGACGTGTCGGCGTTCGATGTCGATCGGTTCCACCTCGACGACATTCGTCGCGAACACAACGTGGTATGAGCGAACGCATGTCGTCTCCCTCGCCGTCCTACGTTGCCAGCATTGGCAGCCCACTGCTCGCTGCGGCCGAGGTGATCGAGCGCATCCGGCGAGTGGCAGATTCCGAGCGTGTGTGCATCCTCGACACCGTCGTGCCAGTGCGATCCGGGCTCGCGTTCGAGGTTCCCGCGGGCCATGTGGTCCGGTTCACGACCGTCGACGGCCCACAGGTGGTGGATCTCAATCTGTGGAGTCGCAGCGATCCACGCGAACGGTTTTGGGCGGCGCGCACGCGCCAGTTCTACGGCACCCATCTCACCGAGGGACATCGGTTGTGGTCGAACCTGCCGTTCCTACGTCCGATGGCCACGTTCGTGGTGGACACCTTGCACTACGGACGCGACGCCGACGACGCCGGCTGCCACGATCTACTCGGCACGCGGTGCGACCCCTACGTGAACCAGATGCTGTCAGGGGCTCCGTATGACTTTCATTGCCACTCGAACCTCGTACGTGCGGTCACCCAGTTCGGCCTCACCGAGTTCGACGTACACGATGTGATCAACCTCTTCCAGGTCACCGGGCTGATGCCCGACGACAAGCGATATTTTATGAAGACGTGCCCGGCCGTGCCCGGTGACCACGTGGAGATGCTCGCGGAGATCGACCTGCTGATGGCCATCTCGCTCTGCCCGGGCGGCGATCTGGCCGTGCCACTCTGGGGCGAGGGCTCTGATGTCGAGCCAAACTGCAACCCGTTGCATGTGCAAGTATTTCGCCTTCCCGACGAAACGTTGCGTGGATGGCAGCCCGCCGAGCGAGCTGCCTATGCGGGCGTGCACGGCACTCGTCACGGACTCGAGCAACCGCAGGGCATCCCGCCCTCGCTCGCCGAACGAGGCGCGCCAGCCGGAACCTCGTCCCCAACGCAGCACGCTCGCTGACATGGGTATTCTCCTCGGCGTTCTGGCCGCTATCGGGTTCGGCGCATCCGACGTGTTCGCCAACATTGCATCACGGACCCAGCCATCGATTTCCGTGACGCGCACGGCGTTGTTCGTTGCATTGATCTTCACCCCGTTGTTCCTTGTGTTGAAGCCGTTTACATTGACGACGAGCGACGTGTTGTATGCAGTGCTCTCGGGGGTGCTTATCGGCACGAGCCTGCTGTGTCTCTACGTCGCCTACAGCAGGGCCTCGATTGGGATTGTCGCGCCCGTTGCCTCGGTGTTGATGGCCGTTGTGCCACTCACGGTGGACCTTCTGCGCGGCAAGGGTCTCAGCACCGTGAGCGCAATCGGTGCAGTGGTCGGCATCTGCGCCGTGGCGTTCAGTACGTATCAGCCCGGCGGGCGCGGTGAGATCAAACTCGGCTTGCTGTTCGGCGTGCTCGCCGGCATCGGTATCGGCATGAGCTTCACCCTGCTCGACCTCACTGCCGACACCGCCGGCCTTGCGCCAGTACCGATTCAACGACTTTCCGGACTGGTGTTTCTCAGCCTTGCCGCTCCCTTCGTGAAGGCTCCGTGGATCATCACACGGCGGCCGGCGCGTCTGCCTGCGATTGCCAATGGCCTGATCGCCGGTCTGGCGATGGGCCTCTTGCAGCTCGGATATCGATACGGGTCGGCTGGTCCGGTGTCGGTCGCGGCATCGCAATTCGCCGCCGCAGCTGTGCTGATCGCGGCCGTGGTGAATCGTCAGCGACTGCGCTGGTGGCAGGTCGTTGGGCTGGTCATGGCATCGGTCGGCGTCGGGCTGATGGCCCTCGGATGACGGCACGGCCGCACGGAAAGTGCAGTGGTACAGTCGTTCCATGCTGAACGCCATGAAGATCGAGGGCGTCTACGTGCCCACCGCCACACCGTTCCACGAGGACGAAGTGGTGAACGAGGCACGCTACGCCGACGTGCTCGAGTACCAACTCGCCGGAGGTGTTGCGGGTGTGGTGGTCGCTGGTACCACCGGCGAGTACTACGCACTCACGACCGACGAGCGCAACGCTCAATTTGCTCTGGCTCGCGACATCGTGGCCGGGCGCGTCCAGCTCATCGCCGGTTGTAACGCCGGCGCGACACGAGACGCCATCTCCTTCGCTTCGCTGGCGCGCGATTTGGGCTACGACGCAGTCATGCTCGCCGGGCCGCCCACCTCGCTGCCCAATCAACACGAACTCGCCGCACACGTGACGGCCGTGGCCGCAGAGGGTGGCTTGCCCGTGGTGCTTTACAACTATCCGGCCCGTGCCGGTATCGAGTTCGGTTTCGATGCGCTCGACGAACTCGCCGATCTGCCCGAGGTCATTGCGATCAAAGAGTCGAGCGGCGACTTCTCGCGTTTCCTCGCTCTGCAGCACCGTTACGAGGGCCGTATCATGGTGATGTGCGGTTCCGACGATCAGTGCTTCGACTACATGTCGTGGGGCGTTCGCAGCTGGCTGGCGGGTACGGCCAACGTGTTGCCTGCGCAGCACGTCACGTTCGTGAACACGATGCTCAGCGGCAACGTCGATCTGGGCCGCGAGCAGTACCGCGCCCTGCTGGCGTGGATCCAGCACATGGAGTCCGGTAGCTACAACCAGAAGGTGAAAGCTGGTCTGGCACATCTGGGCGTCGACTGCGGCGACGTGCGTCGCCCGCTGTTGGCACTTCCCGCAGATGCACGAACCGAACTGCTGGCCATCCTCGACATCGCAATCGCAGACTTCGCTGCGGCCGGCCAGGGCTGAGCCCACGCGGCCATGCGTGCCACCCGCACCTTTCACGCAATCGAGGTACATGCCGAGGGCGAACAGGGCACGTGCTATCTCGGCAGTGTGTTCCCCATCCCCGGGGTGACCATGCGCGAGAAGCTGCGCTATATCAACGAAACCGACGACACCATCCGCCGGTATCTCACCACCGAGCCGCGGGGTCGCCCACAGGCGAGCGCCAACATCGTGTACCCATCCACCGTCGATGGGGCCGATGCCGGTTTCGTGATCCTGCAGGCTGATCGTGCTCATGCGATGAGTGGCTCGAACACCATCTGTGTGGTCACGGCCCTCCTCGAGACCGGCAGTGTCGCGATGACTGAGCCGTATACCGATGTGGTGCTCGAGACCGCCGCCGGGCTGGTACGAGCCCGAGCCACCTGCACCGACGGACGCTGCGAGCGCGTCACCATCGAGGGTGTGCCATCGTTCGTGGAGTCGCTCGATCTGCCATTACAGGTCGAGGGCTACGGCGCGGTTTCCGTCGATGTCGCCTATGGCGGTTGCTACTACGTCTTGGTTCGTGCGGAAGCGTTGGGCCTGAAGCTCGATCGTCAGTCGGCACGCGATGTCGTGGAGGCCGCTACGGCCGTGTCGGTTGCGGCTCGCCGCGATATTCGGGTGCAGCATCCTGAGTATCCGGAGATCGACTTCATCTCATACGTGATGGTGATCGGTGACGACGAGCCGGCCAACGGTTGGCTGCGCGGTGCCACCGTGCTGAGCGGTCGCATCGACCGGTCGCCGTGCGGCACCGGTAACTCGGCTCGTTTGGCGTGCATGAATGCCCGCGGCCAAGCCGCTGTCGGCCAGGCGTTCACCGCGACATCGTTGATCGACAGTGAGTTCCAGGTACAGATCACCGGCACCACCACCGTGGGAGATCGTGCGGCGATCCTGCCACGTATTTCCGGCCGTGGTTGGGTGGTGGGTACCCGCACCGTGTCGGTCGATCCGGCCGACCCGTACCAGACCGGGTTCACGTTGTCAGATGTGTGGGGAACCGAGATCGGCTGATCCACCAGGCCACTTCGGTCAGTGGGCTCGTTTCAGTGGCGGAGGCGGAAGCGATCGGGGTCGAAGTCGGAGAGATCGATGGAGCTGTGTCCATCGATGAGCAGTTCGGACAATGCCAGCGCACTTGATGGCGTGAGGCTGAGCCCGAACATACCGTGGCCGGTAGCGAGCACGAGGTTGTCGTAGTCGCGCGGTCGGCCCATCATCGGTAAGCCATCGGCACTCATTGGTCGACTGCCCGACCATGTGTCGAACGCGCCATCCCACTCGAGGTTCAGGTACTTTCGCAGCGATGCGAGAATGGCGTCGACTCGACGCTGATCGAAGCGAGGTGTGTCGCCGTCGAACTCCATGGTTCCACCGAGGCGGATGCGGTCGGTGAACGGCGTGGCCACTGCGTGGGCCTCTTCGAAAATGACCGGATTCGGGAGCCCCACGCTGACCGGTAGACCGACGTTGTATCCCTGACCGGGGACGATGGGAATGCGAAGTCCGAAGTGGCGACCGAGGAGGCGTGATCCAGCCCCCGCCGACAACAGGACTTCGTCGGCGACGAAGGTGCCTTTGTCGGTGGTGATGGAGTTGACCCGACGGTTGGCATGACCAACGGAGGTGATTGGCGCATCCTCGACCAGCGTGACGCCGCGCGAGCGCAGTGAGGCGATGAGTGAATCGACAAAGACGCGTGGGTCGATGGAACGATCGTTGGGCACGATGTAGCCAGCGGTGACGTGATCGGTGAGCGCGGGAACAACCTTGCGCAGTTCGTTGCCGTCAAGCATTCCGGTCGGGAGAGTGACCCCGAAATCGGCCATCGGTGTGAGCCGGGCGAGGTAGTCGGCAGCAACGCCAGGATCGTGGAAGGGCACGACCAACTGGCCATCGAGGGCAACGTTGACCCCCAGTGTTGCGAGGTGTGCCAACGCCTCTGGTCCGCGCCGGTTCAGTTTGGCGAGTGAGACGCGCCCGCTGTTGTAGCGCTCGGTGGTGCACGAACGTGCGAAGTGCATGCCCCACCCGACCATGCCGGGCAATGCCCTGGCGTGGACTCGCAGGGCGCGAGTGGGGTCGTTCAGCGAGGAGATCGCCGACTTGAAGGCGCCCGGCGCGGCCAGTGGTTCGAGAAGCGTGGTACACATGAAACCGGCGTTGCCGCGGGCTGCACCACCTCCCAAGGGGCCGTGATCGATGACCGTGACCTCGGCGCCACGCTCGTTCAACAACAACGCTGTCGTCAGGCCGATGAGCCCGCCGCCAACCACCACCACTGATTTCGTCACGCCAGCTACCGTAGCGTGAACATCCCGATCACAGCAGGCCCGCAGCGCAACAAACCCGGCGTGCGATGACCAGATCTTGCACGGCCAGCCCCACGCTCTTGAACAGTGTGATCTCGTCATTGTTCGTTCGGCCGACGGTACCGGCCGCCACGGCTGCGAGGTCTCCGGCAACGCGGTTCCAGGCCCACCCGCCATCGGCGACCGCCAACGCAAGGTCGCCTGCCTCATGATGTGCGGCCTCGATATCGTCGACGATCACTCGGGCCGCAGCCACGAGGTCGGTCGACAACTCGCGCATATCGGTGCGATACGCCCCGACTGCGTTGATGTGGGTACCGGGCCGCACCATCGACGCGTCGATGATGGGATCGATCGCGCGCGTACCCGTGCAAACGATGTCGCAGGCCGCAGCCTGGGCGTAGTCGCCGACCCGGATCGACACGCCAGCGGGTAGCGCAGCTCGGGCAACAATGTCGTCGACCAGATGCCGGGCATTCTCGCGGGTGCGGCTGGCGAGCACGATGTCGTTCAGATCAGGACGTACGCAGAGCATGGCATCGATGTGGCCGAGTGCCTGTGGGCCGGAGCCGACGATGCCGAGTGTTCGCGCATCGGTGCGGGCCATCGCGTGGGTAGCGACGGCCGAAATGGCTGGAGTGCGCAACGTGGTGAGCGCCGCGCCGTCGAGCAGCGCGATGGCGTGGCCGGCCTCGGCATCGAACAACACGTACGTGCCTTGGATGATGGGGAGCCCGCGCGCCGCGTTCTTCGGCTGCACCATGATGAGCTTCACCCCTGCGGTGTTCGCATCGACGGCCGGCATGAGAAGGAATTCGCCGTCGGCAACAGCATGTGCCTGGCGGGCGATGTGGCTCGGCCGCAACGCAAAGCACTTGCGCAGGGCCGCGACCGCATCGGCCATCGTGACAAGTGCAGCCACCTCGGCGGCGTCAAAGGACCGGAGTTGAACCATGTGCGCAGCCTAGAACAGTGCTCAACCGGCCAGTGGGTGAACGCGGTCGGCAGCCGCGATGAGTTCGGGTTCATGCGATGCACACACGACGGCCCTGCCCCGCCGAGCGTGCGCCAACAACACTCGAGCCACTTGGTGAGCGTGGGCCTGATCCAACTGAGACGTCGGTTCGTCCAACACAATCAGGTCGGCATCGCTGGCGAGGGCGCGGGCGATTGATGCGCGTTGTCGCTCACCTCCTGACAGTGTGGCCACCGGCCGATCAGCCAGTTCGTCGATGCCGAGATCGTGCAACAACGTGGAAATGGTGTCGGTGAGAGCTGCGTCGACGCGCTGGCCGCGAACGGTGCAGGTCAGCTCGACATTGTGCCGAATCGACATGCTCTCGGCGAAGCCGAGGCTGGCAGTACCTACGGCAATGCGTGTCAGCGGGTTGCGTTCGACGCGGCCGCTGCTCGGTTCTGCGAATCCGGCGAGCAGACTGAGCAGTGTGGTCTTGCCCGACCCTGACCGGCCGGTGATGAGCAGCAGTTCACCGCTGTTCACCTGCACCGAGGTAGGTGCCAAAATCACTGTATTGCCGTGCGGGAGAGTCACGGCAACGTCGAGTACGCGAGTGATCGCGATGGTCTCGACAGATTCACGTGTCTCGGCGCGCACCTCGACGATGTGTCGAGTTGGCTCGTCTGCCGGTGCCTGTATCACGATCGACTTTGCCGAGCGCGTCGTCGCTTCAGGAGGTGGGTCATCGAGAATGACCCGATCGCTGATGCCTGCGTGTATCCGGGCTGCGTCGGGCAGTCGTAGCCACCCTCGATCATCGACCACGAGGCGCTGTTGCGAGTGTCCGTTGAGCGACTCAGAACTGAGCCGACCGTCACGGATCTCGAGCACGCGATGACCGATGCGAGCGGCTCCGGTGTCGTGGGAAACCACGACCAGCGCAGCGTCGAGTTCGGTGGAGAGCTCGGCCAGAAGGTCGAACACAGCATTGGCATTGACAAGGTCGAGCGCGCCCGTGGGTTCGTCGGCCACGATGACGCGCGGGCGGTGCGCAAGGGCGGCTGCGATGGCTACTCGTTGAGCTTCACCGGCGCTGATGGTGCTGAGCCGACGCTTCGCGAGCGAGTCCACCCCGAGCCGCGCAAGCATCTCGAGTGCTCCCGCCTGGGCGATCACCCGTGCGGTGCCCGACAGCCGTGACTGCATCGCAACGTTGTCGAGCACGCAGAGTTCGTCGGCGAGGTTGGCCGTCATGTGTTGGGTGATCACGCCCACTCCGCTGCGCTGCAGGGCCAGGACGGCCTGGGGCGAGGCGGTGACGAGGTCGTGTTCGAGCACAATGGCGATACCGGCACTCGGACGCACCTGGCCGGTGATGAGGCGCACCAGGGTTGACTTCCCTGACCCGCTGGGTCCGGCGATGACGACGCGTTCGCCCGCCGCGACCGAGAGCGTGAGCCCGCGCAGTGCTGCCACCTGACGGTCCAGGCACGGATAGAGCACAAAGACGTCGTCGAGTTCGATCATCCGAATTCCCTCAGCAGATCGCTCGTCGCGACACGGCGTGCCGAACGTGCTGCCAACGTGGCTGCGAGTACCGATGGAACCAGCACGACGCACAGCGCGATGACGAGCCCCTGCCACGGCAGTCGGGCGAGCAGGCTGGGCACCGGTACGGTCGCCGTGGCGGTGACCGAGATGATGCGCGTCACGAGGCGGAGCAGCACCACCGCGCCGACGCCGCCGAACAACAGCGCTGCGGCGATGATGGCCAGCGCGCTGGCGCGCACCATCCGACTGAGACGCCAGCCGCGCACTCCATCGGCGGCGAGAGCGCGATGTAGCTGTGCCTGCTCTGCAGCCTCGGCCAGCGTGGACAGGTATACAGCCGCTGCTGCGAGCGCGCCAGCGATCAGCGCGGCGACGCCGAAGAGTCCGAGCGTGAAGACTGCGAGCGGGTCGCTGCGCAGATGATCTTCGATCGCTTCGCGACCCTGAACCGAGACGGAGTCGAAGGGAGCGGACGCGAATGTGGCGGTGACGCGTGCATCCATTGGGCGCTCCAGTGCGATCCACGTCTCGTTCGCGGTGCCGAGTCCGGGGCTGAGCAAATCGAGGGTGGGCTGGGCGAGCGAGCGATCGACGATGGCAAAACGGCGCGGGGCACCCGGGAACACCGATGCGACACCGACGACTCGAACCACGCAGCGCGCCTCATTGGGGAATGCGATCGTGACGAGTCCGTTCTGGGCCGCCGCAGCGGTACCGGGATCGACAATTGCGGGTATCGCCGCTGCCTCCGCAGGGGGGCGCGGTACCACCAGCGCCGACGTACCCTGCAGCCGAAGCGCGATCGACAGTCCGGATGGCAAGACCGTCACCTCGGCGCCGTCTGATTGCAGTGCACCCCATTCGATCGCGACCTGCGAGCCGGCAGATGTGTTGGCGCCACCGGCGATGGCTTGCACCGAAACGAGCGATACCGTCGATGTGAATTGATCGGGTGACGTGTTGCCTTCGCCGGTGTGATGCTGTATCCGATCGGATGCCTCGCCGAGTTGGCCGAGCCGGAAGCCGATCAGGCGCCCACCCGCATCACCGGGCTCGAGCGTGGCGACGAGGGAATCCACGCTCGACGGAGGAGGCCACGAGGCCGTCGGTACGATCGAGGAGCCCACCGTGGCGAGGCTGTGCCACGTGCCGTCGATACGTTGGATGACCACGTCGATTCGAGTGAATTTCAGATCCCCCGACGCATTGATGGTCAGCGCGCTGGTGCCGGCGGGGATCGTGGTGCCCATCGACGTACTCGTGGCGCGGGCGGCGATGAGGCCGGGGAGCGCCTCCTTCGGCGGGCCGAAGTCGGACCGCCAGCCGCGCAGGCTCGTGAGCGTCTGCGGATCAACGCCCACCAGCGTGACGGTGTCGTTCGACAACCCACTACTGAGCACCGATCCACCACGTTGGAGCACGTCGGTCGCGACGGCCCCGGGCGCGATGCTCTGCCATCCAGCCGCAGGCTGCAACGCTGCGGGCCGTAACAGCGCCGCGCCTTCGGTGAGGGTGAGATCATAGGGCACTGCGTAGGCGGCCTCGTCGTGTGCGCCGCCCTGCAGCGTCGATCGGTAACCGAAACTGAACACCCCGAGTGTGGTGGCGGCGGCGATGAACCCCGCGGTTGCGAGCGGCAACGTTGGTCGACGGCGCACCTCGCCGAGCGAGGCGCCGACCAAGGGCGCTCGATGGCCGATCAGGTTGGCCGCGCCGGCCACGACCCACGGGACGAGGCGCACGGCAACCCAAGCCACAGCGATCGCTGCCAAGATAGGTAATGCAGCGAGCAGTGGATCGCCGGTCGATACGAGTTCTGCGGGAGTGGATGCGCCACGACCCACTGCGAGTGCCGCAGTAACGATCGCTCCGAGTCCGAGACCGTCGATGGCTGTGGGACGCCACCACGGCCGTGGCAATCGACGACCTGATTCGTTTTCGGCGTCGGATGCCATCACCAGTGATGTCGCAACGACGAGCGCCACGGTGGCAATGCCCACGGGCCATGCGGCCCTTTGCGCGACGTGTGTGATGAGGTCGCCGGCATCGAGATTCCAACGGCGTGCGAGCGTGGCGGCAATACCGACGCCGGCAGGGATACCGAGCACAAGTCCGATCATCGCGGGCCACGTGGCTTCGGCCAACGTAAACACGGTGCACGCGAACCGACCAGCACCCCGCTGGCGCAGGAGGCGCCGAGCGGTCAGATGGCGTCGGCGTTGCGTGGCCGCTGCGAGCAGCACAAAGGCCACGAGCAGGACCACCCCTTGGGCCGCTGCAAGCGCAACGCGACTCGATGCGGTGCCTGTGCGCGCACGCGCGTCGCGGAGTTCGTTCAGGGGAAGCGAGACCGAGACGGTCCCCTGTGAGAACACCCTCGTGGCGCGCGCGGCACCGGCGAGCAACGCGTCGAGATCGGCCAGGCGAATCGAGGTCGGATCGATCGCCGAGACCCAACCCATCGATCTGCCGATGAGCGACAGCGATGCGATATTGATCACGGCATCGACTCCGTCACCCAGCAACAACACCTGGCCTGGATCGGGTAGGAAGGACCCCGAGAGAGCGGTGGGCTCGGTGACCTTCACCGTGCCGACCACCACGATGCCGAGGTCGGGTTGTAGGTTTGGTTCTGGCCCCTGCGTGGCGAGCACCACCTCGCAACGCTTGGGTGTGCACGTTGCTGGAAGGCGCCCGTCCACAACGGTCACAACGCTCGGAAGGTTGTCGACGCCGCCGAGACGAAAGATCGTTCCGCTCGATGACGCGAGTGCGCGGTATTCCACTTGAGCGCGTGGCTGGCGAACGCCTGTCGCTCGGATCGTGGCGCGTACCTGCTGGTCGATGTCGCGGAGTTGTTGCACTGTCAACGAGTTCACCGAGACGGCTACCGTCACGCTCCGCTCGCCGGCCGGAATTGATTCGAGTGCTCGTCGCAGCGTTGCGTCGCCCGCGATGGTCGGCGATGCCGCAGTGACGAACAGCCCGGTAATCGCTAGAGCGATGCCTAACCCGGTGACGAGGCCACGCGACGGACGCGCCCGTACTCGCGCAACAGCGAACGACACCGCGGCACCAGCTGCGCGGAACGATCGGCCCCCGGAACTCGTCGTCACCTCGCCAGTGTACGCAAGACACTTGCGTGCCAATCCTGGCTGTGCCTCAATATCGGCGTGTCATTCACAGCGAGCCGGAGGCGTGATGGGGGGTTACCCCGTGGCCAGGGCGCGCCGGTGTTCGCCGTGTTGGGCGCGGCGATTCTGTTCGGAACCACCGGCACGGCTCAGGCGCTGGGTCCCAAGGATGCCTCCCCGCTGAGCGTGGGTGCGGTGCGTGTCGCCATCGGAGCAATCGGTCTGATCGTCGCCGCTGCACTCACATCGAAGGCATCTCGGCAGTGGCGGCCGCATCTGACAGCGCTGGTTGTGGCGGGTCTGGGGGTTGCGGGCTATCAGATTGGATTCTTCGAAGCCACCAAGCGTGCTGGCGTGGCGCTCGGGACTCTGGTGGCGCTCGGTTCGGGACCAGTGTTCGCCGGTCTCTTTCACGCCATTCGGGTTCGTCGGCTGCCGAGCGCAGCATGGACGGCGGCAACCCTGCTCGCGGCATGCGGCGCAGGGTTGGTGGCGTTCGCCCGGCACCGCGAGGCCGGCGGAGCACCGCTGCTCGGAGTTGGGGCCGCGCTGTTGGCAGGTTTGTCGTACGCGGTGTTTTCCATGGCGAGCAAGGCCACGATGGCGAACGGGCTGGCGTCGCTCGACTCGATGGCGGCTTCTTTCACCATCGGTGCACTGATCATGTCGCCGCTGTTGTTGACCGAGTCGCTGCACTGGCTCTCGACTCCGCGTGGTGTCGTGCTGGGACTGCATCTGGGACTCGCTGCGACGAGCGCAGCGTACGCGTTGTTCGGGTACGGCCTGGCGCGCCTAGTCGTGCCCACCGTGGTCACGCTCACACTTGCCGAGCCGGCCACAGCCGCGTTGTTGAGCGTGGTCGTGCTCTCGCAAGCGCTCGCGCTTGTTGGCTGGGTCGGCGTTGTGCTTCTCATCGCCGGTGTCGGCATGGTGGCGACGGCACGAGGTGAGCCCGACGTTCAACCAATGGGCTGAGGGATGCGCGCACTACCGTTTCGGTCATGAGCGAAGTCCTGTACGAAGTGGCCGATCACATCGCAACCATTACCTTGAATGCGCCCGAGCGGATGAACACCATCAGTGGTGCGATGCTCGATCAACTGTCGGCCCGGCTGCTCGATGCCGACCGCGACCGCGAGGTTCGCTGCATCGTGCTCACGGGTGCCGGTCGCGCCTTTTGCGCCGGTCTAGATCTAGCCGCTCAGATGAGCGGTCCGAAAGGCAGTCTGGGCGGTCTCGGCTCGCTCGACGCGACACCTGGCGAGTTCGACATTCGCAACGCCCCGCCGATCGTGCTGCACAATCTCGACACCCCCACCGTCTGCGCGCTCAACGGAGGTGCGGCGGGCTACGGACTCGACATCGCGTTGGGTTGCGACATTCGCGTCGCGGCCACATCGACCAAGCTGAACCCTGGCTTCGCCAAGCGCGGCATCGTTCCTGAGAGTGGTGGCACCTGGCTGCTGCCGCGCATGGTCGGTTACGCCAAAGCGGCCGAAATTGCCTTCACCGGACGCACCCTGTTGTCGAACGAGGCGCTCGCCCTCGGTCTGGTGAACCGTGTTGTGGCCAATGCAGATCTGCAGTCGGCGGCTCGTGAGATGGCGGCAGAGATTGCAGCCAACGCCCCGCTCGCAGTGCGAGCGATCAAGCGGATGATGCGCGCCGCCGAGACCGAGACGTTCGAGCAGAACGTGCATCATGTTTTCTTGCAACTGCTGCCCTTGTTCCGTACCGATGACTTTCGCGAGGGCGTCGCCGCCTACATGGAAAAGCGCGCCCCCGACTTCACCGGCCGCTAGCACCTCGCTCCGCCCGCCGCGCCGCCTTCGATCCGGGTCGTGAATGCTGAGCGCACGTCGACGTTGCGTTCAGCATTCACCAAGCCACACGCCCGCCACGCTCGTTCGCCGCCCGCGGTGACGCGCAGTGGAGCGACCTCGCGTCAGTCGTTTGTCCAGACGTACTCCCCGTCGGTGTCGATCTCGTCAGTGCGTGTGAGACCGCATGCTGACGCCACACAACCGGACGCAACGTGTTCGGGGTGGATGTGCGCGGTGATCGAGGCGATGCCGCGCGCTCGCAGCCAGGCGCACATCGCAGTGGCGGCCTCGGTGGCGAACCCGTTGACCTGCCACTGCGCTCCGACCACCCATGCAACGTCGGCACGATCACCTGTCACGGTCGCCTGTACGAATCCGATCGCTGAGCGCGAACCACCGAGGCGGATGATCCAGTTGAACCACCGATCCGATGAGCCGCGGGGCCCCATCACCTGGGCCTCGTAACGCTGCTGCAGTGACTCGGCGTCTGGTGGTTCACCGCCGGTGTACTCGTAGAGCGATCCGTCGGCGAGCACGACCACCATCTCCGCGGCATCACCTGGATGCAGGGGAGTCAGCACCAAACGGTCAGTCACCACCGGCGCCGCCGCGAGCCGTTCTCGATGTGGGTCCATGCGTGGATCGTACGCGGAGGTTTCGTTCGGCGAGACTGTACGCATGATCTCTCTGCTCGACGGCCTTGCCAGCACGCGCTCGATCCGCCGCTACCGCGACGAGCCGATACCCGAAACAGACCTCGCAACCATTCTGTGGCACGCATCACGTGCTCCCAGCGGGAGCAACCGCCAACCGTTCCGATTCATCGTGCTCCGCGATGGCGAACGGGCCGTCGCCGCAAAGGCGCTGCTCGGCGCGTCGTTTCGGGCGGGATGGGCAGCCAAGTTGCTTCACGATGGGTATACCGAGGGTTCGGGGTTGGATGCGAACACGCCAAAGGCGCGGATGGCTGCGACTATGCAGCACTACGTGGATCACATCGAGCAGGTCCCCGTGGTCGTGCTCGCTTGCATGCTGCGCCACCGCGATTCGAACCCGTACGAGGGCGCATCGGTGTACCCAGCGTGTCAGAATCTGTTGCTCGCCGCTCGCGCGCCCGGCTACGGCGGAGCGTTGACGATGTGGCATCAGGCGGTCGAGGCCGAGCTCCGCTTGTTGTTGGCGATCCCCGATCGCGTGGCAATGTCGGCATGCATCACGCTCGGACGCCCAGAGGGCTCCCACGGCCCGGTTCGGCGGCGTCCGATCGGCGAGTTGGTGTTCGAGGATCGCTGGGATGATCCTGCCGAGTGGGCAACGGACCCACCCGGCACTCAGTTCACCCAGGCCGGCCCCCGTCAGCGTTAGTGCGGAATCGGCTGCGCCGCTACTGTTGGCACATGCCTTACGTCGCCGGAATCGACTCGTCAACCGGATCCACCAAGGTCGAGGTACGCGACCTCGATAGCGGCGAGGTTGTTGGCTCCGCCAGCGCAGCGCACCCACTGACCACACCACCGAGAAGCGAACAGGACCCAGCCGCTTGGTGGTCTGCGTTCGAGAGTGCGTGGGCACAGGTCGGTGCCCCTGACGTGGCAGCGATCAGCGTTGCCGGTCAGCAACACGGCATGGTCGCCCTCGACGAATCGGGTGATGTCATCCGCCCGGCCAAGCTCTGGAACGACACAGAGTGCGCTCCCGATACCGGGTGGCTGCTCAAGCAGCTGCCGGGTGGAGCCGCCGACTGGGTCGCGGCGTGCGGCAGCGTCCCGGTAGCGGCTTTCACCATCGCCAAGTTGTCATGGTTGCATCGCAGCGAGCCGCAGAACTGGGCTCGGCTCGCCCATGTGCTGCTGCCCCACGACTGGATGACGTACCGACTCACGGGTGCGATATTCACCGACCGCGGCGACGCCAGCGGAACCGGCTACTGGTCGCCGGCCACCGGCGAGTACTGCTGGGATCTCCTGTCGATCATCGATGCCGAGCGCGATTGGTCCCAGGTCGTGCCGCACGTGTTGGGCCCGCTCGAGCCTGCCGGCACCTGGGGCCACGCTGTTGTCGGCCCGGGTACCGGCGACAACATGGCCGCAGCGTTGGGCCTCAACCTGCAACCCGGCGACGCAGTGATCTCGCTCGGAACATCAGGTACCGCGTACACCCTGCACAGCGCGGCGACGCACGACCCAACGGGCGCGGTCGCCGGGTTCGCCGATGCGGCGGGTGCGTTCTTGCCGCTGGTCTGCACGCTCAACGCAACCCGCGTCACCGACACGATCGCCCGACTCCTGGGAGTAGACCACGCCGGTCTTGATGCCCTCGCGCTGGCTGCCCCGGTCGGTGCCGGCGGTATCACGATGTTGCCCTACCTCGATGGAGAGCGCACGCCGAACCGACCCAAGGCAACGGGTGCTTTGACGGGCATCCGATCTGATGCGAGCCGCGAGCAGATCGCCCGCGCCGCAGTCGAAGGTGTGGTCTGCGGCCTCCTCGATGGTCTCGATGCTCTGCGAGCGCAGGTGAGCGGAGTCACACGGGTGATCATGGTGGGCGGGGGTGCCCGCTCGGCCGCCTTCCGTCAGGCGATGGCCGACCTGTGCGAGCTCGAGGTGTTCGTGGCCGACGCCTCTGAGGCCGTTGCCGCCGGGGCGTGTGTGCAAGCTGCTGCGGTCCTCCAGGAGATCGAACCATCCGTGGTTGCGGCGCGCTGGGGCCTCGGCAGTTGCGAACAGGTCA
Source organism: Actinomycetota bacterium (assembly GCA_043753895.1). Taxonomy (GTDB): domain Bacteria; phylum Actinomycetota; class Acidimicrobiia; order Acidimicrobiales; family Ilumatobacteraceae; genus WLMZ01. The sequence continues at coordinate 20,299 of JAYUWK010000185.1, forward strand.
CCCGCTCCGAAGGCGCTGGCGATGAACCAGTAGCGGCGGTGCGAGACGCGTATGCTGGCCTGCGCGACCGGATGACGTGAGGGCTTGATCGAAGTGACTGGGCTTGATCGAAGTGACTGAACCTGATCCGTTCGAGGTCTTGGGGCTCGAACGGAGCGCCACGCTGGCGCAGGCGCGTGTTGCGCGCCGCCGCCTCGCGTTCGAACGACATCCAGATCGGGGTGGCCACGCGGACGACATGCGTGCGCTCAATGCTGCCTTCGATTCGGTGGTGGGACACCTCACCGGACGCCGTCCCATTACGTACGACACATCACCGATAACGGCACCGGATGAGGATGCAGCGCGGCCGCCATCCGCAAAACCAGCGCGCGGATCGTCTGGCCGGCCCCGGCCCGGTCGGGTGCAGCATGACGTGCCGTCGTTCGTGATCGATGCCCTACCCGCCGAGGCGTTTGAGGCGCTGCTGATCGTCACCACCTGGATCGGTGAGGTGCTCGTGGACGACCCGCCGTACGTGCTCGAGGTGCACCTCTACGAACCCGCCGAGTGCTGGTGCCGGCTCGATCTGGTTCCTGATGCCGGCGCCTCCGCGGTGAGTCTCACCGTCGCTGGGATCGGCGAGGTTCCACCGCCGCTACTTGATGACGTGCGCGATGTATGGGTGTATCAGCTCAACCAGCCGGGCGCGTTCACCTGACCGTCCTCGGTGCACCCACTCGGGTCAGCCCAGGCCCGCCGCCTTGATGAGGCGGTCGCGAATGGCGTGCCCGAGGCCCACGGCGCGAGGCAGCACTGCAACGAGCACGTCAAGTTGGCGCTCATCGGCTTCGCGCAGCCACACGTACAACTGCTGTGCTGCGACCACGAGATCGGCGGTTGGATCGAGCACGTCGGTGCTGAGTCCCTCAGCCTGCAGATGGTCGGCGCGAGCCATGGCCTCGCGCAGCGTGTCACACACCTCGACGCGGCAATTCGGCGAGTAGTGCGACGCGAGCATTCCGCTGGCGCGGCGATCCCCACCCGGGGCATCGAGGACATCGTCGAGGAGTCGGGCAATCACTTCGTTGGGAATGCCGCCCGGACGGAGTACCTGCGGTGGCGAGCAGGTGCAGTCGACGATGGTGGATTCGACACCAATCGTGCACGGCCCGCCGTCGAGTACGAGGTCGACCGCTTCGCCGAGGTCGGCGCGAGCGTGTGCTGCCGTGGTGGGCGACACCTGACCGAAGCGATTCGCTGAGGGCGCGGCCAGGCCGCCTCCGAAGCGCGCGAGCAGGTCAAGTGCCATCGGATGTGCAGGGACGCGAAGCCCGACCGTATCGCGCCCGCCCGTGACCACTTTAAGAACATGTGTCGCCTTGGGCACCAAGATGGTCAGTGGTCCTGGCCAGCAGGCATTGCTGAGCACACGGGCGGCTGCTGGGACGTTGGTCGACCATTCGTCGAGATGATCAGCAGAGGCGAGATGAACGATCAGTGGGTGGTCGTCCGGGCGGCCCTTGGCAGCGAAGATGCGTCGCACGGCCTGTTCGTTTGCTGCATCGGCCGCAAGTCCGTACACCGTCTCGGTGGGCATTCCAACGAGTCCGCCGCTGCGCAACACGGCGACAGCGGTATCGATGAGGTCACTCATCTCCGTTGGTTCATCCGGGGGTGGCGTCGAGGAACTCGAGCGCCGCGTCAATGAATGCGAATGCCTCGGGAGTCGCGAAGTGATCCACCTTGCGCAACACGGCCAGCTCTGCGTGTGGCAGCGCGTCGGCGAGTCGGTCGCCTGGCCCTGCGAAATCGAGATCGCCGATGGCGACCAGCACAGGACATGAGACGCACGCGAGTTCCTCGGTGGTGAAAGCCCTCTGCGACGGCCGACGCATCACCGCAGCAAGCGCTGCTTTGTCGTTGCCTTCTTGATCGGCGTATTGTGCAAAGAGTCTGGCGATGTTGTCGTTGGGATCCGCGGTGCCGTCGAGCGCTGCCAAGATGCGCTCGATGCCAGTGCTGTCCGTGCGAAACACATTTTCGCCGATGCCCGCAAGGACGAGCCGGTTGAATCGGTGCGGCTCGCGACAGGCAAGGCGTAACAGTGTGATGGCACCGAGCGAGAAGCCCACGGCGTCGACAGGTTCGTCGGGAAGTACGTCGACGATGCGCGTCGTGAGATCGGCGTAGGCGGTTGGATCGTGCGGCTTTGGCGCCTCGCCATGGCCAAGGAGGTCGACGCCGACAACGCTTCGATCAGCGTCCTCGAGCAGCGCTGTAAAGCCACTCTTTTGCCACGTGGTCCGGAATGATCCGCCCCATCCATGAACGAGAACGACAGGTGCTGACATGCGCGCCACGCTAATCCACGTCGCGTACCGTCAGAGAAAAGCCGTAGCCTATGTCGGCTCTTGTCGAGAGGCTTGTTGGAATGAGGTTGTGATTCATGCGATTCCTGAACGACGTACCCCCGTACGATCTGACCTACAGCGATGTGTTCATGGTGCCGAGCTTGTCGTCGGTGCCCAGTCGGCTCGATGTCGATCTCAGTACGCCTGATGGCCTGGGCACCACGATTCCTGTGGTTGTTGCGAACATGACCGCCGTGGCGGGTCGGCGCATGGCCGAGACCGTCGCACGTCGCGGCGGACTCACCGTCTTGCCGCAGGACATTCCTCTCGATGTGATCGAGCACGTTGTCGATTTCGTCAAGACCCGCGACCCGATCTTCGAGACACCCATCACGCTCTCGCCCCAACACACGGTGGGCGATGCGCTGAGTCTGATCCACAAGCGCGCCCACGGTGCCGTTGTCGTCGTCGACGACGAGCGGCCCGTTGGCATTTTCACCGAGGGTGATGCTGCTGGATTCGACCGCTTTACTCAACTGCAGAACGTGATGAGCCGTGAGCTCGTCACTGTCGAGGCTCACGTCACGGCTCAGGAGGTCTTCGATCGTCTTGCCGGCCAGCGCCTCACGGTGGCTCCCGTGGTCGACGACAACGGTCGCCTGCTTGGCTGCGTCACGCGTAAAGGAGCATTGCGGAGCACGATCTACAAACCCGCTCTCGACAAGCAGGGTCGGCTGATGATCGCCGTTGCCGTTGGCATCAACGGCGATCCTGCCACTCGGGCAAAGGCGCTGCTGGAAATGGGTGTCGACGTGCTGGTCATCGATACTGCGCACGGCCATCAGACGCGGACACTGCGCGCCATCGAAGAGGTTCGCGCCGTCGTGGCGAACACGCCGATCGTGGCGGGCAATGTGGTCACTGTCGAGGGAACCCGCCAGCTCATCGAGGCCGGCGCCGACATCTTGAAAGTCGGTGTCGGACCGGGTGCCATGTGCACGACGCGCATGATGACGGGCGTCGGGCGCCCACAGTTCTCTGCGGTGCTCGAGTGCGCTGGCGAGGCCGCGCGTCTGGGTAAGCACATCTGGGCCGACGGCGGGGTGCGTTACCCGCGCGACGTCGCGCTCGCGCTGGCCGGGGGTGCGGCCAGCGTCATGTTCGGCTCGTGGCTCGCGGGAACCTACGAATCTGCCGCCGACACGCTGCGCGATCCGGACGGTCGTCTGTACAAGGAGAGTTTCGGCATGGCGTCGAACCGTGCGGTCAAGAACCGCACGCGAGCCGAGACCGCATTCGAGCGGGCGCGCAAGGAGCTCTTCGAAGAGGGCATCAGCACATCGCGTATGTACCTCGATTACGAGCGCCCCGGTGTCGAGGACATCCTCGATCAGATCGTGGCCGGTGTGCGTTCGTCGTGCACGTACGCGGGTGCGTCAAACATCACCGAGTTCCACGAGCGCGCCGTTGTCGGCGTGCAGAGCGCGGCCGGTTACGACGAAGGGCGCCCGCAGGGGACCAGCTGGTGAGAGTCGTTGCTATCGACGGTCCGGCCGGTGCGGGCAAGTCCACGGTGGCGCGGGCCCTGGCCGTGCGGCTGGGCCTCGAATACTTGGATACCGGGGCGATGTATCGCGCCGTCACGTTTGCTGCGTTGCGCCATGGAACACCGCTGGAGGACACCGCCGCCATCGGAGAACTGGCACGCCGGATCGCGCTCGAAGTCGGCGAGAATGGTGTCATCGTCGACGGCGTCGATGCCACCGCTGCGATCCGCTCCCGAGCTATCACCGCTGCAGTGAGCGCGATTGCCGCCAATAGCGAGGTGCGTGCCGAGATGCGTTCACGTCAACGCGACTGGGCAACCGAGCACCACGGAGGGGTGATCGAGGGGCGCGACATCGGATCAGTCGTGTTTCCCGAGGCCGCTCTGAAGTTGTATCTCACGGCATCGCCGCGTGTTCGCGCCGAGCGTCGCGTCGCCGAATCGGGCGGCGATCTCGACGAAATCGCGCAAGCCATTGCGGTACGCGATGAGAAGGATTCCACTCGTTCGGACAGCCCGTTGCGCGAGGCTGATGGCTCGATCGTGCTAGACACGAGCGGTTTGTCCATTGATGCCGTGATCGCCACGATCGAGCAGCTACTGAAAGGGGCGCAGTGAGCGAGGTCGATTCGTTCTTCGCCGATCAGAGTTTCTGGAGCAAGGCCTCGTACCAGTTCTGGAAGGCGATCGCCACAGGATTCGTCCGCATCCTGACGCGCATGACCGTGGAGGGCAGGGAGAACCTTCCCAAGACAGGTGCCTACGTGCTGGCGCCCATCCACCGCAGCTATGTCGATACGCCCATTTCAGCTGGTGTGACTCGTCGTCGCATGCGGTTCATGGGCAAGGACAGCATGTGGAAGAACCGCCCGTTCGGTTGGCTGCTCTCATCGGTAGGCGGCTTCCCTGTCACTCGTGGAACCACCGACATCGAAGCGCTCAAGCGATGTATCCATGTGCTGAGCATCGGCGAACCGCTCGTGATGTTTCCCGAGGGCGAGCGAAAGTCCGGACCCATCGTGCAGCCGCTGTTCGAAGGGGCTGCCTATGTGGCATGTCGTGGCCGGGTTCCGGTCATTCCCGTGGGAATCGGTGGATCCGAGCGTGTGATGCCAAAGGGAGCGAAGTTCATCTACCCGCACAAGGTGCATGTGATCGTCGGCAAACCCATTTATCCGGTGGTCGACGAACGCGGGCGGGCGCCGCGTACCGAGGTCAAGCGACTCACGGCCGAGTTGCACGTCGAATTGCAAATGCTCTTCGACGCAGCTCAGGTGCATGTCGGCCTGAAGTAGTCATTCAGTTGGCAGTGCCAATGGCTCGATCACATCTCGAAGTGGGCCGTGAGCGCTCTCGTGAGATACAGCGGATCGTTCGCACCGCACAGCTCACGTGCCGAGTGCATCGAGAGTTGCGCTACACCCACGTCGACGGTGGAAATGCCGAGGCGTGTCGCAGTGATCGGCCCGATGGTGGATCCGCACGGCATATTGTTGCGTGACACGAACACCTGCCAGGGCACATCGGCGGTCTCGCACGCACGTTGGAAGCCGACCGCAGTCTCTGCGCTGGTGGCGTATCGCTGGTTTGCATTCACCTTGATGGCCGGGCCGAGGTTGATGATGGGTCGATGCCCGGGCTCATGTCGTTCGGGGTAGTTGGGATGGACCGCATGGGCGTTGTCGGCAGACACGCACGACGATGCCGCCATCGAACGGTGAAAGGCATTGCGATCGCCGCCCCGCGCCGTGACGAGTCGTTCGAGCACCGTGGCGAGCAGCGGTCCACTGGCTCCGGTGGACGATTCCGAGCCGACCTCTTCATGATCGAACAGCGCCATCACCGATGTGCTCTGCGCGGGGTGCGCAGCGGCCACGGCCGTCGTGGCCGCCCAGCAACTCACCTGGTTGTCCAGTCGGGCGCTCGCGAGTAGTGATGCATCAGCGCCGAGGAGGGCGGCCGGTGTGGTGTCGAACAGGCACAGTTCCCACCACGCAACCTCGGTGACAGCGATGTCCAATTGAGCGGCGAGCCACTCGGCGAACTCGCCGTCTTCGGCGAGTCCGGTTCCCCACACCGGTGTGAGATGTTGCTGCTTGTCGAGCAACAGTCCTTTCTCGTTCACGTCGCGGTCGAGATGGATCGCCAGCTGGGGCACGCGCGCGATGGCTTGATGCACAGCAAGATCGGTGAACGTACCGTCGCGTACGACCACGCGTCCGGCAATACCCAGGTCGCGGTCGAGCCACGAGTTCAACAACGCGCCGCCGTAGACCTCGACCGCCAACTGCTTCCATCCGAGTAGGCCTGTATCGGGGTGCGGCTTGATGCGCAGGCACGGTGAATCGGTGTGTGCGCCAACAATGTGAAACGGTGAGGCGGCCTCCGCGCCGTCTGGTTGGCTCCAGGCCACGAGCGAAGCGCCGCGGATCACGTACCCCTTGGCAACGTCGTCCCACGGCAGTGTCTCGTTCACGTGTTCGAAACCGGCCGCACCGAGTCGTCGCGCGCTCGACGCCACGGCGTGCCAGGGAGACGGCGAGGCATCGAGATATGCCAGCAGGTCGCCAATGCCGGCAGGGAGAGGACCAGATGGAGCAAGCGTCATGTCATTTACCGTAGAGGCCAATCGGGAGTCCGGTGCCACGAAGGTGTGATGTCTCGTTGATGGTGATGATCTGGCGTTGGCCGGTGCGTGCACCGAGTACGCGATGGATCGATGTGTAATTCGGGTAGAAAAAGCCGCTGCTCTCGCGTGTACCCAGCACGCGAGCAAGGTAGGAGTTGATCACACCGCCGTGGCACACCACAGCAACGTTGTGACCGCTGTGTTGTTCGATGATTGCTTCCATCGCCCGGTGGACGCGTCGAGCGAATTCCTCCTGAGTCTCATCCCGGCCGTCCCAGCTGTTGTCGAGCATCTGCTGCCAACGTGGATCATTGGTGGCCTTCAGTTCCTCGACGGGCACGTACTCGCTCGAGTTGCGATCGAACTCGGCGACTCCGTCGATGAGGGTGACCCTGAGTCCCAGCCGTGATGCAAGTGGGGCCGCCGTCTGTTGAGCGCGCTTCATCGGACTCGCGTAGATTGCGTGGACTTCTTCGCTCGCGAGGTAGTCGGCCAGATGTTGGGCCTGCGCGTGACCAGCTTCGCTCAACTCGGGATCGGCCACACCCTCCTCGAGCTCACGGCGAACCGGCAGGGCATGACGAATCAACAACAGCTCCATAACCGAATAGATAAGCAGCTATGAACCGTCGCACGAAGATCGTGGCATCAATTGGGCCGGCCGGTGAGATCTGGTCGGGACAGGCCGGCCCGTTCGACGCTCCATTGGTGGCGCTCATTCACGGCACGATGGATCGATCGACCGGCATGTTGCGACTCAGCCGCCGACTCGACGACGGGATCAGAGTGCTGCGCTACGACCGGCGTGGCTACGGCCAATCGACGCCACATAACGGTCCGTTCGACATGGCCGCGCAGGTGAGCGACCTCATGACGCTGCTCGCGGGCCGCCCTGCGGTGCTGGTGGGCCACAGCTACGGGGGCAATGTGGCGCTCGCCGCGGCTGGCCGGTTCCCTGACCAGATACGTGGCGTTGGCGTGTACGAGACTCCACTGTCGTGGGAGCCGTGGTGGCCGGGCACAACAGCCGGGGCCGCAGCTCGAGCAACCGTTGGTGGTGCCGCAGAAGCGGCCGAACGGTTCATGCGCCGGCTCATCTCTGACGACGCCTGGGAAGCGTTACCCGAGCGAACAAAGGCCACTCGTCGCGCCGAAGGCGCAGCGATGGTCGGTGAGCTTCGCGATCTCCAAACGCACGAACCATGGTTGGCCGAGGACATCGTGTGTCCGGTTGTGCTCGGTCACGGGTCGTTGGGACAACAGCATCACCGCGACGGCATGCGCTCAGTGCACAACCGTATTCCCGGGAGCCAGCTCGTCGAGTTGCCGGGCTGTCGACACGATGCACCGATGAGTCACTCCGAGCTGTTCGCGACCAGCATCGTCGAACCGCTCCTGCGAGCCGTCGGCGGCGAATGGCTCGAGGCGCTCTCGGTCACCCGCCGGGCAGCGGCACCTTGATGTGTATGTCGGTGCCGAAAAAGGTGCACACGGTTTCTTGACCCGGAGCGATCCGGTCGGCACAGCGCTGCAGTGCCTGTCGCTGCGAGAACACCCCCAACGCAAGCGCAGCGAAGACGAGTAGGAGAATCGCCTTCTTGGTGACGCCGGCGACCACTTTGGCGGAGATGAGCGCAACAAGGATCAATACGCCGACTGCGATGATCGCAATTTTCTTGGCCGAGTCCAGCGTCAGTGCGGAGAGCATCTGCACACGATAGGCGGGGCGATTGTTCGCCGGGTGGCATGGCCGATGTCGGCGTAGTGTGAGCTGATGAGCGATGACCGTCCGATCCATCTCACCCCTCAGGGGCCACCGACCACCGTACTGCCGGCGCCCGACCCATCGGCGCGGCACGCACTCGAAGCAGCCCTCGCCGGCCCGGATGACGCGCGCCACGACGCCGTGTCCGACGTGGTCGCAATGTGGCCCCGCTATGTCGACGCGTGGGCGCGGCTCGGCGATCTCGGACGTGATGACATCGAGCGGTACGCGGCGTATCGGGTGGGCTATCACCGCGGCCTCGATGCATTGCGCGCCAACGGTTGGCGTGGGTCGGGCTACGTGCGCTGGAGCAACGAGAACAACCGCGGCTTTCTACGCGCCCTGCGTGGTCTGCGTCAGATGGCCGATCGCATCGGTGAGACCGATGAAGCCGAGCGGATCGCGTTGTTCATCCAGCAGCTCGATCCCACCGGCGTGCCGTCGGATGGCTGAACAGATCGCGACCCCGATTGCCGGCGCTGTGCTCGTGGGTGGTGCCAGCCGCAGGATGGGCCGCGACAAGGCGCTGATCCCAGTCGACGGCTTGGTGATGGTCGATCGCATCGGTGGGGTACTGGCAGCGGCCGGCCTCATGCCGGTGCTGGCCATTGGGCCTCGAGTCCTCGCTGGCGGACTCGAGCATTGCGAAGACATGTATCCGGGTCAGGGTCCGCTCGGGGGAGTGCTGACGGCACTCGCGTCCACGGCCACCCGGGCGGGTGCCGTCTGCGTGGTTGCGTGCGACATGCCTTGGCTTGACACGGCCTCGATCACCCGGCTGCTCGAGGCGGCGCGCACTCCTGAGACCGACGTGGTCATGGCGCAGACCGATCGAATGGAACCACTGTGTGCACTCTGGAGTCCCACCGCGCGGCCGATTTTGCAGTCGGCGTTCGATGGCGGCGAGCGGGCGATTCATCGTGTGCTCGCCTCGATGTCGGTCGTCACCGTTCAACTCCCTGCCGCGGCGGTACGCAACGTGAACACCCCTGATGACCTGCCCAGTCGGTAGCCTGTGACCTCATGGCAATCGCTGAAGTAACGGTCGACGAGCTCGCCGACGAACTTTCGAAGGGCGCACGCGTCATCGACGTACGTGAACTCGATGAGTACCAGAGTGGTCACATCCCCGGGGCCGTGCACGTGCAGCTCGGTGCGGTGCCCGACAACGTCGACGCCTTCCGCTGTGAGCAGGTCACGTATGTGATCTGCCGCTCCGGCGCACGCAGCATGCGCGCCTGCGAGTACCTGGTCGATCACGGCGTTCACATCGCCAACGTGGCTGGCGGCACGATGGCATGGATCTCCAGCGGTCGCGACACGGTCGTTGGAGACACGCCTTCGTGACGTTCCGGTGGATCGCGACACAACCCGAACTCGTCGAGCTCGTCGACACGTTGCTCGCCGAGTCGCGTTATGCCTTCGATACCGAGTTCCACCGCGAGCGCACCTACTACCCGAAGCTCGCGCTGGCGCAGTTCGCCTGGCCGGGCGGTACGGCGCTCGTCGATCCCCTCGCCGTCGATGTCACGGCGCTGCGACCGCTGCTCGAGAGCGACACGCAGTGTGTTCTCCACGCCGCCCAACAGGACCTCGATGTGCTCACCCACTCCTGTGGAGCGGTGCCACGGCGGATGTTCGACACCCAACTCGCGGCTGGCTTCATCGGCTATGGCACACCGTCGCTGGCCAGCCTGCTGCAGGGCGAACTGAAGGTGTCGGTGCCCAAGGGAGACCGACTCACCGACTGGTTGCGCCGACCGCTGACAGATGATCAGAAGTCGTATGCCGCCAGCGACGTGGCGCATCTTCTCGAGCTGCAGGATCGCATTGTCGCCCAACTCGAACGGGTCGGTCGCGTCGGTTGGGCTGAGGCGGCGTGCGAGGAATTGCGTCTCAAGCCGGCCAGCGGGGCCGATCCCGACTCTGCCTGGTTGCGGCTCAAGGACGTGCGAACGCTCAAGCCACGTGCTCGTAGTGTGGCGCGTTCGGTAGCCGCGTGGCGCGAGCGCCGGGCGATGAGCGCCGATTCACCTGTGCGCCAGATTCTGCCTGATCTCGCAATTCTTGGTATCGCGCAGAAGCAGCCGAAAACCGTCGAAGAGCTTGCCCACGCCCGCGGCATCGACGAGCGGCATTGGCGGGGAAATCTGGGGCGCGAGATCATCGCCGCCGTACACGAGGGTGCCCAACACGAGGTCCACCTCGCTGCCGCTGAGGGCGACGACCTGGACCGCAACATGCGCCCGGCGATCACGCTGGTGTCGGCGTGGGTCAGCGAGTTGGCGCGGCAGGAGAAGATCGACACTGCGCTTCTCGGTACCCGCGGCGACATCGTGGCTCTGTTGCGCAACGACCCTGACGCCCGATTGGCGACCGGCTGGCGCGCCGAACTGCTCGGCGATCAGGTGAAGCGTCTGGTCGAGGGGACCGCGGCGCTCACCTTCGACGGCAAGGGCAGCCTTCGGCTCATCGACGTGACCTAGTCTCGGCGCCGACCCGGGCGGCGAAATGGAGTGCGATCATTCGCGGGTGATGCGTCGAAGCTTCTTCCACAGCTGATCAAAGGCCGCCGTCACATCGACTGACCGAGCGCCGTAACTGTGGATGGGGCGGCGCTCAGCGGTGGCCTGGTTCACGATGACGCGCTGGGGTATCACCGGCTGCCAAATGGCCTTCTTGCCGACGATGCGAACGAGTTCGTCGTAGCGTCGCTCGGCTTCGCTGGAGACGCCTGGCACCCTGTTGACGATGACGCCGGCCAATTCCAGCGTCTCGTTGTGGCTGTCCCATACCTCGTCGATCACGTCGGCCACTGCGCCGATGCCGCGCAACCCGAGCGCCGATGGTTCAACCACGATCACCGCGAAATCGGCGGCCGTGAGTCCGCTGGTGGTGAGGTTGCCCAGACTGGGCGGGCAATCGATGAGGATCGCGTCGTAACGATCGGCCACTCGTTCGAGCGCGTGGCGAAGGCGTTTTGGTTTGCCGTGCTCGTGCGGCTGCAGGCGGTTGGACGCCGGCATGAGATTGATCAACTCACTCCAGTCGGTGCCGACGATGGCGGTATCGGGATCGGCCTTGGCCAGCACCTCGGCCGTGGACACGTCGACCAGAGCCGGGTCGACTCCCAGAACCCATGTGCTCGAGGCCTGCGGGTCGAGATCCACCACGAGCACGCGGTGCCCCGCCGCCGCAGCCGCAGAGGCGAGGCCGAGGGTGACCGTGGTCTTACCCACGCCACCTTTTTGATTGAGGAGAGCAACGGTGCGACCCATGAAGAGCATGCTCTCACGCGAGAAGGGCCACCACCGCCTCATGCGGGGCCAGAACCGACGTTGCTCCGAATTCGCTCACAGCGCCGTGCGAACTGAGCAACAGGGTGGCGTCACCGAGCCCAATGACGCTGCGAGGCTGCTCGCCGAAGTTCAATGCAACAACGATTCGTTCCATGCCGTGGGTTCGCTCGAACGCCAAGACGTCGTCGTCGCCATCGATCATTGCGAATCCCCCGTCGCGCAGGGCTGGATGAGCGTGGCGTAAACCGAGCAGATCGCGATACAGGTTGAGAATCGAGGTCGCATCGGATCGCTGCAATGCCACGTTTCGAACCTCGGGCTCGGGTGGGAACGGAAGCCAAGGGTCGTGCGGCCAGCCGTGAAGGGGGTCAGCGGTCCATGGCAGGGGAGCTCTGCAACCGTCCCTTCCACCGGGGTCCACGACGCGATCGTTCGGTATCACTGCGTCCACGAGACCGAGCTCTTCGCCTTGGTACATGAACGGCGTGCCGGGCAGTGAGAGCAGCAGGACCGCAGCCATACGCGCAACGTCTTCTTTGCCGCCATAGCGCTGGCGGTGCCGCGGCACGTCGTGATTCGACAGCACCCATGTCGGCCATGCTCCGCGGGGTAGCAGATGGCTGAGCGTGGTGGTGATCCGCTCGCGCAACGCAGCGGCGTCCCACTGCGCCCACAGGAACGAGAAGTTGAACGACAGTTGCAGCTCGTCGCCGTTGCCGTAATAGGTGGCCATCGCAGCCTCGTCGAGGAGATAGACCTCGCCCACGCTGGCCCGTTCACCGTCGTAGCTATCGAGCACGCGACGAATGTCGCGCAGCCGATCGTGGGTCACGGGAGCGTCGTTGAACACCACGTGTGGAACCCCTCGCGCGACCGCCTTGGCCGGGTCGTCGTGATCGAGTTGCTTGCCGATGAGGTGCACCACGTCCATCCGGAATCCATCGACACTGCGGTCGAGCCAGAAGCGCAGTGTGTCGTGCATTGCCTGTTCCACGTCGGGGTTGTCCCAGTTCAGATCGGGCTGCGCGGGTAGGAAGCAGTGCAGATACCACTGCTGGCGCTCTTCGTCGAAGCTCCACGTCGATGCTCCTTGGGTGAACGAACTTCGCCAGTTATTGACTGGCTCGTCGCGCCAGACGTACCAATCGGCTTTCGGGTTGGTGCGGTTGGTCCGGCTCTCTTGGAACCAACGGTGTTGGTCACTCGTGTGGTTCGGTACCCAGTCGAGCATCAGCCGCAAGCCACGGTCGTGACAGTCGGCGATGAGCGCGTCCATGTCGGCCAGCGTGCCGAAAATCGGATCGATCGCGCAGTAGTCGCTGACGTCGTAACCGAAATCGGCCATCGGCGACGGGAACACCGGCGACAACCAGATCACGTCGACGCCGAGCCACTGCAGGTAATCGAGCCGCGAGCGAATGCCCTGCAGGTCGCCGATGCCATCGCCGTTCGAGTCGGCAAAGCTGCGCGGGTAGATCTGATATACGACCGATGACTGCCACCACGGCACGCGTTCCATACGCCGAATCGTAGGGGACTGCCGCTGAAGGGCGAGAGGTGTATGGTGCGAATCGAGGGCGCGCACGGGCTCGTCCGACAAGGGGAGGTGTCCCAGTGACTGACACGGAAGAGCGCAAGTCGGCACCGGAGACCATCAGTCGTGTGGTGGTGCGGTTCGCAGGTGATTCCGGCGACGGCATGCAACTCACTGGTGATCGATTCACTTCGGCGAGCGCGATGTTCGGTAACGACCTCTCCACGCTCCCCGACTTTCCGGCCGAGATTCGTGCTCCTGCTGGCACGGTCAACGGCGTGTCCAGCTTCCAGGTGCACATTTCCGATCACGACATCACCACGCCTGGCGATGCGCCGAGCGTGCTCGTGGCGATGAACCCGGCTGCGCTGAAGGCCGACCTCGGTCGCCTCGAGCAAGGCGGACTCCTCATCGTCAACCGCGATTCGTTCGTGGAGCGCGATCTGGCCAAGGTCGGTTACGACTCCAATCCGCTCGATGACGATTCGTTGACCAACTATCGCGTCGTCGAAGTACCAATGACGTCGCTCACCATCGAAGCCACCGCATCGCTCGGCGTGAAGCCCCGCGATGCCGAGCGCTCGAAGAACTTCTTCGCGCTCGGGATGATCTCGTGGCTGTTCTCGCGTCCGCGTGAGGTCACGCTCGATTGGATCGCAACGCGCTTCAAGGACGACCTCGTTCGCGCCGCAAACACGGCTGCGTTCAACGCCGGCTATCACTTCGGCGAGACAACCGAGTTGTTCGACCACCCGTTCCAGGTGGAATCGGCGCACATGCCCGCCGGCGAATACACCAACATCACCGGCAATGTCGCGCTGGCCTGGGGTCTCGTCGCTGCGGGTCAGCTTGCGAAGCTGCCGGTGTTCCTCGGCAGCTATCCCATCACCCCCGCATCCGACATCTTGCACGAACTCTCCAAGAGCAAGCACTTCGGCGTGCGTACCGTGCAAGCCGAAGACGAAATCGCGGCGGCCGGAATGGCGCTCGGTGCCGCGTTCGCAGGTCACCTCGGTGTCACCACCACCAGTGGACCAGGTCTCGCTCTGAAGAGCGAGACGCTCAGCCTCGCGGTCTCGCTGGAGCTGCCGATGCTGCTCATCGACATCCAACGCGGCGGACCATCCACCGGCCTGCCCACCAAGACCGAAGCCGCAGACCTCAACATCGCGATGTATGGCCGTCATGCAGAGGCGCCGCTGCCCATCGTCGCGGCATACAGTCCTAGCCACTGCTTCCACGCCGCCATCGAAGCTGCCCGTATTGCGCTGAAGTACCGCACGCCGGTGATCGTGTTGTCCGACGGCTATATCGCGAACGGTTCTGAGCCGTGGTTGCTCCCCGACGTGGAATCGCTTCCCGATATCTCTGTGTCATTCCAAGAGGAGTTCAACCACGTTGCGCCTGATGGCACCGATGAATACTGGCCATACCTGCGCGATCCCGAGACACTGGCCCGACCGTGGGCCATTCCGGGAACTCCTGGGTTGATGCACCGCATCGGCGGGCTTGAGAAAGAAGACGGCAGCGGCGACATCGACTACACGCCCGCCAACCACGAAAAGATGGTGCACCTGCGCGCTGCGAAGATCGCCGGCATTGCTGCGGACATCCCGCTGGCCGAGGTCATCGGCGATGCCGATGCTGACGTCTGCATCCTGGGTTGGGGTTCCACCTGGGCGGCCATCGATGCAGCGGTGCAGCGCACTCGACGACGAGGTCTCAAGGTGGCTTGGGTGCATCTCGTGCACCTCAGCCCGTTGCCGCCCAACCTGGGCGAACTGTTGCGAACGTTCCCGAAGGTGTTGGTGCCTGAACTGAATTTGGGTCAACTGTGTCGCATCGTTCGAGCCGAGTTTCTCATCGACGCTCAGGCTGTCTCGAAGGTGCAGGGTCTGCCCTTCACATCGATCGAGCTGGAAAATGCCATCGAAGCAGTGCTCGGCGTGTCGTCCGATTCTGTCACACACGAGGGAGTTGCGTCATGACCGACACTGTTGTTCCACTGACGACGAAGAAGGACTGGACCAGCGACCAAGAGGTGCGCTGGTGCCCCGGTTGTGGCGACTACGGCATCCTCTTGGCCGTGCAGATGCTGATGCCCGAATTGGGCGTGAAGCTCGAAAACACGGTGTTCGTATCGGGCATCGGCTGTTCCAGTCGCTTCCCCTACTACATGAACACCTATGGGGTGCACAGCATTCACGGACGTGCCCCGGCCATTGCCACAGGTGTGGCCGTGGCGCGACCCGACCTCGATGTGTGGGTGATCACCGGCGACGGCGACGCATTGTCCATCGGTGGCAACCACCTCATCCATGCGCTGCGACGCAACGTGAACCTCACGATCCTGTTGTTCAACAACCGCATCTACGGGCTCACCAAGGGCCAGTATTCGCCCACGTCGGAAATTGGCAAGGTCACGAAATCGACCCCGATGGGCTCGATCGACCACCCGTTCAGCCCGTTGGCACTCGCGCTTGGTGCCGAGGCGAGTTTCGTGGCGCGCACCCACGACCTCGATCGCAAACACATGATGGACACTTTCCGCGCGGCACATGCTCACCGTGGTGCGGCATTCGTGGAGATCCTGCAGAACTGCAACGTGTTCAACGACGGTGCGTTCGACGAACTCACCGGTCGCAAGGTACGCGGCGAGATGATGATCGACCTGCATCACGGCGAACCGATCACCTTTGGAGAGAACGCCCACGCGGGTGTGGTGATGGGCACCGATGGGCACCTGCGCATCGTCGAGGTCGCTGATGTCGGTCTCGATGCGATCTTGCGTCACGATGCCCACCGGGCCGACCCCAGCTTGGCCTTTGCACTGGCGCGTCTGTCTGCCGACGAGCCAGGCAGCGATACTGCGACGTGGTCCCCCACGCCATTCGGGGTGTTCCGCGATGTCGAACGACCCGACTACGGGGCCATGTTGGGGGCACAGCTGGCCGAGGCGTCGTCGAAAAAGGGCCCCGGCGACCTGCGTACCCTGCTGCAGTCCGCCGGCACGTGGCAGGTCGAATAGACCAACCGCCGGTGCACGGTGCTCTGAGCAGGGGCATCGTTCGGAATTCGGTCGGAGTCCCCTCGGCAATGCGCCGCGTTGCATCAGGCAACGGGTAAGGTTGCCGCCGATGTTATTTCTCTAGGTTCGGAGCCCTGCCGTGAAGAAGGGTCGTCATCGTCGCTTTGAAGAAGCGCGAAAGCTCAAGCAAGCTGGTCCCAGCGCATTAGATCTGGGATTTGGTGGCAATGAAGATCGTCCGCGTACCGAAGACGACGAGTATGCCGCGCTAGCGGAAAAGTATGGCGTCACCTTCGACGATGACGACGACGAAGAGCCCGAAGACTGAACCTGTAGACGAAAACACGAAGACCAACATCGCATTCGGCACGCTGTGCCGACCGCGCTCAGGCCCCCGCCTCGGCGTTGCGGTACCAACGAAACCCCCGGAACATGACCCAATTACGAAACATCGCCCTTGTCGCGCACGTCGACCACGGCAAGACCACCCTCGTCGACGCGCTACTGCGCGCGACGGGCACCTTTGCTGCCCACCAAGCGGTTGTGGACCGCGTCATGGACAGCAACGACCAAGAACGCGAGCGCGGCATCACCATTCTCGCCAAGGCAGCTTCCATCACCTGGAAAGGCGTCAAGATCAACATGGTCGACACGCCTGGCCATGCCGACTTCGGTGGCGAGGTCGAACGAGCCCTCACCATGGTCGATGGCGTGTTGCTGCTCGTCGACGCTGCTGAGGGCCCGCTGCCACAGACTCGCTATGTCCTGCAGAAGGCACTCGCGCTCGATCTCCCCGCGATCGTGATCATCAACAAGGTCGACCGTGGCGACGCCCGGCCCGACGAAGTCCTCGACGAGGTGTATCAGCTCTTCATCGACCTCGACGCCGGCGACGAACACATCGACTTTCAGATCATTTCGGCCGTGGCGCGCGAAGGTCGCTCGATGCGAGGAATCGGCATGCCTGCGCCAGACGCCGATCTCTCCTCGCTGCTCGACACCATCATCGAGACCATCCCCGCACCGCAGGGTGATCCGAGTGCACCGCTACAGGCAATGGTCACAACACTCGACGCCAGCGAATATCTCGGGCGCCTCGCCATCGGTCGAGTCGTCAACGGCGTTATGCGTCGTGGTGACACCGTGGCGCTGCTCGAGGAAGAATTTGCCGAGGGCCAGCCGCCGCTGAAGCGTCGCCTCAGCCAGCTCATGGCCTTCGAGGGTGTGAGCCGCAACGAGGTGCAGGAGCTCTCGGCTGGCGACCTGTTCGTGGTCGCAGGATTCCCCGAGGTCGAGATCGGCGACACCATCGCCTCGGTCGAGACCCCGATCGCGCTCCCGCGACTGATGGTCGACGAGCCCGTCCTGCGGATGACTTTTGGCGTCAACACCTCGCCGTTCGCCGGCAAGGACGGCAAATACCTCACCAGCCGCCACCTCGTCGAGCGCCTCGAGAAGGAGCTGCTCGGCAACGTGTCGATCAAGCTCTTCGAGACCGGTTCGCCCGACATCATCGAAGTAGCGGGTCGCGGCGAGCTGCAGTTGGCGGTGCTCATCGAGGCGATGCGCCGAGAGGGCTACGAACTGCAGGTCAGCCGGCCCGAGGTCATCACCAAAGAGGTCAACGGCAAGCGCTTCGAGCCGCAGGAACGGGGAGTCTGCGACGTTCCCGACGAACACGTCGGCACGGTCACCCAAGAACTCGCGCCCCGTAAGGGTCGCATCACCGACCTTCGTTCCGGCGATGCCGGGCGCACCATTGTCACCTTCGAATGTCCGAGCCGGGGCCTGATCGGCTTCCGCTCGCTGCTGATGACAGCAACCCGCGGCACTGCGCTGCTCCATCAGCATCATCTCGGCTGGATGCCCTGGTGCGGCGAGATGCCCGATTCTCGCGGCGGCGCCATGGTGGCCGACCGCATCGGTCAGTCCACCGGTTATGCGCTCGACAAGCTGCAGCTCAGCGGACAGTTCTTCATCGCGCCGGGCGAGCAGGTGTACGAGGGCATGGTCGTGGGTGAGTGTGCACGTGAGGACGAGATGGTGGTCAACGCCGTTCGTCCGAAGGAAAAAAACAACATCCGTACGCATAGCCACGACGATGCTGTCAAGCTGCCTGCGCCGAAGATCCACAGCCTCGAGACAGCGATCGAGTGGATCGCAGACGACGAACTCGTCGAGGTCACCCCGAAGAACATCCGCATCCGCAAGAAGCACCTCGGTCTTGAGGAGCGCCGCAAGGCGAACAAGAAGGTCAAGTAGAAACGCTGGTTCATGCCCCGTTCACAAAGGGCGAACACACGCGAAACATAGTGCTCATACGTTGATGTCAATGGCTCTGACCCCTGGCGCATCCGAGAGCTCTGTCTGGCTGTCAACCGCTGCGTCTGCAACGAGTATCGGCGCGCACGAACGGGCGATCCTTGAAGTGTTCATCCAGAACGAGGGACGGATCGTGAGCCGCTTAGAACTGTCGCGTCAGGCGGGGTTGGCGGAGCTCAACACCCGACGGTGCGACAGTCTGCTCGTGACGTTGCGCCGAATATTGGGCCAAGATGCCATCATCACCGTGCGTCAACGGGGTTGGATGTTGGCCGAGCAGGCGCGAGCCTTGGCCGCGTCGTTGCTCTAGGTCCTGATCGCCATGCTTGCGTCAAGTGAAGGTGTGGACCTTGCCCGTCTTCTGCTCGACCTGCTCATTGTGCTCGCTGCAGCAAAGCTGGGGGCAGAACTCGCCGAGCGGTTGCGGATACCGGCCGTGCTCGGCGAGATTGTTGCAGGCATTGTCGTGGGGCCCTCTGCGCTCGGCCTGATCGAGTTCGGCGGCGATCGGGGGACCTCGCTGGCTGTGCTCGCCGAGATCGGGGTGCTGTTGCTGCTGCTCTCGGTCGGAATGGAAATGGACCTCGTGGAGCTGGCCAAGGTTGGCGGGGCCTCAATGTCGGTTGCCGTTGTGGGCGTGGTGGTGCCCTTCGCTGCCGGTGTCGGAGTGGGTTTACTGTTCGGTGAGTCGACCAATACGGCCGTTTTCTTTGGCGCGGCGCTCACAGCGACGAGCGTCGGGATCACCGCTCGGGTATTCGGCGACCTACATGCGCTTGCTTCGGTGGAGGCGCGCATCGTCTTGGGCGCAGCCGTCGCCGACGACGTGTTGGGGTTGATCATTCTCACCGTTGTAGTGAAGGTCGTCACCGGCGGCTCCGTTGGTATCGGTACGGTGGCGGAGACACTCGGGCTCGCTGTGGCGTTTCTGGTCGGCACCGGGTTATTGGGCGTGTTCGTCGTGCCCAAGCTGTTCGCCGTAATTCATCGCCGCGCCACGAGCGGCGCCGCGGTCGTGGTCGCCGCATTCGCGCTGATGCTCGCTTTCGCGTCGCTGGCCGACGTGGCCAAGTTGGCCTTCATCATCGGAGCCTTCATGGCCGGACTGGCGCTCGGGCAGACCGAACAGCATGAACGGGTAGCCAACGACCTCAGTGCGATCGGCAACATATTCATCCCTGTCTTCTTCGTCAGTATTGGAGTCAATGCCGATCTGGCGGCGATGGCCAAGCCCTCCGTGATTGGCCTCGCCGCTGTGATGAGTGTCGTGGCGGTGCTCGGAAAACTGGCTTCGGCGCTGATCGTGCCATCGCGTCGAGCTGATCGACTGCTGATCGGACTTGGCATGATCCCGCGCGGCGAAGTCGGGCTGATCTTTGCATCGATCGGACTGTCATCTGGTGTGCTCGACGGCGATCAATACGGTGCCCTACTGATCGTGATTCTCGTGACCACCGTGCTCACGCCGCCGTTGCTGAGGATGCGAATCGGCAGGGCGCCCTCGGACGGTGCAGACAGCGAGGTAGCGGCGCCGGAGGCGATCCCTGAGGGTGGGTGGTTGGTGCTGCACGACGATGTCGTTGATCTGGTGGCCGTCCCACCTGCTTCCGCAACGATCGAGATTGCGCTCGGGACCGCCGTCTTGGCCTCGTCTGCCCGGCCGAGCGAGGGCCTGCTCGACTGGTTTGCTGAGCATCGTCGTCATCAGATCTCATGGGAACAGGGACAGACGCGGCTGTTGATCGACCTGCTTCGTAAGGACTCGCCGCGTTCGTGGCGCTTCCTCGACGTGACGGGTGTGCTGGAACGCTCGCTGCCCGAGGTGGCCATGGCCATGACCCGGCGCCGAGCGGATATGAGTGACCTCGACCCGCTTGGCTCGTTGCGCTTTCTGCTGGTCGATCGGCTGCACGCACTGGCGGAAGCCGATCTGGCCGAGTTTGAGCTGGCGGGCTCGGTGGATGACTTAGTGCTCGCAGCGCTCGTCGCCGACGTGTGCGCCGATACCGAAACGATGTCGAGCCTTGCAACGCGACTCACCAACGAGACGCACAGTGACGTCATTGTCTCCATCGTGACCGACGCGACCCTGCTGCGCGCTCGCGCCCACGATCCCGCCGCGTTCGACGAGAACGACACGCTGCAGATGGCGACGCACCTCGCAACGTCGTCACACGCCCGAGTCGCCTATCTGCTGGCGCTGGCCGCGGGCGATCTGTCGCAGGTGCACCGTGAGATGTTGGATGCGTTGTACCGCCAGGTACAAGCTGTGCTGGATCACCCCGAGCTCACCGGCAGCGATGCGACCAACCTCGCGAGCGCGCGCCGAGTGGCCGCGCAGCACCTACTGACCGAGCCCGCCGCGATCGATCGACTGCGGTTCGCGTCGACCACGTATCTGCTCGCTCACGACCCCGAGGAACTGGCTCGTCAGGCTCGGCTCGTGGAGCCGCTACCGCGCGAGGGGATCGTGCGCGTGGCGGTCAGCCCGGAACCCGACCCAGATCGTTGGAAAATCGATGTTGCATGTCGTGACACGAACGGGCTCCTTGCACATCTGGCTGATGTGTTGACCGAGCAACGACTCGACATCGTGTCTGCCGATGTCACCACGTGGCCAGACGGCGCTGCGTTGTCGAGTTTTGTGGTTCGGTCAGGTCCGAGACCCAGCGCGCCCGCTCTCGGTAAGGCCTTTGAGGAGCATCTGCGCTCTCCGGTGCAGCCACGTGCACGTCCATCGTTGACCATCAGCTTCGACAACAATGCACTTCCCTGGCTCACGGTTTGTACGGTGACCGGTCCCGATGAACCTGGAGTCCTGCACGCTGTGAGCGCAGCATTCGCGGACGCAGGAGCGGTGATCCACTCCGCGCGGATCGGTTCCGGCAATGGCGTGGTCAACGATCGCTTTTCCGTAGCGGATCGCTTCAACCGCAAGCTCAACGACAGCATCATCGCCGACGTCAAAGCCCTCCTCGCGACAAACGAACGTGGCGGTCGTCGTGTCCGTCGTCGCTCCCGCAACCGCGCCTGATTGTCCCGAGCGACATGTTTCCAACGTGTGTGCGTCGACGCGCGTGATGGCCACGCGGCCGAAACATTTCAGCGACGCCGCGGAAATCTCGCCTCCGTATCATGCCCCCATCTCGCCCCAGTGCTGCGTCGAGTGAGCGACGTTCAACGTCGCGGAATCCCTTACTCGTGTACCTACCAGCATCACTCAGGAGGAATCAGTGCGCAAACACATCGCACTTAAGTATGTAGTCGGAGGCCTTGTCGGGGCCGGCGCATCAGCACTGCTGGTCGGCGGCACGGCATTCGCCGCAGACGCCGATCCAGTTGCAAGCCTCGGACAGGCAACAAACCTGCTCTGGGTCGTGATCGGTGCCGTCCTCGTGATCTTCATGCAGGCGGGCTTTGCGCTCGTCGAGACCGGCTTCACGCAGAAGAAGAACGCGGCCCACGTGATGAGCACGAACTTCGCCATCTTCGGCCTCGGTTTTATCGGCTTCTTATTCATCGGTTTCCCGTTGGCCTTCGGCGGCTTCGACTCATCGGCCTACTTCGGCGCAGGCGGCGCAGCGATGGACCCGAAACCACTCCTCGGCTCAGGTAACTGGGCCTTCTTGTGGAAGGGCTGGGATCACCTCGGTAATGGTGCGACCCCGGCAGTGCTTGCCTTCTTCTTGTACATGGTCGCCTTCATGGATACCACCGCCACGATTCCAACCGGTTCGATGGCTGAGCGTTGGAAGTGGAAGAGCTTCGTGATCTGGGGCCTGTTCTGCGGTGCGTTCTACTACCCATTGTTCGCAGCGTGGACGTGGGGCGGCGGTTGGCTCGCCAAGACGTGGGACACGATGAGCCTCGGTGCCGGCTATGTTGACTTTGCCGGTTCGGGTGTGGTGCACGCCGTCGGAGGTGTCGCAGCGCTCGCCGGAGCGATCGTGCTCGGACCTCGCATCGGCAAGTTCGCTGCGGACGGCAAGCCGCGAGCAATCCCCGGACACAACATTCCAATGGCAATGCTCGGCTGTTTCATCCTGTTGTTCGGCTGGTTCGGCTTCAACGCCGCATCCACGTTTGCAGTCACGGACATCCAGTTCGCGACCGTGGCCGCCAACACGGCCATCGCCGCTGCGGTCGGCTCCATCACTGCGATGTACTACATCACCTTCAAGACCGGTAAACCGGATCCTGGCATGATGGTCAACGGCATGCTCGCTGGTCTGGTGGCCATTACGGCTCCGTGTGCCTTCGTTGCACCGTGGGCGGCTGCGGTCATTGGTCTACTCGCGGCGATCTTGGCGATCGAAGCGGTGTTCTTCTTCGAGCGCCGTGGCATCGACGATCCGGTGGGTGCTATCGCAGTCCACGGCGTTGGCGGCATCTTCGGTGTGCTCGCCGTCGGCATCTTCGCAAACGGTCAGTACGGAGCGGGCTGGAACGGTGCGGTCGACAGCGCTGGCGACCCGATCAAGGTCGAAGGCCTCATCAAGGGCAAATTCGGTCAGCTCGGAGCGCAGGGCGTCGGTGCGTTGGTCCTTGTCACGGTGATCTTCGGCGTCGCCTATACCTTCTTCAAGGTGCAGAACAAGCTCACCAAGGGTGGCATCCGTATCCCCGAGGATCAGGAGATCCAGGGCGTGGACATTCCGGAGATGGGCGTGTTCGGCTACTACGACTGAACGATTGTGGTGGCCGGGGAGGATCCTCGGCCACCACCACTCGATTTCGCTCGTTCATCCATCGATGATGCATCGATGACGTAAGACACTCAGACATCGACAGCTCGACCTACAGGAGGTATCCGAGCAATGAAACTCATCACCGCAGTTGTAAAACCATTCAAGCTCGACGACGTCAAGGAGGCGCTGCACAAGCTCGGCGTTTTGGCCATGACGATTCGCGAGGTCAAAGGAGTCGGTCGCCAGGGCGGCCACACCGAGACATATCGAGGCGCCGAGTACAAGATCGACTTCGTGCCGAAGATGCAGATCGAACTCGTCGTGGGCGATGACGTCGTCGACGCCACCGTCGATGCCATCCGCGAAGCTGCTGCCACCGGCAAGATCGGTGACGGCAAGATCTGGATCACGTCAGTCGAGCGACTCGTTCGTATTCGCACGGGCGAAGAGGGACCTGACGCAATCTAGCGAGCATGGCATGAGGGGCCTGCGAGTCGCAGGTCCCTCCTTCGCGTGTGAGACGTCGGGTCGGTGACGGAATGGGACCTTGTGCCCTGACGAAAACCCCAGGTCGGGCCTACGTTGTGGGTAGGCACCGAAACCCGAGGAGGTCAACCATGACCACCACCAGAAACAACACACCGGAAGTGTTTGAGCAGATGTTCGATCGTCTCACCAAGGCATCCGAGCGCATTACCAAAGATGTCGAGGAGCAGTTGAGGTTGCTCGATCGTCGGATCAAGAGCTTCCTCGATCGTGGCGAGCAAGCCACCGATCGTCTGGTCGAGACCATTGACAAGGAGCTACGCAGTCAAATCGCGTCTCTGCGTCGTGAGATCGATCAGCTCTCCAGGCGGGTCGCTGACTTCGCCTCGGCAAATGTCCCCGTCGCAAAGAAGTCCCCCGCGACGAAGACTCCGGCCAAGCGGCCATCAGCCGCGCTGAAGCCACCGAAGAAGGCCCCAGCGAAGAAGGTTCCCGCCAAGAAGGCCCCGGCCAAGAAGGCTCCGACCAAGAAGGCAGTAGCGAAACCGTCTCCTCGTCGTAATCTCGCCGCCTAATCTGCAATGTTGCGCCCGTTGGCAGGAGGAAAACCCTCTCGCCAACGGGCGCTTCGCGTTACTCCTACCCTCGGCCGACCATGCCGGCGCCGACGGTGACGGTTGCGACATCGCGCACGTAGCGGGGCAGGAGATGGGCCCGAATTTCGTCGAGCGCGGCATCGGCGCGGGTGTCGCCTACACGTTGCAGCACGTCGAGGTCGCGCACGTTCGCGACGAGTGCCTCACCGAGTTCACGGTGGGCGCTAGCAATCGCATCGTGGTCAGGCGGAGAAGGGAGGTCGGCCCATTGCCCCAGCGTCGAGGCGCGCATGCGAACACGATCGGCCTCTTCACCGGCCGCATCGCCCAGCGCCGTCGCAGCGTTACACAGAGTGCGAATCATCTCGTTGTGTTCATCGACGAGGTACGTGTCGAGTACCGGGACCATCTGGCGGATCTCTTGGAGTACCGACTGCATCATCGACGCAGTTGCATAGGCCTTGGCGTTGGCGAGGTTGGGCACGATCTCGTCGCTGATGGCAATGATCAGCCCCAGCAGCAGGTCGTCGATCGACGGTGTGGTGTTCATGCGGTGACTCCCGGATAGTGCATCAGCGCGGCCATGTTCGGAATGGCTGCTGTGGATGGCTGCATGAGGTACAGGTGCATGAACACGCTGTGCTCGTTGCGCACTCGGCGGGCAATGGCAGCGTTGATCGGCACGGCAATGTTGGCGGTACCGAAGAGTGTGAAGTAGTCGATCTCTTCCTTGGTGACCTCCGAGCCGGTGAGCGTGTTGTAGTACGCCAGAAAGCCACCCTCGTCGACGGGATGAGACATGACGCTCGTGTTGCTGATGATGTCCATCGTGGTCATCCAACCGAGGTCCTCGCGCGGATCGCCGATGCGGCTGTTCTCCCAATCGATGAGAGCGGTCACCCGACCGTCTTCGTAGAGGAAGTTGGCAGGGTTGAAGTCCCCGTGCACCAACGACAGGCGCAGCGGACGAGGCTTGTTCCGGCGCAGGGTGAGGAATGAGTCGAGGAGAATCACGAGGTTCGGGTCATAGGCCAGCGAGTCATAGGACCCGATGTAGTACTCGAACGTAGAGTCCATGTACGCGTTCCATGAGCTGGCATCGATGCCGACACCACGCGGATCGGCGAGGACGCCATGCGGATCGAGCTCGGAAACATCGGCCATGTGCAGCTCGGCGAGCACCTCGCAGAGATGCCGGATCACGTCGTCGGCCTGATGCTCGTCCGGGCCGCCGTTGAACAGGTCGGATGTCGCTCCGTTGCCGGGCACACGCTCGAGCACCATCGCAGCTTCGCCGAACACCTGCGGATCCATTTCGTGGCCGAAGCTGCGGCTCACCGGAACAGTGGTGTGGGCACGCACCGCTTCAATCAGATTGTGTTCCACGGCGCGACTGGTTTGCAGAATCGAGACCACCGCAGGGGGGTCCTTGCGCAAGATGAATGGCAACAACTCCTCGCGGTCGGTAAAGCGAACGCGAGCGTCGAATCGAAAGGTTTCGCGTGAGTAGCCACCCGGAATCGGAACGAGCTCCTCGATGAGGATCTCGTGGGCGTCCGGGTAGGTACGCAGCAAGAACTGGACCAACTGATCTTCCATGGCAGAACCCCCGGCGGAACGGTAGCACCGCGACGAGAGTGACTTCGACCGTCGAGTTCTATCGTCGACGGACGGCGGGATGCGGCACTGGCGTCGAGCGGTTCTTCTCGAGTTGTTTCACGAGCATCTCGTATACCTCGACACCGGTGAACTCGATGATCTCGTCGCGCAGGTACTGATACGTCTGCTTCGAACCATGGAACGCGTCGCCGCTCTCGGTACACCACCAGTGGAAGTCGGCTCCGCCTTCGCCCCAGTCGCGGCGCTTCCACTCGCGCAGGGTGCTGGTGACATGGCCGTGTGTATCGGTGTCCTCGTGCAGGCGCAGGGGGAGTTGCCAGCAGACGTCGGGCTTCCAGTCGAGCGGACGTTCGCCCACACCGAGCGCAGCGCTGTGGAGCGCGCAGCCCTCGCCTCCTGAAAAGCCCGGACGGTTCAAGAAGATGCATGCACCGTCGATGACACGAGTGGTAGTGGTGCCGTCGGGATCGATCGCGGTCCATCCGCCGTCTTCGGCCTTGGCGCGATATTGCCATTGCGCCGCGCTGAGGCGAGCAGAACTCTCGACAACGGTCTGTACGTCGTCGTCGTCGATGAAGTGGGCCCCGAAGCTGCAGCAGCCCTGTTGCTCCACCTCGGCATCGTGGTCGCGGATGCCCTTGCAACCGTTTCCCCAGATGCAGTTCCAGTTCGATGTGAGAAATGTGGCGTCGAACACCCACGTGCGTTGCTCGTGTGGATCATCGAAGCTGATGTAGGAGTGCAGATCATCTGGTCGGGCCACGTCACGAAGGTAGCGCGAGCGACGGGAAATGCACCAGATTCAGCGACAGAGCCGCAGGGTAGGCTGCACGAACCATGAGTACGCCGCCCAGCACTGCCAATCAACTACGCGACGCCTACACCGCCTTCTTTGCCGACCGCGGTCATACACCGGTGGCCTCGGCAAGCCTGATTCCCCACGATCCAACTGTGCTGTTCACCGTTGCCGGCATGGTGCCGTTCAAGTCCTATTTCGTGGGTGACGAGACCCCGCCGTTCAAGCGTGCAGTCACCGCGCAGAAGTGTGCCCGCGCCGGCGGCAAGCACAACGACCTCGACGACGTCGGTCGTACTAAGCGCCATCTCGTGTTCTTCGAGATGCTCGGTAACTTCAGCTTCGGCGACTACTTCAAGACCGATGCCATCCCGTGGAGTTGGGAGTTGGTCACCGAGGTCTTCGGCCTCGATGGCGACCGCATCTGGATCACCGTGCACGAGAGCGATGACGAAGCCGAGCAGATCTGGCACGATCAGGTCGGGGTGCCGATGAACCGTATCCAGCGGCTCGGCGACAAGGACAACTTCTGGCAGATGGGCGAGACGGGTCCGTGTGGTCCCTGTAGCGAGTTACACATCGACCGTGGTCCTTCATTCGGTCCTGATGGCGGCCCGCTCAATGATCCACAGGGCGATCGGTTCATGGAGTTCTGGAACTTGGTGTTCATGCAGTTCAACCAGGCACCCGACGGCACCCGCACGCCGCTCCCCAAGCCGTCCATCGATACCGGTGCCGGACTGGAGCGCATCCTCGCGTTGGTGCAGGGCAAAGACAGCGTGTGGGAGACCGACGTCATGCAACCGCTCATCGACCAAGCGTCGTCGGCAACCGGTAAGTCGTACCGCACCGGCGACTACGACGACAAGAACAGTTTCAGCTTGCGCGTGCTCGCCGAGCACGCACGGAGCAGCACCATGCTCGTGAACGATGGCGTGTTCCCCAGCAACGAAGGTCGCGGTTATGTGCTGCGTCGTATCATTCGTCGCGCTGTGCGTCACGCCTATCTGCTCGGCACCGAGCGACTGGTGATGCCCGGATTGGTCGAGACGGCTATCGATGTCATGGGCGGCGCGTACCCCGACGTCATCAAGAACCGTGACTTCATCGTTGGTGTACTCACCAAGGAAGAGGAGCGCTTCCGCCAGACCCTCAAGACGGGCCTGATCATTCTCGAGGACGAACTTGCCAAGGACCGCAAGGTCCTCATGGGGACCACGGCGTTCACGCTGCACGACACGTATGGCTTCCCGCTCGAACTCACCGAAGAGATCGCCGGCGAGCGCGGCGTGGCGGTGGATCGCCAAGGCTTCGACACCGACATGGCAGAACAGCGCCGCCGTGCGAAGGCCGCGCGCAAGTCCAACGCCGCCGACGACGATCAGACCGAGGCGTACCGCGAGATCAGCGAGCAGTTCGGTGCCACCGAGTTCCTCGGCTACGAGCAGAGCAGCGCAGATGGCCGCGTCCTCGGCGTGATGGACGGAGCCGATGACACGGTCGAGATTTTCCTCGATCGCACTCCGTTCTACGCGGAGTCAGGCGGACAGGTGGGAGACACGGGCACCATCACCACGGCCACCGGCGTTGCTGAGGTGCTCGACACCACCTACGCCCTTCCCGGGCTGCGTCGGCACACCGCGCGCATCACCAGCGGCACCATCACCAATGGTCAGCATGCAACCGTCACCATCGATGATGTTCGGCGCGACGCGATTCGTCGCAATCACACGGGTACCCATGTGTTGCACTACGCGCTGCGTACCGTGCTCGGTCCGCACGTGAAGCAGGCCGGTTCGCTGGTCGGCCCCGATCGACTGCGGTTCGACTTCAGCCACTACTCGGCGGTCACCGACGAGGAAATCGCGCGCATCGAACAGGTGGCAAACACCGAGGTGCTCACAAACTCGCCGGCGCGCTCGTACGAGACCACCAAGGACGAAGCCGCCGCGTTCGGCGCAATTGCCTTCTTCGGCGACAAGTACGGCGACATCGTGCGGGTGCTCGAGGCCGGAAGCTCTGTCGAGTTGTGCGGTGGCACACATGTGAAGGCCACCGGCGACATCGGCACGATCAAGATCGTGGGCGAGAGCTCGATCGGATCGAACCTTCGCCGGATCGAAGCTGTCACGGGCTACAACAGCGTCGCTCTGCTACAGCGCGATGACCGCCTGCTCAATGATGCGGCGCGACTGGTGGGCGTGCCCGCGAATGATCTGCTCGATGGTGTGCAGCGCAAGATCGACGAGATCAAGTCGCTCAACGACGAGATCAAGCTGTTGCGATCCAAGGCAGCGATGGGCCAAGCGATCGAACTCGCCGCCCAGGCCGACGGCGGCGTACTCGTGAGCCGTGTCGACGGACTCATCCCAAGCGATCTACGCGAACTCGCGCTTGCCGTGCGCCAGCAGCCCGGCGTCGACGCCGTCGTGCTCGGTGGGCTCACCCCCACGGGCGGTGTCTCCCTCGTCGCCGCGGTCACGCCCACGTTCGGTGGCCAAGCCGGCGATCTCATCACCGATGCTGCCAAGGCAGTTGGCGGCGGAGGTGGCGGCAAGGGCGACATCGCCACGGCCGGTGGCAAGAATTCCGATGGCCTCGACGAGGCGCTGCGCTTGGCCAAGCAGGCAGCGACCGCCAGGTGAGCAACGCCCGAGCCTCCCGACAGTGAGAGTCCTGGCGCTCGACCTTGGATCTCGTCGAATCGGCGTGGCCGTCAGCGACCGGAGCGGCACCATCGCCACACCGCTCACCGTGGTGCAGCGCAGCGGGTCGATCCGCACCGATCATCAGCGCATCAAAGCACTGCTGATCGAGGAAGAAGCCGTGCTGATCGTCGTTGGTCTTCCGCTGTCTATGGACGGATCCGTCGGCACGGCTGCGCAAGCTGCCATACGCGAAGTCGAGGCACTGGCTAGCGTGGTCGACGTGCCCGTAGAGACCTTCGATGAGCGCCGAACCACGGTCACGGCCGATCAGATCCTGATGGGCCGCGGTCTGCGCGCGCCTCAGCGCCGCAAGATCATCGATCAGGTTGCCGCGGCGGTCATCCTGCAGACGTGGCTCGATGGTCGCGAGTCCCGTCAGGCTCGCGAGAACCACGGGGATCAGCGTTGAAACACGCAGACCCGCTTCTCGAGCCCAAGGCCACCGATGATCAATGGTTCCACGACGCCTGGGACGACGCCGATCTTGCGCCCGCGGCGGTCGTCGAGAAGGTGCCGAAGCGTCGCCGCATACTGAAGTGGGCGGTGTATTCCATTGGCGTTCTGCTCGTCGCGGCACTACTGGCCGGTGGGGCAGTTGGGTGGTGGTATATCCGTCAGGTCAACCCATCCGGTGAGGCAACGGCGACTTCCAACTTCACCGTCAACGATACCGACGACCTGCAGACCGTGAGCGTTCGACTGCAGGAGCAGGGCTTCATCACCAACGCCCGAGTCTTTCGCTTCTACGTCGAACACAAGGGCGGCGTCAGGCTCGCGCCCGGTTACTACGAACTGCGGCCGCGCTCGCACATGGGCAACATTATGCGCGTCTTGAACACCCCACCCGAGGCCACCTACCGCAAGGTCACCTTCCCCGAGGGTTTTACCCTGGCGCAAATCGGTGCGCGTGTTCAGCGCGATCTGCCGCCGCTCACTGCCGAACAATTCGCGTCCGCTGCAGCAGCTGGAGACACCCGTTCCATCTACCAGCCGCCGGAGTCGAACAGCCTCGAGGGACTCCTCTTTCCGGATACGTATCAGGTCGCAGGCAACGAGTCGTCCGCGCAGGTCATCAGCCGGATGATCGCACTCATGGAACGCGTCGGTCGCCAAGAGAACATCGATGCGAAGGCGGCTGCGCTCGGCCTCACGCCGTATCAGGTACTGATCGTGGCCTCAATGATCGAACGCGAGGCGAAGTTCGACAGCGATCGGGCCAAGATCGCACGGGTCATCTACAACCGCCTCTTCCTCCAGACGCCGTTGCAGATCGATGCGACCCTGTACTACGGCCAGCCAGCAGGAACGTCCTTCAGCGTGCTCAAAGCCAATGACACCGCGTACAACACGTATCTCCACAGCGGGCTTCCGCCCACACCTATCGCCAACCCGGGCCGCGCATCGATACACGCTGCGCTGAACCCGGCGCAGAACCCCGCGCTCGGAGACGCACTGTGTCGTGGCTTGTCCAAGAGCACCCCGTGCCTCTATTTGTTCTACGTGGTTGCCGATGCCGAAGGGCACCATGTCTTCGCCGTGACGCTGGCCCAACATGAGGCCAATGTCCAAAAGGCGCGTGATGCAGGAGTGTTGAAGTGATCACGGCCAGCACCCACGTTGCCGGCGTCATCGGTTCGCCGGTACGTCACAGCCTCAGTCCGGTCATGCACAACGCGGCGTTCGCCGACGGCGGACTCGATTGGGTGTACGTGGCATTCGAGGTCGTGCCCGGCGCGGGCGGCGCAGCGCTCGCGGCGATGCGTTCGCTCGGTATCGCGGGGTTGTCGGTGACGATGCCGCACAAGGATGCTGCCGCCGCTGCAGTCGACACGCTCGACCCTGCTTCCTGCGCGTTGGGCACAGTAAACACGGTGGTGTTGCAACCAGATGGGCGACTCGCCGGCTACAACACCGATGGCGCCGGATTCATTGCCTCACTGCGTGATGCTGGTGTCGACCCATCGGGTATGCGCGTGGTTGTCCTGGGCGCCGGTGGTGCAGCACGTGCCGTGATCGACGCGCTGGCGCGCTCAGGTGCAGCAGCCATTGCGGTGGTCAACCGTTCGTTCGAACGCGGCGAGGTCGCTGCTCGCCTTGCCGGTCCGATCGCACGTCTGGGTGCAGCGGCCGACATTGCCACTGCCGATCTGGTGGTGAACGCCACCTCTCTCGGCATGGGAACTTCCGAGGTGCCATTCGATCCGTCGCTGCTGCGCAGTTCACAGGTGATCGCAGATCTCGTGTATCACCCGCTGGAGACGGCGCTACTTATTGCTGCGCGCGCAAGCGGAGCGGTGGCTGTCGATGGCCTCGGCATGCTGGTGCATCAGGCGGTTCTCCAACAGCAACTGTGGACTGGTGTTCGTCCCGATCCCGCAGTGATGCGTGCCGCTGCAGAGCAGGAACTCGCGGCTCGCCACCGGTAACCTTCACCAATGCTTCGTTACCTCACTGCCGGCGAGTCCCACGGTCAGGCACTCGTCGTGATCGTCGAGGGATTGCCTGCGGGACTGCCCATCACCGTCGAGGAGATTCAGGCTGAAATGGGCCGTCGCCGTCTCGGCTACGGCCGCGGTCCGCGCCAACGCTTCGAGGTCGATGAGGTCACCCTCGTTGGCGGTGTGCGTCACGGTCGCACGCTCGGCTCACCGATTGCCATCGAGATCAAGAACACCGAGTGGTTCCGCAGCAACAAATGGCACGAGGAGATGTCGCCTGCCCCTGGCGCGACCAAGGATCCACTCACGCAGCCGCGTCCCGGTCACGCCGATCTGGCAGGCATGCAGAAGTACGGCTTCACCGATGCGCGCGACGTGCTCGAGCGTGCGAGCGCACGCGAAACCGCGGCGCGCGTTGCCGCCGGCGCGTTGGCCAAGAAGCTGCTCGGAACACTCGGTATCGAGATCCTGTCGCACGTGATCCAGATGGGACCCGCGCATTCCAAGTCAGCGCAACTGCCGACCATGGCCGACCTCGCTGCCATCGATGAATCGCCGGTTCGTTGCTTCGACACGGCAGCCGAGGACGCAATGATCGCCGAGATCAAGGCTGCGGCCAAGGATGGCGACTCACTCGGCGGCGTGGTCGAGGTCCTTGCATACGGGGTGCCGGTCGGACTCGGCAGCCACGTGCATTGGGACCGCAAGCTCGATGCATTGCTTGCACAGGCGGTGATGAGCATTCAGGCCGTGAAGGGCGTTGAGATCGGCGATGGGTTCGAGGTCGCGGGTCGCCGCGGCAGCGCGGCACACGATGCGATCTCCTGGGACGCCG
The DNA here is from genome assembly GCA_043753895.1 of Actinomycetota bacterium. Lineage (GTDB taxonomy): Bacteria > Actinomycetota > Acidimicrobiia > Acidimicrobiales > Ilumatobacteraceae > WLMZ01. The sequence continues at coordinate 52,922 of JAYUWK010000185.1, forward strand.
CCACGGGTACGTACCACCGCGCGACCACGCTGGCTGGTGGCACCGAGGGCGGAATGTCTACCGGCGAGGTCGTCGTGGTTCGCGCCGCGATGAAACCCCTGGCAACGCTGAACACGCCCACGCTGGGTACTGTCGACATCGTCACCAAGCAAGAGACCGTCAGCTTCAAAGAGCGCACCGACGTCACCGCTGTACCGGCGATGGGCGTGGTGGCCGAGACGATGGTGGCACTGGTGTTGGCTGCCGAGGCGCAGCGCAAGTTCGGCGGCGACTCCGTCGAGGAGTTCGTCCGGAACGCGCAGGCGTTCACCGCTTCGCTGCGATGAGCGTCGCAGCCGATCGGCACCTCGTGCTCGTAGGCATGATGGGATCCGGTAAGACCACCGTCGGTCGTGCGCTGGCAGCGAGGCTGGGTCGACCACTGCTGGACTCCGACGCCATGATCGAAGACCGAGAGGGCCGCACGGTTCGCGACATCTTTGGTGACGATGGAGAGGACGCGTTTCGTACGATCGAGACCGAGGTGTTCGTGCAGTCGTTGGCTCGTCCCGATCCCGCAGTGATCGCTGCCGCCGGCGGCGTTGTCCTGCGCAAGGAGAACCGCGACGCGATGCGTGTGAGCGGAGCGCGCGTCGTCTGGCTTCGCGCCGATCCCGCCGTTCTGCTCGAGCGAGTCAAGGCTGGTCCCCACCGCCCGCTGCTCGATGACGATCCCGCAGGGGTGCTCCAACGCATGTATACCGAGCGTCAGGAGTTATACCGTGAGGTTGCCGATGCCATTGTCACCGTCGATGGGCGGTCCGTGAACGATGTGGTCGAGGCGGTATTGCGATGACTCAGCAGGTCCGAAACGTGCGAGTGGCCCTCGGCGATCGAAGCTACGACGTGCTGGTCGGCCACGGCGTACGTGCGGAACTGGCGGCGATGGTTCCGACGAGCGCGCGTCGTGCGGCGGTGATCACCCAGGCGGGCATTCCCTTCACCGTTGATCCGGGTGTGCCGCACGAAGTGTTCAGCATCGGACGCGGCGAGGAGTTCAAGACGCTTTCCACGATCGAATCGCTGTGTCGGGGCTTCGCCGACATGGGACTCACCCGAAACGACGTGGTCATAGGAGTGGGCGGCGGCATGGTCACCGACGTCGCTGGCTTCGCCGCAGCCTCGTGGCATCGCGGCATCCCGGTTGTGCACATGTCCACCACGCTGCTGGGTATGGTCGATGCGGCTACCGGTGGAAAGACCGGCGTGAACCTGCCCGAGGGCAAGAACCTCGTTGGTGCCTTCTGGCAGCCATCCGGCGTGCTGTGCGATCTCGATGCCCTGGCCACGTTGTCCCCGCGGGAGATGCGCTGCGGCATGGGGGAGATGGCGAAATACCACTTCCTCACCGGTGACGATCTGCTCGGTTTGGAACTGGTCGATCGCATTGCACGCTGCGTGCAGATCAAGGCCGACATCGTCGGTGCCGACGAACGCGAAGACGGCCGACGGGCGCTGCTCAACTACGGGCACACTCTTGCGCACGCTCTTGAGATTGCTGGTGATTTCCAGTTGGCCCACGGTGAGGCCGTTGCCATCGGTCTCATCTACGCCGCACATCTGGCCAACGTGCTCGGCCGCATCAGCACCGCTCGAGTCCGAGAGCACTACGACGTGGTCGGCGGCCTCTATGAGCTCAACACGGCACTACCACCGTGTGACCCAGAACTGCTCCTGTCGCTCATGGGTCGTGACAAAAAGGCTCTGCACGGGCTCACGTTCGTACTCGACGGCGCGACGGGTCCCGAGGTGGTTGCTGGGGTGCCCGCAGAGGCTGCGATGGAAGCCCTCGGCCTGATGACCAAGGCCTGAAGCCGGGCCTGAAGCCGGGCCTGAAGTCGGGCCTGAAGTCGGGCCTGAAGCCGGCAATCGTTCGAGCGGATTGTTTGAGCCTTTTTGCCGACGGTACTGGCACTGCCGAATACTCGGTCGTATCATCTCAGGGTCGGCTATTGCCAGATTCCCGCTACGCCACCGAAAGCCTGTCTTCCATGCCGCGACCTCGATTCCCAATGCAGGAAATCATCCGGACGTGGGTGAGCGAGTGAGTATCTCGTTGTCACGCCGGCAGGTGCTCGCTATGGGTATCGCGATCCCGTTCCTGCCACGTCTCGACACCTCGCTCGCGGCTGCCCCGGCCGGTGCAGCCGCTTTCGTTTCCGTCGCGCCAACTCGGCTGGCCGAAACGCGGCCCGAGATCGGCCAGTTCGGTTTCACGCGCATTGACGCCCAGACGATTCGCGTGCAGGTGGCCGACCGCAATGGCGTCCCCAGCAACGCGTCTGCCGCGGTGCTCAACGTGACGGTGGCCAACGTGACAGGCCCCGGCTTTGTCACTGTGTATCCGGCAGGGGAGGCGCGCCCACAAGCCTCCAATGTGAACGTCGAACGCAGTGGTCAGATCATTGCCAATCTCGTCACGGTCCGGCTCGGGGTCAATGGTTCCGTCGACATTTTCTCGTCACGGGCGAATGACATCGTCGTCGACGTCAACGGCGCCTACGCGCCAGTCAGCGCTGCAGTCAACGCTGGTCGATTCGTCGCCTTGGAGACCGCGAATCGAGCACTCGACACGCGCAACCGCGGGTACCCGGTTGGTATCGGTCAGACCGAGAGAGTGGATCTCGGGCTCGTGGTCCCCGCCGATGCGATTGCGGTGGTCGTGAATCTCACCATCACCGAGACGAGCGGACCCGGCTTTTGGACGGCCTTTCCGACGGGCGGCCAACGGCCCAATGCATCCAGTATCAACGCTGACGACGCCAACCAGACTCGTGCAAACCAAGCGATCGTGCCTGTCGGTTCGTCGGGTTCCACCGTCGGCATCGATGTGTTCGCCTCGTACGGGGGGCACCTCGTCGTCGATGTCGCCGGGTACTTCACCGGGGCCAGCGCTCCGTCCAGCATCGTCGGGCTGTTCGTGCCGAACACGCCGTACCGGACACTCGACACGCGCCTGGTTCCCAACTACGGGCGGCTGTATCCCGGGTGGATTGCCGAGTTCGATTATTTTGGGCGACCCGGTTCACAAGCGGTCGTGGTCAATCTCACCACGACGGCCACTCGGGGAGCCGGTTTCTTCACGGGTTACCCGGCGCGCACGTACCGACCGGTGGCATCAAACCTCAACGCGTCATACGCGAACCAGACCATTGCGAATCACGCGATCCTGCGTACGTCCACCTCTGGCGTGGCTGTGTTCACCCAGAGCGGCGGTCACCTCATCGTCGACGTGGCCGGCTATTTCATCGGATCACCAGTGGGCTCTCCACTTCCCGCACCAGTAAACATTCCCCCGCCATCGCAATTGCCGTACTTCCTCGCGATCCCCGCACTTGGCGTGTCGGCCGCCGTGGTAGAGGGAGTAGAGGACGCGATCGTCGATGCTGGCTATGTCGGACACTGGCCGGGTACCGCCTTAGCGGGGCAAAACGGCCATACCGTTCTCTTTGCGCATCGGACCAGCAGCACGGCGCTGTTCCGTAACATCCATCTGCTCGGGCCCGGTGATGAAATTGTGATGTATGCAGCCGACGGGCGCATTTACCACTACACCTACATCCGTCGCGACATTACCGGCGAGGATTCGTCCGACATCTACAACGCGGGGTTGTGGGCGCCCTTCCCCAGCGTGTCGCTGGTCGCCTGCTCGAGGACCAACTTCTTGCCAACGAGCACGTCGTATCGCATCGTCGTCACGTTCAGTCTGTATCTCGTCGAGCCGGGCTGATCACGCCTGCTCGGTGCGGATCTCGGGTCACACGCCAAAGGCCGGGCCATCGAAGGTGTCGACGGTCGTGAAGGTCTCCACCGTAGAGCGTTTGAGCCTTGTCGGTTGATGCACCGGGTGCCCGATGAAGATCATCGATGCAATTGCGTAGTTCGCTGGTAGCTCCAAGATTGGGGCCGCAGCCGGCTCGGCGCGTGCCAAGAACGTGGTCATCACCCCGCCCAGCCCACGACTGCGCGCTGCGAGCAACAGGTTCCAGCAGAACGGATAAATCGACCCTCCGCCGGTGATGGCCTTGCGCTCGAGGTCCTTGTCCATCATCGCAACCTGTGACAGGTCGGCAGCGACCACGAGCACCACGGGCACGGTGGTGATGTTGTCGAGTAAGTCGTTGGGAGAATGCCCGGCGGCTCGCGCAGTTGGCTGAGAGGTGCCCGGATCTACCACGGTGAATGGTGTCGTGCCAGTGGATGCGATGGCGATGTAGTCGTCCCACACCGGCCGCATGAGATCGGCGAGGGCTTCACGTCTGGCGGTGTCCTTGATGACGGCGACACGCCAACCCTGCCGGTTGCCGCCGCTCGGAGCGAAGCGCGCGTCGTCGAGTAGTGCGTACAACGTGGCGTCGTCGATCGCCTCGGGCGTGAAGCTGCGAACGGAACCCGTGGTACGGATCGCGGTGGAGAGATCCATGTCAGTGCTGGCCTTCGGCAACCCTACGGCGCACCACGTTGAGCGCCGAACCCGCCTTGAACCATTCGATCTGCTCGGCGCTGAACGTGTGCACACCCTCGAAGCCGATGGTGGAGCCGTCGGTCTTCACGATCTGACAGCGCACGTTCTGACCCGGCACGGGTGGCAGTCCGGTGACGTTGATGCGGTCGTCTTCACCGATCAGGTCATACACCGCGGGGTCGGCAAAGGTGAGCGGGACGAGGCCCTGCTTCTTCAGGTTGGTCTCGTGAATGCGAGCAAAGCTGCGCGCCAAGATCACGACGCCGCCACGAAAGCGTGGCTCCATTGCAGCGTGCTCGCGCGACGAGCCTTCGCCGTAGTTGCGATCGCCGATCGCGCACCAACGAATGCCGGCCTCGCTGTAGGACTTGGCGAGATTGGGATAGGTGTCGGTGCGGCCATCGATCGCGCTCTTGCCCTCGCCAACCGCACCGCCGTATGCGTTGACGGCACCGATGAACAGGTTGCCGCTGATGTTTTCGAGATGGCCGCGGTACTTCAGCCACTTGCCGGCCGCTGAGATGTGGTCGGTGGTGCACTTGCCCTGCGCCTTCATCAGAACGGGCAGGGCGATGTAGTCGTTGCCATCCCACGGCGTGAACGCGTCGAGCAATTGCAGCCGATCACTGGTTGGGGAGACCTCTACCACCACACCCGAGCCATCGGCGGGAGGCGGCGTGAACGTGTTCTGGCCCGGGTCGTAGCCGAGCTCGGGAAGCACCTCACCCACGGGGGCCATCAATGTCACCTCCACACCGTCGGGGTTGGTGATCGTGTCAGTGGTTGGGTCGAAGTCGAGCCGACCGGCGAGGGCCAACGCGATGACCGTGTCGGGCGAGGTGACGAAGCTGAGCGTGTTCGCCGAGCCGTCGTTGCGCTTGGGGAAGTTGCGGTTGAAGCTGTTGACGATGGTGTTGATCTGCCCGTTTTCTGAAGCAGGCCGGTCCCACTGGCCGATGCACGGCCCGCACGCGTTCGCCAGCACGGTTGCGCCGATGGACTCGAGATCAGCGAGGAGACCGTCGCGCTCGATCGTGGCCCGGATCTGCTCGGAGCCGGGGCTGATGAGCAGATCGGTCTTGGTGCGCAGACCCATTGCCGCTGCCTGGCGGGCAACCGATGCTGCTCGGGTGATGTCCTCGTACGAGCTGTTCGTGCAACTGCCAATAAGGGCTGCACTGATCTTGAGCGGCCAACCGTTGGCGACGGCTTCGGTACCAACTGCGGTGCCGACACGGTTGGCGCGATCGGGGGAGTGGGGGCCGTTGATGAGTGGCTTGAGGGTGTCGAGATCGATCTCGATGACTTGATCGTATTGTGCGCCGCCGTCGGGGCGAAGGTCATCGGCGACTGCGTCGGCCGCAGCTGCGATGGCACCGCGACCCGTGGCCTGTAGGTATACGGCCATGTTCTGGTCGTAGCCGAACACGCTGCACGTCGCACCGATCTCGGCACCCATGTTGCAGATGGTGGCCTTTCCGGTAGCCGAAATGGTGTCGGCGCCCGCACCGAAGTACTCGACGATGGCGCCAGTTCCACCCTCGACGGTGAGCACGCGGGCGACCTCGAGGATCACGTCCTTGGGTGACGACCATCCGCTGAGCGTGCCGGTGAGCTTGACGCCGATGACCTTGGGCCAGCGGACGTTGAAGGGGAAGCCCGTCATCACGTCCACTGCATCGGCGCCACCGACACCGATGGCCACCATGCCGAGGCCGCCGGCGTTGGGTGTATGGCTGTCGGTGCCGATCATCATCCCGCCGGGGAACGCGTAGTTCTCGAGCACCACCTGATGGATGATGCCACTGCCGGGACCCCAGAAGCCGATTGCATACTTGGCTGACACGCTGCGGAGGAAGTCGTACACCTCGCGGTTGGTGTCAATGGCCACGCCCATGTCGATACTGGCACCAACCTTGGCCGAGATCAGATGGTCACAATGCACGGTGCTGGGCACCAAGGCTTCGGGCAGGCCGGCCGTCATGAACTGCAGAAGCGCCATCTGTGCCGTGGCGTCCTGCATCGCAACCCGGTCGGGTTGGAAGTCGGCGTAGCTGATGCCACGGTCCATGTCCTGTGATTCCGGATCAACAAGGTGATTGATCAGAATCTTCTCGGTGAGCGTGAGCGGGCGGCCGAGGCGACGTCGACCGATGGCCATACGTGCCGGAAGCGTGGCGTACACGCCTTGGACAAGTTCGATGGGTGTTCCTGCGGTGACAGCCATGGGTTACCTCGTGTGTTCGTCGGGCGTTCGTGGGCGATGTAGACAAGTGTAATACAAGTTCGAACGACGGGTCAACCTCCCAGAGGTGATTTCCGGCGGGTGACTGGCGCAAGGCGAACATGACAGGATGAACGCGCGATGAGAACGATCAGGTATCAAGAGATTGCCGATGCCATTCGCGAGCGAGTGCAGCACGGCAGCTACGCGGCGGGTCGGTTATTGCCGAGCGAGGCCGAACTGTCCGGCGAATTCGACGCAAGTCGGGTGACCATCCGTCGCGCTCTCGAGACGTTGCGAGAGGACGGCCTCGTCGATGCCCGCCAAGGTTTCGGTTGGTTCGTTGCGGCTGAACCGCTGCGACAGACCCTCGGTCAGCTGGTCACCATCGAGGGGCAGATGGCCGAGAGTGGCATCGAGGCGCAACGCAAGATCATCGAGTTCGCGTTCGTCAGCGCCACTGGTCGTGTGAAGGCTGCGCTCAAGACCGATCACGTGTTGCGGGTCAAGCGCGTGAACCTTGCCGATGGCGAACCGTTCGCCGTGGTCACGGTGTGGTGCCCCGCCGAACTCGGCCAGCATCTCTCGCGTCGCGATGTCGAGCGGGCGCCGTTCTACGAACTACTCGGTATCGCGTTGCGTGGCGCCACCCAGACCATCGGCGCCGATTCGGTGACGGCGGCCGATGCCGCGTTGCTCGGCGTTCCGGTGGGTTCGCCGGTACTGCGTTGCGAGCGCCTCACCACCGATGTGCAGGGCCGGCCAGTGTTGCTGTCGCAGCATGTCTTCCCGGCGCACCGCACCGAGTTCGTCGTGGAATTGCCGAACGCTGAACCCTCGGTCGCGCCGAGCGGACTTCGCCTCGTCGAGTAGGCAGCGGCGAGCGCACCTGCCCATGAATTTTGGTGGGCGAGCGTGCGTCTGGCAGCAGATTTGTGCCCTTTGGGGAGCGGAACCACTGCCAGATCGGCCGAGAGCCCCAGATGTGGCGTGGCCCCGCCCTAGCGCACTGCAGCCACGAATGCGTCGTCGACGAGTTCGGCCACGACGGTGGCGACGTCGAGCGCGGCGCTGGTGGCGATGTCGTCGTCCCAGCCGCGTGCCAGGAGTTCGCGGCCCGAACCGGTGGCGCACAACGTCTCATACAAGCGGGGTCGGGCGTACTGGAACGCCGAGCGGGCTGCGGCGGCCTCGGGCGAGCAACACGGTGTTGCAACAGCATGGGACGGGTCGAGTGCGGTCAGGATTGCTCCGGCACCGATCAGATCCTCGGCGGCCGGACGGAGTGGGCCGTCGGCATCACCCCATCGTTCACCAGCAGCGATGACAGCGATCACGGCGTAACCCGCAGGTCGAACGGCGGGCACGGTGCGTGCCCAGCGGGCCGTGGCGGACGCGTTGCGCAGGCAGCCGGCCAGCACTCGGCGGGCGCCGAAGTTGCGCGCAGCGAACGACAGGGCCGAGCCGTTCGGCGACGGCAGCACAATGCGGCTGTCCGGTGCCATTGTCAACAAGTCGGTGGGCGACAACGATGGACCACCGTCCTCGCGTCGTCCGGCGACCATCGCGTCCCGGCTCGATGCGTACGCCTCGACGTCGTCGCGGTGCCATGGGTACGGGAACACCGTCGCGCCGCTTTCGAGGGCTGCACACACGGCAGAGGTGAAGCGCAAGACGTCGACGATGATCACGACATCGGCATGCGGCGCAAGAGACCGCAGACCATCGAGCCCCCAATCGAAGCGATAGGCAAACCCGTCTTGAACCAGATGATGCGCGTCGCGGGCGCCTGTTGTCACCACGTATCCCAGTGCAGCACCGGCTCGAGGGGCAGCCGCTTGGCCAGCTTGAAGTCGGTGCCGATGGTGTAGGCAATGGGGAACAAACCAGCCTGAGTGATCTCGCCGAACGGGATGCCCAAGATCTCGGCTGCTTTCGCTTCGCCGCCGTTCATCATATGGATCGTCGTCCATGCCGAACCCAGGCCGCGCTCGCGGGCCGCAAGCATGAAACTCCATACAGCGGGCAGCAGTGAACCCCACGCGCTGGCGGCGGCAAACACGGGTGCGTTGTCGAGCCGGCCGGAGATGCACGGGATGAGCATGAGCGGCACGCGGTGGAAGTTCTCGGTGAGATACATCGCCGATGCCGTCACCCGGCCCGCCTGCTCGGCGCGCATGTCACCCTCGGCGTACCCGGCGCTGCGCGGGTTCTTCGCGTAGATCGAGAAGTTGGCGGCGTAGATGTCGGCGAGCGCCTTCTTCTTGGCGGCATCTTCGACCACGATCCAGTGCCAGCCCTGACTGTTCGAGCCGGTGGGGGCCTGCAGCGCGATGTCGAGACACTCCTCGATCACGGATCGTTCGACCGGGCGATCGAAGTCGAGTCGCTTGCGAACGGAACGAGTAGTGGTGAGCACCTCATCGGCGGAAAGGTTCAGTTTCATCGACGAAGTGTGTCACGGTGATGAGAGGCTGTCGCCATGGAAGAGTACGCATTTGTCAACAGGGCCAACTGGGAGTCCCGGGTCGCGTATCACGTTGCGTCCAGTGAGTACGGCCTGCACCGCTATATCGACGATCCCGAGCGCATCAGCGATGTGGTCAGCTTCGATCGCCCCCGCCTCGGTGACATCGCCGATCGCGATGCGGTGCACCTGCAGTGCCACCTCGGCACCGACACGCTCTCGCTGTCGCGCCTCGGCGCCCGCGTCACCGGTCTCGACTTCTCACCATCAGCACTGTACGCCGCGCGACAACTAGCCGCCGATTGCGGGCACCCGGTGCGTTACGTGGAGGCCGAGTTGTATGACGCTCCCGCTGCGTTGGGTGTGAATCGTTTCGATCTCGTCTACACCGGGATTGGGGCGTTGTGCTGGCTCCCCGACGTCAAGCGATGGGCGTCGGTGGTGTCGTCATTGCTGCGCCCTGGTGGGCGGCTCTTCATCCGCGAAGGACACCCGATGTTGTGGGCGCTGGGTGATCCGCGACTCGATGGTCTTATCACCGTCGAGTATCCCTACTTCGAAACCGACGGCACCACTTTCGTGGAGTCGTCGACCTATGTCGAACACGATGAAGCCTTGAGCTCGCCCGAGACGCTGCAGTTCAACCACGGTATGGGCGAGATCATCACGGCCCTGTTGCGAGCCGGCATGGAGATCATCGCACTCGAAGACCACGACTCGATTCCCTGGCCAGCGCTCGGTGCATCGATGGAGTCCATCGGTGGGGGCGAATATCGGCTGGTCGACCGCCCGGAGCGCATTGCGATGAGCTACACGCTGCAGGCCATCAAGCACTGAGCCGAGCGCATGGTTCGTCCTTCTGATGGGCCAAGTGCCGAGTCATTGATAACGGCCGAATGGTCAGGAAGCGAGATACTGGCGTAGGGCAGCGCGGATGACCTCGCTGTTCGTGGCGTGGTCGCGAGCAGCGCGGCTGCGAAGCAATGTCAACAGCGTGGGGTCGAGTCGCACCGGGACGAGTTGCGCGGGTCCGGTTCCGAGCGTCGGCCGACCTCTGCGCCGGATCTCGTCGACGTCGTACTGGTGCGTCGCTACATCGTCAGCGATCGCGTCGATTTCGTCGTCGCTGAGCGTTCGACCGGCGGCGGTTGTGTGTTGTTTCTGTGTGGTCATGTGTTACTCCGAAGGGTCCGGGAGAAGCGAGTAGAAGGTCGGCCTGAGCGGCATGGCGTGGATGACGAGCAACTCGTCATCGGCCAGTATGAGCGCGATGAGTTCGAGCAGATTTCCGGCGGCGTCGGGCCTGATGAGGAGAACCTTCGGCGGGTCGGAGTCAGGATCGAGATCGGCCAACGCGATGACATGGTCGTAGGCGTGCTCGATGCGGTCGATCGTC
>JAYUWK010000186.1:0-2678 GCA_043753895.1 Actinomycetota bacterium
CGGCATCCTGGCGTCGGCGATCGTGCTGTACACCGTGTTGCACCCGAGTGTCCGTGCCCGTCGACGCGAGGCGGCCTCCGAGGCGATCGCAACCGAGCAGGCAACCGAGCAGGCAACCGAGCACGCGACCGAGCACGCAACCGAGCACGAAGAGGCGGGAGCGGAGCCGGGTGTGGCGGACTTGGAGCAGACCGTTCCCCCGGAGTTGCCGACGGTGGTCGACGACCACTAGGTTGTGCTCGCGTTCACAAGCGACACGATCACGACGCCCCGATGATCGGTCTGTCTGAACCATCTGGATCAATGAAGCTCCTCTCGAAGCAACCACGCACTCCGCCACGCACGCGAGACGGCGATGCCACCAACACCGAGGATTCGCTCGGGTTGGGCATCGAGGTCGCGGTGATCATCGCGATGTTCTTCGGCGTCGGTTGGATGATCGATCGCCTCGCCGGGACCACACCGCTCTTCATGATCGTCATGACGGTGCTCGCCGCAATCGGCCTCTTCGCGAAGTTCAAGTACCGCTATGACGCCCGCATGGACGAACACGAGGCACAACGTCGCGCCCGCGCCGAGAGCAACAAGCGAAAGGCCGCCTGACGTGAACACTCCCGCTGCCAACGCCGATCCGTTCACCACCCGCTTCGAGGGTCCCGCCCCCGAAGTCGCCGTCTCCACCGACATGATCAAGCGTGGGCTGCTCGTCGCCCCGGTGCTCATCGCAGCGTGCGCAGTGATCTGGGGTGCCGACGGCGCCTGGTCGAGCGCCTACGCCATCGCCATCGTGCTGACCAACTTCGCCCTTGCCGCCGGCCTGATTGCGTTCTCGGCGCGTATCTCCCTCGGTCTGATGATGGGAGCTGTCCTGTTCGGCTACCTGATCCGTCTCGGACTGATCTTCCTCGCCGTGTGGTTGGTCAAGGACACGGACTGGATTTCATTTCCGGCCCTCGGATCGACCATCATCATCACGCACCTCGGGCTGCTGTTCTGGGAGATGAAGTTCGTCGCCCTGTCGCTTGCGTCCCCGGGGCTCAAATCACCGTCGACCACCCCGACGTGAACATCACCGTCCCAACGGATCCCGCGCCACCCATTTCGCCCACCGCCCACACTCACGACTGAAACGGACACCACGTGCTCGGACTCGAGTTTCCGCCGATCAACGAAATCCTGCGCTGGCAGGACATCTTTCCGACGTTCAACAAGATCGCCCTCATTGCTGTCGCTGCGGCTTTGATCAGCATCGTGTTGTTCCTCATCGCCGCCCGTCGCGACCCGATGGTCGCTCCGACGGGCGCCCGCAACCTCGCCGAAGTCACCGTCGAGTTCATCGAGGAGAGCGTCGTGATGCAGACGCTCGGCAAGGAGGGGCTGAAGTGGACCCCGTTCCTCTTGAGCCTGTTCGTGTTCATCTTCTTGTGCAACATTCCCGGCGTCATCCCGATCATCCAGATGCCGGCGACCGCACGTATCGCCATCCCGCTGTCGCTGGCCCTGCTCGTCTGGGTGACCTACATCGGCACGGGCATCAAGCACCAGGGGCTCGCCTACTTCGGTCACCTGTTGTGGCCTCCCGGGGTGCCGACGGCGCTGAAGCCGCTCGTGGGCATCATCGAGTTCATCTCGACCATCCTCGTCACACCGTTCTCGCTCACGGTGCGACTCATGGCCAACATGCTCGCCGGTCACATCCTGCTCGTCACCTTCGGCTTGCTCACCGAGTCGCTGCTGTTCGCTGAAACCAAGCAACTGTTCCTCGTGCCGATGTCCATCTTGCCGTTCGGGATGCTCATCTTCCTCACGGCGTTCGAGATCCTCGTCGCCTTCCTGCAGGCGTACATCTTTGCCATCCTGGCGGCGGTGTACATCAACAACTCCACGGTCGGTCACGCCGAGGAACACTGAGCTTCGGTTCACCGTCACCCCGACCGTTCCCCTTCTCCCTTTCACCCGCCCCCACCCATCTCCCCCCACCCATCTCCCCTCTACCGAAAGCACAACAGGAGACAACATCCCATGGAAGCATTCAGCGCTCTGGTTGCCCAGAACGGCCTCAACGCAGCCGACCAGAAGAACATCGCCGCAGCATCCGGCGCCGGTATGGCCTACGGCCTTGCGGCGATCGGCCCCGGCATCGGCATCGGCTATCTCGTCGGAAAGTCCGTCGAGGCCATGGCCCGTCAGCCGGAGGCCGCCGGCATGGTGCGTACCACCATGTTCCTCGGTATCGCCTTCACCGAAGCCCTGGCCCTCATCGGCTTCGTGGTCTTCATTCTGCTCAAGTTCGCCTGAGCGCGAGCATCCCGATCGAGATCGTAAGGAGATGACGTGCTGACAGCCGTCGTGACCTTCTCCGGCCCCGCCACGTTCGATGTCGCCCTCCAGGGTGCATCAGTCGTGACCGCCGAAGAAGGAGGAGAAGCGGGGGTCCCCCCAAAGGACCTCAACCCGATCTTCCCCGAACTGAAAGAAGTGGTCTGGGGCTTCGGCTCCTTCGTGGTGCTGGCGCTCGCCATGCGCCTGTTCCTGTTCCGCAAGGTGCGCGACGGGATGACGTCTCGCTATGACAGCATCGAGGGCGACTTCGAGCAGGCCGAGGCATTGACCGCATCGGCGCGCTCCGATGTGGCGGCGTACGACGCCCAAGTTGCGACGGTGCGCGCCGAAGCACA
>JAYUWK010000187.1:0-2677 GCA_043753895.1 Actinomycetota bacterium
CTGCCTCATCGGCGAATCGATCGAACCTGCGCATGCCAACACGCGCGGACTCGTGGCAAGCAGGCGGCCTGCTTCCACCCAGCGCTGCACCACATGGCGATCGATGTTCAGTTCTGCGAGTTGGGCACGTGAAACGACGCCATGTTGTGACGCAGCCAACGAGAAGACGGGTTCGAGATGCATTGAAACATCCCACCACCCACCTGTGACAGTCCAGCTGAACCGAACGCAAAACCCCGGTTCTGGCTGCAGATTCGGTCGATTCACCGACCAGATCTGCAGCCAGAACGGAGGGTTTCCGGTACTCAGCGGGGGAGATTGAGGATGCGGTCGCCGATGATCGTGCGTTGGATCTCGCTGGTCCCGCCAGCAATCGAGGCCGCCTTCGACCACAACCACTGACGCTGCCACACCCCGACAGCCGTTCTGGCTGCACCCTCGGCACCTTCCCGAACCGAATCTGCAGCCAGAACGGGGTTGGGGTTGGGGTTGGGGTTGGCGTCGAACCAGAGCGGGGCGGTTGGTCCGCAGATGTCGAGCGCAACCTCGGACACGTGCTGGGTCATCTCGGTCCACGCCAGCTTGATCCAGCTCGACTCAGGCCCGGGTTCCTCGCCGCGGCCCAATCGGGTCAGCGTGCGCCAGTTGTGCAGTCGAAGGATTCGCAGCTCGATGAAGCACTGAGCCAACGCGTCGGCGATCTCGATCTCGTCGAGCCGATCGCTCGCCACCGCCTCCGCATACAGGCGCTCGAAGAACACCTCGTGCACGACCTGCTCCTTGAACGGAAAGCTCGTGCCCCGCTCATGGGCGAGAGTCGTGTTGGCGACCGCCCAACCACCGTGAAGTTCTCCCACCAGCTGCCCCTCGGGCACGAAGACATCAGTGAGGAACACCTCGTTGAACTCGACGTCGCCGGTGATCTGGCGGAGGGGCCGGATCTCGATCCCAGGCACCGTCATGTCGATCACCATGTAGGAGATCCCGCGATGTTTGCTGGCCTCCGGATCCGTTCGAACCAGGGCGATCCCCCATTGCGCGTATTGGGCGTACGAGGTCCATACCTTCTGGCCATTGACCCGCCACCCTGGCCGACCCGCCTCGTCGAAAGCCGGCTCCGCCCGAGTCGCAAGTGAGGCCAGATCACTTCCCGCATCGGGCTCGCTGAACAGTTGGCACCAGATCTCTGAAGCGTCAAGGATCGAGGGCAACCATCGCTCCCGCTGCCCGTCGCTCCCGTGCGCCAGCAGGGTCGGTCCCGCCAGATTGATCCCTACGCGGTTCACCGGTTGGGGCGCTCCCGAGCGGGCATATTCCATGTTGAACAGCGCCACCTCAATGGGTGTTGCGTCGCGACCGCCGTACGCCTGCGGCCACGAGATACCGACCCATCGACCAGCCGCCAAACGCTTCTGCCATCGACGGCCCCACTCGATCTCTTGGTCGAGTGACGAAAACGAAGCCGGCAGCCCAGCATCAGCCATTTCCGCTCCGAGCCACTCCCTCGCCCGGGTCGCAAACGCCGCTTCTGCGGTGGTGAACGACAGGTCCATCAGAGTTCCCAGAACCGTTGACGACCGGCCGCAACGAACGATGCCTGGAGTCGGCGCTCGTCGTCGGCGGCGAAGGGCCGATACGCGTCGTCGCCCCGGTCGCGAACCCACAGTTCGTCATCACCGATGCGATCGCGTCGGAACTTCTGATGCACCAACGCACGCGCGACGATCTTGTTGGTGCCAGTGGTCGGGAGTTCCTGCGACACCCGCACGTATCGTGGTCGCCACTTGGGCCCGATTCCCGCCAGCGCATCGATCCACTTCGCGAAATGGAGCCCGTCGAAGACCGCACCAGCGCTCAGCACGACCGCCAGCATCACCTGGTCCCCGGAATGAACATCGGGAACTCCGTAGACCGCACCGACGACCACCTCGGGGTACGCAGTAATGGCGTCGAGGATGGGTCCGGCGGGGAAATTCTCGCCGTCGACTCGGATCCACTCGGCGGTGCGACCAGCAAAGAACAGGTAGCGGTCGTCGTCGAGATATCCGAGGTCACCCGACCAGTACCAGCCGTTGCGGGTCGCCGACGCAGTGGCAACAGCGTTGTCGTAATAACCCTCGAACGGTCCGGCGCCAGCCGTATTGACGATTTCGCCCACGCATTCCGCAGCATTGGCGAGCTGGCCCGAGGTGTCGAACCGAGCCGGAGGACATATGTCGCCGGCGTCGTTGACGATGCCGATCGTCGGACCGGCGATGCCCATCGCACCAGCTCTCGCTGGGCCATCACGACTTACTGCAATCGCCCCTTCGGTAGACCCGAAGGCATCGATCACCCGAACGCCGAATCGACGCGCGAACTCGCTCACGACCTGCGGCGAACCTTCGTTGCCGAAGGCGACGCGCAGCGGATTGTCGGCGTCGTCAGGGAGCTCGGGAGTGGCGACCAGGTAACTGAGCGGCTTACCCGTGTAGTTGAACCAGGTCGACCGGTATCGGCGAACGTCGGAAAGCCATCCCGACGCCGAGAACTTGCGGGCCAATCCGACCGAGGCCCCGACCACGATCGACGGCGCCCACCCCACCATGAGGGCGTTGGAATGAAACATCGGCATGCTGATGTACCCGACGTCATCTGGGCCGAGTTCCATCATCATCGCCATCCGGTTCCCGGTGAC
>JAYUWK010000188.1:0-24514 GCA_043753895.1 Actinomycetota bacterium
ACGATGGCGAAGATCCCGATCGTCGGCCAGACGCTGGCAGCCAACCCAACGGCAATACACGGCAACGTGTTCGTGCTGATCTTCGGCCTCGGTGCCAGCCTCTGGGCCGGCACGAAGGCGTTCGTCGTCACGCAAACCGCAATGAATGACATCTGGGAGATACCCGAGCACGCCCGGCCGAATATGGCGCGCACGCGTTGGCGGGCGCTGTTGGGCATCGGCGTGGTCGGCCTCTCGCAAATCGCCACAGCCATCGTCACCGGATTCATCGCGGTCAGCGGTGTCTCGTGGCTCAATCGCGTGCTGCTCGGCCTTGCTGCGCTCTCCATCAACATCGGGGCGTTGCACGTGGCGTATCAGGTGCTGACCGCAGTACGGCTGTCTCGCTCCCAACGTCTCCCCGGCGCTGCCGGTGCCGGGCTCGGGTTCGCCGTTTTGCAGGTCGTCGGCACCACCGTTGTCAGTCGTGCCATTGCTCGAGCGGCACCGGTGTACGGCACCTTTGCCTCCGTCATCGGCCTGATCACCTGGCTCAGCCTGCACGCGATGATCTCGCTGCTCGGTGTCGAGGCCAATGCCGCGCTCGACGGGCGTCGGCGACTTGAGGCGACGCCAACAACAGCAGCAGTTTGAGTGAGCGATTCCGAGCACGACGTGGAACGGCGGTGTGGGCACCGTTAGGTTCGCGGCGTTGATTCGGAATGGATGACAACTCGAATCGGTTGTACATACGCCTCAGTGGTGGCCGCCCGCAACACGACCCTCGGTAGACAGGCCAGACACACAGGAAGGGACGCTGCCGATGAGCACGAACATGGACAAGATCGAGATATACGGACTGCGTGTGATGACCCTCGTTGGCGTTCTGCCCCACGAACGCGAGTCGGCGCAACCACTTGAATTCGACATCACCCTCGAGGGCGATCTACGCGACGCCGGCACCAGCGACGACCTTGCCGACACGGCTCACTACGGCCTCGTTGCCGAGCGCGCCGCTGCCATCGCGCGCGAGACCAAGGACGAACTGCTCGAGCGACTCGCGCATCGCATTGCCGAGGATGCACTCACCTTCGACCGCGTGGAGGCCGTCGAGGTCGTGGTCCGTAAACTACGTCCTCCCGTCCCAGAGGACATGGCGTTCACTGCGGTACGTATTCGTCGAACACGTGCCGACCTGCAGATCCCGCCACGCACCAGCCATCGCGCCATCGTCGCACTCGGCACCAACCTCGGCGATCGCGTTGCGTACCTCAAGCTCGCGGTCGACGAACTCGGTACGAGCCTGATCGGCCAATCACAGGTCTTCGAAACTGCACCCGTTGGCGGCCCCGACAATCAGGGCGCGTACCTCAACATGGTCGTCGCCGTGGAGACATCGCTCGACCCGTTCGCGATGCTGCGGCGCTGCCAGCGCATCGAGTCCCTGGCGCTGCGCCAACGCGTGGTGCACTGGGGTCCGCGCACTCTCGATGTGGATCTGTTGTTCTTCGACGGCGTCACCATCGACAGCCCCGAGCTCACCATCCCGCACCCGCGCTACGCCGAACGTCGCTTTGTGCTCACGCCGCTATCAGAAGTGGCGCCCGAGTTGTGTCCCTTGGATTGGGACAGCGCGCTGCCGCCAGATGCCATCACCCCACTCGGGCCGTTGGCCGACCTGTACTGAAACGACCACCGCGATGTCTGTCGAGTTGCTACTCGATCAAGCCGAGCTTGCGCTCGAGGGCGCGTACCTGATCGGGGTAGTGCACTCGCCCGTATTCGGGACGCTGTTTCAGCACGATCTCCATCAGTTCCCAATGCTGAGGGGTGTCCTTCCACGGCAGGGCGATGTACAACGGCAGGTCCCAACGACGCAGTTGATCGAGGTTGCTGTAGACGCGCTTCTGATAGAGGTAGCGGTCCTCCCAGGCCCAGTCGCTGGGGGCAAAGCCGGTACCCGGATCGATGATGCACCGGTGGCGCATGCCGAAACGATCGGCGTCGGCGAGACGCGCATCGAAAAACTCGATCAGGGTGTCAATGGGATCAGCGCTCACGTGCTGCATCTCGCGGGGGTTCGGGCCGCTGAGGAACGGCAACACGATGGGCATATCGAACTCCGCCGCGACCTGCCACATCTCGTCGGTCTGCATGCCATCGGCCGCATTCAACACAGTGGCGCCGGCCTCGATGGCCAATCGGGCCACCTGCGGACGCCACGTGTCCACGCTCAACGGAACACCCAGCGCGGCGAGCGCCGGCACGATCGGGGCAAGGCGCTGCCACTCGATCTCCCAGCCAACCACAGTGGCGGCATCGGTGCTGCCCTGACCGCCCAGATCCAATCCGTCGGCGCCCTGGCTCAACATCAGGCGGGCACGCGCCACGGCTTGTTCTGCGCCCGACACAATCGAGTCGAGGTTCAGCGAGTCGGGCGAAGCATTGATCACTGCAAACAGTTCCACGCACAGGGAGGTTATTGGTCATGAGCGCATCTACCCTCAGCAACGTGAGTCCTGTTCGCACCTTCGACGCCACGTCGTTCACCATGGACCAGGCGCTCGCGGCCAAGGCTGGCCGCACGGTGAGCGTATGCGTGCCGTGCAAGAACGAAGGCGCGACCATCGGTGCTCTTGTGCACATGCTGCGCACGGTGCTCGTGGAAGGTACCGGGTTGGTCGACGAGCTCATCGTGCTCGATGACAACTCCATCGATGACACCGCCATGGTCGCTGCGGCAAACGGCGCAACCGTCGTCTCGGTGAACACGGTCAACGACGTGTACGGCGTCGGCCGCGGCAAGGGCAACGCGCTGTGGGCCACCGTTGCTGCCAGTACGGGTGATTTCATCGTGTGGTGTGATGGCGATGTCACCAGCGTGGAACCCAGTTGGGTGCTGCGCCTGCTCATGCCGCTACTCACCACCAACGATGTCGCCTTGGTGAAGGCGAGCTACCACCGGCCCACCGATCTCGGTGGCGGCGGGCGCACCACCGAGCTGGTTGCGCGACCGTTGCTGAGTCTGTTCCTGCCCGAGCTCACGGGTTTGCACCAGCCGCTCAGTGGCGAGTTTGCAGGGCGCCGCACCACGATCGAGCAGATCCCGTTCGTGCAGGGATGGGGTGTCGAAATTGCCATGCTCGCCGATATCGCCGAGCGTTTCGGCGCGTCGTCCATCGCCCAGGTCGATGTGGGCGAACGGCATCATCGCCATCAGACCCTCGACCGGCTCGGCGTCCAGGCCGCTGAGGTGCTGGCCACTTTGCTCGCACGCGTCGGCGCCGATAAGGCCTTCGCCGGAGACCAGCTTGCATTGCTGCGTCCGAACGGCGCCAACGAGCCGCTGAACCTCGATGAGCGCCCACCGATGCGCTCTGTGATCTGATAATCCCCATGGTCGGAAACGACGGCACCGACTCCCCGACTGAACCAACAGGATTTCGCGAGCTGCTCGACGCGCTCGTCGGCAAACCCGTCGGTTCGGGACGAGCATCGGTCGCGCCAGATCCTGTGAACCAACCGATGATCCGTCATTGGGCGGCGGCCTTCGAGGACGCCAACCCGGTCTACACTGATCCATCGTTCGCGGCCACCTCGTGCTTCGGTGGCATCGTCGCACCGCCGCTCATGCTGCAGACGTGGACCATGGCGACGCCGATGATCACCGGCATCGGCGAGCGTGGCGGCTCACCGGTGCCGTCTGAGGGCGCGAGTCCACTGGCCGCGTTCGATCAGGCCGGGTTCGTGGGCACGCTCGCGTCGAACTCCGAGTTCGAGATCGAGCGATACCTTCACCTCGGCGAGACCGTGCAGGCGACCACCGTGATCGAATCGATCTCCGATCGCAAGCAGACCCGCATCGGGCCCGGCTACTTCGTCACCTGGGTCACCACGTACGTCGATGACGCCGGCGACGTCGTGGGTAGGCAGCGATTCCGCATCCTCAAGTTCAGGCCGGCGCCATGACGACAGGACCGGCATGACGACGGCATCGCCCTTTGAGACGCTGCGCTGGGACGACGTGAACGTCGGTGACGAACTGCCCTCGTTGGTCATCGATGTCACCGCCACGGTCGTAGTGGCCGGCGCCATCGCCACACGCGACTTCATGCCGGTGCACCACGACCGTGCGTACGCCAACATGCAGGGGGCCCCTGACATCTTCATGAACATCCTCAGCGACAACGCGTACTGCAGCCGCTTCGTCACCGATTGGGCCGGCCCGGAGGCGATGATCACTAAGCTCTCCATACGCCTCGGTGTGCCGAGCTTCGCGAGTTCCACGCTCACGTATACGGGTTGGGTCACCGGCACCGCCCTCCCCACTGACGGTGTCGGCGGCACCGTCGAGGTCGAACTGCGCGCCAGCAACAACCTCGGTGATCACGTCAGTGGCTCAGCAACCCTTCGCCTGCCCCTCACAACTACCGACCGAACTGCTAGATAGTTGACATAACTTCCCGCACAACCCGCGCCAGCTGCCTCGCGTTGATCTCGGCCGCGCTGCTCACGCTCACCGCCTGTGGTTCATCGTCCACCAAGGCCACACCGGTATCAGTTGCCACCGCCGACGCGGCAGACCCTCCCGCCACCACCAACGCTCCCCCAGTGGATGCCACCCCGAACGCCGATGGCTCAGTAACGATCACGGTCACCGTCGGTACCGACGATTTCTAGACGATGGGTGGCAAGCGCGTGGTTGGCGTGAAGAAGGGCACGAACGTGTCGATAGAACTCACCGATCCGGCATCGGCGCAGAGCTATCACCTGCATGGCTACGACATCGAGACCGAAGCCGCCAAGGGCGCCACGAGCAAGATCGCGTTCACCGCCACCAAGACCGGCCAGTTCGACCTCGAGAGCCACACGACGAACTCAGTGATACTCGTCATCTTCGTGTCCTGAGCGGTCCATCTCCTGAGCTGCACGAGGTTGTCGCGGGTTACAGCGACTGGAGCATCTGCAGGGATTCGCTCAGCAACGCGATGTGATCATCCACGCTCGCGCATGGTCGGCTGATTGCGCCGAGCATCGTCGAGGACATCGTGCTCACCGACATGTGCGTGCCGCCTGCGGCCTTCCAACCGGCTGCCTCGGCAGCGCATTTCTCGGCTCCCCGACCGGTGTGAATCTGAGCACCGACGGCAAACGCGCTCGGGTCGCGTCCGGCCTCGGTGAGCATCGTCCGGAGCCGGTCGAGGGCACCCTCGGTGCGCCCGCCCGCCGCGCCGAAGAAGAACCCGTCGCCGAGCGATGCGGCGCGTTGCATCGCGGCATCAGATCCGCCGCCGAACCAGATGGGAATCCATCGCGCCGGAAGTGGCAGCAGGCCGGCCCGATCGACTCGGTGATACCGACCGGTGTAATCCACGACCGGCTGATCCCAGAGCAGGCGTAATAGCTCGATCTGTTCGTCGAAGCGCTTGGCGCGATTTCGGTACTCGGTGCCGAGCGAGTCGTACTCCACCCAGTTCCAGCCGGTGCCCACACCGAGAATGAACCGACCATCGGAGAGCAGATCGATCTCGATCGCCTGCTTGGCCACCAGCGCCGTTTGCCGCTGCGGCAGGATCAGCACGCCGGTCATCAACTCCACATTCGTGGTGACTCCGGCCAGATACCCGAACAGCACCATTGGCTCGCGAAACGGATCGGCCTCGGTGTAGGGACCCCACAGCGCCGGCGAACGATCGCCATGCACTGCGCCGAGTACGTGGTCGTAGGCAATGATGCGATCGAAGCCCAACTCCTCCGCAGCCTGCGCCCACGCGCGCACGGCGCCGGTGTCGTTGCCGATCTCGGTGGTGGGAAGCACTGCGCCGAATTCCATCCGCCTGTGCTAGCAGATCGGGTGCAACACATGCGCCAAGATGTGCGCATGACAGATGCATCACTGACCACCATCGCCCAACAGGTTCGCTCCGGCCAGCGGTCGGCAGTGCAGGTCGTGACCGACGCACTCGACGCGATCGACGCGACGAACGCGCCGCTGAACGCCTTCATCGCGGTGCATCACGATCAGGCATTGGCCGATGCTGCCGCGCTGGACGCCCGTATTGCAGCAGGCCACTCTCCCGGCCCACTCGCCGGTGTGCCGCTGGGCGTGAAAGACACCGAGGACACACTCGGCTACCGCACCACCTTCGGCTCGAAGTTGTGGGCCGATGCACCACTCGCCACGCGAGACTCGATACTGGTGGCTCGGCTCAAGGCCGCAGGCTGCATCGTGGTGGGCAAGACGAACACACCTGAGCTCGCTGCGAAAGGCACCACCGACAATCCGTTGTTCGGGGCGACCCGCAACCCGTTCGATCCGGCCCGTACCAGTGGCGGCTCGTCGGGTGGATCCGCTGTTGCGGTGGCCACCGGCATGGTGCCACTTGCTACCGGATCCGACGGCGGTGGCTCCATTCGTATCCCCGCGGCGGCGTGCGGCCTGCCCGGCTTCAAACCCTCCCTCGGTCGCGTGCCCGATGGCGGCCCGCAACCCGTTGATTGGCATCACCTCACCACACGCGGCGTGCTCACACGAACAGTAGACGAACTGCTCGCGGTACTCGACGTGATCGTTGGCGCAGAACCCACCGACCTGCGCTCGCTACCGACTCCGCCGGTGCCGTGGTCGCAAGCCGTCGCCGAGCGCGCGCTGCCCACGCGCGTGGCCTGGAGTCCCACGCTCGGTTACGCCGATGTGGACCCCGAGATCGTCAAGCTGTGCGAGGCAGCCGTTTCCCGGTTGGCCGATGACGGCATCGAGATCATCGAAGTACCCACCGTGTTCGACACCGATCCCGTGGGGCCCTGGATCACACTCGTGGCTAGCTACGAGAAACGCTCCGTGGCAGGTCACGACCTGTCGTTGATGGATCCCGTGGTACGCAGCTACGTCGAAATGGCCGGCTTCGTATCAACCGAACAACTCATCCTCGCCGAAGACGAATGCCATCACCTCAACCTGCGCCTCGTCGAGCTCTTCCGTCGCTGCGATCTCTTGCTCACACCCACACTCGCGTTTGATCCTGTTGCTGTCGATGGCAGCGACGTCAACTTCGTGCGCTCCACGTATCCGTTCAACCTCACCCGTTCACCTGCGGGCACGATGCCCGTCGGCACCAGCGCGGCGGGCATGCCGGTGGGTCTGCAGATCGTCGGTCCGCAACACGACGACGTTGGCGTGCTCGCGCTGATGCGCCACCTCGAACACCGCTGACGGGCAGTGCCGTTACGCCACCGGCACCTGCTGGGTGATGCAATGAATGCCACCACCGCCGTAGGCGAGGATGGGGCCAACGTCGAGACCGATCACGTCGCGACCCGGATACTGCGCACCGATGATCGCGAGCATGTCGGCATCGGCAGGATGATTCGCCGTGGGCACCAGCACGAACCCGTTGCCGACGTAGTAGTTGCCGTACGGGACCGGACGACGCTCGCCGCCGATTTCGACGAACGGCAACACCGGGATCTCGACCACCTCCAGCAAGCGTCCGGCGGCGTCGTGCGACCCACGCGCCCAACGCGCATTCACGTTCATCCGCAACCAGTCGGGCTCGGCGGGATCGTCGCAACTCTGCACCACCAGCACGCCTGGTCGGGCGAACACCGCAACGTTGTCGACGTGGCCATCGGTGTCGTCATCGTCGGCAAGTCCGTAGGGCAGCCAGATCACGGTGTCGAGACCAAGCTCGGCGCGCAGACACGACTCGATGTCGAACCGACTGAGACCCGGGTTGCGGTTTGGATGCATCAGGCATTGCACGGTGGTCACAAGGGTGCCTTCGCCATCGACGGTGAGCGAGCCTCCCTCGAGCACCATCGAGACGCGTCGGGTTGGATGTCCTGCATACTCGGCCCAACGCCTCGCAACGCGCGCGTCCTGATCGAACGGTGTGTACTTGGCACCCCAACCGTTGAAGGCCCAGTCGGTGGCTATTCGCGAACCGTTGCCATCGGTGACGTAGATCGGTCCACTGTCGCGAAACCACGAATCGTCGATGGGGAGCTCGACGATCTCGACACGACCTCCGCACAACTCGGCCGCCCGCGCCGCCGCCGGCCCGGGGTTGGCAATCATCGACACGGGTTCATATTCAGCAATCGCGCGGGCCACTTGGGCATGGGCATCTTCCGCGACGGGCATGAGGTCGCCGTAGATCGAGTGTCGCGCAGGCCAACACAACACGGTGCGCTCGTGTTCGGCGAACTCACCGGGCATACGCATGCGTGGCGTCATGACGGATTGCTGTTTCCGTCGAGGGTGAGCAGCGGGCCGTAGAGATCGGGGCGGCGATCGCGGAACAGACCCCACGAATGGCGCATCTGACGATTCGCGTCGAGATCGAATGTGGTGGTCAGCACGGTTTCGTCGTCGCGACCCGCCTCGGCCACCTTGGCCCCGGTTGAATCGGCGATGAACGAACTGCCATAGAAGGTGATCTCGCGCTCTCCTGTGCGCCCAACCTCGCGACCGACGCGATTCGCCGCGATGACCGGCGTGAGATTGGCACCGGCATGGCCCTGCATGACGCGTTGCCAGTGACCGCTGCTGTCCCATGCTGGGTCAGGCGGCTCGCTGCCGATGGCCGTTGGGTAGAACAACAACTCGGCACCCTGCAGCGCCATCGCCCGCGCCGCCTCGGGGAACCACTGGTCCCAGCAGATGCCCACGCCAATCGCGGCGTGGCGGGTGTGCCAGACACGAAAGCCCGTGTCACCGGGATTGAAGTAGAACTTCTCGGTATAGCCGACGCCGTCGGGAATGTGGCTCTTGCGGTAGATACCCAGACGCGAGCCGTTGGCGTCGATGATCACCACCGTGTTGAATGTGGCGTTATTCGCCTGCTCATAGACACTGATGGGCAGCACCACGTTCAGCTCGGCGGCAACACGTTGGAAGTGATCGACGGTCGGGTGACCCTCGAGCGGCAGCGCGCGGGCGAAGTGCTCGGGCAGCATGTCGATGCAGAAGTACGGCCCTTCGAAGAGTTCGGGAATGAGCACAATCTGCGCGCCATCGGCTGCGGCCCGGCGCACGAGACGTTCGGCGGTGGCAACGTTGTCGGAAACGTGTTCGGACATCGCCATCTGAATGGCCGCGACGGTGACGTTCATGGCCGCCAATCTACTGTGCAGTGCCGATTCGGCGTGCGGCCACCATGCGCTCAACGGCCTCTATGTAGATCGGGCCGACGGCCCTGTTCGGCTCGTGTCGCTCGGCAATGGGTATGAGGTCGGCGAGGCTGCCGACCTCGAGCACGCCGAGTTGCGAGAACGCCAACAGCGCCGCACCGCGCACGTTGCTTGCGCGCGGTTCGTCGACTCGCCGCACGACGCGACCGCACGCGTCGGCGAGGATCTGCGCCCACAACGGCGAGGCCGCAGCGCCTCCACCAAAGGTGACTTCGTCGAATGTCGATCCGACGAAGTGCTCCACAGCCGGCAACAGCGTGGCCATGTTCAACGCAACACCCTCCAAGACGGCGCGCGCGAGGTGGGCGCGCGAGGTCGCGAGCGACAACCCCACGAACGCGGCACGCGCCGTTGCATCGGGCGCGGGGGCCATCGCCCCCACCAACCACGGCAGGAACAACGTGCCGTCGGAACCGGCAGGAATGTCATGTGCGATATCGATCAATGTCTGCGGATCCGCACCGAGCAGCGACGCGACGAAATCGAGCGCCTTGCCCCCCGCACCGTTCTCGGCGAGCACCACATACTGCGCGCCGACGGGACTCGGCGCGGTCATCAATGCCCTCGCGTGATCCGAGCGCGATGTCGGCACGTGCGACACCGCGACAGAGGTGGTGCCGATGACCACTCCGCAGCGTTGCGGTCCGGTGGCACCCGTGCCTACGGCCGACGTGGTGGAATCGATCGTTCCGCTGAGCACCGGGGTGCCCATGCGGAGTCCGAGCTCGTCGGCGACCGCTGCCGAAAGCGTGCCCACGACAGTGCCCATCGGCACCAGCGGGGGCAGCTTCGCCGGGTCGATGCCGGCACGTCCGATGAGGTCGGTGTCGTAGTGCACGGCTCCATGTACGCGGTTGTCCACCAACAGCAGCGGAAACGCGGTGTTCTGGTTTGCGGTCACGGTGCCCGTGAGCCGGGCGGTGAGTGCGTCGACGGGCTCTACGAATGCAGCCGCTTGCGCATACGCATCGGGATACTCGTGATGGAGCAACACGATGTGGGCGAGGTCATCGGAACCGAAAGGGGCAAGTCCGTGGCGCTCGAGCCACACGACGATGTTCTCGCGCCGGCGCAGGTGCCGCGTGCGTTCGGCGGCACGGGCGTCGAGCCACATGATCACCGGGCCGACGGGCACACCATCGGCCGCGACCGGCACCACCGACATGTATTGGCTGGTGCACGTGACCGCGGCGATCTCCGCTAGACCGACATGGCCCTGCGCCATCACCTCACGGGTGGCCGAAATGATCTGACGCCACCACTCGTGTGCATCCTGTTCAACACCGCCGTCGGCAACGAAGTGCATCGTCAACGAACGCGAGGCCAACCCCATGACTGCGCCGTCGTCGCGCACAATACCGACCTTGACACCGCTGGTGCCCAGATCGACGGCGAGGACATACGGCATGCTGTACAGCCTGCCGTATCGAATGACCCGAGGTCGTCATTCCCTGCGTGATTGACGACCGTCAGTGCGTCGGTGGCACCGAACGGTCGCTGACCCAGTTGCCATGAAATCCGTACGGTATGCGCTGCGGCAACTGCACGCGAGCAACCTCGCCACGCCCGAAGTCCTGTGCGTCGAGCACCACGAGTTCAGCTGTTCCCTTCGGCACGTCGTGTACGAACGTGAGCAACCAGCCATCGTCTTCGGCGGTCGCGCCATCGCGCGCCACGAAGACCGGCTCGCCGCCGCTGCGCCCAGGGCCGTGCTCGAACACCCAACGCTCGCCGGTGACGAGATCGTGCTTCAGCGTGGGCCATCCGGGTTCGGTGGGTGACGGCGACGCGCAGTAACCGAAGCGGTATGGCTTGGCGGTGAGCCGGCCCTGATGCCGTGGGAACTCCTGAGGCGTCTCGTCGATGACAGTGGTACTGCAGGTGCGCAGCGTTGGGTTCACGACCCAGCGCTCGAGTCGAGCCATATCGTCACCGAAGGGTCCGTTGAGATCGTTTGCGAACATCATCGAGTACACGCAGAGATCGATGATCACACTGCCGTCGGGCGCGTCGTATGCATTCATCGGATGGAACGAGTAACACTCGGGCACGTCGATCCACACGACGTCGCCGGCCTCGCCCTCGCGAGGCAACAGACCGATCCGCGAGCCCGTCCCTGGCTGCCAACTGAACGGGAAGCGTCCACTGAACGCGAGGTCGAGGTCGAGACGTACCGGGAAGTCGTACACCACCGCGTAGCGCTGCGTGAGCGACATATCGTGCAGCATCGTGGTGTGCTCCATCGGCACGTCGACTGTCTTGCGAACCTTGCCGTCGGCAGCTACGACCACGTACTGCACGTGGTCCATCCACTGAGGCAGTGCGTAGACCATGGCATGCATCTCGCCGGTATCGGTATCCAACTTCGGATGTGCGGTGAACGCCCCCGGTAGCGTGCCGAAGAAGTCGTTGCGGGCCACGGTCTCCAGCTCGTAGGTCAGCTCCACAGGGCAACCTCCCGCTTCGACCATGGCCCATGTCGTGCCGGCGAACCCACCGACGTTGGTGTTCGGACCGCCAGGGCTGTCATTCCAGTTGCGGCCACCGATGTCTGGCTGACCGCGAAACGTGCTGAGCTGGCTGCTGCCGACATAGCGGTTGCGGTACCACTCGGCCCTACCGCCGTTCAGACGCACGCCGTGCACCATTCCATCGCCGACGAACCAGTGGTGCGTCTCGGGTGACTCGACTGTCAATGGGTTCGGCCCATTGCGCAGGTAGCGCCCGTTGAGTTCGGCGGGAAGCTGACCGATGATCGCAAGGTCGAATGCGGTCACCTCATCCGGAACAGGTGCGTAGTTGCCTTCGAGATAGAGATTGCCGGTCATATGAGCCCCCATCGTGTCATTGCGTCCTACTTCAATAACACTGTTACAAAGGGGACGGAATGTCAAGCCGGTGTGACCGACACCTCAGTCGTCGCTGGTCACGGCCTGCGAGAGCTCCGTGAATGCTCACCGCACGTCAACGATGCGCTGAGCATTCACCAAGGTGTGGCGGCTGGGGAGGACGGCCGACGCGAAGGATGACGAGGAAGGACGGTCGACGCCCGTGCGAATCGACACGTGCCGAGCGGCCGAGCTACTTCGCGGTGACGAGTTCCTCGATGCGTGCGAGCGTCTTGGTCATCGCCTCGTTGGTCTTCTTGCGCAGCGGTCGCACCATCGGCTTGAGGATCTCTTGGCTGATGTCCCAGCTCTCGCGCACCAACGTGCCACCCTCAGCCTCTTCGAGTTCGTAGCGCCAGATACGCCCACCAATGAATCTCGCAATCAGGCCGCGCGGCGGACGTGACTGCCAGGCAATGCGGCGATCCTCGTCGAACTCGATGATGGTGCTCTCCATCGAATAGCCGAATCCGGCCTTCATGTCCATGCCGAACTTCGAGCCGAGCTTCACTCGTTCTGAGCCGGTGGTGGATTCGACCACCGTGCCCGATCCATCGATGTCCTTGTGACGTGACGGATCGGCGAGGAGGGCAAAGATCTCTGAGGCGGGTGCGGGAATGAACCGCTCCACTGTTTCGACATCGGGGGTGCTGGTCATGGTATCCACGCTAACGGCGTGAGGCGAAGTCCCGCCGCTCAGGCCCAAGGCGAGCCATCTCGCTCACAGCACTGACCGAGGCATCTACCGAGTGAGCACGCGATAGCGCGTGCGGGGTCCATCGCTGTCGATGTAACAACCCTGCAGATGGCGCAGCCCCTCGTTGGGGTCGAAAGCGGTGCGGCCGTGCAGCACCCGGTTGTTGTCGAACATCATCAACTGTCCACCCTCTAGCAGGAAGCGCACCTCGAACTCGGGGCTCGCCAGCAGGTTCGCCAACCGTTGGCGGGCCGAGTGATAACGGTGTGTCGCGACATCGTCCATCAGCGGAAGCTCGTCGAGACGCGGGCTGTAGTTCAGACCAATCACGGTACCCGTATGGTCCCGGTCGATGACGGTGCGCACCGTCACGATGTCGGTGCTGGCGTCGCGGTAGCGGAATCGCACCGCCACGGTGGCGAGCAGCTCGACCGCCTCCGGATCGTCAACCTGTAGTTGCTCGACTGCAGCGAGCCCGTCGACCAGTGTCGACAATCCACCGGTGGTCTCGTTGACCAGACAGTGCAGCATCTGGATGCCCGGCACCGGCGTGCGATAGGGGTTGTCGGTGTGCGCGCTCAACGGCACAGCGCGATACGCGAGGTCGGTGGAGTTGGGGACAGAACGCACATCGAAGACCGGACCAAAGTTGGTGTCGCGTACGAACCCGAAGCGGTTGGCAACATCGATCAGGGTGCCCGCCACGCTGGGCACACCATCGAGCACGATTGTTCCGTATGCAAGGAAATCGCTGAGGGCCGCAACCTCGGCCGCGGGATCGATCAGTGCCGACCAGTTGTGTACCCTCGGCTGGCTTCCGTCGGCACGCCAATGAATGGGCTCTGGAAGGCCCTCACTCAGTTGGAGGTTGGCCAGTAGTTCGGCCTCCAAGTACACAGAGGTGTGTCCATCGCTGAAGGCCACGGTGAGGGCGCCGTCGTGCACGTCGGCCGCCGTCAGATGCAGATCGATCGGCAGCAGATGTGGATCGAAGAGCCGCTGGCCGGTGATGGGATCACATTCCGTGTCCTCTGGGCTGTGCTGTCGCAGCCAGAGCGGGGGTAGCGAAACCTCGATGCCGCTGTCGTTCGCACACACGCACGGATGTCCGTCGCTGATGCCGACAAGAATCTGGCCCATCACTTACCTCCTGCTCACGGCACGACGACGAATCACCGCACAGCCGTGCTGAGAACCGTAGCGCGCGCGAACTACAGCTTCGTGAGTCGATCGACAGTGGTGTCCATGGCGTGACTCGCGGTCAGCGTTCTTGGTCCAAGCACCTTGGCGATGAGGTGATCACCGGCGGTGGTGGGCGCGTAGCGAGCCGGATTCTGCTCGGAGCAACACGTGGGCAGGCACTCGACGCGGGCGTCATGGTTGCCATCGAAGAAGAACGCCACCGATCGACGAAGTGAAGCACCGTCAGAACCCGAAGGTGGTGGCACCACGCGGTGCAGCGTGGATCGCCACCGGTCATTCGTCCACTGCGCGGTGAGATCGCCCAGGTTCACGAGCAGGGCGCCAGGCGCTGGGGTGACGCCGTGCCACGCGCCATCGGGACCGACGATCTCGAGTCCGGGCACCGCATCGGCGTAGAGCACTGTCACGATGCCGTAATCGGTGTGTTCACCCATTCGCATCTGTGCAGTGTCGGGCGGCGATTCGCCCGCACGCCGTTCGTAGTGATTCACGCGCATGGTCACCGTGGATCGATCGACGAACTGCCGGAACCAACCCTCTCCGAGTCCCAACGCGACCGAGAACACCTCGGTGAGGCACACTGCCACACGGTGCGCTTCGGCAAAGTAGTCGTTCAGCGCCGGCCGCAGCGACGATGGTTCCGTTGGCCACACATTCTGCGCGAAGAACCCGAATCGGCCATCGGCGTAGAAAGGATCGGAACGATCCACTTCGTCGGGGCCGATGTTGAACGCCTCGAACAGATCGGGGCGCGCCTCGTCGACCCCCAGGCTGTACGCGAGCGCCTCGGTGCCCATCGCGGCATACCCGCGGTTGATTCCCGGATGCGCTGGCACGGCGCGCAATTTGATGTCGAGCGGGAGCCCGAAGAAGATGTCTGATTCCGAAAGCATCGCCGCGATCACATCGGCCGGGATGCCATGACCGACCACTTGTATGAAACCGATCGACTGACACGCCGCATCGACTGCATCGGCCAGAGCCACGCGATCGCCGTGCTCCCACTGCTGCAGGTCGATGAGGGGGACATCCATGAACCCGACACTAGTGACACCGCCGCAGGTAGCGTCTGGCGATGCCCGCCACCGTTGTGTCAACCCCTGCCGAGTTGCTGACGAAAGTGCCCATCGCCACGCTGATGAAGCAAGGCGATCTTCGACTTGCCGGCAGCCGACTGACCTTCACGACCTTCACCGGCGAAGTCGTGCTCGACGCACCGATCGAGGAAATCCATTCGGTGGTACCTGCGGCCACCGGAATCCATGTGTGGCACAACAGGCGCTGCATGCGCTTTGCGTTCAGAACCAATCGTGCCCTTGCTGCGACCTGGGTGGCTACGTTGACGCCGGTGATGGCACCCGCTCCGGAGGGGCTGCGCATCCCGGCGCCGTGGCCGAGGTGGATGTGGATGTTGGCCGTCATCGGGGGAACAGCTGTGCTCGTCATGCTGATCATTGCCCTCACGAAAATCAACAACTGAGGAGCTCAGGTGGACCACGATCAACGGCTTGCCGACACCATCGACCACAGCGAGATCCGCCGACTGCACGACGCGTATGCGGACCTGGTTTCGCGGCGACACTGGCACGAGTTGCACGAGTTGTTCCAGCCCGACGCCGTTCTGCACCTCGACCTGCGCGACACCACGATCGAGCTCGTCGGTCCGCAGGCCATCGGCGAGTTCATCGGTCGGTCGGTTGCACAGTTCGAGTTCTTCCAATTCGGCGTACTCGGCGCGCGGGTTCATCTACGCAGTCGCGGCGACGACAATCGCGCCACCGCGCGCATGTACATGACCGAGCTCCGCCAAACCCCCGCTGGACACTGGTCGCAGATCTACGGCGTGTACCACGACCAGTACTCTCGCATCGACGGCCGTTGGTGGTTTGTCCACCGCGCGTATCACTCACTGGCTCGCAACAATCAGCCCGCCACCGTGTTCGACTTCCCCCATCACCTCAGCCTCGACGAACTCTGAGCAGTTTTCGTCTACTTCGCCGGCAGCGCCACCTTGTTGCCGACAGTCAGAGATCAATCCTCTGGCTTGTCCCGATCGGCAATGGCCCATGCGGCCGGAAGCATCGCACCGGCGAGGAGCAGTTTGACGAGATCGCCGATGAGGAACGGCGTCACGCCCAGCGAGATTGCGTTGGTGTCGCCGGTGGCGATGGGCACGTTCAGCTTGTGTGCCAGCCAACCCGCGCCGCACACGTAGATGATGACCGAGCCGAAGGCCATTGCAGCCCAGCAGCTGAGCACGTTGCGATCCTGGCGACGCTCGGCCAGATAGCCGATCAGCGCAGCTGCAAGAATGAACCCGACGAAATAGCCCATCGTCGCCCCGGTGCCGGCGGTCCAGCCGCCCTTTCCGCCCGCATAGAACGGCAGGCCGACGAGACCCATCACCCAGTAGAGCAGTTGTGACGCGGCGCCGGCACGGAAGCCCAGCGCGCCACCCGCGAGCAAGACGCCAAGTGTCTGACCCGTGATGGGTACCGGAGTGAAGCCGAGCGTGATCTTGAACTGGGCCAGCGCTGCTGTGAGCAACGCAAACCCGAGTACGAGCGCACCGGTGCGGAGCGCCGCCTTGGTGCGCTCGGACGGCGGCTCCCACAAGCGTCCGGCAAGCACGGTGGTGGATATGGCAGTTTGCATGGTTTCCCGCTTCTTTCGGCACGACGAATGCGACATGGATAGCAGAGCCACGCTCCGCAAGCCAACATCTGCGGCACTGCTACGGTTCGCCGCGTCGGTAGTCGCTGCTGGCTACGTGAATGTCGGGGTGGGTGCTCAGTGACGGTGGATCAGGAATAAGTGCAACCGGACGACTCCCCCCGAAGCCACGTCGCGCGCCCCATTCAAACTCACCCAGTTGTCCCGGCGTGGGCGCACCACGTGGGAACGACACCCGTCCGATACGGCCAGGTTCGTCATCGCTGTTTTCGTGTGTTTGATGTTTGTTGCACTTGCACGCACCAATCCACAGGGCGTACGGGGCGTGTCCTCCGATCTGGTGTTGCTTTTCAATCGTCTACCCGACCTCGTCACCCGAGTGCTCGTTGGCGTGCTGCAGGTCGCCGCGCTTGTTGCGCCCATTGGTGTGATCATCTATTTCCGGCGGGGCCGGTGGGCCGAGCTGTTGCTCGCCGCAGGAGCTGCTGTCGCGGCTGGATTGGCCGCCGCCCTGCTCGCCGGTGTCCTACGTAGCGCCGTTCCTCCACAGGTGATCGATGAGACACTGCGCCCGTCGTGGGTCACGGGATCTGCATTCCCCTCCGATTCCTACTTGGCGGGCGTCGCCGCTCCCGTCACAACGATCGCGCCGCTGCTCAGTATGTCGTGGCGACGGGTTGCGTGGTGGATCGTCGCGATGGTGGTCGCTGCACGCGTAATCACCGCTGTCGAGACGCCACTCAACCTCGTGGCCAACGTCTCGCTCGGCATCGCGGTTGGCTCGCTCGCGCTCATCGTGTTCGGCGTCCCCTCGCGCGACGGCCAGTGGATGTTCGTCAAAGTGGTCGGGCGCGACGAACGCAATGCCGATCTGCTCGCCCGATTCGTGCGGCTGCTCCGCGTGAAGGGCATCGAGGAGGATCGACCCGTCAGTCCGCGACTCACCGTCGAGCGCGAAGCATTGAACGCGCTGATGGCCAGGCGGGCAGGCGTTGCAGCAGCCGAGGTGCTCGCCGTCGGCGAGACCGATGAACGCGGTGCATTTCTTGCGTCGGAGTACCTCGAGGGCACCGTGCTTCGCGAGCTCGCGGACGCAGAGCTCTCTGACGCCGTCGTCACTGGCGCGTTCGCACAACTGGCCCGTCTACATACAGCACGCATCGCCCACCGGTGGGCCAGCATCGACCATCTGTTGCTGCGACCCGACGGATCGGTTGCCCTGCTCGATTTTCGCTGGGCACAGCTCTCGGCCAGCACCCGCCACGCGTTGCGCGACCACAAGCAACTGCTCGCCGACCCGCGCACTCAAGTGCAGTCGTCAGCGGGCGTCGAGCTGTACG
This sequence comes from Actinomycetota bacterium, assembly GCA_043753895.1. Lineage (GTDB taxonomy): Bacteria > Actinomycetota > Acidimicrobiia > Acidimicrobiales > Ilumatobacteraceae > WLMZ01. The sequence continues at coordinate 17,973 of JAYUWK010000188.1, forward strand.
AGCTGATGCAGATCCAGCGACTGTCACTGCGCAAGGTGATTCTCTTCGTGGCGTTCTTGCGCTCCGACATGATCTGACCATGCGCGCTCCGTTGTTGCCTCGCAACTAACACTTCCACCGTTCGCATCACGTAGATGCGTCACATCCGAGGGGCACCGATGAGCGACGTACAGCAGATGAGCAAGATGGAACGCGACGACCTTGCAGCGCTGAGCCAAGCGTGGTGGCTCCCGGTTGTCGTCGGAGTCATGTTGATGATCTATTCCTTCGTCGTGTTGTCGTTCACGATGAGCACCGTGTACGCCATTTCCGTCGGGCTCGGCATCGGCCTGATCCTGTCGGGCATCGGCGACTCGATCGTGTGGCAATCCGCCACGAGTTGCTTCGAGGCATCATCAGCATCATGCAGTCGTTCGAGGCCCGTCGCCTCGGCGACACGGGCTGGTGGATTCTGATGGTGCTCGGCACACTCAACATCGGCATTGCGTTCTGGGCGAGCCGCTATACCGGCCGCGGCGTGGTGCTGTTGGTGCTCTGGGTCGGCATTGCGCTGATGACACGCGGCATGATTGCGATTGCTGCAGGGTTCGCACTGCGGTCTGTCGGCAAAGAACTCAAAACGGCCTGAGGCTCACAACATGGGTGGGTTGTTGAGTGGACTCGCGGTCCTCGGCCTTGCGGCTGCGGCAACACCGCCGCTTGGGTTGATGGCAGTCTTTGTGGTGTTGGGCGGCAAGCGACCAACGGCAAACGGACTCGCGTTCCTGGCCGGATGGTTCACGGTGCTACTCGCCATCGTGCTGGCCGCTGCATTCCTCTTCAACGGCGAGGTCAAGCCCAAGACGGCACCGAGCACGGCCATGCTGTGGCTCACGCTTGCGTTGGGAGTGGGTTGCATCGCGTGGGCGATCCGGATGAGGCGCCGCCCACGTACCCCGCCGCTATCGCCGCGGGCACCGACCGCGCAACGCAGTGATCTCTCGTCGGCACGTGGTGTTGTTCTGGACGCTGCTGGCCCTCGGCGTGTACCTCGCCGCCAAGGGCAGCATCCAACTTCTCAGGAACTGACCTTGGTCGTGGCCGCGCGCTTCTGCATAAATATTCTTTCGCCATGACGTTCGATGGCAGCTGCCAGGCACAGGTACGCGCAGAGATACTCGAGCACTTCAGCCCGGTCATCCGCGCTTGGTCCGTGAACGGCCGCGACGTGGTGTTCGTCGGCGGGTTCGACATGGGTATCGAGATCGGAGGCTTCCTGGCCATCGATACACCGGCTGGTGATCGCGCCTACTGGCACAGGTTCGCGACCTCCGCTTGGCCGAGCGCGACGCGGTGCAGGTCGAAGTCAGTGCCGACGAGTTGGGCGCACAGGACGTCGGTATTCGCGGTGCCAAAGTCGGGGTTGCGATGCGATATGTCGCGGGCGAAGGCGTGGTGCTCGGGGTCATCGGTGAAGGCGCTGTCGACCATGCGCCGACTCAGGGATTCGCCGATGGCATGCTCGAGTTGGCCACCGATGCCGAGGTTGGCGCACTCATCACGAGTCAGCTCGGGTCGAGCACGGCGCTTACGATTGGCCGGTTGAGCCGTGCGGACATCGATGCTCAGCTCAAGGCCGCCGGCTTTGCGCGACACACCTTCATGTGCGGACAATCAGGGGCGGGCAAGACATACTCGATGGGCGTGCTACTCGAGCGCCTGCTCCTCGAAACCTCGTTGCCGTTGGTGATCGTGGACCCGAACTCGGACTTTGTCGGCCTTGGCCGGTTACGCAGTCGTGACGACCTCAACCGTTACCGGCAAAAGCCACTCAGTCGCGCCGCGCACGCCACGCTCAAGGTGCTGTACGAGGCTCAGGCACATGTGGCGGTCGCACGCGTGTCCGGAGGCGACGTGACGTTGCGGATTCACCTCTCGGATCTCAGCCTCGACGAACAAGCGCTGACGCTCGGCCTCGATCCAGTCCGCGACGCCGACGAGTACGCAGCGTTCGTCGATGCAACGAATCAGGTCGCGAACACTCGATACAGCGTTTCTGAGGTGGAGGCTGCACTCCGCATCGCTTCGACGAGACCAGCCGACGACTCGCCCAGCGCATTGCCAACCTGGGCATCGTGCACTGGTCGGTGTGGGCACGCCCCGACGAGACATCGCTCACCGAGCACGGTCTCGGGTATCGAGCACTCGTCATCGACACCGGTTCTCTGACCGACGCACGCGAACGTTCGGTTGTTGCACTGGCCCTCCTCGGCGGTTTGCGTCGCCGTGCCGATCGAGGGCCATTGATGGTGGTCATCGACGAAGCCCACAACGTCTGTTTGCCCGATGCCGATTCCCAACTCGAACACGCCGTCGCCGATCACACGGTGTGGATCGCAGGCGAGGGGCGCAAGTTCGGCATCTACATGCTGCTCGCCACCCAGCGGCCACAGAAGGTGCACCGCAACGTGATCTCGCAATGCGACAACCTGCTCCTGATGCGCGTCAACTCGGTCACCGATCTGGCCGAATTGTCGAAGGTGTTCTCGCATATCCCCGCCACGATGATCGCCGAGGCGCGCTCGTTCCAGTTCAGCGAAATGCTCGCCGGCGAACCCGTCTCGCCCACCCCCATGCGACTACGCACCGGCGAGCGGTGGAGCCCCGAAGGCGGCGCCGATCTGCCGACCACATGGGCACAGCGGCGGACTACATGAAGCAACGATCCATTCTCAGCCGCCGACGTGTTGACGGGGGATCACCGCGGCAGCATCTCCAGCTCTTCGTTGCCGTCCTGTCGTTGTTCGTGCTGCAGGCGGCGTTCGATCAAACGGCCGTCTCGATGCTGATCGAAATCGTCGTGGCGGGCACCGCGCTGATCTCGGCATTCAGGCTCGCCGAGGCCACGCGTCGCGTCGCGCTCGTCATGACCAGCGTGGTTTTTCTCGCCACTGCGGCCGCGATTGCCCAACTGTTTTATGGCAGGACGGAGAACACCGTCAAGGCATTGGGACTGGTGAACCTGCTTCTGCTTGCAGTAGGCATACCAGCACTGATTCGCGCGAACTTGCGGCAATCGTCGATCACCACGAGCACCGTCCTCTGAGCCATGACCGTGTACGTGGCCATCGGGCTGTTCTTCGCCTCGCTGTATCGCTCGTTCCTCGAGTTCAATCCTGCCTCGTTCGTCACAGGCAACGGAACCCTCTCACCGTCTGCGATGCAATACCTCAGCTTCGTCACCATCACCACGGTGGGGTTTGGCGACATCACGCCGGTCACCAATCTCGCCCGCACCACCGTTGCGCTCAAAGCCCTCCTCGGGCAGGTGTACCTCGTCACCGTGGTCGCCCTCGTGGTCGGCCGCCTCGGCTCAGAACGCCCGCCCAGACCGCCGAAGTGACCCGGCCAGAACGCTCGAGCACAAAGCGGCCAGCATGACAAACCGAACATTCCACGGGTCTCACACATGTGGCGATTGCGATGAAGGTGCCAAGTCGATCATGACCATTGCGCGTGAATGCACAGCGTCAGCGGGACAAACGGTTCGAGACAAACCTCCACGGTCGGTGCACGTGGTTCGGCTCTCGCTACGACGCGGCCGGCGCAGTGTTCAACGAACCATTTGCAATCGCGGCCACGAGCAACGCGTGGTCGCGAACTGTCTGATCGGCATAGGCCTCGGCGAAATCGGCAATCGATTCGGCAAACCGCTCGCTGCTCCCCACGTAGCCGCTGATGGTCACCGAGTCACCGGTGCGCGCGTGTGCACGAGCGAGCGCCCAACCGCAAAAGGTTGCGTAGGTATCGAAGCCTGGACCGCGTAGGGTCGCGATGTCGATGGAACCCTTCGAGTCCCAGAGCTGACGGACGTAGTAATGGATCTTGCTGACAGGATCCGTGCCCCAGCCGAGCAAAATATCGCTGCTGGCCTGGAGCATGCGCTGGCCCTCGACGACTCGTTGCCCCATGTGCATCCTCGACTTGTTCCCCAAGGCCAGCTGAGGTGACGAGGCACGGGCCTCTTTCAGTTGCAGGAACAGCGGGCCACCATTCGGCCCCTGAAAGAGCGCAATCCAGCAACGCGTCCCCACGCTGCCGACGCCCACGACCTTGCGCGCAAAATCGACGAAGCGATACTGGTCGAACAGCGCCTGACGATCGGCCGGCAGCGACGTGCGGTACCCCGACAGCACACCCTCGAGACTTTTCTGGAGCTCTGGGCCTTCCACCCGCCGTACCAACGGAGGATCCTCGACGATCCGCCGCCGGCCATCCACCTCCTCGGTGAGTTTGGACAGCGCCTTGAGGTGGGTCTTCGACGTGATCTTGGCCATGTTCTGGCCAACGTTGCGGCGCTGCGTAGGAACCATCACGTCGATCAGATCCGAGACCGCAAGCTTCATGTACCACACGTCGAGATGAGTCATCGCGGAGAACCGGTCCATCCAGTCGCAATAGGCCGACACAGCGTTCAACACGGACCGCCGGCACGCCACGCGATCGAAACCGTTCTCGCGGGCAGCCACCACCAGGCTGGCAGCGAGGCGCTTGAGATCCCACTCGAAGGGACCGGGCCAGGTCTCGTCGAAGTCGTTGAGATCGAACACCAAGCGGCGCTCGGGACTCGAGAAGATGCCGAAGTTGGCCATATGCGCATCGCCGCACAGGCGCACGTCGATACCGGCCGTGGGCGTGGTCGCGAGGTCGTGGGCCATCACCAACGCTGAGCCGCGCAGGAATGTGAACGGCGACACGGCCATGCGCTCCCAGCGAAGTGGCACTAGGTTCTGGTCGCGCGTCTTGTTCTGCTCAACGAGCACATCGATGGGATCGTGGCGATCGCTCGCAGGTTTCCACGCTCCCTGCGCGGTGCGCGACGTAGTGTTACGCAATGCCTTGCCCGCACTTCGTCGTTCGGCCGGTCCGGGAATCGGCGCGTCAAAGGCCGTGAGCGTGGTCGAAGCCGAAGTTTGCCGAGTGCTCATGGGCGACAGTCTTTCATCTCGCGCGGGAACGATCGAGATCGTGACAGATCAGCGCAGGGCAGAGATTTCGAACAGCGGCACGGGGCGGCTGATGCCCTTGAAGTCGGTATCACCCAACGACACCGATGCAACTCGATCCTCGACAGCAGCGTGCACGCGATTCGTCACGAGTATCTGACCGCCGGGCGCAATGCCGCAGATGCGAGCAGCGAGATTCACCACGGTGCCGATTGCTGTGTACTCGGTACGGCCGTCGAAGCCGATCTCGCCGCACGTCGCAAATCCAACGGCGATGCCGATGCCCAATTCGAGCTCGTGTCCACGCCGGCGCCACTGCTGGGAAAGCTCACCGGTGCGATCGCGCATCATGACGCCGAGGTGCACGGCCTGCCATGCGGGCTCGGCACAGGGGATGGGATCGTTGAAGAACACGAGCATGCCGTCGCCGGTGAACTGGGCGATGGTGCCCTCGTGTTCGAAGATCATCGGACCCACCGCGTGATGGAACTCATGGAGCACGTCCATCACTTCTTCGGGTTCGGAGGTCTCGGCGAACGCGGTGAAGCCGCGCAGGTCGCAGAACAACACCGTGATCTCGCGGCGATGGCTCTTGAGGATGCCGTCGCCGTCGCTGGCCAACGCCTCGGCGAGCTGTGGTGACACGAAGCGGCGCAGCATGTTCAGCCGCTCGACCTCGTGCACCTTTTCGTTCACGCGTTCTGACAGGTGCAGGTTGAGATCGCGTAGCTCGTCGGTCATTCGTTTCTTCTCGACGCACGCCCCGATGCGCGCGTGCAGGAGCACCGGATCGAAGGGCTTGGGAAGGTAGTCCTCGGCACCCAACTTGATGCATTCAATGATCGAGGCCATCTCGTCGACACCGGAGATCACGATGAATGGGATGGCCTTCAGCCGATCGTCGCCGTGGCGATGCCGAAGCAGTCCGTAGCCATCCATCTCGGGCATCTCGATGTCGGTCAGCACCACATCGAACGACTGCCGGCCGAGGATCTCGATGGCGTCCAGACCATTCACTGCCTCGGTCACCTCGTAGCCAGCGGTGCCGAGCGACATCGACAACATCGTCCGGTTGAGCGGATCATCGTCGACAACGAGCACCGAGGCGGACATGGAGTTCAGTCTCGCGTGCTCAGCGCGGTGCGCGCGCCGTTGAATGCAGATGCAATCAGTTTGGTTTGCTCGGTTGCGCCATCGGTGACGCCGGCGCGCGCCTGCGCCTCCAGCGTGCCACACAACTCGGCGAGCTCTGTTGCCCCGAAGCTCGCCGCGTTCGACTTCAGCGTGTGCGATGTGCGAAGCAGAACTTCGACATCACCACTACCGGCGGCTTCGGCAAGCTGCACGAGCATTGACGCCCCGTTCTCGAGAAATGAAGCGACAAGTCGATCGAACATCTCGGCGCTCGGGGCGATGGCGTGAAGGCGGTCGAGCGCAGCAACGTCGAGTGTGACCGTGACCTCTCGACCACCGTCATGAAGAGGCGCCTTCGCCAACGCCGCAGCCAATTCCTCGGGGCGGATCGGCTTAGCGAGATAGTTGTCCATGCCCGCAGCA
>JAYUWK010000189.1:0-24484 GCA_043753895.1 Actinomycetota bacterium
GCTGAGGTCAGGCAAGGTTGCATGAGCAACCGTCATCGCATCGGTGTGTAGGTCTTGCGACTCTTCGATCAGCCGATCAAAGGCACGCTCATCGACCCCATTTCCGGGTCTATGCAACATTGTCATCAGGAAGCTCCTTGGTAGTTCATGGGGGTTGGGGGCGGGCCGATTTGCACGGCTCTGACACTCGTCTATCGCCGGGTCTGAAGCAACGTCGACGAATCTCTGCGATCGTGTACCCGCTGGTGGTGCGGCGCAAACACAACAACTCGGCGATTTGCGTCCTTCACAGATCCTCGGGTTCATTTGCGGATCTACGGTTGAACGCCGGTCAACCGCTGATGGTAACGCAGCGCTGCCGCGGCGATGAAGTCGGAGCCGAGATCGACCACGCCGTCATCGGAGTGGACGCGCGCTACGGCATCACCGGCCAGCGCCGCGACGCCTGCTTCGGTGACGACGATGACGATGGCGTCACACGTGACCGGTGGAGTGCCGGCCAGTTGACCGTCGGCGTCCATCGACTTCGGTGTTGTGCGGAGGTTCAGCAGCCTTGGTGCGATCAGCAGCGGGGTCACCCCGGCAGCACCTACGTCGGCAGCGACCTTGGCGATATCCGCGGATGATGAGCGTCGGTGAAAAGAATCCCGACCTTTCGGCCGGTGAGCGTCGGCTTCGCCTGGTTGACGATGGATAGCGACGGTGACAGATCTAGGTCGATGGGTTCGCGTGCGGCTGTGGTGGCGGCGGGCAGGGGGAGTCCGAGGCCGTTTGCGACCTGCCCCGCGAGGTCGGCATCGACATTGACGAGGTTGGCAACCACGCGGGTCCTGATGTGGGCGAGGGTCACCTTCGACAGTTCAAACACCAGTGCCGACACGATGTGCGACTGCTCAACCGCTGTTTGACTGCGGAAGAACATCCGCGTCTGGCTGTAGTGATCGGCGAATGTTTCGGAACGAACACGGACTTTGGGCCCCTCGGGCGTCTCCGTGTATGTCGTGAACCCGGCTGCTGACGGACGCGGGCCGGGATCCTCGCCGGCGATGTCGAGGCTGTTCGGCTCGTAGTGGACGCGGCCTGTCGGGACGCGAGTTTGCATGAAGCCGTCGGGTTGAAAATTGGCGAACGGGCACTTCAGCGCGTTGATGGGGATCTGATGGAAGTTCGTGGTGCCGAGGCGTGATTTCTGCGTGTCGAGGTAGCTGAACAGCCGGCCCTGCAAGAGCGGATCATCACTGAAGTCGATACCAGGGACGACGTTCGTCGGCATGAACGCAACTTGTTCAGTCTCGGCGAAGAAGTTGTCGGGATTTCGGTCGAGGACCATGCGGCGACGACGTGGAGCGGCACATCCTCTCGGGGATCAGCTTGGTGGCGTCGAGCACGTCGTAGGGCAGCGAGTCGGCGAGGTCTTGGTCGAAGGTCTGCACGGCGAGGTTCCACTCTGGGAACACAGGTCAGGTCTCCCGTGGAGACCACATCGCCCGAGTGATAGCGCTGGCCGAAGTTCGCGGCCGCGAGCGTCGCCGGCGGGTGCCTGTCGGTGTGCGCGGTGCCGATGCGGGTCAAGGCCGTCACCATGGGCTGTCTCAACCTGTTCATGATCGAAGCGACCGTGATGGATCCTGTGGACATTGCGCTTGCCCGGGGACTCGCTGACGTTGCGACCATTGCCATCGCACAACATCGACTCATCGAAGATGGCGCGGTGCGCGAAGCGCAGTTGCAGCACGCCTTGGATAGCCGGACGATCATTGAACAAGCCAAAGGAATGGTCGCCGCGCAACGCGGTGTCGATATGGACCGCGCCTTTTTATGGCTGCGGAACGAGGCCCGAGCAACAACCGACTCCTGACCGACGTCGCCAACGAAGTCATCGCGAGCACGCGTGCCGCGCGAACCCGCACAGGCGCGACTCCGCCGCCGTCCAAGCCGCCGCCGAAACGGAACTGACTGAGCGACCGTGTCGAACAACTTCCGCCACCGCACCCTCATCGGCTCGTAGTCCCGGGCTGATCCACGACTCCGGTGCCGACACGTCGGAACGGCCTGCCAGCCGAGCTGTTGGGGCTTGAACGTGTTCATGCCGAGGCCATCGCGCTTTCGAATGATGCCGTTTCGCGAGCCCAGACGCCCGCTCGCGTGGCCAGCATCGCTCAGGATCAGATGACTGGCGAGTCCGCCGCGCTGGAAACCTGCCTGCAGCATGCGCCGCAGGGTCGGCTTTTGGTCGAGCAAGCGAAAGGGTTCATTTCTGCACAGTCACGCCTCGACATCGATGACGCGTCAAACGGGCCCCGTTCCGACGCACGCAGCAACATCCAGCGACTTACCGCTGTCGCCAGAGACGTGATCGCCGGCCCGACAATCATCGGGTCCGGTACACCGGGCGGCCGTCGCCTGACAGCCCCCAGTTGATGATGCGTCGGACATGTCACTCGCGCTTGGTTTAGATTCGGCCACGGAGGGGTATGGTTCGCGGCGCTCGACAGCAGTCGACGCAATGTGGAGGCCCAGATTGACGTGATCGCGCTAGCACCGACCGCGCACAGCGTGAGATTGGCGCGCCTCTTTGCGGCCAGGCTCGTCGACGACCACGACGCCCACGTCCGCGAGACCGTTGTGTTGCTCGTGAGCGAGCTGGTCTCCAACGCAGTGCAGCACGGCGGGCCACACGGCCCGACCGCGACGGTTGGACTCGAGGTCGAGACACGCCCGGACCTGGTCCGTGTCGAAGTCACCGACGCCGGCACAGGAGACCCGAGCCTGGGCAACGGTGCGGTCAACCACCCGTCGGGGCGGGGCCTGCTGCTCGTGGAGGCGCTGGCCAGCCGTTGGGGATGCGAGCACCTACCTGTCGGGAAAACAATGTGGTTTGAAATCTCTATATCGTCAGGTGGTGGCGCGGATGGATGACCGAAGCGACGAATTTTCGCTCAATCTGGCCTACGACATCGACCCCCTTGCAGTGACGGTTGCTGTGTCCGGCGACATCGACATGCTCACAGCGTCTGCCGTGGCCGGAGTGCTGCACGATCTCGTCGATGGTGGCCGACAGCGGATCGTCATCGAGTTGGCCCAATGCGGCTTCATCGATGGACGCGGGGTTGCCGTGTTCGCCGACATCGCCCGACACGCCGCTGCTCTCGGTGGAACCGTGGCGATCAGGTCGGCGTCATCGATCACTCGTCGAATGCTCGACATCACACGCGTCAGCGGCCTGGTGGCGCTGGTCGACCCAACGCACACTGATCTGTCGTCAACCGGTCTCTCCGATGGCCAGAACGAACCCGAAAGCGCTGCGGCAACCAAGGACTCGACACCGGTCAAGGCCCCGAGGGGTTGGGCGAAGTCGAGCACCGACGTCGACGCTGCGCTCCGACTTGTGACAGCCCTCGCGGACGCGATCGTCACGAACGCGGACGGCGTGAGTGTGACGCTCGAACGTTACGGTCGACTCATGACCGTCGCAGCGAGCAACGACAAAGTGTTGACAATGGATCGTCACCAGTACGAAGCCGGCGAAGGACCGTGCCTTGACGCAAAAGCACAGGACCGCTGGTTCTACATTGAATCATTGGCGGAGGAAACGAGGTGGCCGACGTTCATTCCCCTCGCACTCGATCAGGGGATTCACAGCATCCTTTCATCACCACTGAAAACGAGTGACCGGGCCCAAGGGGCTTTGAACATCTACTCGTCGACGACACAAGCTTTCGGTCAGCGCGAACAAAAACTCGCAGCGCTGTTCGCCGACCAAGCATCACAGATCCTTACCGCCGCCGGGCAAGACCCGACTGACGACGACATCAACCAACGCTTCACCGCTGCGCTCACAGCTCGACAACTCATCCACCAAGCGCAGGGCATCCTCATGGCCCGTGACGGTGTCTCCGCCAACGACGCAAACGGATCGCTTTTCCGGTCTGCTCGAGCAGCGAACATGACGGTACTCGCCCACGCGACAGCGCTTGTCTCTTCACTGCGCCCCGATCCCGGGACCTCATAGACATGGACAACCACGAGATCCACACGCTCGAAAAAGCCCGACAGGGCCTGGGTCTATCCATGTCAGACCTGTGGTGGCGGTACTTCGCGATCGGCGGAATGAGCACCGAACTCGAAGTCGAAGCCTTTCTTTACCAAGCGCTGATCCCTAGCGAAGTCGACCACGACACCCTCGCAGTCGCGCTCAACGAACGATTCAGTGAGCTCGGCGGCGACCACCCGTTGCCGTATTCCGACGACACCGCCGTCTGAAATCGCCGCCGAGCGGCGATTCCCACAGCCTGCCGGTTGGTGCGCCCCGTTTCTCACTTGTAGCGCGCTGCGGGGCCGACGTGATTTCAGCTTGACCCCGTGCGCGTCGCCTACGTCAGGTTCAACTCCGACGATGACTGGCCCGGCCACTCTCTGACGGTCACCACGGAGGCTGGCGGCACAGCGCCGTGCACGGTGGTGACGTTACCGATCCTCGATATAGCCAAGCGGATCTCGCAAGGCCACGACATCAGGATTCCGTGTCCTGCATCTCCAGTCTGAAGTGGTCCAATGATGCGCTTGGCAACGGGGTGTATTGCGGCCTGTATTGCACCTTCAACGGCGACGAACCGTTCCACACAACCGCCGATGGCGTAGCCATTATCGACCACCCTAATTCCGGCGCACCGGTGTGGATTGGCGACGAGGGCGTCACGTGCCGCCGCTGGGCTTGAACAGACGCGCGCGCTGCTCTCCGACTTGAAGATGGTCGGGTTGGGCCTCATCGTCGATCGACTCGACGCGCCGAGTCGCTCGGCGATGCGTCGACGGCTGCGCAGCACTGGCCACAAAGATCGGCGGTTAGACATCCCGGGCAGCATGGTGTCAAGCGGCTTGCTGGCTTTCTTTGACGGGTGTTGGGTGGCGGTGTGCTCAGGCGATGGTTTCGTCGTAGCGGGTTGGTGCCCGAGGCAACCGTGGAGGATGCTGATGAGTCTGTTGGGGAGGGCGCGGAGGGCTTGGTGGGGCACACGTGGTCGAGGCGAACGCGTCGGCGACCGCGGCGGGAGAGGCGAACTGGGCGGTACGCAACGCGATCTGGATCTCGTTGGCTCGCCGTTCGAGGTTGCGTTGCCGGCCACCGCGTTTCAACGCGGCCCGGATCTGACTGAGGGTCAGCCCGACGCCGGCCGTTGGTGTCGGCGCCTTGACCAATACCCCCAACGTGTCGCGGTCGGCCAGGTCAGGGAATGCTTCCAGCGCTGCCGGGTAGTACTCGCGCAAGCCGCTGCGCAACGCGTTCGTTGCCGGTTGCGGGTCCAAATCAGGTTCTGATTACCGCGAGCCATGATCCGGATCGCCTCCGCCTCGGGAGTGTCACCAGCGATCTGACGGTGGTTGTGATAGTCGGTGCGGACCAGATCGGCGAGCATCTTCGCGTCACCCGCATCCGATTTGGCGCCACCGACGTTGTGGCGATCGCGATACCTCGACGCGGCCAGCGGGTTGATTGCATACACCTGATAGCCGGCTGCGACCAACGCCGTCACCCACAACCCGCGTCTCGATCCCGACAATCACCTCCGCCGGATCAACGATGTGATCGGCGACGAGCTCATGGAACATCCGGATCCCATCGATGCCTCAGGCAGCCGACGGCCGGCCAGCTTCTTGCCGTCTTCATTCAACAGATACACGTCGTGATGATCCTCAGCCCAATCATCACCCAGAAACACTGTCATAGAGTTTCTCCCTTTCGGTCGGTTGCCTCGAGGCCGAGAACCCCCGGCGGCGACCTAATGGGGCGCTTCGGATCAGTGCTCGCGGCACGACATCCCATGAGCGCTATAGGCATTTCCACCCACCGGCCGGGGCACGATCTAACCCTAGGAATCGAAGTTCCAGGCGGCAACAGTGCTCACCGGCCAGCGGCTCGGAACCAGCCTCTCACTTCAGCCGGTCACCTATCATTAGGCGGCGCGGATCGGCGCCAGCGTATTGTCTCTGGCGCTCGTCCTCGCCTGTTGCCTCGGCGAACCTCCGATTCATGGTGCGTTAGGCTCAAGTGAGGTCATAGGGCTCTCCGCAGGCCTCGTTGGCGCACCGACGGGCACGATGCGGTGGATCATGGACAGCACTTGCGCGATGGAAGGTCTTTGATGTCAGAGGATGCGGTGGTTGGTGATGAAATTGATCGACTCGCCGATGAGAACACGATCTCGATCGGTCGGGTTGAGGAACAACTCCGACGTGCCCATGACACGTTTCGACATCTTGTCGACAACTCGCCATTCGGCCTGTACATCGTCGATTTTGATTTCCGGCTCGTGCAGGTCAGCGCCGGCGCCCAAGCGGTGTTCGCGAACGTGCGGCCGCTACTCGGGCGCAACTTGAGTGAGGTCCTGAGGATCTTGTGGCCCGAACAATTTGCGAGTGAAGTGGTAGGCCACTTCCGTCACACCCTGGACACCGGTGAGCCCTATCACGCGCCGCGCACCGTCGAACGTCGCGACGACATCGATACAACGGAATCGTACGATTGGAAACTTGAGCGCATTATCCTGCCGGACGATCGATTCGGGGTTGTCTGTCACTTCTACGATCTTTCCGAACGGTTTCTATACGAGGCGGCGCTCCTCGAGCGCGAGGAGCGCCTGGAACAGGCGCTGGCAGCTGCGGACGCGGGAAGCTGGGCCGCCGTCCCTGCGACGGGCGAATTTAGCGCATCAGATCGAGCGTTGGAGCTACACGGACTCTCACCGGGCGCCCAAGTTTCATACGAGGGGGCGTTGGCGCACGTGCACGTCGATGACCGAGCGGGCATCGAGGCTGCGATCAGGCACACCATCGGCACCGGTGAGGCAATGCGGACCGAACATCGAGTCCTGCAGCCGGACGGGTCCACAACGTGGATTGCATCGCACGCGCAACTTCGCCACAGCGACGGCGCGCACACCGTCGTCGTTGGTTTGGTGCAGAACATCACACTCCGTAAAGAAGCCGAGGAACTGCTGCGCACTCAACGCACACGCGAGCGAGAGATCGCGCTGTCGCTGCAGCGCGCGCTGCTGCCGTCAACCTTGCCCGATCATCCGTTCATCGAAATTGGTCATCGGTACTCCGCTGGCGGAGACGGCATGTTGGTCGGCGGTGATTGGTACGACGCCATCGCCTTCGACGACGGTCGGATTGGGATCATGGTCGGAGACGTGGTCGGCCACGGACTCGACGCAGCTGCTGCGATGGGCAAGCTGAGGACCGCTGCGGCAGCTCTCGCACCCGAGCGATCACCCCAAGCCCTTCTTGAAGCCCTGGACGCCTTCACTTACCGCACACACGCCACAGACTTCGCGACCCTCGCCTATGCACTCTACGATCCGGGCACGGGAGAGCTGGAATACGCGTCCGCCGGTCACCCACCGATTCTTGTCGTGTCACCCGGCGGAGCAGTACGTCAACTCAACGGCGGCGTTTCCCCGCCGCTCGGCGGCCCACCGCGACACCGCTGTCAGGCCAGGGTAACGATCGAGCGCGCAGCGGTGCTCGTGCTCTACTCCGACGGGCTGGTCGAGCGGCGCGCGGAAAGCCTCGACATCGGACTCGACCGCTTGGCGGACGCAGTTCGAACGTTGCGCGCACTGCCCGCCCAAGACATCTGCGACAAGGTATTCCGAGCCTTGTGCGGGGACGACGCCCACGAAGACGACGTTGTCGTCGTTGCGGTGCGGGTCGATCGAGCATGACGCGATCGGTCGTCGACCGATCGATCTGGCCCAAAGTCCGGACAGCCGCCCATGCATAACCTTGCGCTACACAGACAGCACCTGGCGCCGCCGATCGGGTCCCGTGTGAGCGTGCCACAAGGATCGCGATCACATTTCGGCCACGTTAGCCGGCTCGCTGTCGACGGCCGCACTGCCGTGGCCGTCGTGGGGCTTGTCAAGAATTTTGTGTGAGGCTGAGTCGCCCCGGGTTTGATGCAGTGCTCATTCCGTGGTCGAAGGGCCGCGGGGAAGGAGAACTATTGGCCACCAACGGGCAGTTTCGTGACCGCGTATGGGCAGGATCTCATGTCCGCCGAGTGCGCCACGAGGCGCCAATCAACCGGGTGGAGCTGAAAGGACTCCACCGCAGGCCTGTCGCAGCAGGCCCACGAAGCTGAGGGCAGCCTGATCCTGGGAACGCAGGGGAGGGCGGGAAGCAGCCCTGACAACGACGGGACGGGTCGGCACTACCAGACGGCCCGGGTCCGGCAAGCAAGACGGAAAGGTGTAACGAAAGTGAATCAGTGGTCGAACCCCCTCAAGCGTGAGACCGGCTCCAACCTGGTGGATATGGGCCGGACAGCAACGCACACCCAACCCGTTGCGGGTGGGGTGACTCCGACGTCGGATTATCGCGGCCGATTAGGAGGTCACGAGGAAAGCCTGCGGCGTACTCGTGGCGAGGTTGCAGGGGAAGAGCTGGGCACCGACCCCGTCGACCGGTTGATGGTGAACGTGGGAACCACCCTGGGATCGCCCTTCCTGCTGCACCGCCAGTGCAGCGGCGGGCAGGCCCGTTGTCAGCTGATGGCCCCTGGGTGGGGCGGAGTGCTCGTAGTAGTCCGAGGACGGGAAAGCCGTCTACATGGCAAAGGAGCACAGCGAGTCAGCAGTGACGCTATGGCAATGGCAGGAGGCCGTCGGTGAACACCGACGCTTCGTGGCCCGGCTTCGATGAGGCCGAGCTGCGGGTACTGCGGATGCAAGCGAAGCTGCATCAATGGGCGACCGACAGCCCTGATCGTCGGTTTGATGACTTGTTCAACCTCGTCACCGATCCGTGCTTCCTCACGGTGGCATGGCATCGGGTGCGAGGCAATCGTGGGGCACGATCCGCCGGGGTCGATGGAGTGAAACCGAACTCGATCGTCTTCGGTGACTGGATGCTCGGCGAGTTACGAGATGACCTCAAAGCTCAACGATTCCAGCCGCTCCCGGTGCGGGAACGGATGATCCCGAAAGCGAACGGCAAACGCCGCCCGCGGCCCGTTCGCCGTTGACGCAACGCGAGTAGGGTGCCTGGCAATGAAAGCCTCGCGATTGTGAAACGAACCGATTGGTTCCTCACGGTCGGCGAGCGGGGCAATCAGGCGACGACGGTCGACTGCCGTCATCCGGGTACGGCGTGGTCCGAGGGCAATCTCGTCACCGCGTTGGTCCACGGGCACGAATACTTCGGGCGGCTGCACGATGTGCTCGGGCGTACCTTGGTGGGTGATCTCGTCCTGTTCACAGATTGGCGGGGGGACCCGGACGAGCGCCTGGGTGGTGCGGGGACCGAGGTGGTCGGCGTGCTCAGTGGGCTGGCGAAGCGCGGTGTGCTCGTGCGGGGCCTGATTTGGCGGTCGCATCCGGACCAGATCCACTTCAGCGAGCAGGAGAATCTGGAGTTTGCCGAGATCATCAATGCGGCCGGCGGTGAGGTGTTTCTCGACGAACGGGTGCGCCGGGTGGGCAGCCATCACCAGAAGTTGGTCGTAGTGCGCTACCGGGGCCGCGCCGATGACGATGTCGCCTTCGTCGGCGGGATCGACCTGTGCCATGGGCGCAATGATGACTCCCGGCACCAGGGCGATCCTCAAGTCGTGACCATCGATGATCGGTACGGCCCGCGGCCAGCGTGGCATGACATGCAGATGGAGATCCGCGGACCGGTGATCGGCGATCTGGTGGAGACGTTCCGCGAGCGATGGGAGGATCCGCTCCCCCTCGACCGCGGTCCGTGGAGAAGGCGTCTCGCCAGAATCGCGGCGCAACCCGTTCATCCGAGTCCGCTGCCGGTCGCGACCGAGGATCCGGGTGAGGTCGGTCCCCACGCAGTCCAGGTGCTGCGTACCTATCCGGCGAAGAGGCCACAGTCGCCGTTCGCTCCGAACGGCGAGCGGAGCATCGCTCGGGCCTACACGAAGGCCTTCGACCGGGCCCGCAGACTGATCTATGTCGAAGATCAGTACCTCTGGTCGTTCGACGCGGCCCGGGCCCTGGGGCACGCGTTGCAGCGCCAGCCCGAGCTTCGACTTGTCGTT
Organism: Actinomycetota bacterium; assembly: GCA_043753895.1. Taxonomy (GTDB): domain Bacteria; phylum Actinomycetota; class Acidimicrobiia; order Acidimicrobiales; family Ilumatobacteraceae; genus WLMZ01. The sequence continues at coordinate 10,055 of JAYUWK010000189.1, forward strand.
GTCGTGCCGAAGTTCCCCGACGACGACGGGTGGCTCACCGGTCCCCCCAACCGCATCGGTCAACTGCGCGTCATCAAGTACCTACACAAGATCGCCGGTGAGCGGTTGGCGGTCTACAACCTCGAGGTGGGCAGGTGGCCGGTGTACGTCCACGCCAAGGTCTGCATCATCGATGACGTTTGGATGACGGTGGGGTCTGACAATTTCAACCGACGCTCGTGGACCCACGACTCCGAGATCTCCTGCGCGATCCTCGACGACACAATGGACCCCCGCGAGCCGACGGACCCCGCCGGACACGGCGATGGTGCCCGAGTCCTGGCTCGCTCGACTCGCCTCACACTCTGGCAGGAACACCTCGGCCGGGCGGACATCCCGGTTGACCCCGACGACGGCTTCGCGATGATGCGCGCCTGCGCCGACGCGCTCGACGCCTGGCACGAATCGGGTCAAGTCGGAACGCGGCCGCCCGGACGTTTACGCAACCACAGACCCACACCACTGCCGGTAGTGACCCGTCCACTCGCACGTGTCTTTTACCGGTTCATAAGCGATCCTGATGGGCGCCGGTGGGCGAGCCGACTACGCCGATCCTACTGAGGGCCAACGATCCATCTGAGCGGCGCCTCGTTGGTGCGTGCGGTTGGCGAGTCGTCCGAACAGTCAGCGTCGGCGTCGGCTGTAGCCGTAGCCTCCGCCGGTCAGAAGCAGAATGAGTATCACGATCAACAGGACATGTCGTCCTCAACGTCAAGATGCGTCCCCCGGGGTCGCGCGCACCAGAGTCCAAGGTCCATTCACCACCAAGAAGCCGACTGGCAGCCGGTCTGCTCGCTCCACGCGCAACCGCGAACGCTTGACCGAGACGTTGTACATCGGAACTGCCGTTGCCGGCGTCATCCTCTTCGCCGTTGCCGTCGTGACCGCTCTGTGAGTGAGCGGGTTGACGGCGTCGGTCCAGAACCTTGACACCATGCCATAGCCCCAGAAACCCGCTCGCGACCCCCGACCTCGATCAACGAGACCGTCTGGCCCCGGTCGGAGTTTCGTTCGTGGCTGTGAGGGGTATCGCAGGTGCGTGAGCGAACCGCAAGAACCGGAGATGTGGGAGCCTTACTCTGAGGGTGTTGAGGCGTCGACTGGTGATTCACGGGAACGGCACATACCAACGTGAAATGGCTGTTTGAACCGGTTCATTTTGGGTCTGATCAGGAGCCTGGAATTCGTCGGCGGGGTTCGAAACGCTTCACGTATGTCGGCGAACGCACGAAGCGTGGCCCATCGGCGCGAGATCTGGAACGGATTCGCGTTCTGGCCGTTCCACCGGCGTGGAGCGATGTTTGGATCTCGGCCGACGCAGGCAGCCACCTTCAAGCTGCAGGTCGCGATGCACGCGGGAGAAAGCAATACCGATATCACCCGGCATTCACAAAGAGTCAGTCTGAGAACAAGTTCGATGATCTCTTGTCGTTCGCGCAGGTGCTCGGATCGCTGCGATCACGCGTCGTCCGTGACTTGCGGCGAAATGACCTCAGTCATGACCGGGTGGTTGCAACTATCGTGCGGTTGCTCGACGTGACCAGCTTGCGTGTCGGCAACGTCGAGTACGCTCGTGCGAATCGATCGTACGGATTGACCACACTTCACAATCGACACGTAGCCGTTCGCGGCACGATGATCAGATTCACGTTTCGCGGGAAATCGGCTCACGACTTCGATGTCGTTGTCGACAACGCCCGTGTCGCCAGGATCGTTCGTTCCTGCCAACATCTGCCGGGACAGCAACTGTTCGAATACGTCGCCGAGGACGGGTCTGTCCGTGTAATCGGCTCGTCCGATGTCAACACCTATCTCGGCGAACACGGCGCGCCCGGAATGACCGCCAAGACGTTTCGAACGTGGAACGCCACGGTGCGAGCAGCCGAGGGGCTGGCCGACATCGCCGGGCTCGAAGAGGCACCGACAAGGCGCGTTCTGAACGCCGTCATCGATCAGGTTGCCGATCATCTTGGGAACACTCGGTCGATCTGCCGCAACAGCTACGTGCACCCGGGCGTGGTGGATGCATATCTCGACGGCAGCCTGATGAAGCGCTGGCAGCGACCGGTTGGTCACCGACCGGCCGGTCTCTTGGACAGCGAGCGTCGAACCCTGCGACTTCTGCGCTAACGCCGATGAGGTGGTCAGCCCGCGCAAGTGCCACGTCTCAGCCGCCAGCGGTCGGGGTATATCGGGTCGGGGCCGATCGGCGCCAGAGGAGCGAATGACTCGATGCACGATCCAATTGCGATTGCATCCGAAACCGAGCGTGAACCCTTCGCCCACGTCATCCGTGCTCCAGCGAACTGGGCGACGGGGCTGCCAGCGATCGCGGTGACTCTCCGCCGTTCAATTCAACACATGGGCGTGTCCAGTGCGATGAAAGCGCTCGCGGTGATCAATCAGCCTGAGGGCTTCGACTGTCCCGGTTGCGCGTGGCCAGAGACGCAGCCTTCGCAGCGGCATCGGGTGGAGTTTTGTGAGAGCGGTGCCAAGGCGGTGGCCGAGGCTGCACCGAAGGCGCGAATCGACGCGTCGTTCTTCGCTGCACATTCACTCGAAGATCTACGTTCTCGCTCCGACTTCTGGCTCGGCGAAACAGGACGGCTGACCTCGCCGATGGTCAAACGGTCAGGCGGCACACACTATGAACCGATCTCGTGGCACGACGCCTTCGCCGAAATCGCGGGGCAGTTGCGCGCGTTGCACGACCCCAACGAGGCCGTGTTTTACACGTCGGGACGCACCAGTAACGAGGCTGCGTTCGTGTTCCAGTTGCTCGCACGCTGCTACGGCACCAACAACCTCCCCGATTGCTCGAACATGTGCCACGAACCAACCAGTCTCGCTCTGGGAGACAGCATCGGGATCGGCAAAGGGTCTGTGCGTCTCGAGGATTTCGCCGCCGCTGACGTGATCGTGATCGCCGGGCAGAATCCGGGCAGCAACCATCCACGCATGATGACAACCCTCGAAGCCGCCAAGCGCGGCGGCGCAAAGATCGTGGCGATCAACCCGCTCCCCGAAGCAGGTTTGTTGCGGTTCAAGAACCCACAAAGGCTGCGCGGCCTCCTCGGACATGGCACCGATCTAGCCGACATCCACCTTCCGATCCGGCTCGGCGCCGACCATGCACTGTTCCAGTTATGGAACGCCCGCCTGATGCGGCGCGCCATCGAGCAGCCGTCCGCGATCGACCGGTCGTTCATCGACCGCTACACCTCAGGTTTCGATGAACTCGCCGAGCACTATGAGACTGTCGATCAAGAAGCGCTGTTCGCCACAACCGGCCTCGCCGCCGACGCAATGGACACGGCGTTCGAAATCATCGCCGGTGCGAGGCGTCTCATCATCTGCTGGGCAATGGGGATCACCCAACACCTCGACGCCGTCGACACCATCAACGAGATGACGAACCTCGCATTGCTCGGCGGACACATCGGACGACCGGGAGCTGGTCTTTGCCCCGTGCGAGGTCACAGCAACGTGCAAGGCGACCGCACGATGGGCATCTCCGAACGGCCTAAGCCCGAACTCCTCGACGCCCTCGAAGCCGAATTCTCGACACCGATGCCGCGCCTCGATGGTTTTGACACCATCGACGCGGTCCGCGCGTTCTCCACGGGCACCGCGCGGGTCTTCGTCGGGTTGGGCGGAAACTTCGTGCGGGCAACCCCGGACACAGACCTGACCGAGACAGCCCTCACACAGGCGACCCTGACGGTGCAGATCTCGACGAAACTGAACCGTTCACATGTGATGTGCGGGGCGACAGCGATCATTCTGCCGACGCTGAGCCGGCTCGACGCGGACATCGGAGCGAACGGACCGCAGTTCGTGTCGGTCGAGGACTCGATGGGTCTCGTGCATCGGTCGAGCGGTGTTCTCACGCCGCCGTCATCAAGCTTGCGCAGTGAGGCAACCATCGTGTGCGACCTCGCCGGGCAACTCCTCGGCCCAGCCCACAAGGTCCCCTGGGCATCGTTTCGAGATGACAACGACGCGATCCGCGACTGCATCGCGCGGGTCATTCCCGGCTTCGAGCGGTTCAATGAGCGTGTCCGTGTGCGGGGAGGTTTCTCGCTGCCGCATCCGCCCCGCGATGAGCGTCGATTCCCCACCGATGATGGCACTGCCAAGTTCACCATCACCAACGTGGGCAGCACAGCCCGACCCGCGGACCAACTGACACTGCAGACACTGCGATCCCACGACCAGTACAACACGACTGTCTACGGACACGACGACCGCTACCGAGGTATCTCCGGCGATCGACACATCATCATGGTCAACCCGACCGACATCACCCGCCTCGGTTTCCTTGACGGCGACATCGTCGACATCGTCAGCACCTTCGCGGACCGGGACCGTATCGCGAGGGGCTACCGGATCGTTGCGTACCCCACACCACTCGGCTGCGCCGCCGCGTACTACCCCGAAACCAACGTGTTGATCGCGCTCGACCACCACGGAGCTGGCGCGCAAACGCCGGCCGCGAAGGCAATACCGATACGGCTCGAACATCACACTCCCACCTGCAGCACGGCCGGTTCGGACTCCGCCGTCAACACCGACGGCAAGGAACCATGACCATGAGACCCGGAGATCTTGCAGCCGCACTCGGCAAAGGCCTCTTTGCCGGCGCCATTGGCACCGCCTCGATGACACTGTCGAGCACAGCCGAAGCCCGACTACGCAAACGCGAGCCGAGTACCGTGCCTGCAGAAGCGGCCAGCAGGGTACTCGGCCTCGAACCCATAGAGCCCGACGCCGCCGCCAGGCTCTCCACGGTCGTCCATTGGGGATACGGCACATCGTGGGGCACCGTGCGCGGTGTGCTTGGCATGTTCGGCTTGCCCTGCGTTGGCGGCTCCGATCCGCAGCCAAGGCAAAGCTGCGACTCAGTCGGTTCGACGTGTTCTTCGGGATGGCGTTCTCGAACTTCGTGATGTTTGCGATCATCGTAGCCACCGCGGGCACACTCGGGGCCAACGGCCCCGTCGACATCAGCTCCGCCGCCGAAGCAGCCACCGCACTGCGCCCCGTTGCTGGTCATCTTGCGTCAATGCTGTTCGCACTCGGCTTCATCGGATCCGGCATGCTCGCCGTCCCGGTGCTCGCCGGTGCCGGCGCCTCGGGTATCTCGGGTCTCCTGGGCAAGCCCACCGGGTTCTCCAACAGCATCCGCCAAGCGCCTATGTTCTACGCCCTCGTGATCGCTGGAACCGTCGCCGGGACTGCGTTCAGCGCCGCCGGGATCAACCCGATCAAGCTCCTCGTTTTCGTCGCCGTGATCAACGGGATCGCGGCGGCGCCGTTCCTGCTCATCGTGATGCTTGTGTCCGGCAACCGGGCAATCATGGGCGAACAAACCAACCGCCGACTGTCCGCCACCCTGGGATGGGCGACGTTCGCCCTCATGGCCGCCGCCGCAGTCACACTCGCCCTCACGAGCCGGAGCTGAATCAACCCCAATCAAGCGATGGTACCGAGAGGCGTCGCAATTCTGGGTTGCCGATGACACCGGGTGGACATACGCTGCGAGCAGTGCACCGGTTCGGTTGCTCGGTAGCGTGACCCCGGACCCCGGTTGCACCCTTTCGGGACGGAGCACGAGATGAACCCCGAATTTGCAGTCCGTGCAATCAACGGTCTGATACAGATGAGTGGTGAACTCGACGTCAGCACCCGGAGCCAGGCATTCGAGGCATGCTGCAGCTGCACCGGCCCTGCCGTCGTGCTCGATCTTGCTGAACTGACCTTCATGGACAGTCGGGGATACGCCGCAACCATTGAGGCCAAACATGTTCTCGAGGCTGAAGGACGAACCTTGACTATCCGCGGGATTCGTGGCGAACCGCTACGGCTCGTCACCCTCCTCGGCCCGCCCGACTACATGGAACCCGTCGAACTGAGCATCAAGTGAGACGCGCCAGTTCGACTGAGGTATGCGTTCGGACGCGAGGGGGTACAGACCTTGCACCTTTACCCTTAGGAGAAGAACATGACGACCGCTGACCATGATGTAACCACGGTGGTGCTCGCGCAACACGAAGACGTGACCCGCAGACTGGCGCGAGTGGCAAACGCACCGGCGCCGAACGCAGTGACGAATTTGCGTCGCTCGCAGCACTGTTGACAGCCCACGAAACCGCTGAGGAGACGGTGATCTATCCTGCCCTCCGCAAACTCGGTAGCGAAGGGACTCGAATCGCCGACGAACGCACCAGCGAAGAGTCCGCGGCCAAAGACACGCTCACCAAGCTCGAGGCCATGGACGCCGGTTCGGCCGAGTTCGCGACGCTGTTCAGCGAGTTCAGCGCAAAGGTTCGCGCGCACGCCGCCAGCGAACAAGCGCAAGTCATCCCGCTGCTCACCAGTTCAATGACGCCCGAGGACCGACAGGCGATGGGCGCCGAGTTCCTCGCAGCACAGCAGGCGGCGCCGAGCACCCGTTGACGGGTAGCAAAGTATCTCCGCAACGGGGCTCGCGAACCACGTTGAACTCAGGCCATGGAAAGCCTGCGCGTCAGCGATGACGCGCAGGCTGCCGTGAGATGGTGGGCTGGGCCGACTATGCGCCAGCTTCGATCCCAGCTCGAGCTGAGGCACTTGACCGTCTTGTCGTCCATCGGTGAGAACGACTCATCGAATCTGCTGTCTTCATGGCTGGCGAGCACGGTGGCCAGCATGGTGTTGTCCGATGCGTGTCGATCATGACACCATGAACGCCCGAATGAAGTGGTCAGTAAACGCCCGTGGCTGCGCCTGCGGGATGTGTCTGGTTTGCCGTTCGCTGCTGCGGGGTACTTCGCGGCAACTACATCACCGCGCAGCGTTGTCCGCCCGACCGCGCATGTGCCCGTTCAGGAGGTTCCCATGAGTGACGACACGGCAAGCAAGGGTCGGCGTGTGGCCACGAAGCGCTCACCGGCACCCCGCCGCGGCGTTGCGCTGCGTGGTACGGGTGACGAACTGCACCAGCAGGGTTCGCAGCCGCTGACCACCAACCATGGGTTGGCACTGTCGGACAACCAGAACTCGCTCCGTGCGGGCGATCGCGGCCCAACGCTGCTGGAGGACTTCGCGCTGCGTGAGAAGATCTTTCACTTCGACCATGAGCGCATTCCCGAGCGCATCGTGCATGCGCGCGGCTCGGGTGCGCACGGATACTTCGAATGCACGGCACCCATCGCGCAACTGACGAAGGCGGGGCTCTTCCAGAAGAAGGGCGAGCGAGTGCCGGTGTTTGCCCGCTTCTCCACCGTTGCGGGCGGCGCCGGCTCAGTGGACACGCCACGCGACGTACGCGGATTCGCGGTGAAGTTCTATACCCAGCAGGGCAACTGGGATCTCGTAGGCAACAACATGCCGGTGTTCTTCATCCAGGACGCCATCAAGTTCCCCGATCTCATCCACTCAGTGAAGATGGAGGCGGACAAGGGTTTCCCGCAGGCGGCCTCGGCGCACGACACGTTCTGGGACTTCGTGTCGCTGATGCCCGAGGCGACCCACATGATCATGTGGGCGATGTCGGATCGGGGCATTCCGCGTTCGTTGCGGATGATGGAAGGCTTCGGCGTCCACACGTTTCGGTTCGTGAACGCGAAGGGAGTCTCGACGTTCGTCAAGTTTCATTGGCGCCCGCGCCTGGGAGTGCAATCCACGCTATGGGACGAAGCGGTCAAGCTGGCGGGTGCCGACCCCGACTTCCACCGTCGCGACTTGCATGACGCGATCGAGTCAGGCCAGTTCCCGGAGTGGGACCTTGCTGTACAGGTCTTCGATCAGAACCTGGCCGACAGCCTGCCGTACGACGTGTTGGACGCGACGAAGCTGATACCGGAGGAGGTCGTGCCGCTGAAGGTGGTTGGCCGCATGGTGCTGGATCGCAACCCGGGCAACTTCTTCGCCGAAACCGAGCAGGTGGCGTTCATGCCGAGCAACGTCGTGCCCGGCATCGAGTTCAGCAACGATCCACTGTTGCAGGGCAGACTGTTCAGCTACCTCGACACGCAGAAGTCTCGACTCGGCACCACCAACTTCCACCTGCTGCCGATCAACGCACCCAAATGCCCGTTCGCCAACTTCCAGTGCGACGGGATGATGCAGATGACGGTTCCTACCGGCCGCGCGAACTACGAACCGAACAGCCTCGACCTGGCCGGCGAGTCATCAGGTCCGCGCGAGCAGCGCGACGGTATCGTCACCTTCGTCGGCGACCCAGCAGAGCACACCGGTGCCGAACTGGGCAAAGTGCGCCAGCGGGCTGCATCGTTCGCTGATCACTACAGCCAGGCGCGATTGTTCTTTCGAAGCCAGACTGACATCGAGCAGGCGCATATCGCGTCAGCGCTGGTGTTCGAGTTGTCGAAGGTGACACTGGCGCACGTCCGTGCGCGAGTACTGGCCAATCTCGGCAATGTTGACCATGATCTGGCGGCGCGCGTTGCCACCGGTCTGGGTGTTCCACTGCCGCCACCCAGTCCCGCCGCAGTTCAACCCGTCGACCTCGACCTCTCACCGGCACTGTCGATCGTGCTGCGGGCCAAGCACACGCTGCAGGGACGCAAGGTCGGCATTCTGTTCGCCGAAGGTTCCGTGAAGGCGGAGATCGTTGCGCTGCGATCGCAGATCCGTGCAGCGGGTGGCAGTGTCGTGCTCATTGCGCCGCAACTCATGGGTGTGCGGTGCACGGGCGGCACGCTCGACGCCGACGGCCAATTGGCGGGTACACCGTCGGTGACCGTCGATGCCATCGCCGTCTTGCTCACCGAGGCCGCAGCCCAGCAACTGTGCGGTGACGGCGCTGCCGTGCAGTTCGTGATGGATGCCTACACACACCTCAAGGCCATTGCCCACACGCCCGGTGCAGCACCGCTACTGGCGAAGGCAGGGGTCGTGGCCGACACCGGTGTCACCGACACCGGTGTCGAGTTCCTTGCCGCCGCCTCTGAGCGCTTCTACGCTCGGGAGCCCTCCATACGAACATTGGCCTGAGTCAGCAACTCCGCACCCACTGGTATCAGCGCGGGTTGATGCGATCCTTGACGATGTTGTAGCACCTCGGGCGGGGCACCGCAGCGTGAAACCAGGCGCGACATCAGATCCTCGATCAGACCCAGTGTGGTTCAGTCCCCGCCACGGCCTGCCGGTCCATCCGGTCGACGGCGAAGTGCACCGAGATCTCTCAGGGAGAGGCCTGGGACGAGCGGCTGCCCCCGACTCGAACGGACTGCGCCCTACGGCGCAGCATCCTGACGGTAGCGCTCGCCGATTGTGGGGCGATGGCCGGTCTCGAGGCCGGCGAGGTCGGTCTCACCCGAGTAGCGGACAGCACCTGTTAATTCAACGGTCATGTGAGCAGCGAGGAACTCGAAGTCAGTGTCGACGTTGCGGCGTTCCGCCGGGAGCGGAACCGGGAGCACGTGCGGCTCACCGACACCGACCCCGACCAAGTGAAGCCTGCATCGGTGACCGCGCGCGCGGACTTCCCACCGGGTTCCGTCGGTCGAACTGTGCACGGTCGACAACGGCGGTGCGAAGCGGACGACATCGTCGCCGACGCGCACGACTACCCCTCCGACCGTCATCGCCAGTCGACCCGCGGTCAGCCGACCGCCGCCGAAGGCAACACATACGTCAGGGCGTTCGAACCCTTGGGCCTGGCCCCACCACCAGCGCTCCGGGAAGCCGGCTCCCCAGTTCTTTTCCGCATAGATCTCGGCTCCATCGAACGCCCACCGTTCGCTCCCGATCAACGCCTGACCCGACACAGCACCACCGAGCACGTGTGGATGCCAGTACTGGCCAAGGAACGGCACCGCCGAGAAGATGCCTCCGCCACCCAAAGCGTGCGGCCAACCGACGATGCGATCGATCGCAAGGTCGACCACGGCGTCGTCGCCGAGGTCGAGGTGCACATGGGTCGCCGTTGCACGAAAGGCGCCATCACCGGCGGTCACGAGAAACGCATCACGTCGCGAAAACGCCCGCGGGAACACTGCCGAGCGGACGAAGCCACCTGGTTCGGTGGCGATCGCGACCGTTGCCCAGTCGCCGTCGGGGTGACGGTTCACACCGCACAGCACCACGACCACGCGTGACGAGGCGACGTCGGTGACCCGCCAGAAGTAGCCCTCCATCTGCGCGCCGTGCGAAGGGAGCGGGTCACCATTGGGCATGTTCGCGCCGGTGCGGCGGTACAGCGCGTCGAGCCGATCGATCACCGGGCTGCGACGCCCTCGCACAGCGTCTTCAGGCCGACCAGGATCTGCTCCGCGTCGTGCTCGTGACGCTTCTCGAAGACCGCCTTGTCTGCAATGTCGCCCAGGATGCCGAACGGCGGGTCGTACTCGATCTCGAAGGTCACCAACGATCCATCGCCTTGTGCGGCGATCTGCTGAGTGACCGTGGCCGAACCGTTCGCCTTGGATCGCCCCTCGACGCGAATCCGCTCGTCGGTGACGATCTCCGTCACCTCCCATTCGGTGTCGAGCTCGATGTGGAGCACCTTGACGACCTGATCGAAGCGATCGCCCACCGCGAGCGGTCGGCCCGGGCCATTGATGATCCCGACGGTCATGTGCGAGAACTCCGCGAGGCGCTCGACGTCGGCAAGCACCTCGAACACCTTGGTCGGTGCGCACGAAATGGAAATCTGTCGTCGGATACTGGTCACGAGTGGCCTCCTCGATGGCGAGCCAGGCAGCACACCAGTGTGGATGTACCCGGCAAGTCGAACTTCGAAACACCAAGAAGGAGCGCGGGACGATGGAGCGCGGTGTTGGGTCAGTTCGTCATGGCCGATGCCGAGCGACCACCCACCCGGCGACCAGGTCGCCCTGGTCGACGTGGCGTTGCAGGTGCGCTTAATCGGCATCCCATTCCGGGAATGCCGGATGGTCGTTGCAGTAAGCGCGGATCCAGTCATCAACGAGCGTGCCAGCGGCCACCCACCTGGGATCTGTCGCCGTGGTCCCCTTGCCGACCAACGTTTGAGACCCTGCACCTGCGGGTACAGCCATAGATGACAAGGAAGGGAGACATCATGTGGACCATTCTGCTGATCGTTCTTCTTGTGCTGCTGCTGACAGGTGGCGGCTACGGATATAGCCGTCGAGGCCGTCGCTGAGCGGCACAGATCATCCTCGCCGTCCACGTGACATGACTCGGACCTCTCCTGCGAGATGGAGCAGTCACCCGGGCGGTTCATTCTTGGTGTGACTTTGGTAAGGGTTGGGTATAGCCCCTTTTTCGTCGTATCAGGAGCGTGACATGAAGAGCCAGCGCATACAGTCCGTGCAGTTCCAAGTGACTTCGTGCAGTTCCAAGTAACGAAGGGGGAACCGTTGACCTTCCGGATGGCGCAGTCATTGTTACGCTCGACTTTGAGGACGCCGGGGGCTTGGGACCGGACCGACGTCCAGCCACAGCGTGGGTCGCCGTACCTGTTGAGAACGAGCTGACCTGAGAGGTGATTGACCAATAGGCGCTGATTCGAGCGGCGGCCGCCAGTTACCAAGGACCCTGCGTTGGACCGGACCGCACCCTGCCCCCGAGTTCCAGACCATTGACGCGCACCGCCGAACGCAACCTGGCAACCTCTCGACCGGTGACGATCTCGGTGGTGATCGGGTGACGAACGGTTTTGATTGACCTACGGTCCACCCGTTTGGGAGCCCGGCGCGCTGCCTTGCGCACTGCCGAGGTGGCAGGCCATCAGCCGCGAAAAGTTGTCCATCCACTTGTCCATCTACGGCTGTCGAGGGCGCTATGGCGAACTGATCGCTCGGTACCGATCGATGATGCCCTCGCCGATCACGCTGGCTGTCACCTCGTGAGGCTCGTGCAGCGATTCACCCGCCACAACGGACGTCGGCTCGGGAGGACACCGTCGACCGCCCGCGTCGCAGCGCTTGACGCTTCGTGATGCGCAGCCTTGTTGATGCCGTCCTCGTTTGCGCTTGCGAAGGTTCGGGTACAGGTGGCACCGAGTGAGCCGTCGCGCGGGCCCGCCCTGCGCGGCGGCGACAGACGTCTGCGGACGATGACCGATGGAGGTTGCGATGAGCAGTTCGATGGTCAGCATGGGTCGTACATTCCTATCGACCAGTTCTGGACCAACCCGAAGAGCAGCAGACATGTCGAGTTGGTGTGACGTGGTCGGGATCGGGCGTCCTGCTGGCGACCACGGTTGCGCTCCTCCACGGAGACGCCCATGCGGATCGACGACAAACTCACGGTTCGTACGTTTTCAATCGCGGCGTTTCTTCGACAAGTCGTGGCACTGGCCGACAGGGTCGACGTTTCCGCGAGGTATCAAGTCGACAGGGCCTGTTTTGCGGCGAACGGCTACAACGTCGCCGCGATCGGAACGTCTCGATGACGACCTCAGATCCAGATCGACCTGACGTGGCCACCGACACCACCAAATCGGATGAGATGCGCACCGCAGATGTTGTCAACGGTGAAAATCCCGACGACCCGACCTCGCAGGCGGCACCCGACCCTGCCGAACAGGCACTCCACCCTGTGATGCGGAGCGAGGGCCGCACGGTTGCTGTGTACGGTGCCGGCATCGCTGGATTGACGGCTGCTCACGAGTTCAGCCGTCGCGGTTGGGTGGTGTCGGTGTACGAAGCCAACAGCGAGGCCGGGGGCTTCTTTCGGTCGGCGCGTGGTTCGGGTGATCACGCGATGCCATCGGAGTATTCTTGGCATGGGATGGGACCCTGGTATCACAATGTGTTCGATGTGATGCAACAAATCCCGTTCGATGAGCAAGGGAGCGTCTACGACCGGGCCTTGTCGAGACCGATCGCATTCGGTGTTGGACCCGATCACGGCACCGCCGAATTCGATGACCCGTCTGACTTTCTGATCGATGTCCGCAGGATGTTTCGGATGACTGGTCTCGACTGGTTCTGGTGGGCGCGGCTGATGGCCAAGGAATGGACCGCCAACCGTCGCAGCACCGAGCGCTACGCAACCCGCAACGCCGCTGCGCAGTGGGGCAAACGGCTGAGCAAGAAGGCTTCGTCGACGTGGTCGGCATGCTTTGGTCCTTGGATCGGTTCGGACTGGACTCGGGTTTCACTGCATCAAGCCGGACAGTTCTTCCTGAAGCAACTCACCTCACAACCATCACACCGGCACCCCGCCGATTCCGACGGTCCTGCCTGGGATCACGGCGCACGGTCAGGTTGGTTGCTGCTGCGCGGCCCGAGCAGCGAGTTCTGGTTCGACCGATGGGTACAGCACCTGAGCACGACTGGCGTCACGTTTCATTGGGGACAAGCACTGCATCAATTCGACTACGACGGCGCCACCATCACGGCAGCCCATCTCGGATCCGGGGAACGCGTCGAAGCCGACGTCCACGTCTTCGCGACGAACCCGTTCGCCGCTGTCGAGATTCTCGAACGCAGCCCGGCCCTTGCTCGGCTCGAGCAGCTCTGCCTGTTCGCGCCGTTGACCGCCGATGGTCCTCACGTCCAGGTGTCGTTTCGGATCGCGTTCAGTGAACGCATCACGTGGCCACGCGCACGCTGCGCTCTCGTCGTCGCCGATTCCGAGTTCGATCTGACCATCTTCGCCGAGGAACAGGCATGGGTATCCGGCGTCGAACTCGGCGACGACGTCGCTTCGCTGTGGACCGGCACTTCGTGCGTGTCCAGCGTCCCCGGACGCGTTCACGGGCTGCCCGTCGCGATGTGCACCAAAGCACAATTCGTCGACGAAGTCCAAGCACAGCTGCTGCGATGTGGCTCGCTCGACGCCCTCATCCGGCAAGCCAACCAAGGTCGCAGCTTGGCGTCGTTTCCGATCGTTCGGATCGAGGTCTGGCACGAATGGACCTTCTCGCCTGACGGCATCCGCGGACGCGACCCGAAATGGGTCAACTCCACCCACACCCAACAGTTCCAGCCGACCCAAGCAACCCCGGTACCGAACCTCGTTCTCGCAGGAGCGCACACACGGACCGCCGCAGACGTTTGGAGCATCGAAGCAGCCGTCGAAAGCGGACGGCGCGCAACCCAACTCATCGAACCGGACGTGACCGTCATCGCGCAGCACAAACCTGCCTTGCTCCGACGACTCGGACAGATCGACGATCAGCTCTACCGCCTTCGATTGCCCCACCTCCTCGATGTTCTCACGGCCGCACTCCCCATTGGACTGATCGCATTGATCGCACGCCGCCGCACCCGACATCGACGTTCTTGGTGAGTCACGACGAGTTCGATCACCAACCGTCGCTGATCGCCGACCAGCTCCCCTCGATCAGAGCCTCGACAGAACCCAGAGCGCTTTACGCAGTCCGGTTGATGCCGTTTGAGCTTGCGAAGGTTCGGGTGCAGGTGGCACCGAGTGAGCCGTGGCGCGGGG
>JAYUWK010000190.1:0-2661 GCA_043753895.1 Actinomycetota bacterium
CGATCGTGATGCCGGTCATGGCGATCTATCTGCTCGTGAGCGATCTGCTCGGTTTCTATTTCACGAGCAACACCTTCGGGGCTCCGGGGGCGGGGCACGCCACAACGCGTCGGACCGTCTTCAATCCGCGCTTCATCCTGCCCGGCCTCGGATTCAACAACGACGAGCTCAACGAACGGACATGGAAGCTGTTGCAGGAGGGTCGCGAGGACGAGTGGACCAGAGCGTTGCTGGTTCCTGGGAACCCCGACGACGGCGGTTGGCGTGACCGTTTCGACACCCGGATGTTCGAGGTGTGGGGCACGGTGTCCGTCGATGGGCCGCCCGGGGACAACGAGCGACTGCGTCAGACGTTCAGAATGGCCGGACTGCACCGCGATCGAACGTTGGCTCACGACGTTGCCCGCACCGAGGCACTCCTCGCTCGCCACGTATTGACCATCCGTACCGCAGTGCTCCGGTACTCGAAAGCGCTGCTCCTGCTGATCTCAACGACGGTCGCCACGCTTGCAGCGTCCGGAATCGTCGAGCACGCCATCACGGTCGACCCGACCGGTGGCCGATTCGTTCGAGGGTTCCCACCGAGGTACCTCTTCCTCGTGGCCCTGGTGTACGTGGTGTGGGCTCCATTGGCCGCAAGAAGCGTCACGGCGCCGCTCCGCATGATCCAGCGCCACACCCCGGGAGTCGGCGAACACCGCGACGTCTACCGCGACAAGCGGACCACCCAGTTCGAATCGGTGACGGTACTTGCCACCCTGGTCGTGCTCGTAGGAGCCGGCGCTGCCCTCATCGTGGCGGGCGAAGCAATCGGCGGGCGGCTGGCTATCGCGAGCGCTCTCGCCCTCGATGCTCTGGGAATTGCGCTGTGGCTCCTGGCGCTACGCGGCTACGCCGCTGGGCCACGTCAGACGCTGAGCGCTCTCGTCCTGCTGGCGACGGGGCGTTCGGCCCCAGCGCCAACGGAGGAGATGCGGGCCGCCCGCGCAGAGCGCGGGAGCTCCGGCGACGACGCGTGACATCGCGATGAACATTGGCCGAGCCTGCAGCGCGCTGCAGTCACGGCATCGCCTTCCGCGTCGGGGGTTCGACCGGCACCGGGACCGAGATCACGACAGTGCCCGGTCGAAACAACAGTCGCGCCTTGAGCCACAGCGCCGACTGGTTGTGCAGCAGGTTCTCCCACCAGCGCTGCACGACGAACTCCGGAACCACGATGGTCAGGACGTCATCGGGCTCGAGGTCCTCGATCCGATCGATGTAGTTGAGAAGCGGTCGGGTGAGATCACGGAACGGCGAGTCGATGACATCGAGCGGAACGTCGATGCAATGTTCGCTCCATTGAAGGCGGAGCGTGTCAGCGTCTTCGGCATCGAATGACACGTGGGCGGCGCGTAGGAGGTCAGGCTGCATGGCCTGAGCGAAGCCGATCGCGTTGAGCGTGCCACGATTCACGGCGCCGCCCACGAGCACAACGACGACGAGCCGGACGAGTGGCGGTCGAGCATCAGCATCGATGGTCAGGCCAGCCGAGATGCGTCGGTAGTGACGCCGAATAGCGCGGAACATCAGCACGATCAGAGGAATCAGGGCCGTCGGGATCCATGCGCCTTCGGTGAACTTCGAGATGATGACGATCAGCGTGACGGTCGCAGTCGCCCCCGTGCCCAATGCGTTGATGGCGAGCTTGCCTTGCCATCCCCGCCCGCGGACACGCTGGTGATGGACAACCATGCCGGCCTGCGACAACGTGAACGACATGAACAGCCCCACCGCAAACAACGGGATGAGCGCCGTGGTGTTGCCGTCAAAGGCGGCGAAGAGCCCGCCCGCCACCACCGCCAGGATGATGACCCCGTTGGAGAACACCAGCCGGTCTCCGCGGTGCGACAACTGACGGGGCAGGAATCCGTCCGTTGCGATGATGCCGGAGAGTCGCGGGAAGTCGGCGAAGGCAGTGTTGGCGGACAGCACCAGGATGGCAGCGGTTGAGGCCTGAACCAGGACGTACATGACGCCGTTGCCGTACAGGTGCCGTGCCATCTGGGAGAGGATTGTCTCCTGCTCGGAGAACTGCGGATGCAACCGAGCCGCCAGAATCGCAATGCCGACGAACAACCCGCCGAGGATCGTGGCCGCCCAGACCAGGGTGATGGCCGCGTTACGCGGCTCGGGCTTGCGGAATGCCTGGATCCCGTTCGAGATTGCTTCGACGCCGGACAGCGCCACAGCCCCCGACGAGAAGGCTCGCAGCAGCAGGAACAACGTGACACCGGTAAGCGCAGCCTGGTTCCCGCCAGGTACCCCGGGGATCGGGAGGACATGCCCGGTGGCGCTCCGGGCAATCCCCCAGACCACCGTGAACGACATAAGCACGATGTAGGCGTAGGTCGGTACGGCGAAGATTTTCCCGGATTCTTTGGCCCCTCGGAGGTTCGCCAACGTGATCAGCGCGATCAGACCCAGGCCCACTGCCACACCATGGTCCCGCAACGGCTCGATGGCCGACGTGATGGCGGCGACGCCCGCCGCGATGGAGACCGACACCGTGAGCACGTAGTCCACCATCAACGATGCGCCTGCCACCAACGCCGCGTTCTCGCCGAGGTTCTGGCGACTCACGAGATATGAGCCGCCGCCATCTGGATAGGCGTGGAGGGT